>DAINRQ010000057.1:7339-37822 GCA_036741775.1 Gemmatimonadaceae bacterium | reverse complement strand
GCGTTGGAACGATGGGTTAGGACTCTGACCCCTTACGAAGCCTTTTTACGCAGCTGGGGCTTGACGGAGCGCCTGCCCAATGTGATACTGAACCACATGGTTCAGTATTCGCGGCACCTCGATTCGGCCTTTGGGGCGCTCTCCGATCCGACTCGACGTGGAATTCTCCAGATGCTCGGCCGGGGGGATGCGTCCATCACGGATCTCGCCACGCGCTTCCACATGACCCTCACGGGCATGAAGAAGCACGTGCGGACTCTCGAGGAGGCGAAGCTCGTGACGACCGAGAAAGTAGGACGGGTGCGGCACGTTCGATTGGGGCCGCACCGGCTCGAGCAGGAAGCCGCGTGGATCGAGCAGTACCGCGAAATGCTCGAGAGCCGCTATGACCGGCTCGAAGCGTTCCTCGAACGAACGAAGGAGAACCCATGACACCCACGACCATGACTCCGTCTTCCCCGAAAGCCACGCTCACGACGCACGGCGATCGAGAGATTCACGTCGAGCGCATCTTCAACGCCCCGCGCGAGCGCGTGTGGAAGGCCATGACCGATCCGGCGCTCGTCGCGCAATGGTGGGGACGCGGCAACAAGGTCGTGATCGAGCGGATGGAGCTCGAGCGCGGCGGCCACTGGCGATACGTCGAGCACTCCGGCGGCGAGACGCATGGCTTCGAGGGGCGGTATCGTGAGGTCACGCCGCCCGAGCGCATCGTCTCGACCTTCGAGTGGGACGGCATGCCGGGCCACGTGACGGTGGACGACATGCGCCTCGAGGACCTGGGTGACGGGCGGACGAAGCTCGTGACGCGGTCGCTGTTCATGACCGCCGAGGACCGGGACGGCATGCTGCAGTCGGGCATGGAGGGTGGCATGAACGAGAGCTACGCGGCGCTCGACCGCCTGCTCGCGAGCATGGCAGCCTGACGTCGTTCCGAGCGGAGCGTGTCATTCCGAGCGAGGCGCCGTCAGGCGCCGTAGTCGAGGAATCGCGCTCATCCCGGTAGAGGGGCCACTCGATCGGGACAACCGCGATTCCTCATCGCTCGCAAGCGGGGACCCGGCTGCGCTCGCTCGGAATGATGATCAGCCGCGGACTCGCTTCAGGTACAGCACTACTGGTTCCGCGCTCGTGAACGGCGCGCGGAACTGGTGTGCTCCGCTCCGAACCACCGTCAGCGCGTCGCCATTTGCGGTCTCGCGGGAGCTCACACTGAACCACTCCACGGCGTACGTTCCTGACGGCAGCACGACGCTGAACTCGTCCGCCGATTCACTTGGTTGCAGGATGAGATACTCTTCGCCGGGGTTCGCCAGAGCCACGCCGGTGGACGTGAGGTCGCCACGCGGGACCATCGATACGAGCCGCACGCGATCGGCGTAGCGCCGGGTGTCGCCCATCGCCCAGCGGGCCGGCTCGTAGGACTCGAACGATGGCACACCTAACGACGGGTCGAGCGGACTCGCGACGTCGACGATCCCGAAATCCATGAGGATCGGGTGGTGGCCACGCAGGAACGACTTCCAGGCCCACAGCGCGTCGCCTTTGCCGGGCGCGTAGTGATCGGTGTCCGTGATGACGACCTTCGCCCCGTCGTTGGCCGGAGGGTCGGCGTACCACCGTGAGGGCGGGCTCGCCGGCGCCATCGGATGTCCACCGTTCGCGAAGATCTCGTCGTCGTATCCGGGTGAGATCCACTCGGCGGCGCTTGCGTAGAGGGGGGCGTTCACCTTCGTCTGATCGGCAACCGGGAATGGCATGGTCATCCCGATGGGATGCGGGTCATACTCACGCTCTCGCTCGTATCGCTTGACGACGTCGATCACCCAGTACTGCCACGCGGTCGAGTCGCCCCAGTCGGGGATCTCGGGCATTCCCATCATCTCGGCGAACTGCTGATCGACCCTTCCGCCGCCCGACGACTCGTTCGCGACCTCCCAGAGCACGTTAGGCAGGTCGTGGACGGTGTCGATGACCTTCTTGATGTAGGCTTCCTGAAGGGCCTGGACGCGCGGGTCGATCGGGAGCACCTGGTAGTCCAGGATCGAGTCGATCCCAATGCCGTTCACGTTGTTCGCGGCGTGGAACGGGTGCCCCTCGACGTGATCGGGGGCGGGGCTCAGATGAATCGCCCACCCCTCGAACAGCATCACGCCAACGTAGATGCCTCGGTTACCCGCCGCGATGACGCGCTCGCGCAGTCGCTCGAAGTAGTCGGGATCGAATCGTGACAGGTCGAATTTCGGCTTGCCGTCCTTCGCGGTGCCAGGCCCGCTTCTCGGCCACGGTTGCGGCGTCATGCAGAGGTGGAAGGCGCCGAACGCTGCCTGCGACCTGAACTGCTCCCATCGCCACAGGCGGATGAAGTTGTGACCGCGCTCCTCGAGAAACCGAAGGTAGGCGGCATAGTCGTTCCGCTCAGGCACGTCGGCGCACGCGGGGCCGGGGCCGAGTCCGTCGTGGAGGTTGTTCCAGATGTGCGAGCCAGTCAGGTAAACGGCGCGCTCCTCGCCAGTCTCGCCGGACCTGATGGCGAAGTAGCGAGGGTTGGCCTTCGAGACGACGAGAGGGCCAGCCGCCGCGTGCGGGCCGGTCACGGGATTGGCCGAGGTCGTCGCTGCGCTTGTCATGGTGGTTTCCTCCGTTCGAGTGCGCGGGCCGGGGGGCGAATGTCTCCGCTCTCGGCGCTCGCATAGAGGAGTCGGAGCCGCCCGCGCGTTCTCGACGTCGCCGCGGGATCGCGTGCCACGCTGGCGGGCTCGGCGTCAGCCTCGAGCGGCGATTCCGTCCGCCGCGTCGCTAGCGGAGGATCGCGCCTGTCACAACGCCCGTCACGATCGCGCGGTCCCACGGACCGCGGAACCCATCATCTTCCGGCACGGCGAGGGCAGCACTGAAGCCGATTCCGCTCCGCCGGTGCTTCGGTTTGAATCTACAGGCTGCGCACCTCGGCCGCTGCGGCGAGCACGGCGTCGATCTCGTTCGACAGCGCGCGTACTTCCTGGGTGGCCGTCGAGACATCCGACAGCGCCGACTGCAGCCCCGATGAGCGCAGCTTGATGAGGTCGAGGCGCAGGTTGCCTAACGCGAGACCGGCCGCGTCGAGCTGGCGGCCGAGCGTCACGCGGCGCTTCACGAGCTCATCGAGCGTCGTGCGCTGGCGTCGGAGCAGCCCGAGGCGGCGCTCGCCGTCGGCAGACTCGCCCTCACGCTCGACATCCGCGATACGCTGCTCCAGGTCGGTCGCCAGGTTGGGATCGATGCTCTGATCCAGCCGGTGAAGCAGCTGCGCGAGGTGAGACACCCGGTCCATGATCGCCTTCACGGTCGGCTCCACCTCGGAGATCAGCGCGCGGTCCGCCTTCGGCAGGCTCGCGACGATGCCCAGGATCGCCGCACGGTCCTCCACGGCCCGGCGGATCACGGCACCCTCTGGGCCCTCGAGGATCTCACGGGGCGCGAGCTTCTCGAGTGCCTGGTTCGGCGGTGGCGGCGGTGGTGGAATCACCCACTTCGCTCGCGGCATGAACAGCACGCGCCGAAGCTTGAGTCCCGCGTCGCGAAGCGACTTTCCGCGCTTCCATGCCTTCACCGACATGTACATGGGCACGAGAGGCGCCAGGACGAACGGTGGAACCTCTTCGACCCCGAACGCGAAACCGGCGATGCCGCCGACGACTGAAGCGAGCGTGGCCCACGAATACCCGCGCATGGCCCGGATGCGATCGTGCAGATTGGTCCGGCCGTGCCATAGCCGCAGGTCCTTGCGTTGCGCTGGCGTCAGGTGCGTGAGATGTGCCGGTTCGACCACGATCTCGGGCGGGCGCGTGTCACGCACGTTAGGCGCCGGCGGGACGCCGTCATTCCGAGCGATCAGCGAGGATTCCTCCTCGCGACCAAGGGCTCGACGCGGCACCGGCGACCGCACCGCCGGCACCCGACGCGACCCGTCGGGGCGAGGCGACGCGTACCGCACCGGTTCCCGCTGGTCGGCACGCCACGACGGCACCGATGCGTCACCCGTGGTGAGCGCATCACGCATCGCCGAAGCCGTGGGCCAACGATCCTCCGGAGCCTTCATCATCGCGCGCTCGACCGCCTCGCGCAGGGCGCGCGGCGTCTCGGGCCGCAGTTCCACAATGGGACGCGGGCGCTCGGTCACATGCTTGAGCAGGAGCGCCATCGCGTTCGCGGCCTCGAACGGCACTCGGCCGGTCAGCATCTGATAGCCCAGGACACCCGCCGAGTAGATGTCGCTGCGGCCGTCGAGCTCACGCTCGCCTACGGCCTGCTCGGGCGACATGTACGTGGGCGTGCCGACCGCGATCCCGGTCGCCGTGAGGCGCGCACCGGCTTCCATCGCCCACGCGATCCCGAAGTCCGTGACCATCGCGCGTCCCGTCTGGCGATCGAGCAGGATGTTGTCGGGCTTGATGTCGCGGTGAATGACCCCGCGGAGGTGAGCATACGCGAGCGCGTCGGCAACCTCGCAGAGGATACGACGGACCTCCTCCAATGGCTGGCGCGGCTCGCGCATGAGCAATGCGCCGAGGTTCCCGCCGGTCACCAGCGCCATCACGAAGTAGGCGAGCCCGTCCCGCTCGCCCACGTCGTAGATCGGCACGATGTGCGCGTGAGAGAGTTGAGCCGACATCTGCGCCTCGCGGGTGAACCGGGCGCGGATGGCCGGATCGTGCGCCAGTTCTGGCGGAAGGACCTTGATCGCAACTGGCCGGTTGAGGCGGAGGTCCCGTGCGCGATACACGACGGACATGCCACCGCGCCCGATTTCCCCCTCGAGCTCGTAATGCTGCCCTATGGCCGACAGGACGCGGTCGTTCAGCGACTCCCCCATGCGCTCCGTCTCTATGGTTTAAGGCCCAACCGGCGCCAGGCTCGGCATTCGCCGCCTGGAATCCTCGGACGTTAGAGAGATCGTCACCTTGGCGCCAGTTCGGACGCGGATCTGCTGGCCCGGAAGCCACGCCCGCACGTATACTCGATGCGACGCTACCCCAACGGCGAGGTGCCCATGCGAACTGTCGCGTCGATCCTGGTGCTCGCACCGCTCGCGCTGTCGCTGCCGGCAGCCGCCGCGGACTGTCAACTCCTGGCGAGCGAGCCGGCAATCGTGTCACAGACCGTGGACGGCACGAAGGTCACGGTTACCTACCACCGTCCGCGGGCGCGCGGACGCACGGGGCTTTTCGGATCGACGGTCAGGTGGGGCGAGACGTGGACTCCCGGCGCGAATGCCTCGACCAAGCTCGCGGTGTCAAAGGACGTGACCATCGAAGGGCAACCGGTTCCGAAAGGCACGTACTCGGTGTGGATCGCCGTCGCGCGCGACAACTGGGAAATGCTCCTCGATCGGGACACCGCGCTCTTTCACACGCAGGCGCCGAAGCACCGGGCTGGACAGGTCCGGTTCAACGTGCCGCGCGAGAAGAAGCCCTTCATGGAGACATTGACCTGGTGGGTTCCCGAGATGAACGCGACGGGAATGACGCTCGCGATGCAGTGGGACACCGTTTACGTCCCACTTCGCATCAAGGTGCCGCCATCGTATACGAGGACGACGGACGCCGAGGTCGCGCGTCGGATCGTCGGGAAGTATCGACTCCGTTTGGAGCCGATGCCGGAGCCGCCGAAGGACACCACGCTCCACGAGCGGCCGGAAGACACGCCACCAGCCGACGTCACGTTCACGATCCGGCATGAGGGCGGCGAGCTTCGGGCCGTCATGGACCCCCCGATGTACGCGTCGGAGCCTGGCTACGCCGACTGGATACTCCTCCCACGGGGGGCCGGGATGTTCCGCCTCGGCCGATTGCAGCAGGGCGAGCTCGTCGAGGTGATGGATTTTCTCACGGTGGAGTTCGACTCGGGCGCTGGCCGCGCGACAGGCTTCGAGGTCCGGCTGCCTAACGACATGGCCATCGGGAAAGGAACGCGGCTGCCCTGAGTCGTCATCCGAGCGTGTTGTCATTCCGAGCGGAGGCGCCGTCAGGCGCCACAGTCGAGGAATCGCGCTCCTCCCGGTCGAGAGGCCCCTCCACCGGTGAGGGCGGGTCCCGGTCCGTGACAGATCCCCAGCAAGCCACTGTCATCCCCTCATCCGTCGTCCCCCTTCTGGATGCCGGAGTCTGCGGCCTCTCGCCACGCCGGCGGCGTGAGTGCAGAGCCGTCATCCGGCCGTTTCGGGCTTTTCCGCGTCATCGCAGTTCCGACCGGGCCGTTCCACCGCGTCATATGCGCGGGAGTCGTTCTCCGCGGCCCCCTCCGCGTTCGCCACTGCCGCGTCATCCGCGTCAGGCCCGATGCCACGACGAGCTGGAACAGGCCCCGTCCCGCCATCGAGCAGAGCGCGGAGGGCGCGGCAAAACCGGCGCGGCAGCGGCGGACGCAGTAACGGCGGACGCGGTGCGTCGAGGCGGCTCCGCGAGGGGAACAGAGGGGTCGGCGCTCGTACGCTGCCGGCGCGCAACGGAACGATGATATTCGACTCTGACCCCAATTGCGCAATTGCGCTCGGGATGACGCTATAGCCATCCGGCGTCGCTCGCGATGCGAATCGCGTCGAGCCGGTTGCGCGCGCCGAGTTTCCCGATCGCATTCGAGAGGTAGTTCCGGACCGTCGCCGCCGAGAGGTTGAGGCGATCGCCGATCTCCTCGGTCGAGAGGCCTGAGCCCGCGGCCCGGAGAACATCCGCCTCGCGGTCGGTGAGGGGACTCGATCCCGTCTCCACCGCCGCCGCCACGAGCTCCGGGTCGAGGACCCGACGCCCCATCGCGATGGAGCGAATCGCGTTCGCCAGCTCCGGCGCCGGCGCATCCTTGAGGAGGAACCCGCGGACGTGGACCTTGAGCGCGCGCAACAGGTTTCCGGGTTGACTCAGCCCCGTGAGCACGAGCGTCCGACACGAGGGCAGCTGCTCGTGCAGCTTTGCGGCAGCGCTCAAGCCGTCGAGCCCGGGAAGGTCGATATCCAGAACGGCGACGTCCGGAGTCGTGCGAAGCGCCGTCTCGATGATCGCGTCACCGCGCTCCAGCTCGGCCACGACCTCGATGTCCGGCTCGAGCTTGAGCAGCGCCACGAGCGCCCCCCGGATGAGGTGCATATCCTCGGCGATCAGCACGCGGATCATCTCGCGTCCTCCGGGACATCCACTCGCAGCCGAAAGCGGCCATCGGCCATCGCGCGGCCGCTCGCCAAGCCGGCCAGGGTGGCAGCGCGAGCAGCGAGCCCGGTGAGGCCAGTGCCCGCCGCCGACCCGGGGAATACGCCGTCATTGACGATCTCGAGCCTAACGATTCCGTCGTGGCGCTGGATCCGGATCGAGCACGTGGTCGCCGCGCTGTGCCGGAGGACGTTCGTCACCCCTTCGCGAAGCGCCCACGCGAAGAGCTCCTCGACCGCCGGTGGCAGGTCCTGCACCGCAACGTCGACGTGCGTCTCGGCACCGGTGGACGCGAGGAGGTCGGTCGCCCGCGCGATCTCCGACGCGAGCGCGATGGGCGGCTCGCGATGCGCGATGTCGCGGACGTCGTGCAGGGTCGTTCTCGCGACCGAAACAAGGCTCTCGATCTCACCGATGGCCCTCGGGACCTGGTCGCGCTCGAGAAGGCTGATCGCGAGGTCACCCTTGAGTGACACGGCGGACAGCGACTGGCCGAGCAGGTCGTGGAGATCCCGCGAAACGCGAAGGTGCTCGCGCCCGATCGCGAGCTCGGCGAGGTCGGTCCGGGCGTCGTGGAGCTGGTCCATGAGCCGCACGAGCCGCGTCGAACCGTACAGCCCCGCGCCGCCAAGGAACATGAGTGACTCGTAGTACGCGAACGCCCACACGGTCTGCGCGAGGGATGACCCCGGCGTCAGGTAGACGAGAGAGAGCCAGATGCCCACGCCGACGGCCGTGGCAACGCTGGCAATGCCGGCGACGCGACCCGGGAGGAGCATCGCGAACGATGCCACGACGAACCATTGCATCGTTGCCCATCGCGACCCCAAGGCCGGAGCCGGAACGAATGCGATGGCGACGAGGAGTGCGAGCGTCCAGCCCCAGTATCGCGGACGCACGCCTTCGGCCGTCGCGAGACTGTGCCGCAGTTGGAGCCCAGACGCCACCGCAGCCAGGGCGAACGCGCTCCAGTCGTACTCGGGTTGCGGCGGAAAAGCGAGACCAAGACCTCCCTGTGCGATGACGAACGCAATGAACGGTATGTGAATGGCTACGAGGAGCCAGCGCGCCCGGTAACGCGACGGTACCGACGGCGTCAGCGCGAACGTCGCACTCATGTCGTATCGCCGTCCCTTCTGAGGGCGGTGGCCAGCGGATCGAGCTCCACGCGCCACGACGATCCGCGGAACTGAGCGACCAGCCGGCGCGCCTGCGCGAGCGCGCCGCGAGAATCGGCGACCAGTTGCCGAAGCTCGGCCGCCGCCGTCGGCGGATCCTGCTCCGCCACGACTCTCGCCGTGTCCCCACGCGCGACGATCTGCTCGAGCGCGCTGGCGACGCTCGTTCGCAGCTCGGTATCGATCCTGACGCGTGCCTCTACGACCGCGCGCGCCTCGAGCTCGCGCCCGGCCATGTCGAGTGCGCGAATGGCCGCCGTAAGCCTCAGCGGCACGTACTGCGTCGTAGCACGCCAGATGATCGCGAACACGAGGTACGTACCAGCCTCGTTGATGTTCTCCATGTACCACTGCACACCAACGAGCCCGAACGGTGAGAGGGCAACGGCCGTGGCGAGCACCATCCCCCACACGCCGGGCACGACGATGAGTATCGAGACGACGAGCGACGCGAACTGCATGAGCCACACGGCCCCGACGAACCGAAGCGCGATGACGTTGACGAGGACCAGTAGCGCGAGCGTCCAGATGCCGGCCGGCGGGCGCTCACCGCGCAGCCCGTACAGGACGTGTCGAATGTGCAGCGGTACCGCCACCAGAGCGGCCAGCACGCCCGCCTCGAGCGCGCCCGACGGCGCGGGCACGAACGCCGGGCGCCAGACGTCTATCACGCTCAGCAGGATGTTGAGCGCTACTGCCGCGACAGCGATCACGCGTTCGACATCACGCGCGAGAGTCGGCGCGACCTCCGTCGTGTACGGCTCGCGCTCGGCGCGGTCGGCGGCGAGGACCCGGCGTCCTGTCATTGCCTGAGCGACAGCGAGCATGGAGGCGAGTCTCGCATCGAACCGATGAACCCGCCAGTCGTAAGTCTCATGCGATTCACATGACAATTGTCACTCGAGCCAAGCCGCGTGACAATCGTCATGCTGAAGTCACGACATCGGCTTCTGCCCGCAACGCGTCGTTCGGGCAACCGTGCGGTCGAACCACCCTCGCAACGGAGGCCGCACGATGGGAACGTTTTCACATACGAACGGTAGACGCCAGACGCGAAACTCGGGACAACGCGATGGACCGACGCACGGCGATGTGAGTGAGCCGAGCCGATCACGGCGTGACGCACCAGCGCGCAGCCGCGCTGTCCCGATAACCGACGGCCCGTATGCCGAGTCGAAGGAGATGCTAGGCGGATCCTGGATCGGGCGACGCGTATTCGCGGAGGAGTTGTAAGCGCCGTTCGTGAACGGAATAACGTGTGTCAGCCGCGGGGTGGCCCGATCCGGCCACCCCGCGGTGCGCCCGCGCCTGTGCCGCACCGCTGCCGGCCGCGCCTGGTGTGCCTGTCATGAACGTGGGCTTCCGGCGCGCTCCGTGAGTGTGACAAGCTCCGCAAGTGTGATCACCCGGTAGCCCCGCGCACGGAGCTCCGGCAGTACGCGGCGGAGAATGGACACGGTGCGTGCGCCGCGAGCACCCCCTTCGTGCAGGACGATGATCGCGCCGGGCCGAGTGTTGGCGAGGATGTACGCTGCCGCGAGCGGTGGCCACGTCGCTCCACCATCATACGGATACACGGAGCCGAGTGCGCACCGGTAGCCCGCGCGCTCCAGGGTGTCGAGCATGGTGCCGGTGTACCACCCGCCGCCGGGCCGCAGCCACCGCAACGACGAGAACCGTGAGAGGACGCTGTCCGCCTCACGCATGGCGACGCCGAACGCCGCCGGTGACAACCGGATGCTCGGCTCGTCGCGCGTTAGGTGGTTGGCCAACTCGTGACCGCGCGCCACGAGATCCGTCACGATCGAATCGGCGCCCGGTACGTGGCCGGAGATGAGGAAGAAGGTTGCCCGCACACCGTGCTCGTCGAGCAGCCGCATGATCTCCGGCGTGTGTGCGGGGTCGGGGCCGTCATCGATTGTCAACGCGATGACGCGCTCGCGTGTCGGAACATGGTACAGGCAACGCGGCGACCATCTAGCGAGGTGCGGCACGAGCCAGCGCGGAGCGGTCCAGAACGCACCCGTGACGAGTCCGAAAGCGACCAGACCACTTAGCAGTTGCCTAACGGGTCCACTTTGCCGAATCGGTCGGCCGCGCCATTGACGTCGTCGATTCCCCTGCTCAAGCTGGTGCACGCGTCATTCCGCTAGAGACCTGTCTTCCTGCCACCGCCGTGAACCGCCGCTCTGTCATTGCTTCCATCCTGGCCGCACTAGCCGCCACCGGCATCATCCTGGCACCGGCCCACGCGCAAGCTCCCAAGGCCGCGGGTGGCTGGCCCGCGTCCACGGCCGAGGCAGAAGGGCTGGACCCTGCCCCGCTTCGCGACCTCGTCTCCCGTGCGCAGAGCGGTGCGTTCGGCAACACCGATCGGCTCGTCGTGATTCGAAATGGGCGCCTCATCGTGGACGAGCGTTTCCCCCGGGACTATCGCGAGTTGAGCCGCGGCAAGCAGTCGGCCATCGGATGCGGCATCGATACCTGCCAGGACTCGTCGCGGCTCAATCAATACAACTACCTCCATCCGACCTTTCACCCGTGGTGGAACGGTACCGAGCTGCACACACTGCAGTCCGTCACCAAGTCCGTCACCGCTACGCTGTTCGGCGTCGCGGCACAACGCGGGCAGATCAAGAGTCTCGAGACGCCCCTGCTCTCGTACTTCACGCAGTACGACCTCTCGAAGGCAGACCCCCGGCTTCGCAAGGCGACGCTCGTCGACCTCCTCACGATGCGCACTGGTATCGAGTGGCACGAGACGGATCGGCCGCTCGACTCCACGAACACCACCCTGCAGCTCGAGCACAGCTCCGACTGGATCAGGTACACGCTCGCTCAGCCCATGGACGCCGAGCCGGGAACGAAGTGGGTATACAATAGTGGCGGCAGCCAGCTGATGTCCGAGGTGATCCGTTCCGCAACGGGGATGCACGCGGACGACTACGCTCGGCGGTACCTCTTTGGACCACTCGGCATCACGTCGTTCCACTGGAAGCGCACGCCGACCCGCCACCCCGATACCGAAGGCGGCTTGTATCTCGCGTCGCTCGACCTCGCGAAGATCGGCCAGCTCTACATGGACGACGGTGTGTGGCGCGGCACGCGAATCCTTCCGCCGGGATGGGCGCGCGAAGCAACCGCGCGACGCATCGACCACGTGGCGGCCGCGAACCCGAACTCGCCCGGCTATGGGTATCAGTGGTGGCGCTACGATCGCCGCAATACCGAGATCTGGGCGGGTAATGGGTTCGGAGGGCAGTTCCTCGTGATCGTCCCGCAACATCGCATCGTCGCTGTCGCGAACAGCTGGAACGTCTTCGGAACACCCGCGCAAGGTATCCTCGGGCCCATGATCGATGCGGTGCTCGATGCAGCGCGCGTGCCTCGTCCATAGCGCTTCGTGAGTCATACGGACTGTGGCGCTCACGGGCTCTGCGGCTCGGCAGCCAGCCGGGTACGCTCGGCGACCAGGATGCGGAGTTCTCAGTCGTCAGTTCCGGGTCGCGAGTCATCAGTCCTGAGTCGTCCAGTCATGAGTTGTGAGTAAGTGACTCGGAACTCATGACTGGATGACTGGGAACTGATGACTCCGGCCGTCACTGATGACTCCGGCTGAGTCTTCACACCAAGGAGACTAAGCACGGTTCGGAGCGCAGCCTCGGCGCGCGCGCCATCGAAATCGGCGTCGTCGTGCACCGATATGCGGCCAGCGCTGCCGGGGCGACGCGCGCGCGCGCCGAGCTGGCGGCGCTCGGGGGCGCTGAACGCCGAGAACGCGCGGCGCAGAAGAGGGAGCAGCGCAACGAACGTCTCCTCGCGGAGGGAGACGAGCCAGTCATCGATGAGGCGCCAGAGCGAATCATCATGCAGCAGCAACTGCCCGCTCCCGGCGAGGAACCCCTCGATCCATGCCGCGGCACGCGTTGGCTCCTCAGCGATCGACAACGTTCGCGAAAGGCGACGAGCCGCGTCGGCCGAGTCGATCGCACCGCCGTCGAACAGCAGGCGAGCGCACCGCCCACCAACGGCGCCGTGTACGTGCTCGGAATCCGCGAGCCGGCGGACGGCGTCCTGCCAGGCAGCCGTGTGCTCCTCCCGCTGCATGAGCGCGATTGCGCCGTGCACCGCCTCGATGCGCCCTCGCATGGCCGATGCGGCGTCGTCGTCCAGTGAACTACAGGCGACCGGCAGTCCCACGCAGATGCGCACGACGAACCCGTCCACCACGTCTCCGACGACACCGAGGTCGGTGCGCCTAACGTCGCTGTAGCGGAGGACGTTGGCGAGCGATGGCAAGCCGTCCATGAGGTGCGCAATGTCGGGCGCTCGCGCCGATTCCTCCTGCAGGCGGTTCATGATCGCGCCGACGCTCTCGCCGAGGTCGGCGAGGACGACCTGCTCGAGAAGTGCCGTCAGCGACATGAGCTCCGTGGCCCGCTCGGCGAGAGCCGACGCGCGCGCGGTCGCTGCGGAGGGGACGGTATTCCCCCAGACCGCCGCCTCGATGAGCGACACCGCGAGCTCCGGGCGCCACTGGATGACCCAGAGCTCGTGGAAGGTGCCGCGTTGGCCCGACGCGCGCTGCCCGCGTCCCCATGGCACGCCGAGGAGGTTCAGTCGATGCAGCAGATGACTGCGGGCGAGGTCGTTCTCCTTTCGTAAATCGAGGTCGAGTGTGCGCTCGACCGCTTCAGCGGGAAGGCGCAGCCGTTTCTGCTCGCGGAGCAGATCCTGATGCAGTGGGACCATCGGCGCGGTGTCGGGAACCTGGCCGAGCGTCTCTCCGACCACGAGCTTCCGCGCGATGAGCGCGATGGGCGCGTCCGATCCGCTGCAGAGGACGGAGCGCGTCGCTTCCATCAGCTCCGAGAGCCCGGCGAGCGAGCGTCCGCGCATTGCCGCGAGCGAATCAGCGAGCCGTGCCGTGTCTATGATCTGCGCGGACGACGCATCGAGATCCTCCTCGCGCAGGAGCGCCGCGACGCGCGCGAGCCACCGCTCGGTGACGCGGTCGGATGTGGTCCACAGGTGGTGGTACCATCCGGGTGACTCGATGCCGGCCCCGTAGCCGCTCGCGGCGCAGAGTCGTCCGTTCGTCCACGGCACCCAGGTCGCGTCCACCTTCACCTTCGGGAGCCCCTTGAGCACCGCGGCGTCGCGCGAGGCGGGCGGCATGGTGGTCAGGGCCGGTGCGTGCCACGCGCCGCAGACGACCGCGAGTCGCTGGAACCCTTCGCGCTGAGCCTCGCGGATGGCGCGTCGCATGTGCGCTTCGCGGCGCTCTTCGCGCTCCCGGCGCCGAATGACGTACGGCGGGATGAGCTCCGCCGAGAGCGCGTTGTGGCGCACCTCTGCCTCCGCGCGGAGCTCAGCCATCGCCGACGCGACGGCGGCGAAGAGTGCTTCGTCGTCGTGTCGGCGGTGCTCGACGAGTTGCTCCCAGAAGCGCTCGCCGTCGTCGTAACCGGCCGCGGACGCCAGCCAGCCGAGTGGGTCGTCCGGCATTGCCGATGCCGGAGGCGGGGTCGAATCACTCTCGTTAGGCGCGGGATCCGACTCGGACGGGGGTGCCTCCGGCTCGGACTCCGGGGTTGCAGGGGGCTCCTCCGAGAGTTCATCGATCAGCTGGTGCGAGTGAGGAAGATCGATGAACCGGGCTGGTACACCCCGACCGATCGCGAACCGCATTGCGCGCCATTCGGGCGAGAACTCAGCGAACGGGTAGTACACCGCGTGACGTGGGGCGTCAGGGCGATAGATGAGGAGCGCGACGGGCGGTCGCATGGCCTCGTCCGCCGCGAGCGGGATGAGCGCGTCGGCCTCCGGGGGACCCTCGATGAGCACGATGTCCGGCGCGAGGCGATCGAGTGCGCGCTCGAGGCTGCGCGCGGAGCCGGGTCCGTGATGGCGGATCCCGAACACATGGACGGTGCTCATGACAGCATCAGCTCACCGCCCGGCACGCCCGGTACAGATCCTTCCACCCGTCCCGCTCCTTCACCACCGCCTCGAGATACTCCAGCCACACGATCCGGTCCTGCACCGGATCCTTCACCACCGCGCCTATCAAGCCAGCCGCCAGGTCGTTCGAGCGCAGGCGTCCGTCGCCGAAATGTGCCGCGAGCGCGAGCCCGCCATTCACGACGGAGATCGCCTCCGCCGTACTCAGCGTCCCACTCGGCGACTTGACCTTCGTCTTCCCGTCCTCTGTCACGCCAGCGCGCAGCTCGCGAAAGATCGTCACGACGCGCCGGATCTCCTCCGCCGCAGGCGTCTCCACCGGAAGCTCGAGCGCGCGGCCGAGAGCGTCCACGCGTCGCGTCACGATGTCCACTTCCTCGTCGATCGTCGACGGCACCGGAAGTACCACGACGTTGAATCGCCGCTTGAGCGCGCTCGAGAGCTCGTTCACTCCCTTGTCGCGATCGTTCGCGGTGGCAATGAGGTTGAACCCCTTGGTGGCCTGCACTTCCTTGCCGAGCTCGGGGATGGGCAACGTCTTCTCCGACAGGATCGTAATGAGCGCGTCCTGCACGTCGGCCGGAATGCGGGTGAGCTCCTCGACGCGAGCGATGCGTCCTTCGGCCATGGCGCGCATGATCGGACTCGGCACCAGCGCCGCGAGCGATGGACCATCGGCGAGGAGCCGCGCGTAATTCCACCCGTATCGGACGGACTCCTCGCTCGTGCCCGCGGTTCCCTGGACCAGGAGGGTCGAATCGCCGGAGATCGCCGCCGCGAGATGCTCGGCCACCCATGTCTTCGCCGTGCCTGGCACGCCGAGCAGGAGCAGTGCGCGATCGGTCGCGAGCGTCGCGATGGCGATCTCGATCAGACGCCGGTTGCCAATGTACTTGGGCGTGATCTCGACGCCGTCATCGGTCTTGCCTCCCAGGAGGTACATCGCGACCGCCCAGGGCGACAACCGCCAGCTCGGTGGGCGCGGGCGCGTGTCCGACTTCGCGAGCGCTTCCAGCTCGCTCGCGAACTGTTGCTCGGCGTGCGCGCGGAGGATCGCGACACTCGTCGCGGGGGTCGCCGAAGTTGGTGGAGACAGGGTCATTGATTTCTCCCGATCATTCCGAGCCGTCTGTCATTCCGAGCGGAGGCGCGAAGCGCCGCAGTCGAGGAATCGCGCTCCTCCCGTCGAGGGCCAAGCCTCTCTTTCGGGACGACTGCGATTCCTCGACCGCGCGCGTGCTGCGCACGCGCTCCGCTCGGAATGACATCAAGCGTTGAATGCCGCATCGAGGTCGCTGCGGAAACGAAGAACCGATGTGAGTGAGTCGACCGCCGGGCCCCATGACTCGCCCGCACCGGAGCCCTCGGGCCAGCCATCGATGAACGCGTCGATGGCGGATACCGGCACGGCGTGCGCACACCGCTCGATCAGCGCGCGCAGACCGAATTCCACCGTGAGGGGGACTTTCGCGTCACCGACGTACCGTTTGAGCCGGCGCGCGACCGCTCGCGCCAACGGATCGCTCCACTCGTGCTGCCACTGGAGGAGCGCGACGAGCGCCGAGCTGTCGCCGCGAAGGGCGTTCTGCTCCGCGTCGACGATCCGTCGAAGCTCGGCGTCCACCTGCTCGGCCGCGACGACCATCGTGAATACGCGCTCGGGCGCTGGTGACGCCCAACGTGGGTCGATGCGCGCGGCATCGGCGTGCTCCCAGAAGGCCGTGGCCCAGCTTGCATCGTGGTATCGCTCGGTCGCGGTGAGCCAGCCGGCGACGAGCGGGTCGCTCCACTCATTGCCGCCCGTCGCTTTCAGTATCGCCGCTGGATCGAGCGACCAGCGTGACGTCCACGTCGACGGTGGTACGACGCCGACGATCTGCGCCAACCACCACGCGCGCTCGCCGAGCCCCTGTGGTGGTCTGGGGTCGATGCCGTCGCGGAGGAGTGCCGCGTCGGCCTCGGGCGGCGGGGTGACGTCGATACGCGTCCGCTTGAGTAGTCCCGACTTTCCTAACGAGAGCAGCGATATCGCCCGGTCGATCATCCGCGCAACGAGCGCGGACGTCGGCAGCCTGGCGAGCAGCGACGCGGCCTGGTGCCGGACTTCCTTTCGCCGGTCATCCAGCGCCCGCTCGAGAAACGGCTCGTCCGCGGAGCCCAGCCCTTCGGCGAGCGCGCCCGTGAACGCGGCACGCTCGGCCGGACTCTCCTGCGCCCATGTCTTTTCCAGCTCAACGCGAGCGCGCTCCGCATCGAGACGGCGGAGTTGCTGGAAGGCTGCGACCCGAGCCGCACCCGTTCCGGTCTCGAAGGTCGTCACGACCGAATCGACGCTGTCGCCGGCGATCGCGTACGACCAGTCCTCGTTGAACCCCGCGAGCCACGTCGCGCGCGTTCCCCCCGCCGCGAGGACGACTGCGCGGAGCGCGGGTTCACGCTTCCCGACGTCGAGGAGGTCGCGCAATACGTCGGTGGGAGCTCGCACCTGATGCCGCGTCGCGAGGGCGAGCCACGCACCGAGGAGCGACTCGTGCTCGCCGTGCAAGATGCGGCGCAGTAGCGCGGCGGCCGCGGGCTTGCAGACGGGCTTCGCGTCGGGCGGGCATGGCTCGGGCAACGGGGCGTCGCTTCGCCTGGGGCTCCACCCGCAGCGTCGATACGCGCTCGCCGCGGCAGCGACGCGGAGTAGTGCCGCCGATGGGTCGGCCGCGCTCTGAATGAGCGCAGAGACCGCGTCGCCTAACGATCCGTCGCTCGGCGGCAGTACCAACCCGCTACGATCGGTGCCGAGCAACGCGGTGTTCACGACCGCGGACCAGACGGTGAGCTCAGTGCGGGGGGCGGTCATACCGACACCGCGCCGCTCTCACTCCACACGGTGAGAGGCGTCAGGGACTCGCCATCCCACTCACCGAACATCGGCACACTCGTTCCGCCGCTCACCGCGAGCAGACGGAATCGGTCGCGAAAGCGATGCGAGAGGGGAAGCGAATGGCCGGCCGGGTCGCGCAGTCGCCAGGGGGTCGTATCGGTCGTGGGAATCGCTTCGCGCAGCAACACCGGGTGGCTGTCGATCCAGGGCATACGCGCATCCGCGTCCGCGACACTCCCCACGGCCTCGGCAACGCTCGCGTAGCCGCTCGCCACATCCCAGCTGACCGGGTTCGAGCGCTCCTTCACGGTCGCACGAAGAGGCACCATGCTCGGGAAGAACACGAGCGTTCCCTCGAACGCCATTCCGGGAACGAGCGTCGGGTCCACAGGTTGTCCCTCAGTACGTGTGACGCCAGCCGGTTCGAAGTGCAGGATGAGTGCACCGCGACGAGTGTCCCTACCCCACAACCAGGTGCGCTGGACGCGGAGTCGATCCTCCTCGATGATGCGCCGTCCCACGACACCCCACTGGTCGTGCACGCCGTCGAGAGCGAGCAGCTCTTCCTGCGTCACCGTCCAGCCGAGCTGCGTGCGCACGTCGGCGGCGAGATTGGGCGGAAGGGTCTCGATGCGACCGTACGCCTCGAGCAGCAGGTGGAGTCGTGCGAGCTTGTCGAGCAGGCGTTCGGGCCAGCCTTCACCACTGGCGGGGATCGACGCCATCTGCCTGACGAGTCTCGCCGCGCCGGGGGCCTGTGCGTCCACCAGTCGCGCCGCCATGTTCTCCCAGTGCGATGCCGGCCGGGTGGCCGCGCTGCTCAGTCCCTGGCGGATGAGATCGCGCAACCACAGCCCCAGCTCGGCCACCCCGGCCGCGACTCGCCGCTCGCGCTCCTCGACGCGTGCCGCCGCCTGCTTCGTGGCCTTCTCGCGCTTCGCGACGCTCGCCGGATCGTCGTCGGCCGGTGGTGGCTCCGCAGTACGCGCGTCCCGTTCCGCCTTCTTCGCCGCACGCGTCGTCCGGCTCTCGATCCACTCGGCGACCCAATCTGGCGGCGCGCCGGCAATGAACTCGCTCGGCGATTGAACGAAGAGCAGAAGCAGCCCTAACGAGTGCTTGCAGGGAAACTTCCGGCTCGGGCAGCTGCACTTGAACGCCGGCTCACCCGTGTCCACACGTGTGAGGTACGGGTCCTTGCCGCTCCCCTGGCACGCGCCCCACAACACGGCCACGCCGTCCGAGCCAGTATTCGTACCTAACGCTGACCATTTTCGTCTCGTCGCGAGATCGCGTCCCGCCTTGGCGGACGCCGGATCCGGCGCGAGCGCAATGACTGTCTCCGCCGTCCACATCAGTGTCCCGTGCCTCCGCCACCAGTGGCGATGCCACGCGCGGCGGCCCACTGCGCGATGTCCTGCCGTCCAATCGCTGCCGCCATGAGGTCGGGGAACTGGTCCGGCGTGCAGGCGAAGGCGGGGATACCGAGCGCCGCGAATGCCGCGGCATTCGTATGGTCGAACGACGGCGCGCCCTCATCGCTCAGCGCGAGCAACGCGACCACGCGCACGCCCGACGCGACGAGCGACGCCGCACGCTTCAGCATCTCGTCGCGAGAGCCGCCCTCGTAGAGGTCGCTGATCAGTACCAGCACCGTCTCGCTCGGGCGCCTGACGACGGACTCGCAGTACGCGAGGGCCCGGTTGATGTCGGTGCCGCCACCGAGCTGCGTCCCGAATAGCAGCTCCACCGGGTCATCGAGATTCTCGGTCAGATCCACGACCGCGGTATCGAAGACGACGAACCGCGTCGACACGGCAGGCAACGACGCGAGCACGGCACCGAACACGCTCGAGTAGACCACCGACGCGGCCATGGACCCACTCTGATCGACGCACAGGACGATATCGCGGAGCGAGCTGCGCTTCCGGCCAAATCCGATCCGCGTCTGGGGAATGATCGTCCGGTACTCGGGCTGATAGTGCTTGAGGTTCGCGCGTATGGTGCGATGCCAGTCGATCTCCGCGTAGCGTGGCCGCGTCGTTCGCGTCGCCCGGTTCAACGCGCCCGTGACCGCCTGCCGGGTGGCGTTCGCGAGTCGCTGAAGTAGCTGGTCCACGAGCCGCCGCACGACGAGGCGCGCGGTGTCCCGCGTCTTGTTCGGGATGACGCTCTTGAGCGCAATGATCGTGGAGACGAGATGGACGTCCGGCTCGACTGCCTGCAGCAATTCAGGCTCGAGCAGCATCCGCTTGAGGTCGAGGCGCTCGAGCGCGTCCCTCTGCATGACGCGCACGACGGACGACGGGAAGTAGCTGCGGATGTCGCCGAGCCAGCGCGCGACAGACGGGGCCGAGCTGCCGAGCCCGCCTCGGCGCTCGTTGCTTCGCGTACCTTGCTGGCCGCTCGGATCGCCGCCGTAGAGCGCTTGCAGCGCCTGATCCATCCCCGCGTCCGCACCCGTGAGCGAGACGCCACTCGACGTTTCAGCGTCGGAGCCAAGCACGAGTCGCCACCGACGCGCGTGCCCGTTCGCCTCGCGGCTGGCGGCTGGATCGAGGTCGGGAGGTGGATTCATCGCGGCGGGTCCGAAGTGGCCGGCTAGTATGAAGGCAGGGCCGAGGGACCGCCATACCGGTTGTCCCGTGGTCTATGACCCGCCTCCCGTGCCCTGCCCCGCTTTCTTCAAGTTGCGGATCACGTCCCGATCAAACTTCGCCTCGGCGTACTCGACGCCATCGCGTTTCGCGAGGCGAATCGCGCGATCGTTGAAGAACTGCGCCGCGCTGAGCTCTCGCTCGAGAATGAGGATGCTCGCCAGTCCGTTCAGCGCTTCGTAGTCGAGCGGGTTCAGAAAGAGCGTACTGAAGAAGAAGCGCTCGGCCCGTAGAAGCACCGTGTCCTTGGGCGTGCGCCCGCCGTTGATCGCCTCCCAGTGCTTGATCAGGTACGCGTTCTTGCGGTGGTACCCCGCGAGCTTCTGCACTTGAATGTCATAGCGCCACCGCCGCTCGAGCGGCCGCAGCATTCCATCGACGCTTTTGTGAACCTCGCGTGCCGCGTCCACATTCCACTGCCCGAGCAGGTCCAGCTCGCGTGACTGCTCGCGTGCAACATTGTCGATCAGGGCTTGCAGTTCCGGGCTTCGGGCACTCGGCACGGGAAGCGGCACGGTGGTCCGGTTCGGTGCCTCACGAACTGCGCGCGACAGCGTTGCGAGCTGGGATGACACCTTGCCGCGGAAGTCGAGCCAGATGGTGCTCTCGAGGAACTGCGGTAGTCGCGTGTCGTCAACAACGCAGGCGACGATGAACCGGTCGAGGTGGAACGCGGTCAGCAACTCCGCTGCCACCCAGCGTGATGCGGACGCGCGCTTCGACCAGAGCAGTACGACCGCTCGGCACTTCTCGATGGAGGCATGCAGCTCGGCTCGCAGCAATGCGCCAATCTGGATCTCGGAGCGGTCCAGCCACGCGGTGAGGCCGTCTCGCTCCAATCGCTTCTCGATGCGGGCGGCGAGCGCCGAATCGGCTGAAGAATGGCTGATGAAGGCGTCCATGAGTGCATCGTAGCCAGGGTTGCGCTCTGACGGGGCAGGCGCGATCCTCTGCCCGATGTTCCGGCCAAATTTGGCCACAGCGACGGTCGGCGCCAGCTGATCATCGAGGCGCGGTCGACTCGGCACATGCGATCGACGAGGACGAATGGCATTCACACCAGCCGCACTGCGATTCCTGCGTGGGCTCGCAAAGAACAACAACAAGGAGTGGTTCGAGGCGCATCGCGAGGAGTACGAGACCGAGCTCCGCGCGCCGATGCGCGACCTCATTGGCGAGATGGACGCGCGCATGCGGAAGTTCGCGCCAGAGATCGGCGGCGACCCGAAGCGATCGATGTTCCGCATCCACCGCGACATTCGCTTCTCGAAGGACAAGTCGCCGTACAAGACCCACGCGGCCTGCTGGTTCCATCACCGGCGCGCCACGGCACGCGTGGGCAGCGAGGCGGATGCCGGAAGCGCCGGCTTCTACTTTCACCTCGAGCCCGGTCGGTCGATGGTGGGCGGCGGGTTGTGGATGCCGCCGCGCCCGCAGCTGAACAAGCTGCGTGACGCCATCGCCGAGGATCCGGCGGGGTTCGATCGGATCGCGAAGGGGTTGGCGAAACGGTATGACGGGCTCGATGACGAGGCCGTGCTCAAGCGAATGCCGCGCGGCTTCGCCGAAGACCATCGCGCAGCGAAGTGGCTTCGCTATCAGTCGTTCACCAGCGGGCGCATGCTCTCCGACGCCGAGGTCACGGATTCCCGCCTGCCAGCGCTCCTCGCGAAAGACTTCCAGGGACTGCTGCCTCTCGTGCGCTGGCTCAACTCTGCGCTGGGGCTTCCGCCATCCGTGAGCTGACGGTCCACTCCAGGAGGTCCCAGAGGTTGCCGTAGAGGTCTTCGAAGACGGCGACGGTACCATACGACGCGACCTTCGGCGGGCGGCGGAACGTGATGCCCAGAGTCACCATCCTATTGTAGTCGCGCCAGAAGTCGTCGGTGCCGAGGAAGAGGAAGACTCGGCCGCCGGTCTGGTTGCCGATGGCGCGCTCCTGCTCGGGCGTAGATGCCTTGGCGAGCAGTAGCGTCGGTCCAGTCGACCCCGGAGGAGCGATCAGTACCCAGCGCTTGTTCTGCTGCGGCTGATACGTGTCCGCGACTACATTGAACTGAAGCTTCTCGGTGTAGAAGCTGATGGCTTCGTCATAGTCCCGGACGACCAGCGCTACGTGCACGATCGATTGCTTCATGTTCGTCCCTTTCTCGACGTTCGAATCGAGTGACGCGGGCATGCAGACTGGTGTGCTGTCGTGAAAATCGCAACCTGGAATGTGAACGGCGCCCGCGCTCGTCAGGCGCAGCTGCAGGAGTTCATCGAGAGGGAGCAGCCGGATGTGCTGTGCCTGCAGGAGATCAAGGCATCGGTCGAACAGTTGCCCGCGTGGTTGTGCGAGATCGAGGGCTACTGGTGCTACTGGCACGGCGGGAAAGGCTATTCCGGCGTAGGGCTGCACGTGCGCAAGGCGAAGGTCCCGGAGCGTCCCGAGTTCGGTCATCCGGCGTTCGACTACGAGCATCGGATCGTCACGGCACGGGTGTCGGACTTCGCGGTCGCGTCGATCTACGTGCCTAACGGCGGGAAGGACTTTCCGGCCAAGCTCCGGTTTCTCGAGTCCCTCGCGGAGTTCGCCGCCGAGCACGAGGTCACCGGCCGTTCACTGGTGCTGTGCGGCGACATGAACGTCGCGCTCACGGACATGGACGTACACCCGAAGGAGCGGAAGCCAGGCATCATCGGGCAGCGCCCCGACGAGCGCGCGCTCATGCAGCGCATCCTGGGGCACGGGCTCGTGGACGTGCATCGCCAGCTGGAGCCCGACAACGCCAACCTGTTCACCTGGTGGGCGCCGTGGCGGAGCATGAAGGAGCGCAACATCGGGTGGCGGCTCGATCTCATCCTGGCCAGTCGCGCGATCGCCGACCGGACGGTGTCGTGCGTCGTGCAGCGTGAGTTCGGGACGAGTGACCATGGGCCGGTGGTCGCCGTGTTCGACACGGCACCGCCGCTCATCTGACAGGGTGATCGAGGCCCGGGAAGGCCGGACCTCTCGCCACGAAACTTCCCGCGACGCGAGCCCGTACCCCTGACACGGGCAACAAGTCGCCCTCCGATCGCGTCCTCCCCGCTCGAGTCGTTCATGCGAACACGGACCCCGCCGGGCCATCACCCACGCCCGGGCGCACTGCATTTGCTTTGTCTCATGGTGGCGACGGTCGCGCTGGCGGCATGCCACCCCGGAAACGTGGAGGCCAAACGCCTCCGCGAGTCGTGCGACACCGGCGACGTCGCTGCCTGCAACCAGCTCGCGCGCAAGCTCCAGAAAGGGGAGTACGTCCTCCAGGACGACCCGCGTGCGGCTGAGCTGTTCGATACCGCCTGCAAGGGTGGCGTCGGCGATGGCTGCGCGAGCCTCGGTGTCGTTTACCAGGATGCCCGAGGCGTCAAGCGCGACTCCGCGCGCGCGGTCCCCCTCTTCCAGCAAGGGTGCGAGCGCGGCGCAATGGACGGCTGCACGCGACTCGGCATCCTCTACCGCCAAGGCGCTGGTGTCACCCGGGACATCGCGCGTGCCGCCGCCCTCTTCCAGCAGGCCTGCGACGGCAAGGACATGTCCGGGTGCGCCAACCTCGGCACCCTCTACTCCGCCGGCGAGGGGGTGCCTCAGGACTTCACTCGCGCCGCCGATCTCCTCCAGCGATCCTGCACGGCAAAGGAGCCTGTTGGGTGCGTGGGCCTTGGTCGGCTGCATGTGGCCGGCACCGGCGTACCGCGCAACGACTCCACGGCCGTCGCGCTCTTCGAGCAGGCGTGTGACGACGGCGAGGTTCTCGGCTGCTTCCACCAGGCCGCCCTTCTCGAAAGCGGCGGCGCAGGCGTCCCGCAAAACCTCCAGTCTTCCGCGCGACTGTACCGCACCGCATGCGAGGAGCGGCACGCCGAAGCATGCGCTCGCCTGGCCTCGATGTTCGACCGGGGTGCCGGCGTGTATCGCCAACCCGAACGCGCCGCGACGTTCCGCCGGCGAGCCTGCGAGTACGGACACATGGAATCGTGCGAAACACCGAAGCCGGCGGGCGCGTGATGACGAGCGGCCAACCCTTGCTCTCCGTCGAGCATCTGACGAAGGAGTACGGCGACGTCGTCGCGCTCAACGATATCACGTTCAGCATTACCGACGGCATCACCGGCATCCTCGGTGAGAACGGCGCCGGAAAAAGCACCGCGATCAAGATCCTGCTCGGCCTCCTGCGGCCGACCTCGGGCAAGGCGACAGTGCTCGGCCAGAACGCGTTCGAGAGCGTGAGCGTGCGTGCGCGTGTCGGCTACATGCCCGAGCACGATTGCCTGCCGACGCACGTGAGCGCCGCCGAGTTTCTCACGCATATGGCGGAGGCGAGTGGACTTCCACCGACGAGCGCGCGGACGCGTGCGGCCGACACGCTCCGGCATGTTGGCCTGTTCGAGGAACGCTACCGCGCCATCGGTGGATATTCCACCGGGATGAAGCAGCGCGTGAAGCTCGCCCAGGCGCTCGTTCACGACCCCGCGTTCGTGTTTCTCGATGAGCCGACCGCCGGGCTGGATCCGGCTGGCCGCGAGGAGATGCTCGCGCTCATCCGCAAGACGCACCGCGAGTTCGGCATCAGTGTGCTGTTCTCGTCGCACCTCATGGCCGACATCGAGCGGACGTGCGACCGCATCATCGTCCTGCAGGGTGGCCGGCTCGTGCAATCCGGGGAGGTCGAACAGTTCACAAAAGAGACGGAGACGGTGTTCATCGAGGTGGACTTCAACCGCGAGGCGCTCGTGACCGCGCTCGAGAAGCGCGGCGTCGTGGTGACCGCAGAACGTGCGGGCCTAACGATCGAGGGACGCGACGCGTCGGTGTACGACCATGTGAGAGATGCTCTGGTCGAGGCTCGGGCACCGCTGCGCCGCATGGCCCCACGTCGCCGGGCATTGACGGAGATCTTCGAACGCGATGGTGAGGCTGCATGACGAGCACCGGCACAGTTTTCGACATCGGGTACCAGCGCTACACCGATCGCCGGGAGGGGCGGGGGCGCTCGCGCCGCGCGGTATTCAAGGACGGCGTTCGTACCGCCCTCGGGCTCGGCCGCGGCGGGCGCGCCAAGATCCTTCCCTGGTTCTTCGTCGCGGTGATGTCGGTGATCGGACTCGTGTTCGCGATCGTTGCGGGGGCCGCCAACCGGCTCGGCGGTCCCGGCACGGCTGAGCGAGCCAACTTGCCGTCGCACTCCGACTACTACGGCATCGCTTCGATCATCGTCTTCGTGTTCGCTGCCGTGGTAGGACCGGAGTTGCTCTGCCCCGATCGACGGAATGGCGTGATCAATCTCTACCTCGTTCGGCCGCTCACGGGCTCCGATTACATCACCTCGCGCTGGGCCGCGTTTCTCGTGGTCATGCTCGCCGCGCTGTGGATGCCGCAGGTCGTTCTCTTCCTCGGCCTGTCGGCGGGAGACCCGTTACCGGTCGAGTACCTCCGGAAGCACTGGCTCGACGTGCCGAGGTTCCTCGCGGCCGGCGCGGCGATGGCGGTTTATGCGACGACGCTCGCGCTTCTCACGGCGTCGTTCACGACTCGTCGGGCGTACGCGTCGGTGTTTCTCGTCGGACTGTTCGTGATCACGACACCGTTCACCGTGGGACTCTCCTCGGAAATCGATGGCCCGGTTGGTCAATGGATCTCGATGTTCAACCTGACGAACATCCCCGTCCACGTGAACGATGTCATCTTCGCCGACGTCAGCGAGGTAACGGAGGACGCGCCGGCGCGGCTGTTGGGGTCGCGGGTCTTGGTCGCGTGGTACTTCGTATGGACCATCGTGCCCGCCGCGGTCCTCTGGTGGCGGTATCGGAGGATGTCGCCATGAGTGTCGAGCCGGTGTCACCCGGAGCAGAGCTGTCATTCCGAGCGAGCGCAGCGAGTCGAGGGATCGCCGTCGTCCCGGTAGAGGGGCCCCTCTACCAGCACCCCGGCGAGTCCTCGCCTGCGGCGCCTGACGGCGCTTCCGCTCGGAATGACAACACCGTCATTCGCGTTCAGGGAGTGTCACGGTGGTTCGGGAGCGTCGTCGCGGTAAGCGACGTGAGCTTCGAGATCGGCCCTGGCATCACCGGCCTGCTCGGACCTAACGGGGCCGGCAAGACCACCCTCCTCCGCATGATGACCGGGCTCGCCGCGACATCGCGCGGGACCGTCACCGTCTTCGGCGAGCCGGTGCGCGACAACCCGTTGGTCTACAAGCGGATCGGCGTGATGTCGGAGCACGAAACCGTCTACGGATTCATGAAGGGGCGCGAGTTCGTGCGCGTGATGGGGAAGCTCCGTGGCGTGCAGAACCTCGAGCACGCCGTGGACAAGGCGATCGCGCTCGTCGATCTCGCGGACGCGCAACACCGGCCGATGGACACGTACTCGCGGGGTATGCGCCAGCGGATGCGCCTGGCCGCGACGCTCGTGCATGACCCCGAATTGCTCATCCTGGATGAGCCGCTCAATGGGGCCGACCCGCGCCAGCGCGTGCACTTCAAGCGGCTCCTCCAGCAGCTCGCCGCCGAAGGGCGGACGATCGTGTTGTCGTCGCACATCCTGGAGGAGGTGGAGCAGCTCGCGGACACGGTGCTGCTCATCGTGAACGGGAAGCTCGCGGCGTCCGGCGGATTCCGTGCGATCCGCGCGGCGCTCGACCAGCGGCCGTATCACGTGCGCGTGATCTGCGACGCCCCGCGTGTGCTGGCCGCGGAGGTCGTGAAGCTACCGTCGGTGGACGCGGTCAACGTGGATCCTGAAGGCGCGCTCGTCGTGCTGAGCCGCAACGTGCAGGATCTGCAGATCGAGCTGCCTCGACTGGCTCAGGCGGCGGAGATCAGTCTTCGCCGAGTCGAGCCGCTCGACGACTCGCTCGAAAGTGTCTTTGGCTACCTCGTGGAGCAGTAACACATGGGATCCGTGTACCGCCTGACGCTGCGCCAGCTGTCTGGCAGATGGCGTCTCACGATCATGACGGTGTTGGCATCGATGCCGGTGATCATCGCCGTGTTGATGCTTCGGTCCAGCGACGCGCCGTCGGTGCGCGAGTTCGAGACCGCGATCCTGAGCGCGATGCTCGCCGGCTCGATCGCCCCGCTCGTGGTCCTCGCGATCGCGGCCGCCGCGATGGGAAACGAGGTCGAGGACCGCACGCTGGCGAATCTGACGCTCGCACCGATCCCGCGGTGGCAGATCGCGGTGCCGAAGCTGCTGGCGGTCATCACCCTCGCCGCGCCGTTCATGGCGGTGAGCGCGTTTCTCACGAGCTGGGTCGCGTACATCGGTGATGTCCAGGCGACGATCGCCGTTACGATCTCGGCGATCGTGGGGGTGGCGCTCTACGCCGCGGCGTTCGTATGGCTAGGCCTGGTGTCGAGTCAGGCGATCGGGCTCGGCCTGCTCTACATCGTGCTCTGGGAAGGATTCTTCTCGGGGTTCGTGTCGGGCGTGAGGCTCCTCAGCATCCGGCACTACGCCATCGCGCTCATGCACGGGCTCGATGAACGCCGTTTCGCGTTCGGGAGCCATCTGAGCCTCACGGTCGCCATCCTGATGGCCGCGCTGGTGTTCGGCGGTTTCCTGTTCTTCTCGGTCAGGCGACTCCGCCGGATGGACGTGCCCTGACGTCGGATGTCGGGAGTCGGGAGTCGGAAGTCGAGCTGAAAGCTGCCGCTGTCACGCCATCCGCTGCGCGACGAAAATCGTGTGCTTGCTCCGCGAGCCTGCGCGCCTGGGTACCCGGATGCGCTCGACCGTGAGTCCGGCGCGGTTGAGCGCTGCCTCGAACGCGGCATCGTCGGTCGCCGACCAGTAGGCGAGACGCCCGTTGGGACGCAGCGCTGCAGCCGCCGCGCGAATGCCGGTGTCGCGATAGAGCGCTCCGTTCCCCACTGTCGTCAGCGCATCGGGGCCGTTGTCCACGTCGATGATGATCGCGTCGAAGACACCGCGGCTCGCCTCCAGCACGTTCGCGACGTCGTCGTGGCGCACCTCCACGCGTTCGTCGCGCAGCGCGAAACCCGCGAGCTCGTAGTCGGGGTTCGTGTTCCACTCGATCACGGCGGCCATGAGCTCGGCCACCACCACGCGGGCGTCAGTACCGAGCGAGCGAAGTACGGCCGCGAGTGTAAAGCCGAACCCCAGCCCGCCGATCAGCACGCGGGCCTCGGGTGTCTCACGGAGCGGCACGCACACCAGCTCGGCGAGCTTCTCCTCCGAGTGGTGCTGGCGCGTGGACATGAGCTCCACGCAACCGACACGGATCATGTACTCGCGGTCGTGACGGATGAGGGTCAGGACCGTGCCGTCCGGGGTCGTCGCCTGGTCGAGGCGCTCGAACTTCTTCATGTAGGGCCCGCGCCGCCTAACGCCAGGGGTGGTCGCCGGCGTCCGCCGCGCGTTCGCTCCGCCCGGCGAGCAGCTCGGCTCGCTCGCGGTACGAGATCGGGGCACCGCACTGCGTGCAGAAGTAGTTGCCGGTGCGCTTTCCCGCCTGGTCGTACTCGCGCGCGAACGCGGGATGGCCACACGGTCGGTCACCCCAGGCGGCGCGAAGCGTCTGTGCTTGCTTCTCTTTCATTGGGTATCGGGAGACGAATGCGCCACGCCCCGCCTGGCATCGAGCCAGGCGGGGCGTGACGACAGCGCGTGGTTCGCGGCGTTAGCCGGAGATCTTCGCGACGTTCTCAGCGGCCGGGCCCTTCTGGCCCTGCACCGTATCGAACTCGACGCGATCGCCCTCGGTCAGGGACTTGTAGCCGCTGCCCTGGATCGCCGAATGATGGACGAACAGGTCCTTGGACCCGTTCTCGGGCGTGATGAACCCGAAGCCCTTGGCGTCGTTGAACCACTTCACTGTGCCGGTCGTACGCATGTGTCGAACTCCTCATGGTGTTGTAGCGCTCGGACGTCGGCAACAACCGACACCCGGCTCGCCAGGCGGCCCCTCTTGGATCGCCGTGACGTGTTCCTGCCGCCACGAATGGCGGCGCACAGCGTCCGATAAACAAAAAAACCCGAGCACACGCTCGGGTCCGTTTTGCTATCTCCGGAACTCGTGACGCGCGAATACGCGTCGGCTGCACGCTGCATGATAGCACCGTCGTCGCGAAATAGCAATGGGGCTCCTAACGCGCTCGACCGGGCAACCGCGCCTAACGAGTCGGCCATGAGCACACACCGCTCCACGCGCGTCGCGAGCGGTATCGGGAGCCGCAGCGCGGGCGCGCCGAACCAGCCCGCGAGCGGCGACCCAACGCCGGACGGGCGTCGGGTCGCCTCAATCCTACTGGATGATGACCTGCGGTACGTCCGCCTTGTTCGAGGTATACGTGATTCCACACTTCCGGTCCGTCAGGGTCATGTAGACCGTTTGCGGGACCGTCTCCCCAGGCTGCACGACGAACCAGGCCGAATTGAGGTGGACAGCTTCGCCGAACGTGCAGAACCCGAACAGGCGCGTATCGTCGTCCCCGCTGAAAATGTCGACCCAGGTTCGCGACGAATTTGTGTTGGCCCCGCATGCCTCGAGGTCCGGCGCGGGGGCGAAGAGATAGTCGGGGAAGCTCGCGTAGTTCGTCACGGCGAGCTCGTACAGGTTGTTGCCGAAACCGTCGATCTCGCCGCTCTCGACCACGAGCTGCGGCGCCGGGAGATCGGGCAAGCAGTCGCCGGCGACGCTGGCGGGTCTGATCGCGATCTGAAGCACCGAGCCCTTCCTGCCGAGCAACCTCACCTCGAGCACGTCGTTCCCCGAAAGCTGCACGGTCGCCGTGACGTGACGGGGACCCACCTCTCCAGTTACGGCGCGGCGGTCGAGAATGGTCTGCCCGTTCAGGACCACGCTCCCGTCGGCACCCATCGAACCGAGGTCGTCGACGTCGATGGTGTAGGTCCCGGCCGCCACACCCTCGAGCGTCCTGGTGAACTCCGTTGGCCGGCCCTGCCCCCGGACGAACGTCTCCGGTCCGAACACGCAGTCCGCGCAGGGGACGTCCACCGCCGCCGCGGGTCGCAGTGGCACCTGGATCGGCGCAGTGGTCGGGCTCTCGAGCGAGTTGCAGGCGACGGCGATCGACAGGAGCAGCAGGAAGCGAGTAGTCCGGGCGGGGCGCATGACGGTCTCCGTGTGAGGTGGCGTATTGCCCACGTCATGCGCAGATCGCCTTGGAATCCAGACATCGCTCGTTTCTTTCGCGCTGCCGACCCGGTGGCGCCCGCGCCGCCGGCAAGCGCCACGATACGCCCGGACGAGCGGCTCACATGCCCCCGAGATCTCGTCGGCGATCAGCAGGGGCGGCGAACGACCCGTATACCCGGCAACCGTGAGTGCCTCGCCCCTATAGCTCGTAACCGTGAGTCTCTGACCCTGTCCCAGACCGGCAAGGACTTCGGTCGCGCGCTGCGCGGGCACCGGCTCCGATTGACGGAACTGGAGGGGCGATCCGCTCCCGGACGCGAAAGCACGCGCGGGCGTTACGCCCGCTTCGCCGGGCTGTTCTCGACGACGCTCTGGCCAAATTTGGCCAGAGCGTCCGGTGGCCAGCCCAACCCGCGCGCCGGCTCCGGCTACTCCGGCTACTCCGGCTACTCCGGCTACTCCGGCTACTCCGGCTACTCCGGCTAC
>DAINRQ010000057.1:0-7239 GCA_036741775.1 Gemmatimonadaceae bacterium | reverse complement strand
CTCCGGCTACTCCGGCTACTCCGGCTACTCCGGCTACTCCGGCTACTCCGGCTACTCCATCTCGAGCTTCGGGACGTGACCGGCACCAACCGTCTGTTTCGCGACGGAGAAGGCCCTCGCCGGACGAGATAGCAGGGATGTCCGGCCGGCCGCGAGGCGGGTGGCTGGCCCGCCAAGCTTTACCGCGCACGTTCGAGCGCGGCGTGTTGACCAGGACGCCGCCAGGGAAGCCTCCCGACACACTCGCCGTATGCGCGCCTGTCTCAGTCGCGCGACGCAGCTGCGCCAGGTATGCGTCTCGTCTCGCCCGGAGCCTCGGGTTCCAACAGATCCGCTCAGGACCTGTCGTGACGACAACCTTCAGCTCCACCCCCCGACCGACCGTCGCGAGAATTCGAATCAACCGCTCAACAGAAAATCGCGAGATCCGCCCCGCGCGGAGGTCGCACATGCGGCTGGGATCGATGCCGAATCGCCGCGCTGCGCTGAGCCAGGTCTCGCGGGCCGAGAGCTCGAGAATCGCGTCGGCCAGTTGGCGCTTCAAAGGCCAGATGGGGTCGTCCATACCGCACGCTACATCGCCTGGCGGCCGCCTTCGGCATCACGACATCGCGCCTCATGCCACGCCACCGCATCAGCGCCGCCGCGGCACCACGTGCTTCAGCGCCCGACCCGGCCGCGCGTTCGTGAACTCGCCATCCGCCACCACCGGCGTGCCGTTCACGAGCACCCAGTCGATTCCCACCGGGTACTGATGCGGCTCCGTGAACGTCCCCTTATCGGAGATCGTCGCCGGGTCGAAGATCGTAATGTCCGCCACACACCCGGAGCGAATACACCCGCGGTCCGATAGGCCAAGCCGCTTCGCCGGCATCCCCGTCATCTTGTGCACGGCCTGCTCGAGCGTCAGCACCTTCTGCTCCCTCACGTACTCACCTAACACGCGCGGGAACGTGCCATAGTTGCGCGGGTGCGGCACGCCCTGCCCCGGGCGCGAGAGGCGTCCGTCGCTCGCGACCATCGTCATGGGGTGTGCCATGATGCGACGCACATCGCCCTCATCGATCACGTGGAAGACCATCGACGCGCTGCCGTTGAGCACACCCTCGAGGACGAGCGGCGCCGCCTTCTCGGGCGTGGGCTGTATACCTTTGCGCACCGCCCAGTCGTAGAGCGTCTTCCCGTTCAGCGTCGAGTCCCAGGCAACGTTCGCGAATTGGACCCGCCGAATGTCACCGCCCCCGCGGTCGTTGATGAGGTAGTCGACCACGCCACGCGTTATGCTGTCTCGAAGCGCGCGGGTCGCGAGCCGCTTCCGGAGCTCCTCGCGCCCACCCTCGAGCGCCCAGGGCGGAACGAGCACGTTGAGGCTCGTGGAGCTCGCGGTGTACGGATACTGATCGATCATCACGTCCGTGCCCGCACTCCGCGCCGAGTCCACCATCCGGAGCGTGACGGTGCTCTTGCCCCACATCTTCTGCCCCACCGCCTTGTGATGCGTGAGGACAACGGGAATCCGTGCCTGCCGCCCGATCTCGAGCGCTTCGGCCACGCCCTCGAAGAGACCGAGTCCCTCCTCGCGAAGGTGTGAGGTGTAGATCCCGCCCGAGTCGGCGGCCACCCTCGACAGCGTAACCACCTCATCGGTCTTCGAATAGAAGCCCGGGATGTAGCGCAGTCCCGTGCTGAGCCCGAACGCGCCCTCGTGCATGGCCTGAGCGACCATCGCTTTCATTCGCTCGAGCTCCGCGGGTGTCGGCGCGCGGTTCGCCGTGCCCATCACTTCCTGGCGGATGGTGTTGTGCCCGGCGAGGAACGCGACGTTGACGCCGAGCCCGGCGCGGTCCGCCGAGTCGACGTAGGCGGCAAACGGCCAGGGCCCGCCGCCGTCCGGCCCGCCTAACGCGAGTGTCACCCCCTGCATCGCCGCGCTCTGCGCGTCCGGCATGCGAAACAACGGATCGAGGTGCGCGTGCATGTCGATGAACCCGGGCGCCAGCACTCGCCCCTTCGCGTCGATCACCCGCAGTGCCGAATCGCGCGGCAATGGATCGGCCCACACGCGGACGATGCGGTTTCCGACGATCGCGACATCCGCGCTGACCGCCGGCGCGCCCGTGCCGTCCAGAACGCGCGCGTTCGTGATGAGCAGGTCGTACGGCGGCATCGTCGGAAGCTTGGGCCGAGGCATCTCGCCGGTCCGCGCCGCAACGATGCGGTCGAGGAGCTCGTGGTACTGCCGCTCGGATACGTTCCGCCGATCTCCCGGAATGGTCTTGTGCGCCACGACGAGGTCGAGCTTCGGGATGACCGTGATGTACTGGCCCACCGCACCGAACCCGGAGTACGCCCCCTCGTACGGGCCGGTGTTCCACGGACCGTCCCACACCCACCAGAGGTAGCCGTAGCCCGCGCGTCCGCGCCGGATCCGCGACGGGTTGAGCTCGGACACGGGTGTGATGATCCCCGTGGACTTCTTCACCCAGTCCAGCGGGATGATCTGCTTCCCGTTCCAGTTGCCGTCGCGCAGCATCAGCAGCCCGATGCGCGCCATGTCGCGCGTCGTGAGGTGGAAGGGGTACGCGAGGTGCACCGACCGCGTCGTGTCGCCGGCCTTCTCCTGCAGGTCGCGCCGGAAGTCCTGCATCTGGAGCGGCCGCGCGAGCTCCTGCTCCAGCGCGTCGTAGATGTCGCGCCCCGTCTCCTGCTCGAAGATGGTACCGAGGACGTTGAAGTCCCAGTTGGAGTAGAGCTGGTAGGTCCCGTGCTTCTGCGACCCGCGTGGCGGCGCCTCGGCGAGGAAGTCGCCCGCGTACGACGCGATGTGGTAGACGCCCGACCGCGCGCCTAACAAATCCTGCACGGTCGCCTCGCGCTCGGCCGGCAACAGACCACCATGGTCGTCGATGCGGAGCTCGGCGAGCGTCTTCGACGTGTCGATCTTCCCGCGCGCGATCTCGATCCCGTAGAGCATCGAGAGGATGCTCTTGCGGACCGAGGCGAGATAGCTCTGCGCCGTCAGGTCGCCGTAGGAGTAAACGATGCGCCCGCGGTCCACGACCACCATCGCGCTGGAGCTCATGCGCGAGACGAGGGCATGCACGGAGTCGAGCCCTTCCTTGCTCCACCCGAGGCGCGTGGGGTCGGAGACCCGCTCCCAGGTATCGCCCGGGAACGTAGCGAGTTCGACTCGCGAGGCAGTCGCCTCGACGCTCGGAGTGCTCCGACACGCAGTCCAGGCGGGACCGAGGGCGAGCGCTATGAGCGCGAGAAGTCTGGGCATTCGCACGTGCAGGGCTCCGCTGTGAGGCTCTACACGAACGTATCGCCGAGGCGCGCCAGGCGCGATGTCATTCCGAGCCGGCACACACGCTTGCACGCGGGGCGTCGGGACGCGGGTCTGCCCCGGCATCGCGGGACCCGAGGGCGAGGCGATGACGTCCGGCTGATTCCAGACCTCCGCAAGGGCGGCGTTGCGTCGCTGGTCGCCGGGACGTGGGAAAACCGACACCCAGGGCCATCAATGCTAGACAGCAGCCCGACAACGGAACGAGTACCTCGGCCGCTCGGCACCGCGCGCTGGCGGCCGGCCGTCGCTGTCCTACCCACCATCGATTGGGGGCGTGCATGTCGAAGCTACGCGCTGTGCTTGGTGTGCTGGTGCCGGGAGTGATCCTCGCTTGCTCGGACGTCGATGCGCCGGTGGAACCGAATCGCCCACGGGCAATGGAGCCGACGGTCACCATGGCACCGAGTGGTCCCTCGGGCATTCCGGGCTTCCACTTCTTTCCTCCGATCGCCGAGTCGAGCGTCCCCGTGAGCGATCGCGACAGGTCGCTGCTCGACCTCCTGACCGTGGAGATCTGCGAATGGACCGGGACGGCGTGCGTGCAGCCGGTGGTCCAGCGCCTAACGTCGCAGACCAATCCGCCGGCTCGGCTCGGGATCTCGGACGATGGCATCTACCAGGCACTCTGGAAGACGCAGGGCGACAAGCTGGATCCCACGCGGAACTACCGCATCCGCGTGCTGGCCAGTGGGAGCGAGATCGGCCACGTCGATGTCGATGTCGTCGCCCCGGGAGGGCATTCAGGCCCGGCCGGGTCGAATCACGTGTACCTCGTCGCCGGGTCGACGCTCCCCGTGAACTTCGTCATCGAGAAGGGAGCTGGCGCTCGCGCGGGCGCCGCTGGCGGAACGATCCAGCTCGCGAACGGCGTTAGGTTGACGATCCCCGATGGTGCTCTGACGCAGGACGTGTACATCACCGCAGTGCCGGCACTGAACGTGCCGCCCGGGAACCAACCCATCATCCCGGGGACGGCGTGGGACTTCGGTCCCGACGGGCTGGTGTTCGCGAAGCCGATCGTCATGACGATCCCCTACGATCCGTCGGCGGTGCCGCCGGGTGTACCCGAGGCGGAGCTTCGCATTCACAAGCTCGTGAACGGCTCGTACGAGCAGCAGGACGCCGGACTCGTCGACCCCGTGAACCATACCGTGTCGGCGGAGGTCACGAGCTTCAGCGTGTACGTCATCCTGCAACGCGACCCGCTCAGCCTCGAGGACGTGGAAGCGCCCGTGATTCGCGCGTTCGAGGTTCGCAATGCGACGACGCCGACATTCGGTAGCTCGACGACGCTCGACGTGAGCGCCGGCGACGCCACGCTCTTCACGCGCGTCGCGCTGACGGACAACGGCGCCGGCGTGAACTGGATCGACATCCGATGGTTCAGTCCGACCGGGCGGCAACTGCGTTTCCCCTGCTACCGGGGCGGCCTGCCGGACGCGGGCAGCGATACGAATGGCGAATGGTTGTGCACCGCCACGTTCCCGCATCACGCGGAGGCCGGGCTCTGGCGCGCGGACATCGTCTGGATCCGGGACAACGTCCAGAACCAGGCGCTCTTCTTCCACCAACAGAACGGCTTCTGTCAGAACGGCAATCCCACGAACTGCCTGGAGATCCCTCAGATCACGGTCAACAGCGCGACGCCTGACGTGAACCCGCCGCTGCTGCAGTCACTCGGCGTCAGCCTCGATGTCCAGCCCCGGACGTTCGGACCCTCAGTATCGGTGGACGCGGGGATGGGTGCGCGCCGAGTCTGGTTCGGCTTCCCGGCGACGGACGACCGAACGGGAATCGATGGCGGGTTCCAGATCTTCGACTACTTCTGGCTGGCACTCGTGGGGCCGAGCAACCAGCAAATCGACTTCATCGGGACCTGCAGCCGGACCCAGGGCACGAACCTGAATGGCTTCTGGGAGTGCTTCGTGGATGTTCCCGCGCAGGCGCAAACGGGAACGTGGCGGCTGGGGCGTCTCCGCGTTCCGGACCGCGCGGGCAACGGCGGGTGGTCGTCGTTCTCGGACTGGCTGCCTAACGGTTCAGGGCAGCTGTGCAACCGTGACGGGAACTGCGTGCCGTCGCCGACAATCGATGTCACGAGCACGGGTGATGGCATTGCGCCCTCTCTCCAGAGCGTCAGCATCACGGCCGTCGAGGGGCAGGTCACGACGAGCCTGGGGATCACCGACAACCTGAGCGGCGTGTCCTTCGTGCGCGTGATCTACAACAGCACGCAAACGACACAGTTCCAGGAGTGCTTCGCTCCGCGCACGGCCGGGACGTCGACAAATGGGACGTGGACCTGCACCATCACGTTCTCACCTCTCGCGGCGCTCGGTCAGTGGGTCCTCGGCGTCGAGGTGATGGACGTGGCGGGCAACCGGCGGGTCTACTCGCGTCGCGCGTCGGACGGGTTCCTCTGCTACTTCGATCCGACCACGAACACGCAGGTGTGTGCGGACTTCGGGGACACCGACCTCATCCTGCAGTAAGTCACGGCTTGGTCGCGGGCGGGTGGCCCAATGGGCCACCCGCCCGCTCCCTCTCCGCTTCATCTGCGCGCTGAGTCAGCCGGCGGCTGAGGCGGCAGGCTCGCCGGGTCGAGTGATTCATCCTCGACACGAATCCGGAGGACTCCGTCCTGACGGCGCAGGAGCGAGGTGTACGAAAACGTCATTGGCGCAGCGGTACCGCCTCGGCCCCAGGTGAACAGACCGACGACGACCACGGCGTCGGGTCCCGCGGGCTCGAACGACAGGTCGCGCCATTCGAACGACGCTGGTGGCGACCAGTTCGCCCCGCTGTACTGCGCCACAATGGAGTCGTGGGGCACGAACTGCTTGCGGCCGTTCCCGAGGAGGTACGCGCCGGTCCGATCGTACCGAGCCGCTATCGCCGCGCGGTCGCCGGCAAGCAGGTCGTGTGCATACGCGTCCATGAAGGAGCGTGCCTCCTCGACGGCGTCCGCGCGCGCGCCCGTTCGGGAGGCTCCGCCATCCGAACCGACGTTGCAGGCTGCGCCGAGCACGCCAGCGTGCGCGCAGAGGAGCAGCGCGAGCCCAGTACGCGAGACAAACGGAAGTCGGAGCTGGTACATACGTCCTTTGCGAGGGCGGAGCAGCAACGAGGTTGGAAATCCGCGGGGCATCTATGATGCGACGTGCATCCGCCCCGCGCTACCTAACGGCACACGGGTGATCCGACGGTGCGCGCCCGAGGCACCGGATGTGCAGACACTGGTCGATCACGACCTGGCGTTCGTCAAACCACCCGCACGCGGAGGGTTCCTATGCGGCCTCTCGCTATCATTGGGATTGTCTTGCTCGTGGCCGGCGCGGTGGTGCTCGCGATGGGCGGCTTCGGGTTCACCAAGGAGCGGCAGGAAGTGGACGTCGGTCCCATCGAGGTCGCCGCCGAGCGTCGGGGGTTCGTGCCGCCGGTGGTGGGCGGTCTCGCGATGGTCGTCGGCGCGGTCATGCTCTTCGCCGCGAGGCGAGCCAAGCGCTGATCCGCTTTGCTGCGTTGGGTAGACCTCGCGATCCCGCGAGCGGCCGGTATACTTGCCGGCATACCCAACGCGAGAGCGCAGCACATGAGATGCACGCCGATCGCCGCCGTCGCGGCGAGCGTCCTCGTCACGGCGACGGCCCTGTCACAGCCCGCTTCGACCGCCAGGCGCGGCGCGGCCACCGCCTGTACGTCCGCAACCCCAACGTGCACGGAGTGGGTGGTGCTCGCCGGCGGTCCGGGACGCTCCCTGGTCTACCGGTCGCACCCGCTCGACACGCGAAACGAAGCGCTCACGCGTGTGCTCGTGAGCATCCACGGCGCGGGGCGAAACGCCGATGATTACTTCAGCACGACACTCGCCGCCGCGTTTCTCGCCGGCG
>DAINRQ010000056.1:37147-38424 GCA_036741775.1 Gemmatimonadaceae bacterium | reverse complement strand
TCGCTGATCCCGAGATAGCTCCACCCGAGCCGGCGCGCCGCGTCGGCCATCTCGGCGATCGACGCGGTGCCGTCCGAATAGCTCGAGTGGCAGTGCAGGACGCCGCGAATGTCGGCCGCGGTGACGAGGTGCGGCAACGCGTGCGCGGTTGCCGCCGCGAGCTCGCCGCGGGACTCGCGGAGCTCCGGCGCGGGAAACTCGGCGCCGATGAGCGCGTAGAGCGCAGCCTCGTCGGGCAAGGGCACGACGCGTTGCGCGGCATCGAGCACGCGGTTGCCGACGACCGTGAAGCCCGCAGCGCCTAACGCGATCGTCATCTCCTCGACGTGTCCGGTGCTCCCGGTCGCTCGCCAGAGCGCCACCGCGAACTCGTCAGGCGGGACGCAGTACAGATCGAGCAGGGCGCCGTCGACGTACCGGATGGCGGCATGCCCCTGAGTTGTCACGACGTCGCGCACGCCCGGCGCGCGGCCGAACGACGCGGCGACGACGTCCGGGTCGCCGTGCACGCTCGCCACGATGTCTACGTCGCGGACGACGTCGCAGCGTCGTCGCACGGATCCCGCGACCTCTGCCGCCACGACGTCCGGGTGTCGCGTGACCGACGCGAGGAGCCGGCCGGCCTCCGCCACGGCGCGGGGCAGCAGCGCCTGCGTGCTCGTCCGGCGCGCGAACGCAATGCTGCCGAGCAGCTTGTCAGCGGTCTTCTGCCCGAATCCCTTGACCTTCGCGAGGCGGCCGTCTCGCGCTGCCGCCTCGAGCTCGTCGAGCGTCGACACGCCAAGCTCCTCGAAGATCTGCTGGATCTTGGCGACGCTGAGTCCGGGGATGCGCATGAGCTCGAGAACGCCCTCGGGGACGTTGACGCGCAACTGCTCGAGGTACCGCGACTCGCCGTTCTCGATCAGGTCCGCGACGACGGACAGCGTCGCCGGGCCGATTCCCGGAACGGTGGCGAGCTCGCCGGATCGATAGAGGGGCGCGAGGTCGTCGGCGTCGAGTCCGAGGATCGCTTTCGCGGCGGTGCGATAGGCGCGCGCCTTGTACCGGTTGGCAGCGTGGAGATCGAGCAGGGCCGCGATCTCCGACAGCACGTGCGCCGCGGTGCGAGAGTCCATGCAGCGAATAATACAGGCGCGCCAGGTGAGAGCTGGCAGCTGGGAGGCCAGCTGGGAGCTGGCGGGTCGCTAGCTGCAGCTCCGACCTGGAGCGCTACTGACAGCGGCTGCGTGCTGGCCGCCAGGCTCGCAGCGAGAGCCCGAAGCCCAGGCTCGCAG
>DAINRQ010000056.1:0-37047 GCA_036741775.1 Gemmatimonadaceae bacterium | reverse complement strand
GGCTCGCAGCTCGGCAAAGAGGTCAGAGCGGATCGTGCCGACCTCACATCAGCCGGCCGCGCCCCTCGACGCCCGCGACGTTTCTCAGGCGATCGATCAGCTCGTGGAGCCGGTCCTCCGTATGATCGATCTCGGATGCCGCTTCCTCGATGTCCACCAGCCCGGCGCGCATCGACGTCGCCAGCGCGTTCAGATGCCGGATGTTGTCGAGCACCTCCACCGTAAGGCGACGCAAGGCGTGAAAGCGACGCTTCTGCGCGAGCGCGCGGCGGTAGCGCTGCACCAGATCCCGCTCGCCGAGCGTCTGCGCGGTGCCGATCACCATGTCGGCGCTCCGGCCGGGCAGGACGCCCTGATCGACGATCCCATCGTCCTCCGCCCACGCCTCATCGGCGAACCAGAGGCGGCCAACGAACTCGATTCCGTCGTGCTCGATTCGGAGCGCAACGTTGTACCGGTGACCATCGACGTCGATGGTCGCGATGTGGGGCATTTCGAACTTTTCGAGCGTGCTCACGGGACTTCCCTTCGCGGTAAGGGGCTCGATTTGGTCAGGAACTCGCGAATGGCATCGAACAATGACTGCGGTTGCTCCACATAGGGCACATGTCCGCAGTCCTCGATCACCACAAGCCGAGCGCCGAGCGCGTCCGCCGCGGCCTCCGAGGACGCGAGGGGGATGGGATCCTCGCGCCCATGGATCACGATTGCCGGCAGGCGGACCTGTCGCAGCCGCGGTTGAAGGTCGAAATCGGCGAGGCTCCCCCAGACGCTCTGTTGCACCCGGCCAATCACGCGGAACGGCGTGAGGTCGCGGGCTCGCTCGGGGTCTGCGAAGTAGCCGGCGACGCTCAGCTCGAAGGCCCGGTGGCGGTACGCTTCAGGATCGCGCTCTCGCAGGTCGGACGCCGCGAGCTCCGCCCGTAATCGCTGGACCTGCTCGCTCTGTTGCCGCCGCGAAAATTCGGCCTCGAATTGTGCCCGGTACTCTCGCGTGACGGGCGCCGGATCGATGAGGATCATCGACGTCGGGGCGGGCGGTCGCGAGCCGTCCGATCGAGCCGCTTCCGCGGCGTACAGCATCGCGAGCAGGCCGCCCCACGAATACCCGATCAGCTCGGGGGCACCGAGCTCGAGCTCGGCGGCCACCGCGGCCAGGTCTTCGACGTGAGTCTGCCACGTGATCGGCGTCGGGTCGTCCGTTCGCGATTTCCCCCCGCCCCGCTGATCGTAGAAGAGGAGCTCGTGCTCGTCGGCGAGCGCGAGCATCTGCGGGAGGAGATACTGGTGGTCGGCTCCGGGGCCTCCGTGGAGCACGAGCAGACGTCGCGCGCCGGCGGGGCCGTACGCGCACCAGTAGAGTGGGACGGGCGTCCGGGTCGTGTAGCCGGACTCGCGAGGCGGCGGGATTGGCGGCATGGCGAAAAGCTATCGGGCTGCTCGTGGCGACTCACAGTTACCGAACGTTCGCCGGCTGGCAGCCCTCGTGACACCCTACTAATCTCCACGACGACCGGTCCCTGTTCCGGCCGAACATTCTGGAGGTCAACGATGCGGAAGACGGTGATTGCTTTCGCCCTTGGTGCGATGATCGCGCCGGCGGCGCTCCTGGCGCAGGATGCGGACAAGAAGGTGGCGGGGGGTGGTGACCTCGCGCCCGGGTGGCAGATGCGCGTGGACCCGCGAGCTGGCGGCGCCGCGCCGCCGAAGTTCGTGGTCATGGGCAACGGACTCCATGCGACGTCGGGGTCGCGCGCGATCTACTGGCGTCCTGGTGACGTCGGGTCGGGGAACTACAAGGTGGAAGCGACGTTCACGCTCACGAAGCGGCCGGCGCACGCCGAGGCCTACGGGCTCGTGTTCGCGGGCAAGGACCTGACGACGGATAAACAGAACTACGTCTACTTCACGCTCGGCGGGAACGGCACGTTCCTCATCAAGCACCGGGCGGGCGATGCGGACTCGCTGATCCACACGATCGCGAACTGGACGCCGAGCGACGCGATCGCGAAGCCGGACGCGTCCGGGAAGAGCACCGACAAGCTCGAGGTGGTGGTCGGGCCGCAGAAGATTCAGTACCTGATCAACGGGAAGGAAGTGTACAGCATGGACCACGCGAAGGCGGTCGGCCCGGGTTCGATGATGACATCGACGGACGGGATCGCGGGGATTCGCGTGAGTCACAATCTGGACGTGCACATTGACGGATTCAAAGTGACGAAGCAATAGAGCTAGCAGCTAGCAGCTATCAGCTATCAGCAAAACGGAACCCTCGGGACGCTTCTCTCGCATCGAGAGGGTTCCCGAGGGTTCTCGCTTTGCTGATAGCTGCTAGCTGATAGCTGCGGCTATCCGAAGCGTGTTCACATGCACCTGCACGCTGTCCGCGATATCTCGTCCGTACCCACCGGCGATCGTAATCGCGACCGGAATCCCCACCTCGCGGCAGGCGTCCAGCACCATCGCATCGCGGCGGGCGAGGCCACCGAACGTTAGGCACAGACGGCCAAGGCGGTCGCCCTCGTGCGGGTCCGCGCCCGCGAGGTAGATCACGAGATCGGGCGCGGACGACGACAGCACGCGGGGCAGGGCGCTCGCCAGCAGGTCGAGATACGTCTCGTCGCCCGTTCCGTCGGCAAGCTCCACGTCCAGCGAACCGGCGACCTTGTGAAACGGGTAGTTGCGGCCGCCGTGCATGCTGAACGTGAACACCGTGGGGTCGCCGGCGAAGATCGCGTGCGTGCCATTCCCCTGGTGCACATCGAGGTCGATGACCGCGGCGCGTCGGATGCGCCCCGAGCGCTGCAACATGCGAATCGCGACCGCCACATCGTTGAAGACACAGAACCCTTCGCCGTGATCGGGGAAGGCGTGGTGCGTGCCGCCCGCGAGGTTCATCGCGAGCCCCAGGTCGAGCGCCGCCGCGGCGGCCTCGCACGTCCCGCCAACGGCGCGAAACGAGCGCTCGACGAGCGCCTCTGACCACGGCAGCCCGATCCGGCGCTGTTCCGCGTCGCTCAACGTCCCGGACGCGAGGGCATCGATGTAGCGCTCGGTGTGCACGAGCCGGAGCGCATCGCGGCTCGCGCGCTCCGGCTCGTGCACGTGTGACGGCGACACCAGGCCCGCCGCGAGCACGGCGTCGCGAAGCATGGCGTACTTCGCGATCGGGAACCGATGCCCCGGCGGGAGTGGAACCGTGTACCGTGCCGACGTCCAGCAGTGGAGCGGCATGCGGGGTGGTAGGACGCCAGCCGTGGCGCCCGGCCTCACATGGCCGGCGCGGTACCCGGAGTCTTGTGCACGACGCCGTTCTTCATCACGAACACCGTCTTTTCCATTGCGGTGATGTCGGCGAGCGGGTCGCCCGGCACCGCGACAATATCGGCCCATTTGCCGGCCGCGAGCGTGCCGACGTTACGGTCCCAGCCGAGCAGCCTGGCGGCGCTGCTCGTGCCGGCTACGATCGCCTGCATGGGGGTCATGCCCCCCCACTCGACGAGCAGCGTGAACTCGTGCCCGTTCGCGCCGTGCGGACCGACGCCCGCATCGGTGCCTAACGCGATGGGCACCTTGTTCGCGACCGCGATCTTCACGGCGTTCCGCATCGCGGCCGCGGCGGCGAGTGCCTTCTCCGCGCGAAGCCCCTTCAGCACGCCGTTCTTCGCCGCGCGCTCCACGGCCTCGCCGGCCATGAGGGTTGGGACGAGGTAGGTTCCCTGCTGCGCCATGAGTCGCGCGCCCTCTTCATCGAGGAACGAGCCGTGCTCGATCGACGCCACCCCGGCGCGGGTCGCGATCTTGATCCCCTCGGCCCCGTGGGCATGCGCGGCGACCTTCCGCTCGTGCCGCTCCGCTTCCTCCACCATGGCCCGCATTTCCTCGAGGCCGTACTGCGTCGTCCCGACTGCATCACCTTCCGAGAGCACGCCGCCCGTCGCGCACGTCTTGATGACGTCCGCGCCGTACTTGACCTGGTAGCGCACGGCAGCACGGATCTGATCGGGGCTATCGGCGATCCCTGTTCTGTAGTCGCCGTCCATGAGCCCGGGCTTGTAGGCGTTCTCGTCGCAATGCCCGCCGGTGATGCCAAGCGAGTGCGCGCCCGTCTGCATGCGCGGCCCGATGACCCACCCTTCGTCGATCGCCTTCCGCAACGCGATGTCGGCGAAGTTCGCCGAGCCGACGTTGCGGACGCTGGTGAACCCCGCAAGCAGCGTGTTCCGCACGTTGCCAACGCCGAGGATCGCGCCGAACGCGTCGATGTCGCGCACCGCCTCGTTATCGCCCGCCGGGTCGCCGAGCGTGCGCCCGATGACGTGCGTGTGTGCGTCGATGAAGCCGGGCAGGAGCGTCGCGTTGCCGAGGTCGATCGTCCGTGCGCCCGCTGGCACCCTGACCGCGCCGTCACGCCCGACCGCGACGATCCGGTCGTCGGTCACGACGATGATGCCGTTCTGCACGGGCGCGGCACCCGTGCCGTCGATGAGCCGAGCGGCCTTGAGTACCACCGTGCCACTGCCCTTCGTCGCGTTCGTCGGCGCCTGGGCCCCGGCGGCCAGCGGGAGTACGAGCCCGATCAGGAAGCGAATTCGCATGGCTGTTCTGGTAGTGAGGTGGCGGCGCTAGTGAACAGGGCCAGCGGGACGCTGACCCCAGGGTGTCGTCTGTCGCCTCGCGCGGGCGGGTCAGCCGCCACGCTTGCCTAACGTGGCCTTGACCGTGACGCGCTCGGTGCCACGAAGCACGACGATGTCGACGGTGTCGCCCGGCTTGTGAGAGTACAGCGCGTCCGTATAGGCGTACAGGTCCTTCACCGGCTTCCCGCCGAGCTCCACGATGATGTCGCCCGCCTTCAACCCCGCGCTGTCGGCCGGGCTTCCGGCACGAACGCCCGTGAGTCGCACGCCGGTCACGTCCGACGCGCCCATATCGGGGATCGAGCCGAGGTACGCGCTCGTCCCGGCGCGCGATGACGTGGTCGGCGCCGCCGCAACGGCGCGAACGAACGTCAGGGGCGTGGCGCGATCGCCAATGTCTCGTGCGATGCGCTCCGCGAGTGACACGACGCGGGCAATGCCGGTCGCGTTCACGCGCTCGGCGTCGTCCGTGGCGCGATGGTAATCGTCGTGCACGTTCGTGAAGAAGTGCAGCACCGGAAGGTTCTTCGCATAGAACGAGCTGTGATCCGACGCGCCGAAACCGTCTCCCGTGGCTGTGACCGACAGCGGCGCAACCGCGTTCGCGCGGGTGATGATCTCGTTCAGCTCCTCGGCGGTCGCGACGCCGTAGATGAGGAGCCGGTCATCACGCAGTCGACCGACCATGTCGAAGTTCAGCATCGCCCGGACCCGGTCGAGCGGCACCGGGAGGTTCTCCACGAAATGCTGCGACCCGAGCAGGCCCAGCTCCTCGCCGCTGAACGTGACGAAGATCACCGAGCGCTTTGGCGGATCGCGGCGCAGCAGACGAGCGAGCTCGATGACCGCGGCGGTCCCCGACGCATTGTCGTCCGCTCCGTTGCGGATCGCGTCCTTCGCGTCGGGGTCGAGCGCGCCCATTGTCGTGCGGCCAAGATGGTCGAAGTGCGCGCCAACGATCACGTACTCTTCGCGCAGCACCGGGTCCGCGCCACGCACCATCGCGGCGACGTTCTGCGTCGGCATCGCGGCCGGAAGCCCGGCGTGCGCGGCGGCGACCGATCGAGCCACGAACGGTTGGAGGAACCGGCCCTCGCACCTCGCCGGTCCGCAGACGCGCGAATCGGCGGACGAGAACGCCGGGGTCAGACCAAGGCCGTCGAAACGTCGTGCAATGTAGGCCGCCGCCGAGTCGTTACCCGGCGTACCCGTCCCGCGACCTTCGAGCGCGTCACCGGCGAGGTAGCGAACGTCCCTCATGATCGACGACGTATCCGGGACCGGACTGCCCGCCGTCGGCATCTGGGATGGCGATGCGCCGCGGCACGCCGCCGCGAGGTAAAGCGCGGCGAGCAGACGAGCGGGAGAACCGCCGGCGAGCGAGCGAAGAGTCATGGAACCTGACCAGTCGTAAGAGTTGTCGGGAGCGAATCTTACGAGGCGGACCCGGGGTCGAACAGTCCGATGGGCCAAGCAGTGACGTAGAGTATCCATCGTGGCGTGCCATGCGTCATCAGACAGGCTCCTCATCTCTCCGAACGGGTTTGATTTCGAAATGTCGAGTAGCGCCGCCACGTTTCCCGCACGCTTCGCCGAGCTCGTCTATCTCCTTGCGAATCAGCCGGATGCAACGGCCGAGCAGGAGGCCGCGCTGGATGCTGCCGCCAGTGCGGTTGCGGCTCGCTACGCGTCGCTCACCACGAGCCAGCTCAACGTAGACCTGCTGGACGTCGGCCAGACCATGGTCGGCGTCCACCTGCACGAGCTCGTGATGCGGATGTCCGCACACTCCGCGCACCAGATCGATTTCCTCGCCAGGACGCCGCGCGTGGAGATCCTCGGGGTCGCGCGCATCCTTGCGGGCGAGGCCACGCCGAATGACGACGGCGCCGCGTTCGACGAGAAGCTCGTCGAGCTCGCGCCGACGCTGGTCGAAGTCCACCTCGGCCGGAACGGCTTCGTGCGCACCGGAAGTCTGACCCCGCCAACGATCGATCGCGTGGACAGTACGGTGCGGTCAGTCACACCGTTCCGTGCGATGCCCGCGTTCGGCGCAACGCCGTCACGCGCCACGCCGACCTCGCCCCTCCCATCAATGGCGAACGACTCGCCTCGCGCCACGCCGGTTGGCGGCGCTGCGGTCGCACACCCGTCGCTCGACGGCGCGAGTATCGGCGGAGGCGGTCTGACGCCGAGCTCCGATCACTCGCGGACGCCGCTGCAGGGCGGCCCGGTGATTCGCGACGAGTCGTCACGAATCATCGAGCGCGCGATCAAGACCAAGACGCTCGCGCTGCTCTCCGACGACGAGCTCATCGAGCAGTTGCGGACGGGTGTCACGCCGCACAACGCGATGCGCTTGCTGGACGAACTCGCGGTGGTGGCCGAGACCCGCGCGCAGGAGCAGCGTTGGGAAGTCGTGACCCGCGTGTTCCACACGTTCGTACAGGGAGAGACGGCGGCGGAAAATGACGCGGACCTCAAGCGCGCGTACACGATCGGACTTCGCCGCATCGGCAAGCCGACGCTGATTCGCGGGATTGCGGGGCTGTTGCCGCGCCGGCCCGAGATGCGCGACGAATTGCACGACGTGCTGCTACGGCTCGGTGCGGACGGGGCCGAGGCGCTCATCGATCTGCTCACGACCGCCGATTCCCTGACCGATCGCCGCGCTTACCTCGCCGTGCTCGTGAAGTGCCGCGAGGCAGTGCCGACACTCATCCACCTCCTCGGCGACACTCGGTGGTATGTCGTCCGGAACGCGGCGGATTTGCTCGGCGAGATGCGCGCGATCGAGGCGGAGAACGCGCTGGTGGGAGTCGCCACCCATCGCGAGGAACGCGTGCGCCGCTCGGTGGCGACCGCGCTCGCCCGACTGGCGACGCCGCGTTCGATCCAGACCGCGCAGCAGATGTTGAGCGACCCGGTCCCGGAAGTGCGCGTGCATGCCGTGCAGGGCCTCGGAAGCACGAAGTGGCCGCGCGTCGTATCCGTGCTCGCGCGGGCGCTCGATACGGAGCAGGACGCCGAGGTGCAGGCGGTGATTCTCGCGGCACTCGGGCGGCAGGCGTCCAACGAGGCGGTGGCGCGGCTGACGAAGGCGGCGGAGCCGGAAGGGCGGCTCTTCAAGCGCAAGCCGACCGCGCTTCGCGTCTCCGCCGTGCAGGCGCTGGCCGAGGCGAACACGCCAGCGGCGCTGGCCGCGCTGCGCCGCTTCGCCGAGGACAAGGACCGCGACGTACGCGATGCGGCGATGCGGGCACTACGCCCGAAAGCCGAGAGCTGAGGCTATCGCGCGGCGAAGTCCGTCTCCGGGCTCACCGCGCGACACGTTTCGGCGATCAACTCGGCAGCCCGGTCGAGATCCTCGACGCTCACGAGCTCGTTAGGTGAGTGCATGTAGCGGTTGGGGATCGAGATCAACCCAGTCGCGACTCCCTCGCGCGCCACGTGAATCGCGTCGGCATCCGTCCACGACTCACGACCCGCCGCGTGGACAGTGAAGGGAATCGAGAGTCCCCGCGCCGTGTCGCGGAGCAGCGCGAACACCACCGGGGAGATGATCGATCCACGCGTGAGCACGGGCCCACCGCCGATTCTGTGCTCGCCGTGTTCCTTCTTCTCGGCGCCCGGATAGTCCGTCGCGTGGGTGACGTCGACGACGAGCGCCATCTGCGGATCGAGCCGCGTCGCGCTGACACGCGCGCCGCCGCCGTGGTACGCGATCTCCTCCTGTGTCGTGGCGACCGCCACGACGCGCGCCGCGCCGGGCTTTTCCGCATAGCGCCTGAGTGCCTCGAGAACAATGAACGCACCGATGCGGTCATCGATGGACCGAGACACGATACGCCCGTTCGGAAAGTCCAACGTGCGCGAGTCGATGACGCCTGGATCGCCGACGCTCACCGAACGTTCGGCGTCCTCCTGCGAGGTCGCGCCGATGTCGACCCAGAGGTCAGTCATCTCGGAGGCCTTCTTGCGGTCCTCCGTCTTGATGAGATGGATCGGCTTCTTGCCCACGACGCCGAAGACGTCGCCGTCACGCCCGAGGATGCGGATGCGCTGGCCGACGAGCACCTGCGGATCCCAGCCGCCGATGCCCCCGATATAGAGGTACCCGTCGTCATCGATGTACGTGACGATGATCCCGATCTCATCGATGTGGCCAGCGAGCATGATCGTCGGCACGCCGCCGGCGTTGACGACGGCCATGCTGTTGCCGGCGACATCCCATGACACGTCGGCGAAGGCGCGCGCCTCAGTGCGCCACACGTTCGCGGGAGCGGACTCGAACCCTGACGGGCCCGGTGTATCGAGCAGTCGCTTGAGAAAGGCGGTCGACGATTCCGTGAGCATGGCGGCGTACATTGGTAGGATGACAATCCTCTACATCTTAATCGGGCTTGGCGGTGGCGTGTTGTCGGGGTTGTTCGGGATTGGCGGTGGCGTCGTGATCATCCCGGCGCTGCTGCTCGTCGCGCACATGTCTCCTCTCACGGCGACGGGGACGTCACTCGGCGCGCTGCTGCTGCCCGTCGGAGCGCTGGGAGCGTGGACGTATTACCGGAGCGGCAACCTCGACATGCGCGCGTCGCTGTTGATTGCGCTGGGGCTCTTTTTCGGCGCGTACGCCGGCGCGAAACTGGCACACCTGCTCACTGCAGAGCAGCTGAGGCGGGCGTTCGCGGTCTTTCTCGTGCTGGTGGCCATCCGCCTGTGGATCACGGACTAGTCCTCGCTCACAGTGGTTTCGATAGGCTATGGGATGACGCCGGTCTGCTCCGCCGCGCCCCGCTACCCGCTCGCCGGAGCGGCGCCCCGCGAAGGGGGATGCGGATCTGACGGATGGGGCGGATCGTGCGGATCGCTCCGAGACCCGGATGCGCCCTCGCGCAACCAGAAGGAGAGAGGGGAACAGCCGCCCGGGACGCCAGCGTCCCCGCAGGGTGTTCCCCTCATCTCTTTAGCCATTGCGAGAGGTGATCAGTCGTCAGAGTCGCGGGTACGGATGCGATGGATGGCTGCCACCGGGAAGCGATACGGATCGGACGGAGGGATGATCCGTCCTGCCATGATCGCCGATTCCACCTATCGCAATCGCAGGCTCTTCGCGGTGTCGGGTGACGGATTGCCGAAGAGGGCCGGATTGAAGATCCGGGCCAGCACTTCAATGCCGTCCACCACTCGCGGACCCGGGCGGCTCAGGTAGGCGTTCGCGTCCACCGCCCACAGCTGGCCGGCGGCCGCCCAGCGCCACTCCGGCCGCTCGAGCACCCGCATGGCATCGACCGTCGCGCGATCGAGGTCGAAGCCGCACGGCGCGACGATCACAATGTCCGGTCGTGCGTCGTGAAGCTCTTCGTGAGTGCGCGTGGTCGAATGCTCGCCAGGCCTCGCGAGCACGTCCTCGCCGCCCGCGCGGTGAATCATCTCTGGAACCCAGTGCCCCGCGGCGAAGACGGGCTCCGTCCACTCGATGACCGCGACGCGCGGACGTGGTGCGCGCGCTGCCTTGAGCGTCTCGTGGACGGTACGCATCCGCGCGCGGGCCTCGGCGATCAGCGTGTCGGCGCGCGCCTGGTCACCGAGGGCAACGGCCACGCGACGAATGTCATCGAAGATACCGTCCAGGGTCGTCGCGCCGAGCGTCACGACGTTCGGAGCGGGCTCGAGTCGGGCGGCGACGGCGCGCACTTCACCCTCGCTCACCGCGCAGACGTCGCAGACGACCTGGGTGACGAGTAGATCCGGCGCCAGCTCGCGGACCCGGTCCTCGCGTACCTCATACATCGGGCGTCCGCTCTCGACGAGCGCGCGCACCTGGGCGTCGACATCGGTGGGTGCGGCGCCCGACGCTATGCTGCTCGACGTCACGACGTCGCGCGACTTCACCGCGGGAGGGAAATCACACTCGTGCGAAATGCCAACGATCGCATCGGCATGACCGAGGGCGGCGACGATCTCGGTGGCCGATGGCAGAAACGAGACGACACGCATGCCTAACGTGGTCCGCGAATCGGGAAGATGAAGTACGTGAGCAGCAGGCAGGCGACCCCGTACAGATACCACTGCGCGTCACCGAGGAGCATCCAGAAGAGCCCGCCGTAGATTGCCGTCGACTCGCCGAGCGCCCACGCGCTCACCGAAAAGATTGCTCGGCGCTCGGGCGACGCGCGTCCGGCGGCGAGAAACAACCCCAGCGTGCCGAGCGTGGCGGCCGCCCACACGGCCTGTCCGGCGAGGCGAAGACTGCGCGGGTCCACACCCTCGGCCACGCCGTCCGACCGGCGCAGAAACCAGACGACAGCGCCGAACACGAGCACACCGACGAGGAGCGCTATTCGAATGATGCCGAGGGTGCGCGTGGAGTTCGCGCTCGGTCCCAACGGCGGCCGCGTGCCGCCCGTCATATGACGAACTGAACCGCGCTATCGCGCACCGCCAGCACGGCAGATACCGGATGCGCCTCGTCGACCGTATAGGTTCGCGTGTTGGTGACGATCAGGTCATCAGGCGGCTGAGTCTGTTGCGCGGGGTGCGCCAGTGCTTGAGCGGTGAGGACCGCGGGAGCGAGCAGTGCTGCAATGCGCATCAGCGATCGATGGTTGTCGGGTGCGTCTCACCAAGGCCGCGGTCGATCGCGGCAGGATGCCGCCCGACAAATATGAGTCACCAGTGGCGACCCCGGCGAGCCGATCCGTCTCGACCGGGGCCGGTCCAAAGCACCCGCGACCGATGACTCCGCAATGACCGGCGGACGACTCGCAACTGTGCTGGCCACGCTACCGCGGCTCGCCCGCCGCCGGAACCTGCGGGCGGTACCGGTCGTAGGGGTGGCTAACCTAAGGAGGTAGTTGATGGAACAGGATGTCCTCACGTTCGCGTCGGTCATGGCGGTGATTGTCACGAGCGTCGCCGCGTTCATCGGGATAGGCTTGGGGACCCGCGTGCTCTGGCGGCGAGGCTCTCGCCCGAGATTCACGGCCGCGCAGCGGCTGGACGACGAGCGTCTCCAGCGTCTCGAGGCAGCCGTGGACGTGATCGCGATCGAGGTCGAGCGGATCTCGGAGTCGCAGCGCTTCACGGCGGCCTTGCTGTCGGAGCGCCTACCAGCGCGTGACCGCGTGGGGGAGCTGCCAGGCGCGAGCGCGGCCAAGCGAGCGAACAATACGCCGCACTGATCAGCTATCGGCTATCGGCTATCGGCTATCAGCTATCAGCAAAGCCCATCGTTGTCCCACAGTCGCGTACGGGAGCGATCAGCACCATCCGCCAATTCCGTCAGCGCCCTCGCAGGGGAGCGGTGGAGACTGCCGCGATCTGCAGCGTGTGGTTGCGCTCGTCGAGCCGACCCCCCGAGCCGGACGCCTGAAGCATGTAGCCCATCTCGAGTCGCAGCGTACGTGAGGCACGCATGCCGAGGACGACGGCGACGCGGTTCTGGTCGACGGCCATGTCCCCCGCGTACCCGCCGAAGCTCGCGAACACCTCGTCGGAGGCGGCGAGGTACATCGAGCGCCCGCGGCCCCGCGCGGCGAGTGGAACTGTCGCGCGAAGGCTGTAACGCATGCGCTCCGATGTCACGCGCGTGTCACCCACGGGCGCGCCCGCGTCGTCGACGCGCACACCGGGCAGCCAGCGGTGCTCGGCGCGATAGCGGTGGCCGAACGAGATGGGCCCGAGGGCGTGGCCGTACTGAGCGCTTACCCACGCTCTGTGTTCGGGTCGTCGGGTGAAGAACGGATCGGTGCCGTCGTCGCGTGCCGCCGTGAGTGTATACCCGGCCGAGAGCTTGAGTGCCGGGCTGACGGCGAACGATGCCCCTGGGCGCAGGAGCACCTGACGCTCGTGCGTGGCGTTCTGCGTCATGCGGAGCTGCGCATCGAGCACGAGTCCGAGACGACGCGAGACCGCGTGGTCACCGCCATACACGAGCCAGATGGATCGACGTGCCGGCGCTGGCGATGGTGTATCCTGTGCGTCGAGTGGCGTGGTTGCGAGCAGCAGGGCGGCGACGCAGGCGAATGGTCGGGCCATCGTGGTCGTGTCAGGCGTCGGCGAGGAAGGAGCGTTGACGCAGTCTCATGCGGTCAAGACCATTGCGCGCATGGACTGGCAACACGCGCCTGGTGTACCGTGATGCGCGTCACGTGGGCGGCTGAAACACCGAACCTCTGATCCTCATGCATCCGCGGGCCGTAGAGCTCATCTCGACGTTGGACCTGCGTCCGCACCCGGAGGGCGGCTACTACCGCGAAGTCTTCCGCTCTCGCACGCATGTGTCGCCGTCCGACGCACGAGGCCAACGCGCGGCGATGACCACGATCTACTATCTCCTCGACGCCGCGTCCTCGAGCCGATGGCACGAGGTGGCATCGGACGAGGTATGGCACTTCTACGAGGGCGATGCGCTGGAGCTCCTCGAGCTCGCCCCCACCGGCGGCGGGTTGGTGCGGCATCGTCTCGGCAACGTGGGTGAGGGTCAGTCGCCAGTCCGTGTGATTGCCGCCGGGCGATGGCAGGCGGCGCGTCCGCTGGGCGACTACTGCCTCGTGGGCTGTACGGTAGCCCCCGGGTTCGAGTTCGAGGATTTCCGTCTGCTCGCGGATGATCCGCGTGTCGCGGATGTCGTCCGAGGCTCGTGGCCCGACGTCGCGGGCTTGCTGTGATCGCACGGGCGCACCGCGCCGAGCCGTCGGAGCTGCAGCGAACTGCGGCGGCTCGGCGGCATCCATCGACGCGGTGTCGCCGAACCACCGCCGGCGTCAGTCGCCCGAGACCGAGCCCGCAGCCGGCGGAGTACCGCCGGACGGACGCCACGGCATCCACCGGCGAACGACGAGCCACCCGGCGAACGCGAGCACGCCTAACGGCACGAGGATGCCGAGGCTGGCGATGATGCCCGCGATGAACGCGACGAAGTTGCGCCACGCCTGGCGCAGCGCGACGGTGATCGGTCCGTCACCGGCCACCGGCACGATCAGCGGGGAGCGTTCGTGCACCGCGATGGAGAGCGAGCTGGTCGCGACGCGCGTCCGAAGGTACCGGAGTCGCCCCTCGTACCGCTCGATCTCCTCTCGCACGCGCGCGAGCTCTCGTTCGACCGACAGCACGTCCTGCAGCCGGCCGGTGCGATTCGCGAGAAGCTCGATCAGGCGCGCCTCGAGGCGGCGCGCGTTCTCGACCCGCGCCGTGATGTCTACGTACTCCTCGCCAACGTCCTGCGTGTTCACGTTGACCGACTCGACCTTCCCGATCGGCGTGAGCCCCGCGAGCGCCTCGTCGAAGCGGTCGGCCGGCACCTTCACTTCGAGCGTCGCGGAACGCAGGTGATCGCGGCCGCCCTGGATGACGGTGTTGGCAACGAACCCGCCAACGCGCGTTGCGAGCGCGCGAATGCTCGCGATCGCGACATCCAATGAGTCCACCTCGATGCCTGCGTGCCCGGTCCGAATGATCATGGAGGATGCCGCGGTGGGCTGCGCTACCGCGGACGCCGACGGCATTCCGCCCGATGGTGCGGGCGCCGCCGCCGAGAACGCCGACTCGGACTGCTTTTTCATCTCGTTGGCTACCGCGCCACTGCCGACGATGCCCTGAGCACGCGACTCATCGCCGATATGCGCCGGATCCACCGCTGGAGGAGGCGCCATCTCGATCGCGTCGGTAGTGGACGCCGTCACCGCGTCCTGTCGGCCGCACGACGCGACGAGCGAGACGGCACCAGCGCCGGCGACCACGGCTACGAGGACTCGGCGGTGGGCGTGGGACGAGCTGAGTGAACGGAAGCAAAGTGGCAAAGTGGCACGCATGGTTGGACGCCGGCCGAGTGACGCCCGCGGGGCGGCCGGAAACGCGCCTCCGCGGTTCGGAGCGCCCGACGTCCTGCAGACGGTCGCGGGCGGCTCTATCAGGAGACGTCACGACAGCCCGATTCATGCACACCCCGTTGGTGGCTGGCTACATTCCAGCCGGTCTCAACCCTTTCTCCTGGTCCCATGTACTCGTCTCGTCCTCGGCTTCGTTTCATCGCCGCTGCCGCCTTCTCGCTTGCTCCGGTCCCGGCGGTCGTCGCCGCGCAGGCACGGCCGACAACAACGCGAGCCGCCGCGCAGTCCGCGGCCATTGCCAACGTGCGGTACGAGATCACGTTCGACCGCGCAACCGCACCAGCACGCACCCTCGGCGTGGCCATGACGTTCGACGTGACTGGCCAGGGCCCGGTGCTGCTGTCGCTGCCAGGGTGGACGCCGGGCGCGTACGAGGTCTCCAACTTCGCTCGCTGGGTATCGGGTTTCTCCGCGACGTCGGGTGGGCGCGAGCTCACGTGGGACAAATTCGATCACGATACGTGGCGCGTTCGCCCCGACGGCGCACGGAGCGTCACCGTGCGCTTCGACTACCTCGCGGACTCGCTGGACAACGCGATTGCGTGGGCGAACGGCAACTTCGCGTTCTTCAACGGCACCAACATCTTCATGCATCCCGAAGGGCGCTCGACCGAGTTCGCGGCTACGGTTGCCGTGAAGACGGAACCAGCATGGAACGTGACGACGGGGATGAAGGCCGCTGGCGCCGCGCGAACCTACACGGCGCCTGGCTACCACGACCTCGTCGACATGCCGTTCTTCGTCGGCGAGTACGACGTGGACAGCCTCCAGATCGAGAACACCTGGGTGCGCATGGCGTCGTGGCCGAAAGGGAGCTTTCAGGGCGACGCGCGCGCGATGTTCTGGGACCATCAGAAGAAGATGTTCCCGCCGATGATCGCCATCTTCGGCGATAAACCGTTCGACACGTACACGACGCTGCTCGTGTTCGACTCGACGTCGGCCGGCGGGAGCGCGCTCGAGCACCAGAACTCGCACGTAGGCATCTACACGCCACTGATCGTGCAGAGCGTGCTGTTCCCGTCCATCACGGCGCACGAGATCGTCCACGCGTGGAACGTGAAGCGGCTGCGTCCGGCCGACCTGGTCCCGTATCGTTATGCGCAGCCGCAGCCGACGACGTGGCTCTGGGTGAGCGAGGGCATCACCGATTACTACGCCGACGTCGTGCTCGCCCGCGCCGGCATCATCGACTCCGTCGGCTTCGTCATCCTCACGCAGGGCAAGATGGAGGAAGTGAACGCCGTGCCGCCGGTGGCGCTCGAGGACGCGTCGCTGTCGACGTGGATCCATCCGACCGACGGCACCGGGTACATCTATTACCAGAAGGGGTCACTCGCGGGGTTGCTGCTCGACATTCTGATTCGCGACGCGAGCGACAATCAGAAGAGCCTCGACGATGTATTTCGTGAGCTGTATCGGTCGACGTATAAGGAGCGCTTCACCGGATTCACGTCCGAGCAGTGGTGGGGAGCGGTGAGCCGCGCCGCTGGGGGGAAGTCGTTCGCGGAGTTCAACGCGAAGTACATCGATGGGCGCGAGCCGTTCCCCTACGCGTCGGTGCTCCCGCTTGGCGGATTGCGTCTTCAGGTAGACACGATTCGGGAGCCGCGGCTCGGCGTCGCGAGCATGCCCGATTCGGCTGGCGTTCGCGTTGCGCAGATAAGTCCTGAAAGCCCGGCCGACTCGGCGGGAATCCGGGAAGGGGACTATCTGCTGCAGGTGGGCGACATCGCGGTCCGCGACCAGTCGTTCGGCGAGCAGTTCCGGGAGCGCTATGCGAACGCTGAAGGGCAGTCGCTGCCGGTGCGCATCCGGCGCGACGGTCGCATGATGGATCTGCAGATCCGGGTGCGACTCGCGGCCCGCGTCGAGGAGCGGCTCATGATCGATCCGTCGGCGTCGCCGAAGGCGATCCGAATAAGGAATGGCATTCTTCACGGGACACGCTGACACACTAGAACAGCGACCAGCGCCGTTCCTGTAGTTCCTGACGTGTCGCTAACAGTCGTCGGCGCGGTGATGTAAGCACCAGTTGCCGGAATGGCCGCCGAGCGTGTAGCGTCCGGACATGTCGGATCCTCGCTTGCCGCGCACGACGCGGTCGAGAACCAAGTCGCTCGTCGCGATCCTGATGTTGACGGTCGCGCTCGCGGCGTTCCTCGCGTACGAAGCGTGGGCTGCGGCGCGCTCGCACCGGGCGACCGCCGAACGCGCCATCGGAGACTACGCGAGCTTTGCCGCGTGGGAGTTCTCGGTCAGCGCCAAGGAGGCGCTGTACTCGACGCTGGTGTGGGCGTTCAGCCCGACGGCCGCGATCGAGGCCCAGGACCTCGACGGACCGTTGCCTTCGCCAGCCATCCTCGACCAGAAGAAATCCTCACACCTTCTTTGCGCGCGCGATTCCTCGCGGTACTTCTTCCGCCTCGACCTGCGTGACGCCTCGTTCACGACCGCGGGCGCGACGCCGCAGGAGGCGGTGCGGCGCTGGCTCCTCGACACCCTCCCGGCCAACGCGAAGACGTACAAGGCGGACTGGGTCTACGAGGTCATCTCGGGCACGGTCGGCGGGAAGCCCCGCGCTGTCGTATACCAGTTGAAACGCGACCGTGCTGGCCGAGCAGCGGTTGCGTACGGATTCGAGCTCTGCTTCGCACAGTTCGCGGCCGCGGGACTCAACAAGGTGATGCGGCACTACGCCATCCTGCCTCCATCACTCACGGGCGGCGTGCCGAACGACTCGGTCTCGAATGACTCGCTATTCTCCGTGTTGGTGTACGACGGCGGCGGGCACGAGATATTTCGCTCGCCCGTGCAGTACCCGGCGACGTACACGGGGTCGTACACGCTCGACTATTTCGGCGGGCTGAAGAGCGTCGTCGCATTGCGGCCATCGCTCGCGAAGTCGCTGCTCATCGGCGACCTGCCGAGCGAACGGCTGCCGCTCCTGCTCGGCGTGCTGGCCCTGAGTGCGGTCCTCGCGACCATCGGCGTCATGCAGCTTCGGCGTGAGAGTGAGCTCGCGCGGCTCCGATCGGACTTCATCGCGAGCGTCTCGCACGAGCTTCGCACGCCGCTCGCGCAGGTGCGCATGTTCGCGGAGACGCTCCTGCTCGGGCGGGTACGGAGCGAAGAGGAGCGGCTGCGATCGCTCCAGATCGTCGATCAGGAAGCGCGCCGGCTCACGCATCTCGTGGAAAACATCCTCCAGTTCTCGCGCGCGGAGCGTGAGGCGATCACGCTGGCGCCGGTTGCGGTCGACCTGGCCGCGCAGATTCGCGAGGCGGTGGAGGCGTTCACTCCGGTCGCGCGATCACGACACGTGACGGTGCAGACAACGCTGGCGAACGGCGTCGTGTGCATGGTCGATCCCGGCGCGCTGCGGCAGATCCTTCTCAACCTGCTGGACAACGCCGTGAAGTACGGCCCGCAGGGGCAGACGGTGACGATTTCGTTGCGACAGGTCGGTTCGGTCGCGCGCATCATCGTGGACGACGAAGGGCCGGGTATTCCCGCGGAGGACCGCGAGCGTATCTGGGAGCCGTATCAACGGCTCGAGAGTGCCGTGGCTGGCGCGGTTGCGGGGAGCGGGATCGGTCTCGCGGTCGTCGCGCAGCTCGTCGCGCTTCACGGCGGTCGTGCGTGGACGGAGAATGCGCCGGGGCGCGGATCTCGGTTCGTCGTTGAGCTCTCGGGAATCGGGAACCGGGACTCGGGTGTCGGTACCGCGGCACCGAGTCTCGACGAGCGAGAGCCGAGCGTGCAGGCCACCCGCTAGCCCAGCCCGATTCCTCACCCCCGACCCCTGATGTCGCGCGTTCTTGTCGTCGAGGACAATCCCGATCTCGCATTCGGGCTACGAAACAACCTCGAGATCGAGGGCTACGAGGTGCTCGTGGCGGGCGACGGGCCGACGGGACTCGCGCGCGCCCGCGATTGGCTGCCGGACCTTGTCATCCTCGACCTGATGCTCCCGGGAATGGACGGGTACCGCGTGCTGCGTACGTTGCGCGCGGAGGGGTTCGAGCGGCCCGTCCTGATTCTGACGGCGCGCGGTGAGGAGGCGGACAAGGTCATCGGCTTCCGCAATGGCGCCGACGACTACGTGACGAAGCCGTTCGGCGTGCTCGAGCTGCTCGCGCGCATCGAGGCGCTACTGCGGCGCTCGACCGGGGCGGTGCAGGTCCCGGTGGCGCCGCCGACGGAGCGGTTCGGCGACGTGGAAGTCGATCGTGCGGCGCGCACCGTTACGCGCGACGGCGTGCCGGTGTATCTCGCGCCGATGGAGTTCGAGCTCCTCCTCGCGCTGCTGCAGCGTCGCGGTGCGGTGGCGTCGCGCCAGGATCTCATGCGCGAAGTGTGGGGGCATTCGGCGGTCGTCGTGAGCCGGACCGTGGACACGCACATCGCGGAGCTCAGGCGCAAGCTCGAGCACGATCCCGCGGATCCGCGACACATTCTCACGGTTCGGAAGGCGGGGTACAGGCTAGAGCGGTAGCAGCCACTGCGTGGCAGCCATCAGCCATCAGCCATCAGCCATCAGCCATCAGCCATCAGCCATCAGCCATCAGCTTACTGCCTCGGGATGCCCCCCTCCGGTAGGGAGGCATCCCGAGGGTTCTCGCTTTGCTGATAGCTGATAGCTGATAGCTGATAGCTGATAGCTGCGTGCTGTGACCCCACTCCGGCACCGGGGGTTCAACGACCGACCCCTAACGCGGACATCGGGCATCGGTCCCGTCCGCGCCGTTGCCAACCGTCTCGCGCACGGTGCCTCTGGACATCCTCGTCTTCAACTGGCTCGATCGTCGGAACCCGCGATCGGGGGGCGCCGAGGTGCATCTTCACGAGGTGTTCGGGCGGATCGTGCGTGCCGGCCATCGCGTCACGCTCGTCGCGTCCGGATGGCCTGGTGGCGACGCACGTGAGGTCGTGGACGGCATCGACGTGCATCGCGTCGGGGGACGGGAGAGTTACTACATCCACGCGCGTCCATACTACCGCCGCGCGCTCGCCGATCATCGGTTCGACGTGGTCGTCGAGGATCTCAACAAGGCGCCGCTCTTCACGCCGGCCTGGGTGGACGCGCCGGTCGTCCTGCTCGTGCATCATCTCTTCGGCGCGGCGGCGTTCGTGTCCGCGAGCCCGCCGATAGCCGCGGCGACGTGGGCCCTCGAGCGCGTAGTCGGTATGGCATATCGGGGCGTCGACACCATCGCGGTTTCGGAGAGCACCGCCGAGGAGCTGGTGCGACTCGGTATGCGCGCGGACCGCGTTGCCGTCGTCCACAATGGCGTCGACGAGCGGCTCCTCGAGAGCGTTCCGCTCGGGCGACGCAATCCCGAGCCGACCGTACTCTACTTCGGCCGGCTCGAGCGCTACAAGCGAGTAGACCTCATCGTTCGTGCCGTCGGCCGCATTCGCGACGCCGGTGAATCGGCGCGACTCATCGTCGCGGGGGACGGCCGCCAGGCCTCGGCGCTTCGGCGGCTGGTCGCGAGCCTCGGTCTCGGCGACCGCGTGTCGTTCGCCGGCCGCGTCTCGGACACCGCGAAGCGAACGCTCATGGAACAGTCGTGGATCCACGCCATCACGTCGATGAAGGAAGGTTGGGGAATCACGGTGCTCGAGGCGGCAGCGCGCGGGACGCCGACGATCGCGAGCGATGCCCCCGGCCTTCGCGACGCCGTCGTCCACAGCGAGAGCGGACTTCTCGTCAGGCATGGCGATGTGGACGCCCTCGCCGATGCCATTCGGGCGCTCATCGCGGACCGTGATCGGTTGGAGCGGCTCGCGCTCGGCGCACGAGCGAGAGCGGAACGGTTCACGTGGAACGCGGCTGCCGCGGCGATCGGCGAATGCCTGACCGCCGTCGCATCGGAACGTCGGCCTCCGCTTGCGGGCGCGTGGGCGCGATTCCGGCGGACGCCCCCGCACGCGACGATCGGGCTACCGCGAACGGGCACCGGCATCGCGCCCTATGGCGCGGCGAGCTGGATCGTCGACGCCACCGGGAGTGGAGGCGGGGCGACAATCCGAGTGTCGGTCGGCGCCTACGACTCGCCTGGGCGTTGCGTCGTCGCGACCATGCGTGTGCTTCACGGACGCTCGCCCACCGCGCCGGAAGCTGCCACCGACGCGACGAGGCACGACAGCCACCACGAGCCGATCGTGATCGAGTTGCCGGGGTGGCCGCGCGATCACGCGCAGTTCCTTCGCGACGCCACGAGGCGAGTGCTCGGCGCCCCGGTCACCCTCGAGGCGGTCCGGCGAGTCGCCGAGCCACTCGCGGCCGCGGAGGACGACGCGCCGGGCGTTTCCCTAGCCGTTCCGCAGGGCGGTGACCGGGTCGACCGCCGTCGCTCGCCGCGCCGGCCCGAGGCTCGCGACCACGCCGACCGCCGCCAGCGTTAGGCAGACCGCCCCCAGCGTGAGCGGGTCACGCGGGCCGATCCCGAACACGAGCCCCTCCATGAACCGGGCGAGCCAGACCGCGCCGAGCGTCCCGAGGAGGAGGCCGGCGGCGATCATCGCGCCCCCCTGCCGGAGCACCAGGCGGAGCACCTGCCCGCGTTGCGCACCTAACGCGAGACGCACGCCGATTTCCCGCGTGCGCTGACTCACGGAGAACGCGAGCACACCGCCGATCCCGGTGGCCGCAATGAGCAGCGCGAGCAGCGCGAACAGCGTGAGGAGCGATGCCGTGAGGCGGCGCGGCGCCAGCGAATTCATGCGGATGTCGAGGAGCGTTCGGACTGCGTCCACCGGCATCTCGGGGTCGATGGCATGCACGGCCGAGGTCGCGCGACGGGCGAGCGCGCCGGGCTCGAGGGGGCTGCGGAGCAGGATGCGTGTGGGGCCGGGCGCCTGCGTGAACGACAGGTAGAATGCGTCGATCGGCTCCTCGTCGAGCGCATGGTCGCGCACGTCGCCCGCGACGCCGATCACGCGAAGCCAGTTGTCGCCTCCGTCGCCCGAGATGCGCGCACCGATCGGGTCCTGACCACGCCAGTAGCGATCTGCCAGCGACCGGCTGATGACCGTCACCGGCTCGGTGTCGAGACGGTCACCGGCGTTGAACGACCGCCCGCGCTGCAGCGGCACGCCGATGGTGGTGAAGTACTCGCCACTGACGACCTGCATCTCCGCCTGCGGCGACGGCTCGTTCGGACCCGTCGTACGGCCCGCGATGAGCATCGCGTGCGACATCCGACCGCCCTCGCCTAACGGCACCGCGCTGGAGAACGCCACCGACGTCACCCCGGGGAGCTCTCGCATCGCGGTCATGAGGCGCTCGCCGACGGCAGCGTATTGCGCTCCGCCCGAGTAACGGTCACGGCTGGGCGTCACGCGAAGACTCAGCACCTGCTCGGGCTTGTAGCCCGCGTCGACGCGACCCAGCTCGATCATGCTGCGAACCGACAACCCGGCTGCGGCGAGCAACACGACCGACACCGCGACCTGCGCGACGACCAGCGTCTGCTCGGCGCGCCGCTTTCGTCCACGGGCCTGGCCGCCGTCCCCTCGCGAGCGGAGGCCGCCGGCCATGTCGCGCGTGGCGGTCAGCAGCGGCAGTGTGCCGGACACGAGCCCGATGAGCACCGAGACGCCGAGCGTGAAGAGCAGGACCGGCGCATCCAGCCCGATCTCGAATGCGCGCGGCGTGAACCGTGCCGCGTACGGCACGAGCAAGCGAAGCAACCCGGCAGCGAGTCCAACTCCAACCACCGCCCCAGCCGTCGCGATGACGACGCTCTCCGTGAGCAACTGGCGCGCGAGACGACCGGTCCCCGCGCCGAGTGCCGCGCGAACGACCAGCTCGGCTCGTCGATGCACAAGCCGAACGAGCGTGAGGTTGGCGACATTCGCGCACGCGATGAGGAGAACGAACGCCGACGTCGCGAGCAGCAGCACGAGCGTCTCGCGCGCCGGTCCTGACAGCTCCTCGAGGAGCGACTCGGCGCTCAGCCCGTACCCCTGCGCCGGGTCATAGTTTTCTCGGTGCTCGGAGTGCATCTGCGACGCCACACCACGTAGGTCGTTCCGCACCGTCTCGAGCGACGAACCGGCGCGCGCCACCGCGAACACCGTCAGCGCGCGCACGGCCCGGTTGTTGGTCCAGCTCTCCGAGCTTCGGAACGGGCATGACGAGGTCGGCATGAACACGTCGTTCTCGTTGGGAAACGCAGGCAACGGCGGCAGCACACCAACCACCGTGTGCAGCCGGTCCGTCATTTCCACTGTTTTGCCCATGATGGCCGTGTCACCGCCGAGCCGCTCGCGCCAGAACCGGTAGCTGAGCACGAGGACCGGGGCGGAACCGGGCTGGTCCTCGCCCTCGCGGAACGCGCGGCCGAGGAGCGGGCGCACGCCCAGGGCGTCGAAGTAGTTCGCGGACACGACGCCCGTCTGCACTCGCTGCGGCTCGCCGCGGCGCAGCAGATTGAACGACATGGAATGAAACTCGACGACGGCATCGAGCGAGCGGACGCGAGCGCGCAGGTCGGCGACCTCGCGGACGGAGAACCCGTCGTCCTCGATCTCTGCGGCAGCGACCGGCTGCTTCAGCCGAACGACGCGTTCCCCGTTGGCGAAGGGCAGATCCTTCAACAGGACGCCGTGGATGACGCTGAAGATGGCTGTATTTGCGCCAATGCCGAGGGCGAGCGTGATCACGGCAACAACAGTATACGCTCGCGCGCGGCCGAGCGTCCGCGCCGCGTACCGCAGGTCCTGCAGGAAGCTCTGCATCGATGGCTCCGGTCGTTGTGGCGGGACGATAGTTCGATCGGCCACTGCGGCGGCGGAGGTTTCGTGGCGTCATTGTCATGGTTTCTTGGCGCCCGCGTACCAAAGGTGTGTTCGCTGCGGCCGGTCATCGCCACCGGGTACCAAACCGGGACGGCTCTTCCACAGATCTCACACAAATTGACGTTGCCCGGGCCACTGCGAGCGACCCATCGTTCAGTGTGATTCCGTTCTCGTCTGCTTCCTGCGTCGGTCGCCGCTGATGTCGCGTTCGGCACGTCGTTCCCGTATTCAGGTACCGCGGCGTCGATTTCCCTGGCCGCTCCTGCTCCTGCTCGCGAGCGTCGCGGTCACGGCCGTGGCGGCGTTCAACGCGCAGCGCGCCGTGTACTCGCACCAGCGCACGGCGTCGCGGCTGCTGCGGGATTACGCGTCGTTCACGGCGTGGACGTCGCAACAGCAGGTCGTCGGCGTCCTCGAAGGGGCGGTGATGGCGTCGCTACAGTACATCATGCACGGACGTGTGGGGCACACGCGGCAGCAGAATGGCCCTGCGCCTAACGCCGACGACCTCTGGCGCTACTACAGCAACAACGACCGGTACATGACGCGCTTCTGCACCACGAAGCGCTGCCCCGAGTCGTTCCCGCCGTCGGTGTATTTCGGCTTCACTCTCGGGGCGGACACATTGCGGGTCGCCCCGCGCGCCGCGACCCCCGAGGCCGATGCGTGGCTCGAGGTGGCGCCGGTCGCGGAACGGCGGTGGCTCGTCGATTCGCTGACCACCCACGCTCGCCGGGTCCACGATCACGAGGAGAATTACGAGGTCCTCGTGTCGCCCCGCTTCGGCACCGGCCGCATGATCGCGTATGCGCTCATGCCGACCGACTGGGGCGACACGGTCCTCTACGGCGTCGAGTTCGGCGCGGCGACATCGCGTCACATCTTCCGCGACGCATTCGCGAACGAACCGCTCCTCCCCAAGGAGGTCATGCTCGGAAAGTCGAACGAGGACCTGCTCGGCATCCGCATCGTGGGGCCAGGGTCGCTGCCGCTCTTCGAGTCGCCACGGTGGCCGGACTCGCCGCACGTCGGCGCACTGACGTTCGCGCCGCAATACGGCGGCCTCACGGTGCAGGCGTCGATCCGACCCGAGTACGCGAATCAGCTCGTGATCGGCGGGCTCCCGCGCTCGCGACTCCCGCTCCTCCTCGGCATGCTCGCCCTCTCGGCAGGAATGGCCGTCGTGGCCGTCGTCCTCCTTCGGCGCGAGGAGGAGCTCGCCCGCCTGCGTTCGGACTTCGTGTCGAGCGTCTCTCACGAGCTGCGTACGCCGCTCGCGCAGATCCGTCTCTTCCTCGAAACGTTACGCCTCGGGCGATTCACGACCGACGCGCAGCGCCAGTGGTCGCTCGACAACATCGACCGAGAGACGAACCGGCTCGCCCATCTGGTCGAGAACATTCTGTATTTCGCCCGTGCTGGACGAGCGCCATCGGCGCCGGCGACCCCCGAGCCGACCGACCTCGCGACCGAGATCGACGGAATCGCCCGCGCGTTCGAGCCGCTCGCGGCATCGCGTCGCGCGTCCCTCAGGCTGGACCTCGCGCCTAACGTCGTAGTGCCGTTACAGCGTGAAGCATTCAGACAGGTGCTCCTCAACCTGCTGGACAACGCGGTCAAGTACGGACCTCAGGGACAGACGATCACGATCGGGTTGTCGCTCGCCGGGTCGTCGGCGCGTGTCACCGTGAGCGACGAAGGCCCCGGCGTCCCCGCCAGCGAGCGGCATGCCATCTGGACGCCGTTCTTCCGCGGGCATGCCGCCGCCGCGCAGGGGGCAGGGGGGAGCGGCATCGGACTCGCGATCGTGCAGGACCTGGTCGTGACCATGGGCGGGCGCATCTCGCTCGCCGAGCCGGCCCCAGGACAGGGCGCCGTATTCGTCGTCGAGTTGCCCGCCGTGCAGCGCGTGGCCGACGCCGTGCCAGCCGTCGACGTGGATGGTGCGCTCTCGCTTCGTCCGTCGTGAGGCGCGGCAGGCGATGACGCGTGTCCTGGTGATCGAAGACTCGAGCGACCTCGCCGAAGGGCTCCGCTACAACCTCGAGCTCGAGGGCTACGCGGTGAAAGTCGCCGAGGATGGCACCACGGGCCTCTCGCTCACTCGTGAGTGGGAGCCGGATCTCGTCATCCTCGACCTCATGCTACCCGGCATGGACGGCTATCAGATCCTGCGCTCGATGCGCGCCGACGGCAAGCAAACGCCGGTGCTCATCCTGTCGGCGCGAGGGGAGGAGGCCGACAAGGTGCGCGGCTTTCAGCTCGACGCCGATCAGTACGTGACGAAGCCGTTCGGGCTGATCGAACTGCTCGAGCGAGTGAAATCCCTGTTACGCCGGACGCGCGCGCGGGCCGACACGCCGGATCGCGCGGTAGCGGCGGGAATCATCAAGTTCGGCGACGTCACGATCGACCCGGCGTCGCGCACAGTCACCCGGGCGGGCGAGACGGTGGCGCTCACGCCGAAAGCCTACGAGCTCATGATGGCGCTCATCAAACGAAAGGGTGCCGTCGCCACGCGCGTCGAGCTCTTGCGCGAGGTGTGGGACCATCGCGCGATCGTCCTCACGCGGACGGTCGATTCGCACATGGCGGAGCTCCGCAAGAAGCTCGAGTACGATCCGGCCGAGCCGAAGCACTTCATCACCATCTGGAAAGTGGGCTACCGCTTCAACCATTAACGCGTTCGCGAGGCATCCATGCATTGCTCTCGGGGGATGACCCCAATACTCGCCGTTCTCGTCGCGGCTGCTGTCACCACCGCTCCGGTGCGCCACGCGCAGGCACAGGGCGCGACGTTCGAGTCGCCTGTGGTCTCGACACAGTGGCTGGCCGACAACCTGAACGACCCGAATCTCGTGGTGCTCCACCTCGCATTCTCCCGGCGCGAATATACGGCGGGACACATCCCCGGCTCGCGGTTCCTCTGGTTCAATGACGTGGCGCCCGGCACGCCCGATCTGAGCACCGAGCTGCCCAGCGTCGCCAAGCTCGATTCCCTGTTCGAGTCGCTCGGCGTGTCGGACAACTCGCGGATCGTCGTCTACGGCGCGACCGTCACGCCACTCGTGGCGCGGGTGTTCGTGACCCTCGACTACCTCGGAGCCGGAGATCGCGCCGCGGTCCTCGATGGCGGGTTCAACGCCTGGAAGGCGGAAGCGCGAACCATCAGCACCGAAGTGCCGAAGGTCGCCCGCGGGAAGTTCACTCCGCGCGTGCGCAGCGCCGCCGTCGTCGACGCGAACTTCGTGAAGGCGAACCTCAACACCTCCGGCGTCAGAATCCTCGACGCGCGCACGCCGAACTTCTACAGCGGCGAGGGCGGTGGTGGCCCACGCCCGGGCCATGTCGAGAGCGCGAAAAACATTCCGTTCACCACGCTCACCGACTCGACCGGGAAGCTGAAGGATCGCGCCACGCTGGCAGGGATGTTCTCGTCGGCGGGCGTCCAGCCGACGGACCGCATCGTCACGTACTGCCACGTCGGTCAGCAGGCCAGTCTGCTGTTCCTCGCGGCGCGTCACGCCGGATTCAAGGCGAGTCTCTACGACGGCTCGTTCGAGGACTGGAGCTCGCGGGACGACACGCCGGTGGTCGGCCCCGTGAAGAAGTAGTCGAAACGAGTCGTTCGCCATCGGACCGTCGGAGGTCCCATACTCGTGCTCAGAGTCGCGTCGTTCATAATTGCCTCGTCCATCGACCTGTTCGCGGTGCAACCACCTCACGCACCGGAGACCGACTCACTGGCCGGTCAAGCGGTTCAACGCTCGACCGACTCACTCCTGCTCTCCGCCACGCAGGTTCGTGAGCGAATGCGTCGCGGCGGTGTGGTGTTGCTTCACATCGGAGAGCGGGCGGACTACAACGCCGGCCACATTCCAGGCGCGCGATTTCTGCCGTACGACGCGATCTCCACCCCGCGCGGCGACAGGTTGTCACTCGAGCTCCCGTCGCCAGTGCTGCTCGATTCGCTGTTCGAGTCGCTCGGCGTGTCGAACGATTCGCGGATCGTCCTCTACTGGGCGAAGGACTGGTTCTCACCCACGACGCGGGTCTTCCTCACGCTGGACTATCTCGGGTTGGGCGATCGCACGTCGATTCTCGACGGCGGCTTCGCCGCGTGGCGCGCGTCAGGCGGCCCGGTGACGCGTGAGGTCCCGCCACCGGTGCGCGGGTCGCTCACCGTCAATGTGCGTCCCGACGTGGTCGTCGACGCGAATGCAGTCCGCGCGGCAATCGGCGACTCCAGGACAGCAGTCGTCGATGCGCGTGACGTGCGCTTCTACGCCGGCGAAGCCACCGGGATGCACGCCCGTGAGGGGCACGTTCCGGGAGCCGGCAATCTCCCGTTCACATCGTTCTTCGAAGATCGCGGCACGTTCAAGTCGCGTGAGGCGCTGGAGCGCTTGCTCTATGGGGCGGGCGCCACAGCCGGTAAGCGCATCGTCGCCTACTGTCATATCGGACAGCAGGCGTCCGTGGTCTACTTCGCGGCTCGCCTGCTTGGCCGCGAGGCTCGACTCTACGACGGCTCGTGGGAGGAGTGGAGCAATCGACCGGAACTGCCGGTGAGCACGGGTCGTCCTCGCGGACGCTAGTCGCTAGCCAACACTGCGCGAACGGGCACCTTCGGGAGCATTACTGCCGAGGTCACCGGCTCGGCCTGGCAATGAGGCTGGACAGATGGCGTTTCCCGCATAACACTGAAGGACGTGAACCACGAACTCCGAACGCCTCAGCTCGGCGGCCTGCGTCTCCGCGCCCGCCGCCGCTCCAGCTTGCACGAGCCGCTGGCGGCAGCCGTTGCGCTCGCCACGATGCTCACTCTCGCGGCGACCGGCTGCAAGTCTCGCGAAACGGAATCGCCTGTTGACACCAGTCGCAGGCCGGAGCGGATCGCGGCTGCCGCACTCGCGGCACGCGGGGAGGTCGTCCCGTTCAGGGTGCCGGACGAGTCGGAGGTCCGCGACAGCACCGTGCTCGCCGCCGTGCGTCGCGGCCGGGCCATCCTCGCCAACACGCGCGACAGCCTGCCGCGGCACGTGGGGAACAAGCTGCGGTGCGTGAGCTGTCACATGGGCGATGGACTGAAGCCGAACCAGATGCCGTACGTGGGCGTCTACGCGCGCTTCCCACAATACCGCACCCGAAGCGCGACGGTGGAGATCATCGAGGACCGCATCAACGACTGCTTCGAGCGCAGCATGAACGGTCGCCCGCTGCCGCGCGATAGTCGGGCGATGCGAGACATCGTGGCGTACTTCGCGTTCCTGTCGTACGGGGTTCCCGTCGGCTCTCGCGTGGAAGGGCAGGGGATTCCGCGCATCGAACCTCCGCTCGAGGGGGACAGCGCTCGCGGGCAGCAAGTCTTCACGACTCGGTGCGCGATCTGTCACGGACCGGACGGCCAGGGGACAAACGCCGCGCCGCCGCTGTGGGGTCCGGATTCGTACAATGTGGGTGCGGGGATGACGCGTGTTCGCACCGCGGCGGCCTTCATCAAGCAGGCGATGCCGTTCGATCGGCCGGGGACCCTGACGCCGCAGGAGGCCTTCGACGTGGCGCGCTACATCAACTCGCATCCGCGCCCGGACTACGCGCAGAAAGCGGAGGACTGGCCTAACGGCGACCCACCGCCGGACGTTGCCTACCGCACGAAAGCCGCGGCTCGCAAAGCCGGTTCACGATAGCGATCGTTTGCTACGCTGGGACTCCGGCTCCTGACGACCTACCGATACGGTTTCGGCGTGGCCGCCCGGTCGGAAGGATGATGACGCGGATGAACGCGGAAACGGCCGTTTCCGCGTCATCGCCGTTCTGACCGGCCCGAGCGCGCTGGTCCCTGCACGCGCAGGCCGGTCACCCCGCTGCGCAGTTGGACGCAGTTGACGCGAGAAGCGTCCAACTGCCGCGTTCAGGTCGCCGGCTTTGTCGCCAGGTACTTCGCCAGCCACCCCTGCACCTCGTTCCACCAGAGGCGCTGGTTCTGCGGCTTCGCGATCCAATGCCCCTCGTCAGGAAAGACGACGAGCCGCGCCGGGATGTTCTGCCGGCGAAGCGCCGTGAACATCGACAGTCCCTCCGTGTACGGCACGCGGTAGTCCAGCTGGCCGTGCAACACGAGCGTCGGAGTCTTGAAGCGCGCAGCGAAGAGATGCGGAGAATTCGTCCGGTACTGCTCGCGCATTGCCTTCGGGTCCCAGAACGGACCGCCGAACTCCCACTCCGGGAACCACAGCTCCTCGGTCGCCGCGTACATGTGCTCGAGGTTGAACAGCCCCGCATGGGACACGAGCGCCTTGAATCGGTTCGAGTGGCCGGCGATCCAGTTCACCATGTATCCACCGTACGAACCACCGGCCGCCCCCATGCGCGTCGAATCCAGCCAGGGTCTCGTTCTGAGCGCCGCGTTCAGACCGTTCATGAGGTCCGTGTAGACCTTCCCCGACCACGCCTTCGACACGTCGTCGACGAACTTCTGCCCGTAGCCCGTGGAGCCGCGCGGGTTGATAATGACGACGCCGGCCCCGGTCGCGGCGAACATCTGGTAGTTCCAGCGCGAGTGCCAGCTGTCGAGCCACGCGCCCTGTGGGCCGCCGTGAATCAGGAGGACGACGGGATACCTCTGCCCTTCCCTGTACTGTGGCGGCTTGAGAATGAACCCATGCACGCTGTCGCCGCCCGCACCGCGGAACCAGAAATCCTCGGCGGGGTGGAGCGCGAGCTGTGCAACGAGCGCGTCGTTGAGGTCCGTGAGTTGTTGGACGCCCGCGGCGCGCGCCCCATCCAGCGACGCTGTGAACACTTCGGCCGGCCGCTCCGTCGCGTCGCGAAGCCACGCGACCGTCCGCGCATCACGCGAGAACGAGAACGCGACGTTGTTCGAGTCCCCGATCACGACCGCCGGCGTTCCCGTCGCGGCGCCGGTCGCGCCTAACGTGACGTGAAAGAGCTTGTCTCGTCCGCGGTCCGCCGTTACCACGTACAGCCCCCGCCCGTCCGGCGTGAAGCTGTACGCATCGGCATTCCGATCCCACCGCGGCAGCACCTCGACCGCGGTCCGTCGCGCACGGTCGTAGAACATGAGCCGCCACCGATCGGACTCGAACCCCGCGCGCCGCTGCGACGCGTACGCGATGAATCGGCCGTCCGGCGAGTAGACGGGATTCTGATCGCCGCCGGTGTTCGCGCGCGTGATGATCGTCGCGGCGCCACCCGCGACGGGAACGACCGAGACGTTCAGGTCGGTCGACCACGCGGTGGTCCGCCCCGCGTCCTTCGCGGTGTAGGCGATCTCACGCCCGTCAGGGGCGAACGCGTACGCCTCGCTGCCCCCGAACGGCACCGGAGGAACGTCGAACCGCGCCCCGGGGGTCAGGTCCCGAGGCGCTTCGCCGCCGTCGACGGAGACGACGAAAAGATGCGACCTCGTCCCCTCATCCCACGTGTTCCAGTGCCGGTACATGAGCTCGTCGGTCACCCGCGCCTTCACCGGGTTCGACTCTTTCGCCTCGTCCTTCTCGGCGTTGCAGGCGTCCGAGGTGCACTCGGGGTAGACGGACGATGCAAACGCGATCCGGTCGCCGGTCGGCGCCCACACCGGGCCGCTCGCGCCGCCATTGAGCGACGTCAGCTTGCGGCGGGCGCTCCCATCCGCGTTGATCACCCACAGCTGGCCGCCCGACGTATACGCGACGCGTCTGCCGTCGGGGGACCAGCGCGCCTCGACCGCGTGCGTCGTATCGTCCGGAAACGCACGCGGGGCCCCGCCGCCTAACGTGACCACGTACGTCGTCGCCGACCGGCGGTTCCCGGCCACGTCCGTCGTTCGCACCGTGTACAGCACCGCGCGCCCGTCGGGCGACAGCTGCGGGTCGGCCACCGCCTTCACGGCGGCGAAGTCCTCGAACGTGATCGGACGCCGAGTCTGTGCGCCGCCGGTCGCGGCCAGTGTGACCAGCGTGACAGTCGCGAGCCCCGTCGCAGCGGACAACCGCATCCTGAGCATGGGTCGGCTCCGTTAGGGCGTGCGAGGGCCGCCGGTCCGGCGATACCACTCGACCTTCGTGGAATCGCGCTTCGCGACGCCCGCGATCGTCTCCCGCATCATCGCCTCCACCTCGGCGATCTCGCGGGGAGCGCGCGAGATCCACTCGACACCCTGTTCGCTGACGACGTAATCGTCCTCGATACGCACGCCGATGTTCCTGTACCGCTCGACCGCCGGACGGATCTTCGCGATCAATGCGTCGTTCCTCGGGGTCTTCGGCAGAATCTCGAGCAGGTTCTCGCGCACGTAGATGCCGGGCTCGATCGTGTAGGCGCTGCCCAGCCCGATGGTCTCGCTGAAGTAATACTGCTCCGGATCGTGCACCTCGAGCCCGATCCCGTGCCCGAGCCCGTGCATGTAGTAGAGCTGGACCTGCGAGCATTGCTGCGCTTGTTGCGATGATCCGCAGTCGTACGTGGCGGTCCCCGACTCGATGAGGCCGAGCCGCGCGAGCCCGGCGGCAATCACCGCGGTCGCAGAGTCTGACATGAGCGAAGCGCGCGCTCCGACCTTCGCCTGGCGCTCGGCGGCCGACTGCGCGTCGCGCACGATCTGGTAGATCGCACGTTGGTCGGGTGTGAACGTGCCCGACACCGGCAGCGTCCGCGTCACGTCGGCCGCGTAGCCGCGGTACGATGCGCCGACGTCCATCACCACCACCTCGCCGGCGTTCATGAAGCGGTCGTCGGCGTTGTAGTGCAGCGTCGTGGAGTTCGGGCCAGACGCGACGATCGTGGCGAACGACGGCCGGTCGGCGCCGTTCCGACGGAACGTGTACTCGATGAGCGCCTGAATCTCGAACTCGTTCATCCCGGGTTCCAGCGCGCGCATGGCCTCGCGATGCGCCTCGACCGTGATCGCCGCCGCCTTGCGGATGAGATCCAGCTCGGCGGCGCTCTTCTTCGCGCGAAGCAGTTGCACGTGCTGGTTCGCCGACGCGACCTTCACCGACGGGTGCGACGCCGTGAGGAGGCGAACCACCTGTTCGTCGCGCGACAGGACACGTCCCGCACGCTCGCCGCGAGCCGCGAACTGACCCTGTCCCACGACGTAGAGCTGGGTCGTCGTCCTGAACAGCGAATCGAGCACGTCGCCTAGCTGATCGACCGGCCGCGCCGGGATTCCCGTTGACGCCGTTGCGCCCTCGGGCCCGAACCGCTTGCCGCTCCAGACCTCCTGCGCCGGATCGCGACGGTCCACGAACAGTATCGACGCCACCTGCGAGCCGCGCTTCACCATCACCAGCGACGCGTTCGGCTCGTCGTACCCGGTGAGGTACTTGAACGACTCGGACTGAAAGAACGACTGGTAGTCGTGCTCCGGCTCGCGTGCGCCGAGCGTCAGGACCACGCCGTCCTGAAGGCGCGCGGCCAGCGCAGCGCGCCGCTGGGCATACTCGGCCTGCGAGATCTGTGCGGGGAGCAACGCGCTCGTGAGGGAGAGCGCCGCGACGACAACGAGGGAACGGTGGATCACCACGCAACCTCCGGGACACGAAAAGACCGCGAGAGCCGCGACCGTCGCCGTTCGCCGGATGGCGCGAAGGTCGCTCGCCCAGTCGTAACCTACAGCCCGGAGGCGCGTTCCATGGAGGTGGAACGGTCCGGTGACGGGCGAGCGGTCTGGCGCGTTACTCCCGCTTCCAGGCCAACGCGCGACCGCCGCGAAGTGCGTGGTACATCCCGAGGAATGCCGCCGCGTTGATCATGCAGAAGTAGAATGGCAGACGAAGGATCTTCGGCCTGAGCCGCCCGATCGCCCCGAGGGCGACGAGTCCGTAGAACGTGATCTGCAACGCAAAGAGAGCCCGGTACAGGGGCTCATCGAGAAGGAACAGGTTCGAAATGAGCATCGCGATCATCGCGACCGGCACGACGAGACGCCCAGCCTTGTGCGACAGAAAGAAGAACAGCGGGCCGAGTCGGGGAGGCTTCACGAGCGACTTCAGCTCGCCCAGTTGCTGGAAGTTGCCGGTCATGATCCGAACGCGACGGCTGAATCCCGCCATCTCGTGGGCCTCTTCAGTCGCCACCGCGCGCGGATCGTACACGACGCGGTAACCGCGCTGCACGATCCGCATCGGGATCACGTAGTCGTCGTTGATGGTCGTCGGCTTCGGGAACGGGTACAGGTCACGCCGCAATGCGTAGAGCGCGCCGTGACATCCGAGGATCGAGCTGATATCCCCCTCGGCGTGTTTGAGAAACGTCTCGTATTTCCAGTACAGGTCTTCCTGGTTGCCGAGGGCGGTCTGGTCGCCGCTCACGACCCGGTAGAGGCCACTCACGGCGCCGACGCGCGGGTCGGCAAAATTCTCGACGAGGCGGCTGATGGCGTCCTCGTTGAGCATGCTCGCCGCGTCGGAGAGCGCGACGATCTCGCCGGAAAGGCGGGGGACGGTGTCGTTCAGGACGTGGAGCTTCCCGCGGTTGACCGGATACGCGAACACGCGAACGCGTCCGCCGCCGAGCTCCGCTGCGGTGCGCTCGGCAATCGCGGTCGTCCCGTCAGTCGGACCATCGCACGCGATGGCGATCTCGAGCTTCTCGCACGGATACCGGAGCGCGAGGGCGTTCCGGATCTTGGCCTCGATGACGTCGGCCTCGTTATACGCGGCAACGAGCAAGGAAACCGACGGCTCCGCGGGCCCTTTGACGACGGGCCGACTCACGAATCGGCGGAGCACGACGAGCAGAAGCGGGAAGCCGACGTACACGTAGAACGTGACGCCGGCAGCGGTCCAGAAAATTGCTTCGGGTATCACATCCACTGGTTGGAGACCCTCGCCCCGGGCGTCGGTGCCGGAGTGTGACGAGCCACATGTGCAAACGTCAAGCCGACCTGATCCGCAGCGTTCGGACCGCTATCCGCCTCGGGGATGGTGCGCGCCGCGCTCAATCGTCGGCTGGCTGCTCCGATTCCGCCTGGACCAATCGCTCGTAGTTCTCCTCGCCCGTGGTCCACAGCCAGCGGCCGAACAGGTACCCGCACAACGGAAAGACGAAGGCCGCGACGGCAATCCCGGAGCGAAGGTCCTGGGTCATGACGAGTCGCCAGACGAACCCCTGCTCCTGGACGATCTGATACGCGATCGTCAACAGTGCCACCGGAATCCCCCAGCCGAAGACTCCCCGACGCCAGATGAACTGGGTCCTTCCCATGGCGCGGGTCCGCTCCCACCGGGCGATCGCCGCGGGCCGCGTGTCCTCTGCCGGTGACGCGTGAGCAGGCATAGCTCGAACAATGAAGCTGTGCGTTGTTCACCGCAACAGCAGCTTCGCTATGGTCTGGAGCTGCATGTTCGACGTGCCCTCGTAGATGGTTCCGATCTTCGCATCCCGGTAGAACTTCTCGACCGGATAGTCCTTCGTGTACCCGTACCCGCCGAGCAGTTCGACGCACACGGATGTCACGCGTTCGCACACCTGAGACGAGTAAAGCTTCGCCATGGCGCCTTCGCGCGCGATGTCGTGGCCGGCGTCCTTCAAACGTGCCGCGTTGTAAACCATGAGGCGCGCGGCCTCGAGCTCGGTCGCCGCTTGCGCGATCTGGAACTGGATGGCCTGAAACTCGGACAGCGCCTTGCCGAATTGCTTTCGTTCTCGCGTGTAGTCGAGCGCCGCACCGAGGGCGCCGGCCGCAACGCCGATCATCTGCGCGCCAATACCGATGCGACCTTCGTTCAGCGTCTCGATCGCGATCTTGTACCCCTGACCTACGGGGCCCAGCACGTTCTCCTCTGGCACCTCACACCCGTCGAGGATGAGCTCCGTCGTGCTCGACGCGCGAATGCCGAGCTTGTCTTCCTTCTTTCCTACGGTAAAGCCGGTGAAGCCGCGCTCCACAATGAACGCCGTGATCCCCTTGTAGCCCGCGGACGGGTTCGCGTTCGCGAACACGACGTAGACCTCGGCCTCGGCGCCGTTCGTGATCCACATCTTCCGCCCCGTGAGCACCCAGCGATCGCCCGCGCGTTCGGCGCGCGTCGCGAGACCGAACGCGTCCGACCCCGACCCGGGCTCCGATAACGCGTACGCACCGATGGTGTCGGCGGTGAGGCGAGGCAGATACCGGCGGCGCTGCTCGTCGCTGCCGTACCGGGATAGGGGATAGTTCACGAGCGTGTTCTGCACGTCGCAAACGATCGCGGCCGATGCGTCGATCTTGCTGATCTCTTCGACGGCGATCGCGACCATGGTCAGCGTCCCATCCGCGCCGCCGTACTCCTCCGCGACCTCGATCCCCATGAGGCCGAGCTCGAAGTACTTGGGGAAGAGCTCGGGGTCGATCTTCGACGCACGCTCCATGGCCTGCACGCGCGGACGGACTTCCTCGTTCGCGAACGCGGCGACGGCATCTCGAAACGCACGCTCGTCTTCGGAGAAGACAGAAAGCGGCTGGTGGGCGGGGGCGATCGTCATCCGGGGGAAAATACCGGTTTGTCCGCCGTAGCGAACACCTGCAGGGCCAACTCCACCTTCCCGAACGGGGCCGACACCTGAACGCCCTGCACGGCGCTGCGAACGCTGTCGAGCATCTCGCGGCCGATGGCGATCCCCTCGGCGACGGCGTGCTCCTTCGACTTCTCGTTCGCGCGGCGCATCCGGCCGATTACCGAGTCGGGGACCACGACTCCCGGCACCTCGTTCGCGAGGAACTCGGCGTTGCGCACCGACACGAGCGGCCAGATCCCGGCGATGACGGGTATGCGCACGTGCTCGATCTCGCGCAGGAAGCGCTCGAGCTGCGAGACGTCGAACACCGGCTGTGTGATGGCGTACTCGGCTCCGGCTTCGACCTTGTACTCGAACCGCTTGAGCTCGATGGCCGGATCGACTGCCGCCGGGTTGACCCCCACGCCGATGGCATAGCGCGTGGGCGCGCCGATCGGGTTACCGCCGGGGTCGAGTCCGCGGTTGAGGTTGCGCACGAGGTTCGTGAGCCCGATCGAGTCGATGTCGAAGACGGCGGTGGCGTCGGGGTATGGCCCCATCTTCGGCGGGTCGCCCGTGATCAGCAGGATATTCCGCAACCCCATCGCGGAGGCGCCGAGCAGATCGCTCAGCATTCCCAGGAGGTTGCGGTCGCGGCAGCAGTAGTGCGTGACGGTCTCGATGCCGACCTGCTGCTCTATGAGCAGGCTGGTCATGACGGCGCCCATACGGCTCTGGGCGCGCGGACCGTCGGGGACGTTGACCGCGTCCACGCCGTGCTGCTTCAGCAGGGCGACGTCCGACAACATCTTGCTCGCGTCGACGCCGCGTGGCGGGACGATCTCGACAGAGGTGACCATCTCCCCCCGCGCGAGCTTGGCGGCGAAGTGCGAGCGCTGGTCGAACGGGACGGGGGGACAGCCCTGTGATCGGGAATCGGGAATCGGGAATCGGGAATCGACAATCGGGAGCTTCTCGGCACTGCTGACGTCGCCGGTAACGGCGCCGGCGGTCCCGATTCCCGACCCTCGATTCCCCGTTCCCACTATCCGTGGGGCCAACGGCCTCACCCCCTGCACAATGGCCCTGATGTGATCGGGCGTGGTCCCGCAGCAGCCGCCGACGACCTTGGCGCCGGCATGAATGAGGTGACGGGCGTACGACGCCATGTACTCCGGGCTCGCCATGTACATGCTGCGCCCGCCCACGTCGCGCGGCATGCC
>DAINRQ010000055.1:32329-38724 GCA_036741775.1 Gemmatimonadaceae bacterium | reverse complement strand
GTGGGTGCTCGTCGGAGTCGGGGCGATCGTGGCGCGCCTCTGGTCGTATCATCGCGAGTATGACGACGCCGTGCTGCTCCTGGCCGCGGTGGCGCTCTTGCGTCTCGGGCTCAACGGCGATCGCGACGTTCGGTGGCGTGCCGGGTTCGTGTTCGTGATGGCGTGGGCGGCGCTGTTGACACCGACCTGGCTGCTCTTCTCGCCTAACGTCACGCTGGCGCGCGCCGTTCAGGGGATGCACACGGTGCTCTGGGTCGCGGTACTCGTGTTTCTGATCGTCGCGGCGCATCACCGGAACGCCGAAACGACCGCCGCATGACTGACCTCGTCCGCGCAGGGCTCGCCGGCGCACTCTGGCTCGGCGCATTCGTCGTGATGGCGCTCCACGCGAGCCGCGGCGTCTTCTCGCTCCGTGACATCGACGCCGACACGGATCGGTCGGCCACGTTCGCCGGCCTCACGCGATCCGGCATCCTGATCGCGTACCCACTCTTCGCGACGTTCCAGGTCCTGGTGACAAAGGCGCTGGCCGCGGTGGGGGTGCTCACCTCCGCCGGTATGCTGAGCGCGTACGTACTGTTCGTGGTGGTCGGAGTGTTCGTGTACAGATCGCGCCGCCGCGGCGAAGCCGTCCAGTCCGCTGAAGCCCGAGATGCGCGTGGGCCTGGGGAAGGGTCCGACACCGCGCTACTGCGTCAGGTCGTATCGGGCGGCGCAGCGGTGATCGTCGTGGGCGCGGCGCTGTACTCGCTCTTCACGCCGCTCGCCATCTGGGACGTGCTCGCCTATCACATGCCAATGGTCGCGAGCTACGTGCAGAACGGCTCACTCGACGCGTGGCCGACGCAGGACCTCCGCCAGATCTACCGCGTCAACGCCGGCGAGCTGCAGCTCCTCAACGTCGCGTTGCTCTCCGGCTCGGACGCCTGGGTGGAGCTCCCGAATGCCCTCGGCCTGGCCGTATGCCTCGTGGCGGCATTCGAGCTCGCTCGGCTCGCACTGCGCCGACGCGATTTCGCGTGGTTGGTCGTTGCGCTGGTGCTCACCGCGCCGCAGTTCCAGTTCGGCGCCGCGAGCGCGAAGAACGATCTCATCTTCACCGCTGTTCTCCTCGGCGCATTCGTCTGGGCGCTCCGGGCGCTGCTGTCAGACACGCAGACGATGGTGTATGCGAGTCTCGCCGGGATGTGTGCCGCAATCGCGACCGCGACCAAGGTGATGGGGCTGAACGTCATCGGCGCGGCCGGGCTGTTGATGCTCGTGGCCGTCCTGATGCGACGATTCCCGATTCGCGCGGCAATCACCTACACCATCGTTGCCGGCGCCACCCTCATTGTGCTCGTCGGGAGCGTCTACTGGGCGAACTACACGCGTGCGGGCGTGCCGGTGGGTGTGACACCCAACGAAGTCGCCTATCGGTTCGGCATCAACAACCTCATCGCCGCCGCGCGCTTCTACATCTACGAACTGCCGGTCAAGCGTCTCCTCATCACGCAGGTGTTCGAGCACGACTTCGGGCACTACGGCTATCTTTTCCCATTGATGGCGGCGGGAGGAGTGATTGCGGTGTTCCGCCAGGCCGCGAAATTGGGCGGGAGGAACCGGGCGCTCAGCGGACTCGGCCTGATGACCGCGGCGCTCCTCCTGTCGGTGGTGGCCGTCCGCTTGCCGATCGAGTGGGATCAGCGCTTCATGATCTGGCTCGTTCCCGCGTGCGCCGTCCTCGCCGTCTCACTGGTCCAACGGCTGGACGAGCGACGCGTGCTCGTTCTCGCGACGGCCGCGACCGCGATCGGGCTGGTCAATCTCGCTCTCATCTATTCGAACGGGGCCGAGGGCATGTTCGCCCGCTCTGTCAGTTATCTGGGGGCGACCGGCGCGCTCCCGCGTGACGTCGACGCCCCCGCACCACGCTACGTCAGGATGATCGAAGGATTCTCCGTGCTCGATCGCGCGACCGACACCGACTCCGTGCTTTATATCGGATCCGATGATTCCTGGATGTACCCCTCGTGGGGTCGCCACTTCACTCGGCACGTGCGCGGCGTCTGGAACGAGGCCGACGCGACGGAGCAGGTGACTTCGCGACGCCAGCGGTTCATCGTGATCGAGTCCGCGGCGTTGCCGCGCATCCGTGAATCAGCGACCGATGCGGCGCACGCGAGCGGCTACGTACCGGTGTTCTCGAGCGCGCACCGCGTGATCCTGGAGCGCGCCGTGTCTCCACCCATGCCGGCGTCGCGATGACCGCGCCGCTCGATTCCGCGTCGCGCGCGGACGGGCTCGTGTCGGTGATCACGATCTTTCTCGACGAGGAGCGCTTTCTCGCCGAGGCGGTGGAGAGCGTGCTGGCGCAGCGCTACCCGCACTGGGAGCTGCTCCTCTGCGACGACGGCTCGACCGACCGCTCGAGCGAGCTCGCGCGCGAGTACGCCCGGCGCCACCCGGGGCGCGTCCGCTACCTCGAGCACCCGGGCCACGAGAACCGCGGCATGAGCGCCACCCGCAACCTCGGTATTGGCGCTGCCCGCGGTGAGTTCGTCTCCTACCTCGATGGCGACGACCTGTGGGCCCCGGAGAAGCTCGAGCGACAGGTCGCGATTCTGCGCGAGCACCCCTCCGCAGCCGCGGTCTACGGGCGGCTGCACGTGTGGTACGGATGGACGGGTCGTGACGAGGACCGGGCGCGCGACTTCCTGCAGCCGTTAGGCGGACCCCCCGATGTCCTCGTGCCGCCGCCCGAGCTCCTCGTTCGCTTTCTTCGCAACGATGTGTACACGCCGAGCGGGCTGCTCTTCCGCCGGTCGGTACTCCAGGAGATCGGTGGCTACGAGGAGTCGTTCCGCGGGATGCACGAGGACGGCATCGCGCTCGCGAAGATCTGCCTACGATGGCCGCTCTTCGCGTCGAGCGAATCGTGGTACAAGTACCGACAGCACCCCGACTCCTGCTGCAACCAGGCCGTTGCCGCCGGAAAGGACCGTGAGGCGCTGCAGGCATTTCTGCAATGGCTCACCGGTTACCTGAAAGCGAACGGGCACGAGGGCGGTGAGGTGTGGCGTGTCGTGCAGGAGTTGACCGCCGAACAGCAGCCGGCAGGAACTGCGGCCACATCACGACGCGCGAGCCAGACGTTTCGCACGACACTTCGCCGTGCGCGAGAGATCGGCGACCGCGTGGTTCCCGCGCCGGTGCGCAGCTGGATCGGCCTGCTCACGCACGGCGGTCGCTTCCGCCCGCCACCGGGCTGGCTGCACCTCGGGAACCTGCGGCGTACGACGCCCATCAGCGATTACTTCGGCTTCGACCGCGGGTCGCCGGTGGACCGCTACTACATCGAGCAGTTCCTGGAGGCGAACGCGTCCGATGTCCGCGGTCGGGTACTCGAGGTCGCCGACGCCTCGTACACCCGCCGCTTCGGAGGGGACCGCGTCACTCGGTCCGATGTGCTGCATGCGCGCCCAGGGAACCCCGATGCTACGATCGTTGGCGACCTGTGCACGGGCGACGGGATTCCCGAGGGCGCGTTCGACTGCATCGTCCTGACACAGGTCCTGCCGTTCCTCTGGGATGTGCCGGCCGCCATCGCGACCGCGCGACGGGCGTTGAAGCCGGGCGGCGTGCTCCTCGTCACCGTGCCGGGCATCTCGCAGATCAGCCGGCACGACGCCGAGCGATGGGGTGATTTCTGGCGGTTCACCTCCATGTCGGTTCGCCGCCTCTTCGCTGCCTCGTTCCCGCCGGAGAACGTGCGACTGTTGGTGTACGGCAACGTGCTCGCGGCGACGGCGTTCCTGCAGGGCATGGCCGCCGGCGAGCTGCGGCGCGATGAGCTCGAAGAGCGTCACCCGGACTACGAGGTCATCATCGCTGCGCGCGCCGTACGACCGGCAGGCGACGCACCAGCCGGTGACGGCACGGAGGGCAACAGAGCAGGGAACAGTCCGGGCGCCCAACGACGAGAGGCTACGTGACTGGTAGGCCTCTGACCATTGTCCAGGTCAGCATGAACGAGCGTCGTGGTGGCGCGGAGCAGGTGGCGTGGAATCTGTTCCAGGCGTATCGCGACGTGGGTCATCGCTCCTGGCTGGTCGTTGGTCGTGGGCGCTCGACGGACCCGAACGTCCTGGCGCTTTCGGAAGGCGGACGGCGTGGGTTGCGACACGCGCTCGCCGGCCCGGGACGGATTGCCGACCGATGGCGCGGCATCGAGTCGTTCCGATATCCCGCGTCGCACCGCATCCCGGAGCTACCGCCCGAGCGCCCCGATGTAGTGCACACTCATAGCCTCCATGGCGGGTACTTCGACCTCCGAGCGCTGTCGGCATGGAGCGCGAGGTACCCCGTGGTCCTCACGCTCCACGACTCGTGGCTCCTGACCGGACATTGCTCGCACTCGTTAGGGTGCGAGCGCTGGCGCACGGGGTGCGGTGCGTGTCCCGACCTCACCATCTATCCCGCGGTACGTCGCGACGCGACGGCATTCAACTGGCAGCGCAAGCGTGACATCTACGCGAAGAGCCGGCTGTTCGTGGCCACGCCCTCGGCGTGGCTCATGGAGCGGGTTCGCGCGTCCATGCTCGCGCCAGGCATCGCCGAGGCCCGCGTCGTCCCGAACGGCATCGACCTCACGACCTTCGCGCCGGGAGATCGGCAGACAGCGCGCGCCGCACTCGGCCTCCCGGCCGACGCGCACGTCTTGCTCCTGGCCGGCAGTAACGTACGGCAGAGTGCGTTCAAGGACTTCGAGGGCGCGCGCGCCGCGGCCGCGCACGCCGCCGAACGAACCGGTCAGGATCTCGTCCTCATCGTGCTCGGCGACCAGGGCGCGACCGAGCGCGCGGGGCGTGCCGAAGTGCGCTTCCTGCCGTTCGAGAGCGCAGCGTCGGTAGTCGCGGATTACTATCGTGCGGCCGACATCTATCTCCATGCGGCGCGGGTCGACACTTTCCCGACGACCGTCCTGCAAGCGCTCGCGTGCGGCATTCCTGTCGTGGCGAGTGCGGTGGGCGGAATCCCGGAGCAGGTGCGTAGCCTAACGAGCAGCGAGGGCGTGCCCGGCGCCGAGCGTGACGTGGCAACGGGCGTTCTGATTCCACCCGGCGACCCCGAGGGCATGGGGCGCGCCGTAGCCGAGCTGTTGGTGGATGCGGAACTTCGCCGCGACCTTGGTCTCAACGCAGTCGCCGATGCGCGTCATCGGTTCGGGCTCGCAAGACAGCGCGATGCATACCTGGGGTGGTACCACGAGCTGGTGGACGCGTCCGCTGCCGGACGCGCACGGAAGGCTGGAATCAGTCACGTCGCTTCTCCAGCGTGACGACCAGCACGGGGCGTCCTTTACCCCCGCCGGCGCCGCGACCGGCCTCCATGCCCGCCGCGTGGCGGGAGGGATGGCCGTGGACCGGCCAGCCTGCGCGCGCGCCCGCGGCCGCGGGCGACTGGCCTCGCATCTCCCTCGTCACGCCGTCGTACAACCAGGGCCCGTTCGTCGAAGCAACGATTCGCTCGGTGTTGCTGCAGGGGTACCCGAACCTCGAGTACATCGTGGTGGACGGGGGCAGCACCGACGGCAGCCTGGCCTTGATCGAGAAGTACCAGGATCACCTCGCGTGGTGGGTCAGCGAGCGAGACAAGGGGCAGAGCCACGCGCTCAACAAGGGGTTTGCCCGCGCGACCGGTGAGCTCTTCGGCTACCTGAACAGCGACGACATTCTGGAGCCGGGTGCGCTGTTCGCGTGTGCGGAGCTATTTCGCGCAGGGGCGCCGTGGGTGGTTGGTGACGTGAACTACTGGGACGCGGACGGCCATCTGGTGCCGTTCCCCGAGATCCCTGGTCGTGGCCTCCCACGGTGGCTCTTCAGCTGTCCCGTGGGGCAGCCCGGCTCGTTCTGGGCAGCAGCGCTGCACCAGCGGGTCGGTCCGTTCCGCGAAGACCTGCGCTACGTCATGGACTACGAGTTCTGGCTCCGACTCCGCGTGGTCGAACGCGTCCGCCCAACACGCCTTCGCCTGCCGACCGCGCGCTACCGGTTGCACGAGAGCTCGAAGACAGTGGGAGAAGGCGTGGCGTTCGCGGATGAGGCGCGCGCCATGGTCACCCCCTACTTCGAGCGCCTAACGTGGTTGGAGCGGGCGTGGGTCCGCGCCGCCCGCCGCCGCCGGGTGGCGCGCGTCCACGGACGCGAGGTCGTGACGTTCCTGCGCCACGGCAGGGTGGCACCGGCCGCGCGAAAGGTGTTCGCGGCCGTGCGGACCTGGCCACTCATCATGCTGGACCCGGCGGTCCTCACCGGCGTCCGCGCTCTGCTCGGACGCGCGGAGCTCGAGTCGCCCGACGACAGTCCCTTCCCGCCATATTGGTGATAGGGAGCTATCAGCTATCAGCTATCAGC
>DAINRQ010000055.1:0-32229 GCA_036741775.1 Gemmatimonadaceae bacterium | reverse complement strand
AGCTATCAGCTATCAGCTATCAGCAAAGCACACGGCCGGCCCCACGATCGCGCGTACGGGTCCGGTACAGGGCGGGGATGACCTGACAGCTGTGGGGAAGAGCCGCCCGGGACGCCGTCCGCCGCACGCCGTTCGCGCTTCGCCGATCGCACGTCGCGGTTCGCGCTTCGCCCTTCGTCAGCGCGTCTCGTAGACGTACAGCAGATCCGACCCGAATCGCGAAATAGTGAACGCCGGGCTCGTTGCGAGCAGTCGACGATACTCGCTGGGCCACTCGGCGAATCGCGTCATCAGCATTACGTACCGCGCGTCTGGCCTACACTCGTAAGTCAGGTCGTCGCGCGCTGTCTCGGGCTGCCAGAAAAGCACCTGCTGCCACGGAAGGATCTGGCTTGCGACCGGCGCACACACCACGCTGTTCGGGTCGGCGTGCCGTTGAAGCCACCGCATGCCCTCGCGGTATGTCACGCCCCAGTACTCCACTTCGAACCGGCGCTCGATGTGCGGGCCGAGCGCTGCCCGCACCGGCTCGTTCACGTACGACCCACCGTACGGAAACGCCCGCGCGTTCTCGGCGACGAGCCACGCGACCAGCGCCGCCGACGCTGTCACGACCAACCGACGCGCTCCCCGCGACCGATCGCCAAGCCGCCAGAACGCGGCCCACCCGATGCCACCGAGAATCGCGAGCGCCGGGACTACGAAGAACAGCTGTCGCATCCCGTCATAGCGGGCGAGCCCGGGCTTCATGAACAATGCGAGCGGCAAGGCGACCCACAGGAGCGGGAGGGTGTGCTCGAAAACAGCGTGGCGGGCCAGAGCGCGGCGTGCCGCCAGCGCTGCACCCACGCTCGCCAGCGCGAGCGAAACAACCGGAACGCTCATGGCCAGCATGACAGGCGCATAGTGCCATGGCAGGTCGGTCGCCGGGGTAAGCGCCCCGAAGTACAACACCTCGCCATCCCAGAACTGCCCACTCGCGAAGTATCGGATCGAACCGAGCAGCAGGTCGGGACGTCGCAAGAGCGTGGGCCATCCGATCGCGAGGCCACCGGCGGCGCCGGCCCCTGCGATCGCCACGAGCTTCATCAAGGCTGTACCGTCGAGCGTTCGTCGCATCAACGCGTCGGCCGCGACCGCTCCGCCAATGATGGGCACGAGTACGAGTGCCGACGGCTTCATGGCAACGGCGAGGCCGAAGAACACCCCCGCCAACAGCGCCTCGCGCTTGGCCATCTCGCGATACGCCGGCGCGGCGAACAGCAGACACGCGACCACGAGTGTCGCGAGGGGGATGTCCTTCGGGTTGTAGTGCGCGTGCGCGACGAACGGCGGCAACAGGCAGAGGAGCGTCAGCGCCGCGACGGCGGCCGTCCGGCCAAACAGCTTGTGCGCGAGAAGCCCGGTGCAAAGCACACCTGCCGACGCCGTGATCAGAGCGAGCAGATGGTTCGCAGCGGCGACGTGCATGCCGAAGACCTCACGGGCGAGCTGCGATATCCCGTAGTTCACCATGTAGTACAACGGGCCGTAGAACTGGCCCCCGCCTTCCATCCGCTCGAGCAGCTGTGCATTGCCGGTCACGAGATATGCCCAGGCAATCTCGCCCCACTGGCGGTGGAGGGGCTCGTCCCAGCTCACCCCATACCAGTCACGAGTTACGATCCCGAGGAGCAGAAATGCAGCCGCGAACGCGACTGGCATTGCTCCTGCGCTGGGGCGGCCAGCGGCGACGTCAGCCCGCGCCGATGGTTGCGCACCGGTCGCTCGGTCGGTCACGGATATATTGCCATACACTCGACGCGCCCGCGAACCTCATGCGGCGTTAGCGCATTCTGCCGACCGATGGAGCGAATGATCAAGGCGTTAACGTCTCGCATCATGGAAAACACGTTGGTGTATCGGCTCTGGATGGCGCCGTTCGCCGACAGGAAGCTCGCGCCGGTGCTCGCTCACAATGACCTCGGCGCCGTGCGGCGCGTCCTCGACGTCGGTTGCGGACCGGGGACGAATACCCAGCACTTTCTGCACGTCGACTATCTCGGCCTCGACATCAACCCCGCCTACATCGAGTCCGCGCGCCGTCGATTCCGCCGGCCCTTCGTGGTTGCGGACATCACAAAGTACACCGTCGATCCCGGCAAGCGCTTCGATTTCATCCTCGTCAACAGTATGCTGCACCACGTGGATGAGACGAGCACGCATCGCGTGTTGTCGCATCTCGCGACCCTGCTTACGGCCGACGGGCACATTCACATCATCGAGCTCGTCATTCCGCCCGAGCCGTCAATCCCGCGCCGACTGGCCCGGTGGGATCGCGGCGAATATGTTCGGCCGCTCGGCGACTGGCGCGCAATTTTTTGCGAGTACTTCGATCCGATCGTCGATGAACCGTTCGCTGTCGGTATGGCCGGGATGGACCTCTGGCACTTCGTGTATTTCAAGGGGAGGCCGAAAAGCTCGTGAGGGTACCGCCGCGCGTGTCACTGGCGCTGCCCGTCTATAACGAGGAGGACACCCTTCCGGAGCTGCTGCGCCGAACCACGGCGGTGCTCGATCCGCTGCCGGGAGGACCCCACGAGATCGTCCTCGTCGACGACGGAAGCCGGGATCGCACGCTCGAGATGCTCGAAGAGGCGGCTCGGCGGGACCACCGCATCGTCGTCGTCGCTCTCTCGCGAAACTTCGGCCATCAGGCCGCAATCTCGGCGGCGCTGGACCACGTGACCGGCGACGTGACCGTCGTGATGGATGCCGACCTCCAGGACCCGCCGGAGGTCGTGCCGCAGTTTCTGGAGAAATATCACGAGGGGTATGACGTGGTCTACGCGAAGCGCGCGAACCGCAAGGAAGCGCGCTGGCTGCGGATGTGCTACCACGTGTTCTACCGCCTTCTGTCGCGCATGTCCAAGCTGCACCTCCCGCTCGACGCGGGAGACTTCGCGTTGCTGTCGCGCCGCGTCGTGGACCAGCTGCGCAATCTGCCCGAGCGCCACCGGTATCTCCGCGGACTGCGCGCGTGGGTCGGATATCAGCAGATCGGGATCACGGTCAACCGCGCGGAACGCTACGGCGGTACGAGCAAGTACAGCCTCACGAAGCTCATGGGGCTCGCGTTCGACGGCATCTTCTCCTTCTCGACGGTGCCGCTCCGCGCGGCGACGGTCGTTGGCGCGCTCGCGGTCGGCCTCTCGTCACTGTTCGCGATCTACCAGGTGTTCGCGAAGTTCTTCCTCTCGCAGCAACCGCGAGGCTTCACCGCCACCCTGCTCGTCGTCACGTTCCTCTCGGGCGTGAACCTGTTCTTCCTTGGCGTGATCGGCGAGTACGTGGGGCGCGTGTACGAGCAGGTCAAAGCCAGGCCGGTGTATGTCGTCGGCCGGATCATCCGGCGGGGCCGAGGCGGCGTCGACGCCGAGGGCCGCGCCGGCGTCGAGCGGGAGCCCATCGCCAGGTCGCCTAACGACTGATCGCGGCGGCTGCCGGGCGCACGCGCACGAGGCGGACCCCTTTCGCCTCTAGGGCCGGTTCCACCACGAACGACGGGTCGGCGCGCAAGGCGTCGATGAGCGCATCCGAAGCACGGATTACGTGTCCCGGCGGGTCCTGCCCCACCCAGTACGCGTTGCGGGCGACGTAGAGCGCGGCGGCCTGCTCACGCGCGAGGACATCGCGGATGAGCGCGACGTCCGGACGGCCAAGCACGTACACGCGTCCGGCACTTCCTTCGACGTCGGGCACGACCGTCCCGTCGGCGAAGTACACGAGGCCCAGCGACGCGTAGTAGTTGAGCTCGAGCGCCGGCGACATCGACGCGACAATGATGGGCTGTCTGGTTCGCGCATGCTCGGCCGTGAGCTGGCGCGCGACGGCCCGCCAGTCGGCGTTAGGCTTGTACACCGTCCACTCGTCCTGCCGCGCGTAGTACGCCGCGAGCACGGCGGCGCCGAACGCGACGATCGTCACGACCGCCGCGCGGCGGAGCCAGGGCCCGAGCGTGACCACACCGGTCCCCACGGCCGCGGCGAAGAAGGGCAGGGCGCCGAGCGCGCTCCGGTCGTTGTAGTACTGGCGCGCGCCAATGAGCGCGAGTAGCGCCAGGCCCACCGGCACGATCGTCAGGAGCAGTGGAAGCTCGACGCGCGGAACACGCACGTCACGCGAGCCATCGCTGGCATCGCCGCGGCGCCCACCCGCGCGTAGAAGCCCGCGCACCATCAGGGCGAGCACCAGCAGCTGGCACGCGATCACCACCAGGCGCACGAGCACCGCGCGCGACTCCGGTGGCCCCAGCGCACCGCCAGTCAGGAACCACTCGAACGGCAACCGCCAGAAGTCGGCGAGCTCGAACTCGCGAAGCGACCCGGCGCTCGTCGGAAGTCCCCAACGCCACGCCTTGAGCGCGAGGAAGATCCCGACGGCCGACGCGCACCCCGCCGCGATGGCGATCATGGGCCACCGCCTCCGCCGGTCGGGCAGTGCGAGCAGCGCCATCGCGCCCACGTAGGCGATCGCGAAGTAGTGCGTGAAGACGAGACAGAGCCCGAGCGCCGCGTACGCCGCGTACCACCGCCGATCCTCGGTCGCGCGAATGCGGTGAAACACGAGCACGCTCGCCACGAGCACGAGCAGCAGAAAGGAGTAGTGACGAGCCTCCTGCGAATACCAGACGTGAACAGGCGACAGGGCGACCAAGAGCGCGGCGACGATCCCCGCGACTCTTCCTCCGTACGCCCGCGCGAGCTCGGCGGTCAGCGCAACGGTGGCGAGGCCCGAAAGAAGCGGAATCATGCGCACGGATAGCTCCGAGTCGCCGAAGACCCGGATCCAGCCGAACATGAGCGCCAGGTAGAACGGGGGATGCACGTCCACCGCGATCGTCCGCACGAGCGTGTCGAGGCTGCCGAGCTTCACCCGGGTCGACCAGAGCTCATCGAACCAGATGCTCTCCGTGAGCCCGGGGAGCCGGAGGACGAGCGCGAGGGCGACGACCCCAGCCAGGATCCCGAGGTTGCGCCCGGACCATCGACTCGTCTCGTCGGCCGAACTGTGGCGTCCGAGTGCCACACCTGCCTCGACCGACCCCCCGAGCGGCAGGTCCGTATCGGCGGGGATGGCTGCGCGCGGCGTGGCTGGTGGCATGAGGGCGGAGAATGCGGATGCGTCGGCAGGTCCGCAACTTGGACCCCGAAGACGCTGTGGGGGAAACGGCGCGGTGGACGCCCTTCCCACCGGGGTTCCGGCAGGCCAGATATTCATCCGCGGACGCGCCAGCTTCTTGCACCGTGCAGCCCGGAACCCAACCTCACCGCCATGTATCTCGGTCCTGATTCACTCATGCCAGTCGCGTCCGCCATCGCGGCGGTCGTCGGCTTCGTCATGATGTTCTGGCGGCGCCTGATCGGTGCGGTTCGGTTGCTGGCGCAGCGCGTAAGTCTCCGTCTGCGACGGCGGTGACCTTCCTTTCCCGCGGCGAGCGGCTCCAGCTCCCGTAAGACGCGGCCGTGGCGCGTCATCGGTCAGTCATCGTGGTCGGCTTGGACGGTCTGGAGCCGAGTATCGTCGACTCGATGCTCGCCGCCGGCGCGCTTCCCAACCTGGCCAGGCTGCGTGATCGAGGCGGCTATTCGCGCGTGTCCACCACGACCCCGGCACAGACCCCGGTGGCGTGGTCGTCGTTCGCGACTGGAGTAAACCCCGGCGGGCATGGGATCTTCGACTTCATCCGCCGCGACCCTGCGACGTATTACCCGGACCTCGGGCTCAACCGGTACGAGCAGAAAAACGCATTCCTGCCACCCAAGGCGGTGAACCTTCGCCAGGGCGTCACGATCTGGCAGCGACTTGCCGACGCGGGCATCCCGTCTACGGTCATCCGGTGTCCCTGCACCTACCCGCCGGACACGCTCAAGGGGCGACTCCTCTCAGGGATGGGGGTCCCGGACATTCGCGGCGGACTGGGGACGTCCACGTTCTACACGACGCGACCCGACGTCACCGCCCGCGAGAGCGAGCAGGTGGTCACGCTCGACTTGGGACGCGGCCCCATTCGAAGTCACGTCATTGGGCCACGTAACCCGAAGGCGGGCACCGACCTGCGCGCCGATCTCCTGATCGAGCGCGGTCCGGACGAAGGTACCGTGACCCTGAAGAGCGACGGTCAGCCACGCTCCCTCACGCTACGCCGCGGCGAGTGGTCGCCGTGGCTCAAGCTCAAGTTCAAGAGCGGGCTGCTGCAATCGACGAGCGGGATGGTTCGGTTGCTCCTCCTGCGCACGGACCCGCACCTCGAGCTGTACGCCTCGCCTGTGAACTTCGATCCGGCGGCACCGATGTTCCCCATCAGCGCGCCGTGGGAGTACGCGTCCGAGCTCGCCGGCAAGGTCGGCACGTTCTACACGACCGGGATGGTCGAGGACCATACCGGGCTCTCGAACGAACGCTTCGGGGAAGCGGAGTATCTCGCGCAGTGCGACGAAGCGATGACCGAGCGCGAGCGAATGATGCGCTTCGAGCTCGACCGCCATCGCGAGGGGCTGTTCTACGTCCTGTTCGATACGCCCGACCGCATCCAGCACATGTTCTGGCGGTTCCGGGAGCCGGATCATCCGGCGAACCATGCTGCCCGTGATACCTCGAACGGCGCGCCGAGCAATGCCGACTACGCGGCCGTCATCGAGGACCACTACCGGCGCTGTGATCGGATAGTGGGCGACGCGCTCGCGGCCGCCGACGACCGCTCGCTCGTGATCGTGCTCAGCGACCACGGGTTCAACAGCTTTCAGCGCGGCGTGAACCTCAATACGTGGCTGCACGCGAACGGGCTGCTGACGCTGAAGGCGGGAGTGCGGCCGGGCCACGATGCGGGCGAGTTCTTCCGGCAGGTGGACTGGAGCCGCACCCAGGCATATGCCCTCGGACTCGGCAGCATGTTCCTGAACGTTGCCGGCCGCGAGCGGGATGGTATCGTTGCTCCACGCGACGCGCCGGCGCTCGCGCGCCGGATCGCGGATGGTCTCACGGGGCTCGTGGACGTCCAGCGAGGCAGCGTTGCCATCCGAAGTGCCCGAACGCGAGAGGAGCTGTACGCCGGCATGTGCGCGGCCGAGTCTCCGGACCTGGTGGTCAACTTCAATGCCGGCTACCGCGTGTCGTGGACGACGGCGTTAGGCGGTGTCCCGGAGCCGCTGGTGGAGGACAACGTGAAGAAGTGGGGCGGTGACCACATCATCGACCCCGAGCTCGTGCCTGGGGTACTGTTCATGAGCGAGCCCTGTCGTGGCGACGGGGCGCGTCTCGTGGACCTCGCGCCAACGATTCTCGAGGCCTTGGGCGCGCCCGTCGGACACGATTTGGAGGGGAGGTCGCTGCTGATGACTACCGACTATCGACTCCAGATATGAAACTCCTGGTCATCGGCCTCGACTGCGCCGCCCCTGAGCTCTTGTTAGGCGACGACCGCCTGACGAACGTCCGACGCCTCATGGCGGCCGGGTGCTACGGCAAGCTCGAGAGCGTGATCCCTCCCATCACCATCCCCGCGTGGCGATGCATGGTCACGAGCCAGGATCCCGGGTCCCTCGGCGTGTACGGGTTCCGCAACCGCGCCGACCACTCGTACGGCCGGCTCGAGGTCGTCAACTCGAAGTCGTTCAAGGCTCTCACGATCTGGGACTACCTCGCGATGGAGGGGAAGCGCGCCGTGCTCATCGGCGTGCCACCATCGTTCCCGCCGCCCAAGGTCAACGGGATCTCGGTGGGCTGCTTTCTGACGCCCGATCCCGAGACCGACACGTACACGCACCCGCCCGAAGTCGCGAACGAGATCCGCAACCTCGTTGGCGAGTACATGGTGGACGTCAAGGGCTTCCGCACCGACGACAAGGGCTGGCTCCGCGACCAGATCTTCGAGATGAGCCGGCGGCAGTTCACCGTCGTGCGCCATTACCTCGAGCGCGCCCAGTGGGACTACTTCCACTTCGTGAACATCGCGCTCGACCGGGTGCATCACGGGTTCTGGAAGTACCACGATCCGCGGCACGTGGGCTACGAACCGGGCACCCCGTACGAGACCGTCATCCGCGACTTCTACCTCCACCTCGACGAGGAGATCGGCCGACTCCTGGAGTTGGTGGACGATGACACGCTGGTCCTCATCGTCTCGGACCACGGTGCGCAGCCGCTCTCGGGGGGATTCTGCGTGAACGAGTGGCTCGTGAAGGAAGGGCTACTCGTGCTCGACGAGTACCCGTCGGAGGTGACGCCGTTCGGCAAGCTCCGGGTGAACTGGGAGAAGACACGCGTGTGGAGCGAGGGCGGGTATTACGCGCGTGTGTTCTTCAACGTTCAGGGCCGCGAGCCCACCGGCGTCATTCCGCCGAGCGATTACGAGTCGTTCCGGGACGAGATGAAGGCGAAGTTCGAATCGACCACGGGCCCCGCCGGCGCGCCACTCGGCACGCTCGCGTTCAAGCCGAACGAGATCTACCGTGAGGTCCGGAACGTCGCGCCGGACCTGATCGTGCATTTCGGCGCGCTCGACTGGCGCTCGGTCGGTGGCGTGGGCTACAACGGCCGGATCCACGTCCGCGAGAACGACACGGGTCCCGATGACTGCAATCACGCGCAGTTCGGCACCTTCGTCCTTGCCGCGCCTAACGTCCCGGCGCTCGGAGAGCTCAGCGGCGTGCGTCTGCTCGACATCGCGCCGTCGCTCTTGGAAGCAGCAGGCCATGAGATCCCTGAGAGCTTTCAGGGTCGGTCGATCTTCGGCGGCGCGCTGACCCGTCCGGACACGCCGGGCTTCGGGTCCGCGGCGGCCGAGGAAGAAATCCGGCGGCGGCTCGCGGGACTCGGCTACATCTCCTGATGTCGGATCAAGCTCGATGCTGGCGTCCCCGCGTGCTCCCGCTGGCCGAGGTCCCGCAAGGTCCCGCAAGGGGTCAGAGTCCTAACGCATCCTTTCATCTCATCGCGCCATCGGGCAAACGCGGAGGACGCGGCAACTGCGTACGCGGGAAGGGCCGCGCAGAACGGCTTTCGCCCCTGTAGCCCGGGGCGCCGGGCCGGTCGGAACGGCGATGACGCGGAAAGGGCCGAAACGGCCGGTTGACGGCCCCGCGCGGACGCCGCGAAGTAGCCTCCGGCATCCAGAAGAGAGGGGGAACGGATGAGGGGATGAGGGGATGAGGAGGATGCGGGGGATCGGTCCCACGCCGGGGCGCGCCCGCGCGCCCCGGCCGTGACGTGATGGGAACTGCTCTCGGGGTGAGTGGCGTCGCCAGCGAGCCTCCCCTTCATTCAGCTTCCGGCGAGAGGAGCTGTCACTCACTGAGGATGATGTCTCTCATCCCCTCATCCCCCTCATCCGTTCTCCCGCTTCGGGTCGGGATGCCTAATCGGGTTCGAGACCCGTCCCCCCATCCAGCCGTTTCGGCCACGTCCGCGTCATCGCCGTTCCGACCAGGGCCGCCACGCCGCACCATGCGCGGGAGTCGTTCTCCGCGGCTCTTTCCGCGTCCGCCGTTGCCGCGTCCTCCGCGCCCCGCCCGATGGCGCAACGAAGCCTCCTCTGCGATGCCGCAATGCCGTGAAGTCGGCCTAACGCCGGGATATCGGTAGAGAACCGTCCCGCTAGCCGTCGCTCAATCTTCGACGACATGCGTGGCGAATACCTCGCGGTAGCTTCGCCACTTCTCCTCATCGAACATTCCATCGATGAGACAATCGGCGGCCGCGTAGGCCATGTATAGCGCGTGGTGAGTATTGTCGTGCGCGAACAACCCCTGGCGCCCGTAGCTCAGGAACCGCGGCAACCCCTCCGCCCACTCGTCGAGCACACCGAATGGCACCTCGTACCCCGTGTCGTAGATCGGGTACGCGAATGGCAGCCGCCGCACGTGCACCGCGCGCGGTGGCGCCGCGAGGGGCAAGCCAGCCCGCGTCAGGTCTTCCACCACCTGCCGCCCGAGCGTGGCGTCGTCCATCGACCAGTGGGCGTCGGTCGTCGCGCAGGGCAGCTCGGCGCAGAGCATCGTTCGCCCGCGGGGCTCCGTGCGCGCCGCGTAGTTCTTCGTCTCCGAGAGCCGCGTGATCGCGATGTCGGCGCCGGGAAAGTAATGCGCGTCGAACTCCGTGAACCGATCCACGTCGAGCTCGAGGTACACGAGCAGCATCGCCCGGTAGCGGATCCCCGTGCGGGCCGCGCGTACCTCATCCGGAACGCCACTCGACATGAGCGATGCCAGTACCGTCACCGGCAAGGTCGACCAGACATGATCGAACTCCGCGCGTTCGACGCGCTTGTCGGCGCCGTGCGTCGCCTCGATGACCCACGGCGCGTCCGGGCCAGCCGGAGGCGTTAGGCACGTGATCCGCCACCCGAGCCGTACATCGGCGCCGAGTGTCGTCGCCGCGTCGGCGTAGGCGCGACTGATCTGCCCGAACCCGCCGCGCGGGTAGAAGAACTTCCCCGTCATCGGTGCCTTCTTGAGCCCCGGCACCTGCGCGAGAATCTTCCGCGCGAGCTTCCCGAACGAGCTGGCCGACACGCGCCGTTGCGCCTGAATAGCCGACAACGTCTCCGGCTCGGCGCCCCAGATCTTCCGTGCGTACGGAAAGTAGAAGTCACGGCAAATCGTCTCGCCGAGGCTCGCACGCATGACCGTGGCAAAGTTCGCCTCGGCGCCCGCAGCGTCCGCACTTGACCCACGCGCGACCTTCGCGACGACATCCCGCGCGGTGCCGGCCGCGAACCCGGGATCGAGCCGGAACACGAGATCGAGCGGCTTGAGCGGAAAGTGAATCCAGCGCCCGCGAAGACGAATGCGCCCGTGTCGCGGCCGCACGAGGAGGTCGTCCCCCAGCATCGCGCGAATGTCCGCGAGCACTGCCGCGTCGCACGCGGGGTGCAGGCGATGGCTCCCGTAGTCGAGGATGTGTCCATCGACCTCGAAGCTCCCCGCGTTCCCGCCGACCGACGTCCCCTGCTCGAACAGCGTGACCCGCGCGCGATCGAGTTTGCGCAACTGGTACGCTCCCCCGACTCCCGCCGGGCCTCCGCCAAGGATGGCAACGCGCGCGTCAGCCATAACGCGGCCCCGACGCGGTTGCCGCGCCAATGCCGAGCGCGTGAGACCGCGCGGACGGCCGCCGCCGCAGCGCGAGCCAGACGAGCCCGCTCAGCAGACCGCCCGCGATGAGGAGCGTTTGCCACACGAGCGACGACAGCACCCCGAGCGCGACCGGCACGCCGAACGGCACGAGCAGCGCCGCGAGCGACGCTTCGCGCACCGCGAGCCCGCCCAGGCTGATCGGCGCGAGGCTCGCGATCTTCGCGAGTGGCCACACGAGGAACCACGCCGCGACCGGCACCGAGATGCCGAGTCGCGCGCCTAACGCGACGTTGATGAGCACGAAGCCGCTCTGGATGGCGAGCGAGAGGAGCGCCGCCGCGATCGCGGGCCCGGGGCTTCGCGCCAGCTTTCGCAGCGCGACGAGGCTCCGACCCACCGGCCGCCGGAGACGCGTCGGCCACCGCACGAGTGGACGCCGCCACGCCAGCGGCACGAAGACGGCGAGGCCAACGAGACCGATCGCGACCGCCGCGCGCAGCCCCGTCGCCCAGACGCCCGGCAACGCCCCGTGCGCGAGCGCTGCGCCAACGAACATGAGCACCACGAGCGTGAACGTGTCGATGAGACGGTCCACGATGCCGCCCCACACGGCCGGCTCCTTCCGGCGCGTCACCCGGCCGGCCAGCACCGCGCGAAGCACGTCACCGCCCACGATGCTCGGCAGACACAGGTTCGCGAACAGCCCCGCCGCATAACACATGACGGCATCCGTCCCGCGAAGCCCGCCGCCGCCCGCATTCACGATCAACCGCCACTTCGCGACGCCCACGAGGTGCCCCACGAGGAACGCCCCGAGCGCCGCGACCCAGATCCCGGCCGACAGGTTGCGCAACGCGCCAACGACATCGTGCCACGGAATGAACGCGAACAAGGCGCCGAGCAACGCGACACTGACGAGCGCCTTCTGCCAGAGCTTCATCGATTCGTGGCGATCCGCGCGTTCTGATCCGCCAGGAGCCCCACCGCCCACACGATGAGCGCACCCAGGAGCCCGAGCACGGCGCTCTCGGAAAGGTTGTCGCGGAAGACGTCGTACACGAACTTCGCCAACCCCGCGGCCGCCAGCACCGCACCGAGCGGGATGAACACCTTGAGCGGGTTGAAGAAGACGATCGTCCGGAGAATGAGCAGGGTGAAGTCGTACGCGTGCCGAGGCCGGATCTTCGAATCTCCCAGGCGCGGACGGTAATCGATGGGCACGTAGGCGACCGCATGGCCGTTGCACGTGGCGGCCAGCGTGATCGTCGTCGTGAACGAGAACCCCGACGGCAGCAGGTGCTCGTATTTCCGGATGAGCGACCGCCGCATGAGCCGGAGTCCCGAGTTGATGTCGGGGAGGCGTTGGCCGGCGAGGTAGCTCGCGAGGCGACGAAGGAACCACTTCGCCGGCCGGCGCATGAACGGAATGTTCACGTTCTCCCCGACGCGCGCGCCGACGACCATCTCGTTCTCCTTCGCGATCGCGAGGAGCGTTGGAATGGACTCGGCGGGATACGTTCCGTCCGCGTCGATGATCAGGATCCAGTCGTGCCTGGCGGCCTTGACGCCCGCCTTCAGCGAAGCGCCGTAGCCCGCGTTCTGGCGCCGGCTGAGCACCCGTGCCCCCGCGGCCGAGGCGCGTTGCGCCGTATCATCGGACGAGCCGTCGTTGACGACGATGACCTCGTAGCGCCAGCCCGTGCCGCGGAGAACGGTATCCACCGCGCACACCTGCTCGGCAATGTGGGCACCTTCGTTGAACGCGGGCATGACGACCGAGACCGCTTCGTCCGTCGGCTCGAGCGTTCCCTCGAAGATCTCTTCGATCACGTAGTTGGCGGGTGGGAGAGCTGCAGGCCCGGCGATCCGGCGTGTCGCCGCCGAGGTCGCAAGTCCCGTGAAAGGAGCGGTCATGGCCCAACAACCCGAGCCAGGTCTACAAACTAGTGCCTCACAACGGTTTGCCGCCGAACCGCGGCTCCCCGTGCCGACAGATGTACGACGCGTGTGGTGAGCCGACAACACCGCCCCACGACACCGCTGGCGATCCGCCTGCTAGAAGCTGTACTCGACCCCGGCGGTCCAGGCTACCCGCGGCTGCAGGCTGCCGTGACGAATCGGCACCAGAGCATTGAGCAACGCGGCGAGCCCGCCCGGCCGCGAGTACTTCACACCGATCGCGCCGCGGACGGTGTGATCCTTCGAATCGGGAAGGTTCGTACGCGTCACCGAGCGCGGAAACGGCGCCGCGATCTCGACCGGGGCCGGAATCTCCGTCTCGTTGTCACCGATCTGGTACTCCCCGATCGCATCCACCGCCAGCGTGATCGACGGCGACAGGAGCTGATCGAAGCCTAACGTCGCGAGCAGCGCGTGGTTCTGTCGCTTGTCGCCGCGAATCAGCGCTCCCGCGTTCACGTGCGGAGAGAACCCGCCACGTCGCGCCGAATACACGCCGAGCGCGCGCAGCGACCAATCGCCGGCACCACGCAACTCCTCTTCGTCTCCCGTCGGAAGCCTCACATCACCAAAGAACGAGAGCCCGGACGAGTCGCCCTGGACCAGCGCGACCTTCACTCGTGCCGCGATGTCACCGAGCCCCACGCTCGAGCCCTCCGTCGACCCGGTCGCCGACAACGACGGCACCTCCTGCGTCCCGAAGAAATGCGGCGTCTCCGGGCCGAACGGCAGCACCTCGCCCGTGCTCGTTCCCGAGAGCGACGTCCGCACGAGAGGAATCGCGATACCGACGTCGACGTTCTCGAGCAACCCGTAGTTGAGAAACGCGGTCGCGACGAACAGGTCGAGATTCACGCGCGCGCGCACCTGAATCACATCGTTCTCGAGCTCCGGGTCGCCGTAGACGGGACTCCCCACGTTCTGATGCGGGAAGTTGAAGATCAGCTGATCGAGTGGAAGACCGCGGAACGTCGCGAAGCTCACCGCCGTCACGTTGGCTCCCGTCAACAGACGTCCACGACCGAGTGTTTGCGCGCGCTCGGCGAAGATCGGGCCCGACGACACGGCCGTTGTCACCGGCGCCCCGCCGCGGAACGAAAAGCTCACGCCGCCCGAGGACGAGCTGATGGGAATGTTCGATGCGCTGTTCGCGATCGCATCGGTGAAGAATTCGAGCACCGCGCCACTCGCCGCGGACGCCGAGGGCACGTAATGCAGTCCATGCACCGCGGCGTTGACCTGAAGGCAGAGCGCCTCGCCACACTCGCCGAACCGGAACAGGTCCGACACGCGCGAGCGCAGACTCTGGGCGTGTAACGGAAACGCGAGCGACAACGTGAGCGTGGCCAACGCGACGACGACACGACGCATGCGTTCCCCTCGTGATGTTCGGGTGGTTCGGTTCATCGAATGGACAGCACGCGCCAGCCGGTCTCGGTGCGCTCGAGGACGGCCTGCCACGTAGCCGTCTCACGAGCCGCGCGGCGCAGCGAAGTGTTGAAGTACTCGATTCGGTACTCGACCTTGACGCGTGCCTCACTCCCGCCGGATCCCTGGAGCTGCGCCGGCGCCTCGACCCGTCCGATCGTGATTCGGATGTCACGTGCGGCGTCGAAGAACGACCGGAACCCGTCGATCTGTTCCGGCGCGATGGTGGGATAGATCGATCTGAGTCCTGCAACGTTCTCCGTCTCGATGGCCCGCGCGTAGCTCGCGAGGACTGCGTCGATCTCGGCGCGCAGCTCGGCCGCGGTCTTCACGGGGGCAACCGCGCGCGTTGACGCCGAATCCGCACCGGGTGTCGATATCCCTGTCCTGGGGCGTGGCGTTGACGCGCGTGCGGAATCGCGCGTGGGCGCCGGCGTTGGCCGCTCGGGCGCTGCACGATTGGGCGAAGCCGGTTGCGGCGCCGCGTCAGCGGGAGGAGTGATGGTTGTTTGGGGGCGTTCGCCTGCCGTCGCTGACGCTGCCGCCCCTGGCGGAGGCTCCAGCGAGATCGCGGGGGGCAACGTCGCCGAGTCAGCCGGCGTCGGTGCAGCGGGCCTCGACACGGAGTCCGGAGTCCGGCGCGTCTCCGGCGGTGACACATCCGCGGCCGGCACGCCGGTTTCGACGGGCGCGGGACGCGGTTGCGACCGGGCGAGCAGGATCGCCGCTCCACCGGCTGCGAGCGCGAGCGGGATCGTCCAGGTGACGACGCGGCGTGGCGTCCATTGGCTCGAGAGCACAGACGGTGTTACCGCCGCGGTCGGGGCGTGGGGCGTCTCGGCGGGGCGCCACGCGACCGACAGCAGTTCGGGCGCTCCCGCCGCAGAGGCGGGCGTCGGTGAGCCCGGCCGCGCGACGCTCGACGCGCGCGTTTGCGGCACGGGGCTCATCGGTGTCGGGTACATGGCGTCCAGCATTGCTGCCTCTTCGGGCGCGGCCAGACGAGCGAGCTCGTCACGCAAAGGGTCGTGCTCGCCGAGCGGAGGCGCGCCGATGGCGTCGACCGCATCGGGCATGGACGGGAACCGCGCGTCAGGCGTCTTCGCGAGCATCCGCGCCACGATGTCGGCGAGGTCGCTCGGGCAGTCGGGCCGGAGGTCGCGAACGGGCGGGATCTCGCCATGCGTGTGGCCGTGCATCACCGTATACGGCGCGCCGGTGAAGGGCACGCTGCCGGTGAGCATCTCGAACGCCACGACACCTAACGAGTACTGGTCGGAGGCGCCGGTGAGCGGCTGTGCGTAACACTGCTCGGGACTCATGTACGACGGCGTGCCGACCACGCTCCCCGTCAACGTGTGCGACGAGGCCGTTGCCACTTTCGCTATGCCGAAGTCGGTAACCACCGCGTCGCCGGTGGCATCGAGCATGACGTTTCCGGGCTTGATGTCCCGGTGCACCACACCGCGCTTGTGGGCGTGGGCGAGCGCGCGTCCGACTTGTCCGAGGATCGTTCGAACGATCGGCGCCGGCAGGGGGCCCACCTCCCGCAGGACGCGGTCGAGCGTGCGTCCCCCGATGTACTGCATCACGATGAAGTGCAGATCGTCCGCGAGCTGCCGGACCCCATGGACGCGCACGATGTTGGGGTGCGATAGCTTGGCGACGGTCACGGCCTCGAGCCGGAACCGCTCCACCATCCCCTCGGCCATCATGATTCCGGGCGACATGACCTTGAGCGCGACCTTTCGGTCGAGTGCCACCTCGTGGGCGAGGTACACAGCAGCCATGCCGCCGCGGCCCAGCTCGCGTTTGATCTCGAACTCGCCGAGCGTCGCGGCGCGCAGCCGGCGGAGCACCATATCCCACGGCGACGCAGCGGCTCCGTCCGTGCCCATCGTCGCGCCCACGGCAGTCCCGCACGAGGGACAGAACCGGTCGGAGACCTGTACCCCGGCGCCGCAGGTCGGACAGGAGACGGTGGTGCTCTGGGTCATCGGCTGACGTTCGAGGCAGGTGCTTCCGACTGTGGAAGTTACGGGCACGACTCGCTGCTGCCGGCACCCATCCGACGTTGACGCCGCGGCGACACGTGCGGTCACGGCAGGGCGACGCCGGGTTCTCCGATTTGCCTTCTTACCACATTCGCACGATTGTGCACGCCTCGCGCAGTGACCTGTGGTTGCCGCCTTCGCTCAAATAAGGACCCGGAAGTCGAGGAATGCCGATGTCCACCCGCTTGACCGGTTACCCTGCTGCGTGGCTCGATCACGCCCGGCGTGACGCCGCGCACGCCTGGCGCATGATCAGGCGGATGCCCGGGCTCGCGACCGTCGTGATCGTGTCGCTTGCCATCGGGATCGGCGTGAACGCCGCCATCTTCTCGTGGATCCAGGCCCTGGTGTTCAAGCCACTGCCCGGCGTGCGTGATGCGGCGGCGTTCCATTTTCTCGAGCCGCGCACCGAGTCCGGGTCCCAGCCCGGCCTGTCGTGGCTCGAATACCACGACCTGCGCGAGCAGACGACGTCGTTTCGCGACCTCCTCGCGTATCGCATGGCGCCGCTCACGTTGGGAGAGAGTGGCCGCACCGTGCGAACGTACGGACTCCTCGTGTCGGGGAACTACTTCTCGGCGCTCGGGCTCGAGCCCGCGTTAGGCCGGTTCTTCACCCCGGACGAGGCGGCGCGTCCCGGCGGTGACCCGGTCGTCGTGATCTCCGACGGCTTCTGGCGGACGCGGCTCGGCGATGTCGCGAACCCGGTCGGTCGCACGCTTCGGGTCAACGACCGTGAGCTCACGGTCGTTGGTGTCGCGCCGCCGCGCTTCCAGGGAACCGTCACGGGCATCGACTTCGATCTGTGGGTCCCGGCGACGCTGGCGCCCGTGCTACTCGCCGGCTCGCAAGAGCTGGCGCAGCGCGGCGCTCGAGGGTACGCGGTCATCGCCCGGCTGCGGCCTGGCGTGACACGCGAACAGGCCGCCCGGGACGGCCAGCGCGTCATGGCCTCGCTCGCCGGGCTGTATCCCGAGACGAATGCGGCGATGTCGTTCGACGTGCTCCGCTTCTGGGAGGCGCCACGCGGTCCCCAACGCATGCTCCTTGGCGCACTGGCCATCCTGCAGGGCGTCATGCTGGTACTCCTGCTCGCCGTCTGTGCGAATACGGCGAACCTGATCCTGGCGCGTTCGACCGCGCGCCAGCGCGAGGTAGGCATTCGTCAGGCGCTCGGTGCGAGCCGCTGGCGCGTGATGAGTCTGCTCATGACGGAGAGTGTGATGCTTGCGCTCATCGGTGCGGGGTTTGGCGTCCTTATCGCCGTCTGGGGCTCGAATGCGCTCAGGGCCGTGCCGACACTCGGCGCGTTCCCGATTCGATTCCAGACGAGCATCGACGCGGGTGGGCTCGCGTTCGCGATCGGGCTCGGCCTCCTGTGTGGGTTGATCTTCGGCGCGGTGCCCGCGTTGCAGCTCTCCCGCATCGACGTCCTTCGCGCGCTCCGCTCGAGCGCTCGCGCCGCCCCTCGCGGACGGATGCGCAGCACCATCATGGGCGTACAGGTCGCGCTCGCACTCGTGGTTCTCGTTGCGGCAGCGCTTTTCTATCGGAGCTTCCGTGAGACGCGGGACATGGATCCCGGGTTCCAGCGCGACGGCGTGCTTCTCGCCGCGTACGACATGAGCGGGCGCGGAGTCGACACCACGGCCGCCCGCGTCTTCGCGGCGCGACTGCTGCAGCGCGTCCGCGGGTTGCCGGCCGTCGAGGGCGCGGCGCTCGCGACATCGGTGCCGCTCGACATTCACGGGCTCCCCGTGCGCGCGTTCGCGCTCGAGGGACGTGCGCGATCCGATGCGGCACCTGACCAGGCGCTGTCGAACACCGTGACACCCGGCTACTTCGCCACTATGGACATCCCGCTCCTCTCCGGCCGGGACTTCGCGGATCTGAACGATGCGCGGCCAGGGGCCGAGGCGGTGGTGAACGACGAGTTCGTTCGCCAATACCTCGATGGTGCGGCACCACTCGGGCGTCGGCTCGAGGTGCGAGGCATGACCTACTCGATCGTCGGCGTCGTTCGCACGACGACGTACGACGCGTTCGGCGAACGGCCGAAGGCGATCATCTACTTCTCGTATCGCGACCGGCCCGCGGTGTACGGGGAGATCCATGTCCGCACGCGCGCGGGCAGGGAGGCGTCGCTTGCGCCAGAGGTGCAGCGGACCGTGCGTGAGCTCGACCCGACGCTCCCGGTATACGATGTCCGCACGCTCGAGGAGCACGTGGACAAGAACCTGTTCTTCCGAAAGATCCCGGCGCGGATGTTCGTCGTCCTCGGCCCGCTGCTGCTGGTACTCGCGGCGATCGGGATCTACGCGGTGGTGTCGTACACGGTGTCCCACCGAACGGCGGAGATCGGCGTGCGCATCGCGCTCGGGGCGTCGGCGGGTCGTGTGGTCTCGCAGATCGTCCGTGAGAATCTGCGAGTCATCGCGATCGGCGCGGCGGCAGGGTGGTTCGTGGCGTTCATGGTCGCCATTCACGTTCAGCGTGGCGCGCCGATCAGCCTGACGGTGTTCGCGGGGGTCCCGATGCTCCTGCTGCTGGTTGGCGCGGTGGCGTGCTGGGTTCCGGCGCGTCGCGCGTCGCGGGTAGATCCGGTGGTGGCGTTGCGCGCGGCGGACTAGCGGATGCTCGCGGGCCGTCGGCGATGGCCCGGTCCGGCGCGGTAGGGGTCGGAGTCCTAACGCATCCTTTCATCCCCATCGCGCCATCGAACAGGACGCGGAGGACGCGGCAACGGCGGACGCGGAAAGGGCCGCGGAGAACACCTCGCGCGCCTAGGGCTCCTTGTGGCGGGCCGGTCGGAACTGCGATGACGCGGAAAAGGCCGAAACGGCCGGATGAGGGGGACGGGTCCTCGCGCCCGATCAGGCATCCAGAACGAAGGGGAGAACAGATGAGGGGGATGAGGGGGTTGAGCGACATCATCCCGAGCGAGTGAGAGATCCTCCCGCCGGGACGTGGATGAGGGAACGGCTCCCCGGGGACGCCCCTCGCCCCGAGAGCAGTTCCCATCAATCACGGCCGTGACGCGAGGGCGCGTGAGTGCTGAGGACAGATCCCCAGCATCCCCCTCATCCCCTCATCCGTCTCCCCTCTTCTGGATGCCGGAGGCTGCGGCCTCCCGCCACGCGGCGTCGTCAGTGCGTGGCAGTCATCCGGCCGTTTCGGCCCTTTCCGCGTCATCGTCGTTCCGACCGGCTCGCGCGCCGGATCCGACACGGGCGCCGTTTGCCCCGCACCTACCAGTTCCAGCTCAGCTAGCCACGACCAGCGCTGGTTGCTCTCCCGGCTCCGTCACGGCTTCCGAACGCCGCCAACGTCGCCGCTCGGGCGTGCGTCCAGCGAGTTCACAGCGGCCCGGATCCGGAGTGGTGCTTGACAAATCTTGCGGGCAATGAAAACGTTTGCACCGGTGGCTGTAAACGTTTCCACCGCTACCGAGTGTGCCTGCAATGGCCACCTCACCCACCACGGCGGATAGGACCACAGGCGCTCAGCGACTGTCGGACAAGTCGCTTGCGCCGCCCGCTGCCCCCCCGTGGCCAACACCCGCGGTCTTCGGCCTCCTCCCCGCCTCCATCTGTAGGCCCCGAAAGCGCCCGACATCCCGGGCGTGGGGTCCGCGACCCGTCCCCCGGCCCAGGAGACTTTGCCCATGACTCGTATCCGTGTTGCGCGCTCCGTCGGATGTCTCACCGGCCTCTGGCTCCTGCTCAGCCCCGCGCTCGGGTCGGGCCTCGAGTCCGCGCTCGGCCGCCCCGGCACCTCGTGGGCCGTGGCTGCTGCGCAGACCAGCACCGCTCGCATCTCGGGTACCGTGACCGGGGAGGATGGTGTCCCGATCGCCGACGCCACGGTGGCCGCGCGGAGCCTGGCGACGAATACGACGCGGTCGGCGCGAACTTCGACCTCCGGCTTCTATGCGCTCGCCGGACTCCAGCCTGACGAGTACGAGCTCACCGCCCGCCGCCTCGGCCTGGCGCCGCAGACGCGACGCATTCGCGTGCTCATCGGCCAGAGCCTCGACATCGACTTCACCATGTCGGCCACCGCCGTGCAGTTGAGCGGCGTGCAGGTCCAGGCCGAGGCGGGCGGCGGCGAAGCGGATCGCCGGTCGGTGGAGGTCGCGACCAACATCACTCAGGAGCAGATCGAGAGCATCCCGCTCACCGATCGCAACTTCCTATCGCTCGCGACACTTGCGCCAGGTGTTCGCCGAGACGGCGGCAGCATAACGAGTGGGGCGCAGAGCGCGAACAACATCAACGTCTTCATCGACGGCGTCAGCTTCAAGAACGATCTGCTCGTCGGCGGCGTCGTGGGCCAGGACGCCAGCAAGGGCAATCCGTTCCCGCAAAACGCGGTGCAGGAGTTCCGCGTCATCACGCAGCAGTACAAGGCGGAGTACCAGCGCGCGACGAGCGCGATCATCACGGCGACGACGAAGTCCGGCACGAACGTCTGGTCCGGCGATGCCTTCGGCTACTTCCAGAACAAGAACGCCATCTCGCGCGACTACCTCACCCAGCGCCGCTGCGACTCGCTCGCGGCCGAGGGATCCTCGTGCGCGCCGAAGCCACGACTCGACAAATACCAGATCGGCGGCAGCATCGGCGGCCCGATCATTCGCGACAAGCTGTTCGTCTTCGGGTCGTACGAGGGAAACATCCAGACCCGCGCCGCGACGATCACGGTCGGATCACCCGCGAACTTGCCTCCGGCGAACGTCCTGGATTCGCTGCGTGGGTTCGAGGGGACGTTCGAGTCGCCGTTCCGGTCCCACCTCGGCTTCCTCAAGCTGACCTATCAGCCCGGGGAGGCACATCGACTCGAGCTCAGCGCGAACATTCGCGACGAGTACGACATCCGCAGCTTCGGGAACACGGACAGCTACGACAACGCCGAGCATTTCTTCAATGACGTCGATACGTACGTCCTGAAACACCAGTACGTGCGCGGCAATGGCGTCAACGAGGCGAGCCTGAGCTGGCAATCGTACCGCTGGCACCCGATCCCGTTGTTCGAAGAGAAGGTCGGTATCAACTATCAGGGGGTGCTCAAGGTTGGCGGTCGCAGCACCATGCAGGACTTCGATCAGCGGCGGCTCGCGCTGAGAAACGACTACACGCACACGGTCGCGAACCTCTTCGGCGATCACGTGTTCAAGGTCGGCGGAAACATCGATCTTCTCGACTACCGCGTGAATCGCCCGCTGAACGGAAACCCCCAGTACACTTTCCAGGCGACGAACAACTGGGAGTTTCCCTGGACCGCCGTGGCGGGCTTCGGGAATCCGGACGTCGGCGCGAAGAACCGACAGCTCGGCGTTTTCGTCCAGGACGACTGGTCACCGAACAGCCGCCTGTCCGTCAATCTCGGCGTCCGCTGGGACTACGAGACGGACATGAACAACAACGACTGGGTGACGCCGGACTCCGTACGCGCCGCCGTGAACGCGTACCGGGCGACGCTCGCCTGTGACGGGTCCGACCCCAAGCGCGAGCAGCTCTGTGACCCGTCGCCCTACATTACCGACGGCGACGATCGCAAGCCGTTCTACGGCGCGATCCAGCCACGCGTCGGCCTCACGTTCGACCTCCTGGGCGACGGGCGGACGATCCTCTTCGGCGGCTACGGGCTCTACTACGACCGGAACCGCTACGGTAATACGTTAGGCGAGCGCGCCAACCTCCAGTGGACGACGTACACGTTCCAGTTCTCGGCCGACGGGTTGCCTCGCGGCGGACAGCCGACGACGATCTGGGATCCACGCTACCTCACCCGCGACGGGCTCCAGGAGATTCTCCAGACGGGGAACGCACCTCGGCCCGAGCTCTTCCTGACGAAGAACGACACGCGCCCGCCGAAAGCCCATCAGTTCAGCGCCGGCGTCAGGCAGTCGTTCGGCGACCTCCTCGTGTCCGCGAGCTACACGGGCGTCCGCGGTTACAACACCTTCACCTGGATTCGGGCCAACCGGAACCCGAATGGAAGCTGCTGTGCGCCATTCCCCGCCGCCGGCACCGACCAGCGCTACTCGAACGTCTTCGTGTCGAGCGACGACGCGCGGAACTGGTACGATGCGATGTACCTCTCGGTCGAGAAGCGATACACGGATCGATCGAAGTGGGGGCTCCAGCTCTCATACACGTTAGGCAAGGCCGAAGAAGAAGCTGATGCCGGCGGCGTGTTCAGCGCCCTCGACGTGCTGACGACCGATCACTTCGCTCGCTATCCGACCATCAATGATGAGCGCCACCACGTCACGACGAACTGGATCGTCGGGCTCCCGTGGCAGTTCAGGTTCAGCGGTATCATCGATCTCGGCAGCGGCACGCCGTTCAATGCCACGTACGGCTTCGGCCCGGGCACGAACAACTGCACCCACGGCAATCAGGACTGCCTGGGCGGCAACGACTGGCCGGAAGGGAAGTCGCGGAACTGGTACCGCCCCGACGGCGACAGCTTCCTCGGCATGGACTGGTGGCGCTACCGCAACGTCGACCTTCGGCTCGAGAAGAACTTCAACACGCTGCGCGGCCAGGAAGTCGGCATCATCGGCGAAGTCTTCAACGTCTTCGACTTCCGCAACTACAGTGGTTTCAACACGAACGTCGGCAACTTCAACAACACGGGCGGGATTACCGAGAACGTGAACTTCGGGCGTCCGACGGCGGTGATCACCGACCTCACGCGGAGCGGTGCGCCGCGTCGTTTCCAACTCGGTCTGAACTACAAGTTCTAGAGCGGAATCGGGGTCAGGTTCGAATAGCATCGTTTTCACGCCGGCCGGCGTGAAAACGATGCTATTCGAACCTGACCCCGATTCCCCAACCCGCGGTACAATGCGTTCATTCGCTATTCTCGCGGTCTTCGCCGTCACCGTGGCGTGCGCGCCGGCGACCGTCGTTACCGAGACGCGCGCCCTCCCGGCAGCCGACGTCGCCTTCCTCGACACCCTCGAGCGACGCACGTTCGACTGGTTCTGGGAAACGACGAACCCGGCCAACGGCCTAACGCCGGATCGCGCGCCCAACCCGCCGTTCTCGAGCATCGCCGCCGTCGGCTTCGCGCTCACGGCGTACCCCATCGGCGCCGAGCGCGGATACATCACCCGAGCGCAGGCCGCCGAGCGCACGGCAACGACGCTCCGCTTCTTCTGGCGAGCGCCCCAGGGACCGGACTCCTCGGGAGTCAGTGGGAGGTGGGGATTCTTCTACCACTTCCTGGACATGAACACCGGGCTCAGGTACGCGACGAACGAGCTCTCGACCATCGACACGGCACTGCTGCTCGCCGGCGTGCTATTCGCCCAGCAGTACTTCGACGGCCCGACAGGACTCGAGCCGGAGATCCGCGCCCTCGCCGACTCACTCTACAGGCGCGCTGAATGGCCGCGCTTCCAGCTGAACAACCCACTCGTAACCATGGCGTGGCGACCGGAGCGCGGCTTCGGTCCCGCTCGCTATCAGGGCTACGACGAGGCGATGATCCTCTACGTGCTCGCGCTCGGCTCGCCCACCTTCCCGGCCGATTCCACGGCTTGGCAGGCGTTCACCAGCACGTACAAGTGGGGCCCGTTCTACGGCCAGGAGCACGTGAACTTCGCGCCGCTCTTCGGTCACCAGTACTCGCACGTGTGGATCGATTTTCGCGGCATCCATGACGCGTACATGCGTGAGAAGGGGATCGACTACTTCGAGAACTCGCGCCGGGCCACGCTCGCCCAGCGCGCATACGCGATGGACAACCCGAATCGCTGGCGTGATTACTCGAGCGATATCTGGGGGCTCACGGCGTCCGACGGCCCGAAGGACACGACCATGATCATCGACGGCGTCTCGCGGCGGTTCCACACTTATTGGGCGCGCGGCGCAGCACTCGGCGACATCCGGGACGATGGGACCATCGCACCGACGGCGGCCGGCGGATCGATCCCGTTCGCGCCCGAGATCACCATCGCCGCCTTGCGGGCGCAACGAATGCGCTACGGCGACGACCTGTTCACCCGCTACGGCTTCATGGACGCGTTCAACCCGACGCTTCGCGACACGACCCTCGTGACTCGCCGCGGCCGAATCGTCGCCGGCAAGGGATGGTTCGACGACAACCAGTTGGGCATCGACCAGGGGCCGATCATCACGATGATCGCCAATCACCGGAACGGCTTCGTATGGGAGCGGATGAAATCGAACCCCTACATCGTTCGTGGGCTCTGTCGCGCCGGATTCAGCGGCGGATGGCTGGACGGAAAATGTTGAGCCGTCCCCTGCTCGTGGTGCTCGTCGCGAGCGCATGCACCCGGGCGCCGGCACCCACGCCCGCGCCTGCCGGCACACCTAACGCGGTTCTGTCGCCGGCGACGCAGCCGCAGGGACCGCCCACGCGGCCGGCAGAGCGGCCCGCGGACCCTCGAGCCGAACGGTTCATCGACTCGGTGCTCGCGGGCCTCACGCTGGACGAGAAGCTCGGGCAGCTCACGCAGTACCGCGGGCGATTCGGCCTGACCGGACCGCAAACGCCGGAAGCCGGCGCCGCGGACATCCGCGCGGGGCGCGTCGGCTCCTTCCTCGGCGTCCACGGTGCCGAGCTCACCCGCGAGATGCAGCGCGTCGCGGTCGAGGAGTCGCGCACGAAAATCCCCGTGCTCTTCGCGCACGACGTCATACACGGGTTCCGCACGATCTTCCCCGTCTCTCTCGCCGAAGCGGCGAGTTGGGATCCGCCCGCCGTCCAGCGCGCGGCGACGGTCGCGGCAGCGGAAGCGGCAGCGCACGGTCTTCACTGGACGTTCGCGCCGATGGTGGACATCGCGCGCGATCCCCGATGGGGACGCATCGTCGAAGGAGCGGGCGAGGATCCCTACCTCGGCTCCGTGATGGCGGCCGCGCGCGTCCTCGGGTTTCAGGGCGCGGACCTCCGCGACACCCTCACCATCCTTGCCACCGCCAAACACTTCGTCGGCTACGGCGCGGCCGAGGGTGGGCGCGATTACAACATCGCCGAGATCCCGGGTCGAACACTCCGCGAGATCTACCTGCCGCCGTTCCACGCAGCGGTGAACGCCGGTGCACGGTCCGTGATGGCGGCGTTCAACGAGGTCGATGGCATCCCGATGCACGCACACCGCGAGTTGATCGACGGCGTGCTGCGCGACCAGTGGGGGTGGGACGGGATTCTCGTGAGCGACTACACTGGCGTGATGGAGCTCATGAACCACGGCATCGCCGCCGATAGCGCCACCGCGGCACGTGTCGCCATCGATGCGGGAGTGGACGTGGACATGGTGAGCAACTTCTTCATGTCACATCTGCCCGCCGAGGTTCGCGCCGGGCGAGTGAACGTGGCCGTCGTCGACAGCGCGGTCCGCCGGGTGCTCCGTGCGAAGTACGAGCTCGGTCTCTTCGAGGATCCCTATCGGTACAGCAGTAGCGCTCGTGAACGGGCGCTCACGCTCGCTCCGGCGTTCGTGACGGAGGCGCGCGAGATGGCGCGGCGCTCGATCGTGCTGCTGAAGAATGACGGAGCCGCTCTGCCGCTCAGGAAGGATCTCGGCGCCATCGCGGTGATCGGCCCGCTGGCGGACGACGCTCGCTCGGCGCTCGGCTCGTGGGCCGCAGCGGGGCGTCCTCAGGACGCGGTGACGCCGCTCGCCGGTCTCCGCCAGGCGGTCGGGGGACGGTCGCGCGTTCTGTACGCGCGCGGCGCGAGCGTGGACACGGCCGATACGAGCGGATTCGCCGAGGCGGTGCGCCTATCGCGGGAAGCCGATGCGGTGATTCTCGTGGTCGGAGAGCACCAGGACATGAGCGCCGAGGCGCGGAACCGCGCGTCGCTCGACCTGCCTGGCGTGCAGCTGCAGCTCGTGCAGGCCGTGTACGCTGCGGCGCGGTCGGCCGGCAAACCCGTCGTCGCGGTGCTGATGAACGGCAGGCCGCTCGCGGTGCCCTGGCTCGCCGACAACGTCCCGGCAATCGTCGAAGCCTGGTACCTCGGTGTGCAGACCGGCCCCGCGCTCGCCGACGTGCTGTTCGGCGACTACAATCCGGGCGGGAAGCTCCCGGTTTCGTTCCCGCGCACGGTGGGGCAGGTGCCGGTGTACTACAACCACAAGAACACCGGTCGTCCGCCGCTCGAGAAAGAACGGTATACGTCCAAGTACCTCGACGTGCCGTGGACGCCGCAATGGCCGTTCGGACATGGGTTGTCCTACACGACGTTCTCGTACGGCCCGGTGCGAATGAGCGCGACCGAGATCCGGCCCACCGATTCGATCGTGGTGACGGTCGAGGTGACGAACACGGGCGCGCGGGAGGGAGACGAGGTTGTGCAACTCTACGTTCGCGATGACGCGGCCACGGTGACGCGTCCAGTGCGGATGCTCAAGGGGTTCCGCCGGGTCACCCTGCGTTCAGGGGAGCGTCAGAGCGTGACGTTCACGCTTCGCCCGCAGGACCTGGCGTTCTACGACCTGCGCATGCGCCACGTCGTGGAGCCGGGCACCTTCACGGTGTGGGTGGGAGGATCGTCGTTAGGCGGCCAGTCGGCCCGGTTCACGGTCGCCGGCCAGGTGACCGAAATTCCGGACCGCGGGCCGCTTCCGACCGGGTGGCGCCCATGAGCGCGCGCCGCACGTTCGGATTGCTGGCGGCATCGATCGCTGTTGGGTTTAGCGGGGCGGCGGCGTTCGACGAGGCTGGTCGACGAGCGACGCAGCAGGCCCGCCCCCGCAACGTCATCATCATTCTGAGCGACGACCACCGCTACGACTTCATGAGCTTCACGGGCCGCGCGCCAGCGTTCCTCCAGACGCCGAGCCTCGACCGCATGGCCGCCGGCGGCGCGCACATTCGAAACGCGTTCGTCACCACCTCGCTCTGCTCCCCGAGCCGCGCGTCGATCCTCACGGGCCAGTACGCGCATCGGCACGGGGTGGTCGACAACACGTCGCCCATCCCGCGCGGCACGGTCTTCTTTCCGCAGCACCTGAAGCGTGCCGGCTACACCACCGCGTACGTGGGCAAATGGCACATGGGTGAGGACGAGGGCAGTGATCAGCCGCGCCCGGGATTCGATCACTGGATCAGCTTCCGTGGGCAGGGCGTCTACGTGAATCCCACGCTCAACGTGAACGGGCGAAGCTCGCGGGTTACCGGCTATACGTCGGACATCCTCACGGATTCCGCGGTCGCCTGGTTGAGTCGCCGGCCCACGGGCTCGAGCGCGCAGCCGTTCTTCATGATCGTCGCTCACAAGGCGACGCACGCGGAGTTCGTCCCGCCCCCGCGTTATGCGACGCTGTACGACACGGCGCGGATTCCTTACCCGCCCACGATGGCGAACACGGAGACGAACTACCGCGAGAAGCCGCGCTGGGTGCGCGCACAGCGCGGTAGCTGGCACGGCGTGGACTACGCCTATCACGGTACGCTCGACTTCGACGACTTTTATCGCAGCTACGCCGAGACGCTCCGCGGGATGGACGATGGGATCGGTCGCGTGCTCGATGAGCTCGAACGGTCAGGTCTCGCGCGCTCCACGCTCGTGCTCTACATGAGCGACAACGGCTTCATGCTCGGTGAGCACGGCCTCATCGACAAGCGCAACGCGTACGAGGAGTCGATCCGCATCCCGATGGTCGCCTGGGCCCCTGGGTGGATAACTCCCGGGACGAAGGTGGATACGCTCGTCCGGAACATCGACATCGCGCCGACGATGCTCGATCTCGCCGGCATCCAGTGGCCCGATTCCGTGGCAGTCGACGGCCGGTCGGTACTGAACGCATTCCGCGGTGGCGCGCCGCCAGCACCGCGTGAACGAGCCGGCGGCGAGCTGCTGTACGAGTACTACTGGGAGTACGCGTTCCCGCACACGCCCACGACCTTCTCGTTGCGCGGCGACCGCTTCAAGTACATCTACTACCACGGCATCTGGGACCTGGCCGAGCTGTACGACTTGCGAACCGACACGCTGGAGCAGGCGAATCTGGTGAACGTCCCGGCTTACCGTGACACGGTGCGCGCGATGCGTGGGCGCCTGTTCGACCGTCTGAGCGCGACAGGCGGCATGAACGTCCCGCTTCGCCCGGGTGATTGGCAGGCCGCGGAGCGTAAGGAGCCGTGAGCGCACGCGTGCGAACCGCTGCGGTCGCGTCGCTCGGCCTCTTCGCGGGGGCCGGGCTGTTCGCGCTGGCGCGGTCTTCCGCCGTGAGTGAGCTGTCGGTCGCGGGGCGCGGAGAGATCGACCCACCTGCAGGGATGGTCTACGTCCCAGGCGGAACGACGCGCGTGGGCGACGCGCGCGTCCCGGCCGAGGGTCCCGAGTTCACCGCGCGTGTGCGTCCGTTCTTCATGGACGCGAACCTCGTGACCGTCGCGCAGTTTCGCCGCTTCATCGAAGCGACCGGTTATCGAACCGTCGCCGAGGCTGACGGTGGTGCTGTCTACGATCCCGCGACCGACACCTGGCGCATTGTCCCCGGCGCGACCTGGGAGCGGCCCCTCGGCCCCAACGGGTCCGTGGCCCCCGACGATCATCCGGTGACCCAGGTGTCGTGGCACGATGCGAACGCATACGCAACCTGGGCCGGGATGCGTCTGCCGACCGAGGTGGAGTGGGAGCACGCTGCCCGCGGCGGCCGCGACTCCCGGGAACCGTACGCGTGGGGACCGTCGCTTGTGAGCGCCGGGCGACATCATGCGAACACCTGGCAGGGAGCGCCTAACGTGAACAGTGGCGACGATGCCTGGGTCTACACGTCGCCCGTGGGAACGTATGGTCGCACCGCGCTCGGGCTCACCGACATGGGCGGCAACGTCTGGCAGTGGACGTCCGACTGGTACCGTTCGTATGCCGACCGCGATCGCCCGGTGGACGCGTCGCTGACGGAGAAGGCGATGCGCGGGGGCTCGTTCCTCTGTCGCGAGGACTACTGCCACGGCTACCGCGTGAGCGCCCGCAGCCGCGCGACGCCGGAGAGCGCGTTTCTCCACGTCGGCTTCCGCCTCGTGAAAGATCTCCGCTAATTGGGGTCAGAGTCGGATTTCATCGTTTTGTTGCCGAGGCAACAAAACGATGAAATCCGACTCTGACCCCAATTATCCTACAGACATGTCCGGTCGTACGGTTGGCGGGGCCGCGCTCCTCGCCCTCGCGGCATTCATGCTCCTTGGATTTCTGCGATCCGACGCCACTCTGACGTCGCCCGCGGCGATCGCCGCCCTGCTCATTACCGCGGTACTCCCCGCTGCGGGGGGAATCGCGCTGCTTCGCGGCGGGCTCCGGTTCGGCGGGCGACGAGCCGCGCGCGTCGAGGAACTGCGCCAGAAGACGATCGAGGCCGAGATCCTGCGGCTCGCCGTGCAGCATGGCGGGAAGCTGACTGCCGTGGAGGTCGCGACCGCGCTCGCGCTCCCGCCCGAGTCCGCCAAAGCGACGCTCGACTCGCTCGCCGAGCGCGAGATCGCGGACCTCGAGATCACCGATCGGGGCCTCATCGTCTACTCGTTCCACGACGCGAAGCACCTGGGCGGGAAGCATTCGGCGCGGGGGATCCTCGATGCCTGATCCGGCCAATCGACCCGCGCTCGTCCGGCGCGCGCACCCGATCGAGACGCGGTGGCCTTGCCCCGTGTGCGTGGGCATGTCGATGGAGAAAGTCCACATCAAAGGCGGCGGCAATCAGCTCACGCTCGACTACTGCCCGCGGTGCGGAGGCATGTGGTTCGAGCGCGGCGAAGTGGGACATCTCGCGGCGCGGAAGCCGTCGTCGCTTCACACCCACGTCCTCGCGCCGGCGGAGCGAGTTCGCCCTCCGTGCGTCGAGTGCCATTCGCCGCTCGATCGCGACGCGGAGAAGTGCGACGTGTGCGGACGCCGCAATATCCTGGAGTGTCCGGTGTGCGCGGACCCGATGGAGCGACGAGAGCACGCGGGGCTCGTCCTCGACTTCTGTAAACGCTGCCATGGTGTCTGGTTCGACAACGCCGAGCTGTCGGCCATCTGGCGCGTGAACCTCGCGAAGGCGAATGCTCTGTCGAGGCGTCGGGGCCGTGGATCGGAGGCACTCGCAGTAACGGGTGACGTGCTCGTGAACGCGATGTTCTGGACACCGGATCTCGTCATCTACGGCGGCATGGCTGCGGGTCACGCCGCCGGTGAGGTTGCGGGGGCCGCTGCAGAGGCCGTGGGTGGTGCCGCGGAGGGGGTATTCTCGGCGGTGATGGAAATCATATCGGGGTTGTTCGATGGCCTGTGAGCGCGCTGGCGCGTGGCGACGAACGTGGCGATACAGTTCGGCCGGCGTGGCCCTGGCAATCGTGCTCTCCTGTCGACCGGCTGCCGTCATACCGTCGGTGGGGGAAGGCGGGATGCGCTGGTGGAAGGGCAACACGCACACGCACACGCTCTGGAGCGACGGCGACGACTTCCCCGAGATGGTCGCCGACTGGTACAAGCAGCGCGGCTACCACTTCCTCTCGATCACCGATCACAACACGCTCGCCGCGGAGGAGCGATGGTGGCGCGTGCCGGCGAGCGGCATCGGACGCGAGGCGTACGACAAATACCGCGCGCGGTTCGGTACCGCAGTCGAGGAACGGCGTGCCGGCGACACGCTGTCGGTGCGCTTGCGGCGCCTCGAGGAGTACGGCCCGAGCCTCATGGAGCCGGGACGCTTCCTCCTCGTGCCGGGCGAGGAGATCACGCAGTACCTCGACCGACGCGGGGCGCACATGAACGCCCTCAACGTGGCCGAGGTCATCCCGCCGCAGCAGGGCGCGTCACTCGTGGAAATTCTGCGACGTGATCTCGAGCTCGTTCGCGATCAGGAGCAGCGCACGGGCAGGGCGATCAACGCCATACTCAACCATCCGAACTTCATCTGGAGCCAGACCGCCGAGGACCTGCTGGCGTTGCCCGCGCTCCAGTTCTTCGAGGTGTACAACGGCCACCCGCTCGTGAACATCCAGGGGGACTCGCTGCACGCGTCGAACGAGCGGATCTGGGACATCGTGCTCACGCACCGGTTCTCGTCAGACGGCGGGCCGCTCTACGGCGTGGCGACGGATGACGCACACGACTACCACCGCACGGGAAGCGATCAACGCAATTCAGGACGGGGGTGGATCGTCGTGCGCGCCCCCGAGCTCCAGGCGGACTCGCTCATGGCGGCGATGCAGCGTGGCGACTTCTACGCCAGCAATGGTGTGGAGCTCACGGACGTCCGGCGCGATGGTAACCGGGTGGCCCTAACGATTGCCGGCGCCCCCGGCGTTACGTACACCACGCAGTTCATGGGGACGCGACGCGGCTGGGATACCACGAGCGTGGCGTTGCACGATTCGGCGGGTCGCGCGGTCACGCGCCGCTACAGTGCCGGCGTCGGTGCCGTGCTGGCCGAGGTCCGAGGCACGACGCCCAGCTACACGATGCGGGGCGATGAGCTGTACGTGCGCGCACGCGTGGTTTCGTCGCGCGCGAAGCCTAACGCGTCGTATCCCGGCGAGGTCGAGATGGCGTGGACGCAGCCGGTGCGTCCCTGACGAGGCGTAATTGGGGTCAGAGTCGAAAATCATCGTTCTGTTGCGGCCGCAACAGAACGATGATTTTTGACTCTGACCCCAATTACCGGGTGTCGGAATACAGGCGGCGCAGGAGGCGGATCT
>DAINRQ010000054.1:34459-39761 GCA_036741775.1 Gemmatimonadaceae bacterium | reverse complement strand
CCCGACGGCCGCAAGGTCCAGGGCACCATCCACTGGGTGTCGGCGCGCCACGCCCTCGAAGCCGAGGTCCGTCTTTACGACCGGCTCTTTACCGTACCGGATCCCGACGCCGTCGACGGGCAGGAGCTCACGGCGACACTCAACCCGGACTCGCTCGTCGTCATCGCGAACGCGAAGGTGGAGCCGAGCGTGGCGAACGACCCCATCGGTTCGCGGTACCAGTTCGAGCGCACGGGCTACTTCATCGGCGATACGATCGACTCGAAGCCGGGACGACTGGTGTTCAACCGCACGGTCACGCTCCGGGACAGCTGGGCGAAGCAGAAAGACAGGTAACGCGGGCGGGCCGGGCTCGGCATTTGCGGCGTTGCGGGACGGTGTACCGCGGTGCAAGCTAGAACGAGCGGTCCGGGGTGAGCGCAAGAATCCGGACCGCGTCGTTCCGTGGGGCTCCCATGATGCTACGCGCAGGATTCTCGCATCGTGATCGCCGCATCGCGTTCGCGTTAGGTTCCGCTGCCGGAGCGGCGCTCTTCGCGTGCGTGCCCGTCGTGCCGCTTGGCGCACAGGTCGTCCGCGGCGTCGTCACCGACCGGGCGGCCGCGACAGCTGTGGCGGGCGTGGTGCTGTCGGCTCACGACACGCGCGACTCCGTCGTCGCGCAGACGCTCTCCGACGAGAACGGCGTCTACGAGGTTCGCCTGCCGTCCGCGGGGACCTTCTCGCTCGACGTGAAGCGGATCGGCGTGCGGCGCGTCCGCATCCCCGCGTTCGCGGTGGCCGAGGGCGAAACTCGGCGGGTTGACGTGATTGTCGAGCCACTCCCGGCCGTACTGAGCTCCGTGCGCGTCACCGGCCGGACCGCGTGTGTGCGGCGCCCGGAAGCGAACGCAAAGACCGCGGCGCTCTGGGATGACGCGCGCGCGGCGCTCTCCGCCGCCGTGATCTCGAAGCGGCTGCACAGCGCGAACGACACTGTCGTTCGATTCCAGCGCAAGCTCGATGTGGAGACCTGGCGCGTGTTGTTCGAGGATCGTCGTCGCGTCTCGACGTCGGCCGACAGGCCGTTCCGCAGTCTCCCGGCGGAGGAGCTTTCGGTACACGGGTACGTGCGCACGAACACCGACGGCTCCGTGGACTACTTCGCCCCCGACGCCGAAGTGCTGCTGTCGGAGACGTTCCTCGATGACCACTGCTTCAAGCTCCAGCAGGGCTTCGGCGAACGGGTCGGCATGGTCGGCCTCGGATTCGAGCCGGTTCCCGGACGCAAGTTACCTGACATCAAGGGCACGTTATGGTTGGACGCGAAGACCTCCGAGCTGCGCACGGTGGATTTCGAGTACACGTGGCTGCCTAACGAGCACCGGACGGCGGACTTCGGCGGCACCGTCTCGTTCTTCCGTATGCCCGGGGGGCGGTGGATCGTGCGGAGCTGGCGCATCCGCATGCCGGAGTTCGGCTACGAGAAGACCGTGACCCGCCATGACGGTTCGAAGATGTCGCTGGGCCGGTCACCGCGGCCGATCCTCGTGGGTATCAGTGAGGAAGGGGGCGCGGTCCCCCTCGACGTGCTGTTGAATCAGGCTGGCCACGTCCGCGGCCGCGTGCGCATGGCCGGTGACAAGGATCATCAGCCGCTCGTGGGGGTCACGGTCGCCCTCAACGGCACCGGCGATTCGACCGTGACGGGGTCCGACGGAACGTTCGAGCTACCGTTCGTACAACCAGGGTCGTACACCCTCATGGTTCGCCACGCCGCGCTCGACTCGCTCGGTGTCGAGCACCTCGGCCGCACCGTGGAGGTGGAGCCGGGCCAGTCACCGCCGCTCGAGATCCTGTTCCCCACGTACGAGGACCTGGCGCAGCGTATGTGCGGCGAGCCCATCGACTTCGATCGGACGTCGGTGGTTCGGTTCCTCGTGGTCGACGCGGCGACCGGCGCGCCACTCGCGAACACCCCGGCCATCCTGTCACGGGTGCCGATCGACGCCAACGGCAGGCCGATTGCCGACAGCGCATCGGCGTGGGACGTGACGCTCGACAAGCGCGGCGGCTTCCTCGGCTGCGGGATGCGCGCCGACGAGGTCGTGCGCCTGGAGTCAGTTCCGGAGGGCCAGCCGCCCTGGTTGGAGACCATCCGGCCGCGGGCGGGTATGATCGGCTGGCACGTCATCCGGGTTCGAAGACCCGTCGCACCGCGCTAGTGTAGCCCTTCATCTCACACACGCTCCACGAGGGCTCTCACTGGCCGCGCTCTGGACGCTCGCCTATGTTGGCGCGTGACCGCCGACCTTCGTGCGCAGCTCCAGGCCTCACTCGGGCCGGCTTACACGCTGGAGCGTGAGCTCGGCGGCGGTGGGATGGCTCGCGTGTTCGTCGCGCGCGAGACGCGTCTCGGCCGCAAAGTGGTCGTGAAGTTCCTCGATCCCGACCTCGCCGCGGTCGTCTCCGCGCAACGATTCGAGCGAGAGATGCGCGTTGCGGCGGCGTTGCAGGACCCACGCATCGTGCCGGTCCTGGCTGCGGGTGACGCCAACGGCATCCCCTTCTACACGATGCCATTCGTGGAAGGCGAATCGCTTCGCGCCCGAATGACGCGTGGGCGGCTCCCGCTTGTGGAGTGCCTCACGATTCTTCGCGACGTTGCCCTCGCGCTCGACTACGCCCACGCGAGTGGGGTTGTCCACCGCGACATCAAGCCGGAGAACATCCTGCTGGCCGGGCTCTCGCCGCGCCGGACCGAGGGAAGTGCTGGGCGGGTCGCGACGGCCGTGGTCACCGACTTCGGGATCGCGAAGGCGCTGGTCGCCGCGACGGGCGGCCGGGGGCTCGAGCGCGACGGGACGTCCGACCTGAGCGCCGAGGGCAGGGACGTCGCGCTCCCACTGACACGGACCGGGGTATCGTTAGGCACGCCGGCGTACATGGCGCCGGAGCAGGCCCTGGGCGACGCGGCGCTCGACGCCCGCGCCGACATCTACGCCTGGGGCGTGGTCGCGTACGAGCTGCTGAGCGGAGCGCATCCGTTCGGGGGGCGATCGAGCTCGCAGGCCATGGTTGCCGCTCACCTGAGTGAGGCCGCGGTACCGCTCGCATCGCGTGCCCCGGCCGTTCCGCCTGGCATTGCTGCCGTCGTCGACCAGGCGCTCCGAAAGGATCCTGCCGGCCGCCCGCCTAACGCCGAGGCCCTGGTGCGTGCGCTCGAGGGCGTCACGACGGGCGGCCTCGGCGCGGGTCCTACGCGCGCGTGGTCTGTGCGCGCCGTGCCCCGCCGACTGGTCATGGGCTCGGTCGCCGTCGGCACGCTCATACTGCTCGGCATCACGGCCTTGCTGATACGTGCTCGCGCCGGTGCATCGCCCGAGCCCCCCGCGGGAGGGGTCACCGACATCCGCTCTCTCGCCGTGATGCCGTTCAGCAACGTCGTGTCGGATACTTCGACCGCGTATCTGACGGACGGCATGGCCGACGCACTCACGACGGCGCTCGCGAGGCTCCCGCAGCTCCGCGTTGTAGCGAATCGGTCGGCCGCCGCCACGCAGCGGAAAGACTACAACCCCCGTGACGCCGGCAAAGCCCTCGAGGTCGACGCGGTACTGGCGGGTTCCGTCAGCCGTATCGGGGACCAGCTTCGCATCCGTGCGCAGCTCATTCGCGTCGCCGACGGGCAGGTCGTCTGGGGCGACTCGTACGATCGCACCGCGCGGAACATGTTCGAGCTCGAAGACGACGTTACCGCAGCGATCGCGGGTGAGCTGCGAGGAACGCTCAGCGGTCAGGCCACGCGAGTCTCATCCGACGCGCTCCGAGGGACGTCCGATCAGGAGGCCTACGACCTCTATCTCCGAGGCCGCTACGCGTGGTCGAAGCGTGGAGAGCGCGGACTCCGAACGGCAATCGAGCTTTTCGACGCGGCCATTGCGCGAGACGAGAACTTCGCGCGCGCCCATGCGGGACTCGCCATGGCGTGGGTCGTGTTGCCCGTGTTCACGAGCGCCGTCAGCGCCGACTCCGCGCTCGCGATGGCCCAGCAAAGTGGGAGCAGGGCGCTCGCGCTCGATTCCTCGCTCGCGGATGCACACCTTGCGATCGCATACGCGCACAAGATGAAATGGCGATGGGGCGACGCCGAGCGTCATTTCAGTGCGGCGACGGCACTCGCGCCAGAAGATGCGACGATACGTCACTGGTACGGCGTTCACCTCTACGCGGTCGGCGACATCCCGCACGCGCTCGAGCAGTTCGAGCGGGCGCGTACGCTCGACCCGTTCGCCACGACGGTGGCGACTGACGGCGCGATTGCGCTCTACGCCGCCCGGCAGCTGGCGGAGGCTCGCGCGGAGATCCGTCGCAGTCTCATGCTCGATAGCACGCGAAGCGATACCTGGTTCATTCAGGGCGTGATACAGCTCGCGCAGGGACGGGCGGACAGCGCGGTCACCTCGTTCGAGACAGCACGCCGGCGCGGCACTGCGTTCGACATGCGCTCGTACACGAGCGTGGCACTGCGGCGTCTGGGACTCGACCGCGAAGCGGACGTCGCGTACGCCGAGTTGCGTCGCGACAACGACGCCGGCCGTGGCAGCCCATTCGACGTCGCCATCGCCGCGACCGCCGCCGGGGACACCGGCACAGCGATGGCGGCGGTACAGCGCATCGTCGATCGGCGGGACATGCTCGTTACGGAAGTGAGCCTTCCGTGCGATCCGCTGTTCGATCCGCTCCGGGCCAACCCCGGCTTCGAGAGATTGCTCGCGGGCGCAGGGATGCGCTGCCGACGCCCGTAGCGTCCACGTTGAGGGGATGAGGGGCATCATCCTACGCGGCGGGGGATGGCTCTTCGCGCGGGGACCTGAATGAAGGGGAACGGGCTCTCTTGGGACGCCACCCACCTCGGGAGCAGTGCCCTTGATTCACGGCCCTGGAGCGAGGGCGCGTCTCGGATGAGGAGCGATCCCCAGCATCCCTCTCATCCCGTCATCCGTTTTCCCCTCGTTCTGGATGCCGGCCCTCACATTCCGAGGACTGACCGCGTGATGGCTTGGCTACGTCCTTCGGGCACGGCGCGTTCGAATGGTCCGTTAGGACTCTGACCCCTAATAGCGAGGGCGCATCGGCGCTGAGGAGGGATGTCCCTCATCCTGGTTCATTCGGCCCTCAGGGCCACGTTAGGGTCGACGCGTGCTGCCCGCAGCGCGGGCACGAGACTCGCCGCCACCGCCGCGCCTAACAACACCACCGCCACGAACGCGTAGACCGCCGGATCGTTCGGCGACACCGAGAAGAGGAGCGGCCCCACCCA
>DAINRQ010000054.1:0-34359 GCA_036741775.1 Gemmatimonadaceae bacterium | reverse complement strand
AGCTGCCACCCGCGCTGCCGCGGATCGAAGATCTCGCGCATCGGCATCACGGTGACGTACCCCGAGCCGGGCATCAGCGGCTGCAGCTTCCGGCGCACGACTTCGGCGTGCGCCGCGGCGTCACCGCGCGTGCGCACGAAGAGCAATGCACTCTCCGGCCGGCGCTGTTCGATCGGGACGTACCACTGCAGCATGTCCGCGTCCGTGAGACTGTTCTGGCGGATGTTCTCCGCGATCCCGACGACAATGTGGCACCGCCCGGACGGGTCGCCGCGGACCATGATGCACTTACCGATCGCGTCCTGGCCCGGCCAGAGTGCCGCGGCCATTCCCTCACTCACCACCGTCACGCGCTGACCATCGGCGCGGTCGGCGTCCGTGATCGCGCGTCCACGCAGAACGCGCGTTCCGATGGTCTGGAAGTAATCGGCAGACGCCATCTGTACGGTGAAGCGGCTGGTCTGCCGCAGCGAGTCGATCCCCGGCACGGTGAATCCCATTCGCTCCGTGCTCCAGAACGGGACACTGATGCCACGCGCGGCGGACTCCACCTCGGGCATGCTTCGCGCGGCGTCTACGAGCCGCCGGGAGAGTGCCGCACGCTCGTCGGGTGGCAGTCGGAGACCGCGCAGGTTGGGCAGCGCCACGAGGACTGGATCCACGTCGAAACCGAGATCCATTGCCCGCACGTTTCGCAGGCTGCGGACGAAGAGCCCCGCCCCGACGAGCAGCACAACGGACAGCGTCGCCTGCAGCACCAGCAGCGTCGTACGCGTGCGCGAGCGCTGGTAGGTGCCCTCGCGGGCGCCGGCCTTGAGCGACGGCGCGAGCGACGCCCGCCCAGCCTGCAGCCCCGGCACGAGTCCGACGAGGATGCCAACGATGACCACGGCGGCAGCGGCGAAGCCTAACGCGCGACCGTCTGCCAGCACACTCGCTGAGCCCGGTTCGTGCAGGAACATCGCGCGCAGTACCGCGCCACCCCACTCCGCCACCGCGAGGCCGGCCACTCCGCCTAATGCGCCAAGGAGTACGCTTTCCGTGAGAACCTGCGCCAGGAGTCGCGCCCGGCTGGCGCCGAGTGCCATGCGCAGGGCGATCTCGCGCTTCCGGAAGAGGGCGCGCGCGAGCAGGAGGTTCGCGACGTTCGCGCACGCGATCAGCAGCACGATCGCCGCAACGCCCGCCACCCACACCGCGATGCGCGACACGGGGCTCGCCCCTGGACCTCGCTGGAGCACGATCGGCTCGGCCGTCGCCCGCGGTCGCGCCGAGTCCACCGGCGCGATTCGGCTGATGGCCCGCTCGGCTTCCCAGCTCAGGCGATACACGTTCGTGAGGTCGGCGTTCGTGGCGGCGAGGTCCACGTTAGGCTTTCGCCGCACGAGCAACGACAGCCACCCCCAGTTGTACGTCGTGTGGTAATCGACGCGGCCTCGCTGCGACGAAACCCCGTGCCCGAACAGGGTCGCCGGGATGAACGCGACCGGCGTGCCCGCATCGGCCAGCCCGACGAAGCCGGGTGGCGCGACGCCGATGATGGTGCACACCATCGGACCGACCTGCAGCGTCTGTCCGACCGCGTCCCGCGAGCCGCCGAACTTCGCCTGCCAGTACGCGTGCGTCAGCACCACCACCGGCGCGCCGACCGGCACGCTGTCCTCGCGCGCCGTGAAGTAGCGGCCGACCACCGGGCGCGCGTCGAACATCCGCCAGAAGCTCGCGCTCACGATCGCGACCGGCAGCTCGCGCGCCTCCTCTCCGACGCCGAGGGCGAGGTCGCGCTCCGCGTACGCCGCGACGACGTCCACGGTCTTCGCGTCGCGGGCGAAATCGAGGTAGCGCTTGAACTCCGCTGTGGCGCCGCTCTCCTCGGACCCCTCGAACCAATAGCGGAGGAACACCCGGTGCACGCGGTCGGCGTGCGCGAGGTACGGCGGCACGCGGATCAGAAGCCGGTCGACGATACCGAACATCGCGACGGTCGCGCCAATTCCGAGCCCCAGTGTGAGCACCACGGCGCCCGTGAACAGCGGCCGCGCGCGAAGGCCCCGAATCGCGTAGCGAAGGTCCTGTCCGAGAACGTCCAGCCACGCCACGCCGTTTACGTCGCGGCTTTCATCCTTGATCCGATCCATCCCGCCGAACGCGAGACGGGCCTGACGCATCGCTTCGTCGCTCGCGACCCCTCGGGCCTCGAGCTTTCTCGCCTCCTGCTCGAGATGAAAGCGCAGCTCGTCGTCGAGATCCCGCTCCATCGCCTTCCGGCGAAACAGCGCTCGGAACCTGTAGCGGAGGTCGCTCCACGTATCGCTCAGCCTGTCGCGTAGCATGGTTGCCCCCGGGTCAGCCCATGTCGAGCACGAGCCCGACCGCGGTAGTCAGCGCTTTCCACGCGTCGGTCTCGGCCTCGAGCTGATTTCGGCCGCTGCGGGTGAGCTGGTAATACTTCGCCCGCCGGTTGTTTTCCGACGCGCCCCACTCGGCGCTGATCCACCCACGTCGCTCGAGCCGGTGCAGGGCGGGGTACAGTGACCCCTGCGGGATCCTCAGGGTTTCGCGAGATACCTCGCGGATGCGCTCGGAGATGGCCCACCCGTGCATGGGGCCGAGTGATACGGCCTTCAGGATGAGCAGGTCGAGCGTGCCTTGAGGCAGATCGAGTCGAGATTCATCAGTCATTCGGGCTTCCCTTGTGCTTCTACAAGACGATGCCATTCGACTTGTAGAAGCGCAAGGGGAGTGCGGAAGGGACGGCCAGTGAATGAGTGTGGCTGTCTCGGAAGGTGGCTTCCCCGTGGCTGGCCCTCTTTCGGGTGCCGGGATCCAAGTAGTGAGTAACCAGCCATGAGTGACCAGTAATTGAGTCGTTCACTGTTTTCTTGGCCGACTCACTACTGGCGACTCGCTACTTGGATTCAGGCTCCCGAAAGAGGGCCCCCCACCCGCGACCAAGCCCGCCCGTCGCACACACTCATTCACTGGCCGTCGACACGAACGCCGTTGTAAGCAGTGTAAGCACCCCTCGATGCCAGGGATAAGCAGTACGTAAGATGCCCCTAACATTTTCCCTCGCGTCGCCGGGACAACCGACCCGGCCAGTGACCAATATCGGAGGAGTTCGTGTTCGCCACTCGTGACGACGTTTACCGCGACCACCCGTCTACCGCGCCCACCCGCTACGAGACGCTGTCTGCAGCCCAGTCGCTCGCCACTCTGGAGCGAGCACTCCACACGCTGCTCACACCGTTCGAGTACCCGGATGCTGCCGCGTGGTTGGACGCCGCGTGGACCGCGATGAGCGAGGTTACGGGCGCCGACGTCCGTATGCCGATGGTGCGCGCGGATGAGTCGGGGTGGGATGCCATCGAGCGGTCGCTCGATGTCATGATGAAATCGGTCGGTCGCGTGGACGCCGATGCTGCTCCCCAGGAGACGCAGCGCGCCGCGATGGTCCGAGTCCTCGTGCCGCCCTTCAAGGCCGGTGTGTCCGAATGGCGTCGCCTGGCGGCGCGACGCGCGGAGCTGGCTGCCTTACTAGATGCAATTCCCGAAGCAGTCCTCATGTACGACGGCTCGGGCGGGCTGGTGCACGCCAACCCCCGAGCCGCCGAGCTGTTCGGAATGCCCGGGTCCTCGGGGCCCGGAGCCCAGGTCCGCACCGAAGCGCAGCGCATCGCGTGGGCGCTTGCGGCCGCGGCCCAGCGGGCCGAAAAGTCCAGCAGCACATCTCGCAGCAATGTCACCGAGACGCATCGCGAGGTTCGGGCGGAAGGACGGGTATACCGCCTACGCGGAACGCTCGCGAGCGGCTGGATGCCGGGCAACGAGGCCGGCGTCCTGGTGACCGCCGCGTTCGAGATGGTGAACCCCCTGACCGACATCGAGTTGCGCAGCCGGTACGGCCTGAGCGCGCGCGAGATCGAGGTCGCCCGTCTCGTCGCGGCTGGACTCTCCAACAACGAGGTCGCCGAGAAGCTCGGCGTTTCCTACTTCACGGCGCGCAACCACGTCGAGCGGCTGCTTGCCAAGCTCGGCGTCGGCAATCGGTCACGCGTCGGGGCAGTACTCCGCAACGAGGCTGCATGACTGCGGATGTGCTGGCCGAATCCCCGGCCGAACACGGCGCTCATAGTAACCAGTTGTAACTACTCAGCCGCGCAGTCATCAGTCGTCAGGGATTCGGTTGGCAGTGTTCAGCGCCGTCCCGTTCGCGGCTATGCTGGAAACTGAAAACCGAATCCCTGACGACTGAAAACTCCTCGGCCGATTGCTGAGGTCCGGTAACGGACGTCCCGGTTCGAGCGCTTCGCCTACGCCCCGGCGCGGATTTCGTCGAACAGCTCCACAGTCTCCTCCTCCGGCTCGGCATCCAGCTCTTTCCTGAGCCGATCCACGAAGCGCTGGTAGAGCTTCAACGCTTGCCCCCGCTCACCAACGCTCGAGTAGCAGCGCATGAGCGCGCGCACCGCCTCTTCGTTCAGATCGTCCCGAGCCAGCACTCGGCGGTACGCATCCGCCGCCTTCGCAACGCGATGCTCCTCCGCATGGCGATTGCCGAGCTCCATGAGGCCGTCCACGAACAGCCGCTGCAACCGGTCGCGGTGTTCGAGGTGCCAGTCGCCCGCCGGCTCGCCATCCATGAAGTCGCCGCGGTAACGAGCGATCGCCTTCTCGAGCATCGCCGGCGCGCCCTCTTCGCGCCGCTTCAGTGCACGACGCGCCGCCGTTATCTCGTTCTCGAAGGCACCGACGTCGAACTCCGCAACCACCATCGGATTCACGACATAACGGTCGTTCGACAGCGTGATCCAGTCGGGATTCCGAAGCGCCTTCCGGAGTCGGTGCAGCGTCACGTGGAAGCTGTTCCGGAGCTGCGCCGACGACGCTTCCGGCCAGAATGCCAGGCCGACCTGCTCCTTCGTCCGCCCTTCCGGATGCATTAGAAGGTAGATGAGGAGCTCACGCGGGCGCGCAGACCCCCACAACGTCGTGTCGATCAGGTCATTGCCGACGAACACCTGTAGCGGACCGAGCGCCAGCACGCGCAACATCACCGTCGCCGGAACGGGCACCGGCGGCGTGACAGTCGGGTCGATCTCGAGCACCGGAACGCGATACTCGGCGGTGTGGGTCCCGCCCGCTTCAGCCGCAAGCGCCGAGACGTCCTCCATCGAGAGCTTGCGGCCCTCCGCGTACAGCCGATCGAAATGGCCGCCGAGGCGATCACGGGCCGTCTCTACCCAGCGCTCGCGCTCCTGACGATCGGACGCCGGCAGGGCGATCGCGATCCGCTCGCGCAACGCATCCACAGCGCCCATGAGCTTCACCCCATCGGCGTACCGCTCACGCGCCAAGGCCAGAACGGAGAGCCCTTCGATATCCAGCGCGAGCCCCCAGCCGTCGCCCACCTCGAGGTGAACCCGCAACCCGTCACTCAACCGCGCGTATGCCTCGTCGTACTCGCCGAGCCGACAGAGCACTTTCCCGAGCATGGCGCTCGAGTGAGCGAATGACGTCCGGTGCGAGATCGTGCGGCCGAATCGGACGCCGTCCTCGAACATCGATCGGGCCAATTCGGTCTCGCCGCGCACATCCGCCGCCCATCCGCGCCAGAACCTGATGAACGAGTGCAGGATCGAGAGCGGCAGCGGCTTCGCGAGCTCGAACGATTCGTCGAGCAACGTGCCGGCGTGGACCACGTCGCCGAGCATGATGTAACTCGCCCCGAGCTTCGAGAGGACGAAGGCGATGGAGCTCACGTCGCCGTGCTCCCGGAAAAGCGCCACGCTCTCCTCGAAGGCGTCGCGCGAGTCCTCGTAGTCGCCCTGGGCGAGCGCGCCCAGTCCGCCGGCCGAGAGCGCGCGAGCGCGGAGCAGCGGGTCTGCGTTCGGGGCGGCGGCCAAGGCGCGGGCAATCTGCTCGCGCGCCTGGCGAAACTGTCCCGCGCCGTACCAGTACCCCGTCCCGTACCAGTACCAGAAGAGCGCGTCGGCGAACCGCAGCGCCATTTCCGCACGCGAAGGGTCGCTCGCCGCCCAGACCGACGCGTCGCGGAGATTGTCATGCTCGACGGCGATGCGAGCGAGCAGCCCGGACTCGTGCTCGCCCCCGATGATGAGCGGCGCGAAGCGTTCCGCAAACTCGAGGTAGTGTTTCGCGTGGAGCTCTCGATAACGCGCGAGCCCGCCGGCCTGGGTCAGGCGCTCGAGTCCGTACTGCCGCACCGTCTCGAGCAGGTGGTAGCGTGCGACACCGTCACCGGCGTCCATGACGACGAGCGACTTGTCCACCAGCGTCGCCACGCCGTCGAGAATATCTTCGGCCTCGAGCGGTTCGCCCACGCAGACCGCCTCGGCCGCCTCGAGTGAGAAGCTTCCGGAGAACACGGCGAGACGACAGAGCAGCACTTGCTCGCGTGGCTCGAGAAGGCTGTAGCTCCAGTCCATGGTTCCGCGAAGCGTTCGCTGTCGCGGTAATGCCGTGCGACTGCCGGTCGTGAGCAGGCGAAAGGCGTCGTCCAGGCGTGCCGCAATCTGTTCCGGCGACAGTACACGGACGCGGGCGGCCGCGAGCTCGATGGCGAGCGGAATGCCATCGAGGCGGCGGCAGATGTCGCGCACCGCCCCAGCGTTTGCCTGGGTGAGCTCGAACGCTGGCAGCGATGCCTGCGCGCGCTCCACGAAGAGCTGAGTTGCTTCCGCACCGCCGAGGGGCGGGGTGAGCCAGGCGGTCTCGCTCGGAATGCCGAGCGCTTCGCGGCTCGTCGAGAGGATCGTGAGCCTCGGGCAGCCCCGAAGTAGCTGCTCGACGAGATCGGCCGCGGCGTCCACGAGATGCTCGCAATTGTCGAGCACGAGGAGCATTGCCGTGTCGGCAATCGTGGAGATGAGCGCCTCCACCGGGTGTCCGCCGCGGTCGGGGATGTGAAGTGCCGCCGCGATTTCTCGTGCGATGGACGTGGGGTCATGCACGGGCGCGAGGTCCACCCATCCGAGGCGAGTGAACCGCGACGCCGACGCGGCGGCCACCTCCCGCGCGAGTCGAGTCTTCCCGCTGCCGCCGGCCCCCGTGAGCGTGAGCAGCCGCGTGCTACCGAGCAGCCGTCCCAACTCGGTCAACTCGTGCCCGCGTCCAATGAAGCGGGTGAGGTGAACGGGAAGGTCGATGCTGGTCGGCGGGGCCGAGAGTGCGCTCGGGGATGGAGGCGCGGCCGTGGTCATCCGGGAGGTCCTGCGGAGAGATGCGCGAAAGCAACGGTCGGCAAGGATAGAGCGCGGACCGTCGGTACTCAAGCGTTTCCGCCGTGACGAGCCGATGAAATACGCTGACGAGCGGCCGCTTACGCCGCCGTGTCTATCCCCCCTGACCGTCCGCTGAAATGAACCGCTCGATTCGCTCGACTGCCTCAGCCGGGCGCCATTCGGGAGCGACGGAGAGCATCCGGCCCGGGTCGAGCGTCGAAGGCGTCTCATCGATGGACGTCGCGCCGCTCCCGTTACGCTCACCACCCGGCACGAGAACGAGCTTCCTGACGGTGAAGTCGTCGGCCGACGCCAGTACAAACGCTGGGCTGCTCGACTTTCCGCCGGCCACGAGTGCGACCGATGAGACGCCGATCCCTTCAATGAAGGAGCGAAGCCAGGCCGCCAGATCCTGCTCGGCCTTGGGTGTCTCGGGGATGATGAGGCGATGCCGCGCTGCGAGCGTCTCGACGAGCGGCGCCCAGAGGGCGTTGTCGCTGGCGTTGGCGCCCAGGACGATGACGGGCGATCCGCTGCCACGCCGCACGTAGCGGGTGACGTGGTCGCCGGCACGGACCTCGGCACACTTGCCCGAGGCCCAGCTCGCGGTGGTCGCGCAGTAGTCGAGTAGGTCGCTCACGGGACGGAATATCGGCCGCGGTGCTTACAGGGCGCTTTCAGCGAGCTTGTCTTGCCAAACTTGACAATAGGATCGCGGGGATTCGCTCCGACCCTGCTTGTCGGGATGACAACCACTTGCTGTCCGCGTCCTGACAGTCGCCGACTTGACGCGCGCCGCCTCCTGCTACAGAGTGTAGCACTGCTACACGACGTAGCACGGCGATTCGGAGGCCCATGCCCAAGCCAAGGCGACAGTCTGGCGCAGCACTGGCATTCAGCCGGCGCGAAAAACAGGTGCTCGACGCGGTATACGCGAACCCGCCCGCGACGGTCAACGACGTGATGGCGCGCATGCCGAACCCGCCCAGCTACTCGGCCGTGCGTGCCATGCTCTCGCGGTTGGAGGAGAAGGGGTTCGTACGGCACGAAGAGAATGGGGCGCGCTACGTGTACCACCCGACCCGGGAGCGCGCGCAGAGCAGGGCATCGCTGCTCGAGCGCATCGTCGACGCGTACTTCGATGGCTCGCCGACGAAGCTCGTAGCGACGATGCTGGACCGCTCGGCGATGACCCTGTCGGATCGCGACCTCGACGAGCTCGCGGCGCTCGTTGACGCGGCTCGGGCTCGCACGCCGAAGTGACGTCGTGAACTCGTCCACAACCGCCCTCATGGCGGACTGGCTCGTCGTGCTGGCCGAGGCGACTGTGCGTGGCTCGGTCCTCATCGCGGTCGCTGCCCTGGCTGCGTGGTTGCTGCGTCGCCGGGCCGCGGCGGTCCGAAGCGTCGTGTGGCAGGTCGTCGCGTGCGCCATCGTGGCGTTGCCGATGCTCTCGGAGACAGTCCCGCGCTGGCGCTTTGACGTGCCGGAGGTCGTCAGCACGTCACGGATCGCCATCGTATCACGCCTCCACGAGCGCGCGGGTGCGCTCGTCGCCGAACCGACTCGCGGCGACGGCGGGTCGGCGCAGGATGAACGCGCAAGTCCGGCCATTCAGGCCGAAGCGCGTACCGGTGAGGCTAACGACGTCGGCTGGACGCCATGGCTGATCGTTGCGCTGTTCGCAGTCTGGGCAACAGGCGCGCTGGTCGCGATCGGCCAGCTGGTGCTGTCGCTGTACCGACTCGGACTGATCGAGCGGCGTTCGCGGCCGGTCGACGCGGGCGACTTAGGCGCGCGCGTCGGTGTGCTGGCGGAGATCTCCGTTCCGTCACGGGTGCGGGTGCTGGAGGGGCCGGCTCGTATGGCACCGATGACGTGGGGAGTGCTTCGCCCTCGCGTGCTGATTCCGGCGGGGTGGGATCGATGGCCCACGCCGGTGGCTGCTGCCGTACTCGCGCACGAGCTCGCGCACGTGCGTCGGCACGACCTCGCTCGGCAACTGCCGTGGGATGTCGCGTGCGTGCTGTTCTGGTTCAACCCGCTCGTCGCCGTGGCGGCTGGCCAGGCGCGCCTCGAGTGTGAGCAGGCGTGTGATGATGAAGTCGTGGAGCATGGGTTCTCGCCCATTCGCTACGCCGACGCGCTCGTCGCTCTCGCGCGTGAGCTTCGCGGTACGGGGATGGCGCGCGTCCCGGCGCTCGGCGGTGGCGGTGCGGGTGAGCTCACGAAGCGCATTGCCGCGATGCTCGATCCGTCGCGAGCGCGTCGAGCGTCGCGTCCGGCCGCGTTTGCGGCCGCATCGCTTCTCGCGATCGTGAGCGTGGTGGCCGCTTCCGCGTCGTTCGCGGCGAAAGCGGAAATCGACGCGACCATCGAGGGGGAAGTCGGCCGAGCGCTCGACAGCGCGTTCACGGCGCTCGCGGGGCGCGGGTTGTCAGGATCGGTCCTCGTGGCGACGCATAGAGGCGTGGTGTTCGCGAAGGGGTATGGTTTCGCGGACCGGTCGCGACGGATTCCCGCCGCGGCCACCACCCGGTATCACGTCGCTGGTATCACGAAGGCGTTCACTGCCACCGCAGTCGTGGATCTCATCGATCGCCGGCTCGTATCGGCAGATGCTCCCGTCGCGCGTTACCTGCCGGAGCTGCGCGGTCACGCCGGAGAGGTCACCGTCCATCAGCTGCTGACCCATACCGACGGACTCGGCCATCCCGGCCCCGTTTCACGGAACGCGGGTGCGGCCGCGTTTCTCGAGGCGTTAGGCAGAACGCCACGGGCGTTCGCGCCAGGGTCGGACTACCAGTCGACTGACGTCGGTCACAGCGTCCTCGCCGCGCTCGTCGAGCGGGTCGCGGGCCAGTCGTTCGATGCGTACTTGCGACGTCGGTTCATCGAGCCGGCGGGGATGGCGCATACTTCGCTGCGGCTCGGAAGGGAGTGGCGCGACGAGCCGATCGCCGTGGGTTACGTTGGCGGTGGTGCTACCGAGGCCGAGCCGGGTGTGGATTCGTGGGGCGTGCGCGGCTCGCGCGGACTCGTCACGACGGTCCACGATCTTCATCGATGGTACACGGCGCTCGCGAGTGGCCGACTCGTCAGGCAGAGTGCCCTCGACCTCATGTTCGAGCCGTACTGGCGCACCGAGAAGCCGTTCGAGCAGGGCTACGGGTGGTTGCTGTACGATGGGACTGCTGTGCTGCCGTTCCGCGGTACGCCGATTCCGGTGCGTCGTCGCTCGGGACGTGAGCCGGGGTTCGAGGCGGAGATGGTGCACGATCCCAACGGCGGATGGTTCGCCGCAGCACTGCTCAATGCCGACAATGGGCGGCGACTCGACGCGATCGCCGCCATCCGGGCAATCATGAACGCGAATCCCCCGCCCGTCGCGGCCAGTCGCTGAGCGCATCGCGTCCGAGAAAGACGGAGCCTGTTCCCATTCTTCCGGTCGGCACCTTGCCGCCCGTGTGCCGGAGGCTTGCCATGTGTGCTGTCGCCCGTGTGCGTCCGTGTTGCCTCGCTGGTGTGGTGGCATTCGTGCTCACGTTCGCTATTCCGTGGCAGGAGCAGGTCGCGCAACTGCCGGCGCAGAGCCTTCCAGCGTCGTCGCGCGGTGACTCGGTTGGTGATGGTGCGCTCGCCACGAACGCGTTTCTCGACCGCCCCGTCTCGCTCGCCATGGATGCGAGCGGAAACCTGTACGTGGGCGAGCAGCGGGCGCATCGCGTTCGTCGCATTGACGCGCGAACCGGTGTGATCGCGACCATCCTTGGCAATGGTACTGCTGGAAGTTCCGGCGACGGCGGCCCTGCGACACGTGCCAGGACGAACTACCCGAAGGTCGCGCTCGACCGCCACGCCAACATCTACGTCGGTGAGGTGGACGGCTACCGCATCCGACGCATCGACGCACGCTCGGGGATCATCACCACGATCGCCGGCACCGGAGTACGGGGTTTTTCGGGCGATGGCGCGGCGGCGACCGCCGCGAAGATCACGCGTCCGTTCGGCCTCGTCATCGATGGTGATGGGCATCTCTACTTCACGGACACCGAGGTGAACCGCGTCCGGCGCATCGACGCGCGCACCGGCATCATCACGACGGTCGCGGGAACCGGGCGCTATGAGTTCGGCGGCGACGGCGGGCCGGCAACGGCAGCGTCACTCGCTCGCCCTCATGTCCTGGCGATAGACAAGGATGGCAACCTCATCATCGGCGATACGTTCAATCAGCGCATCCGTCGCGTCGATCGTGCGACCGGGATCATCACGACCATCGCCGGTGCCGGGTATAGAGGCACGTCGGGCGACAACGGGCCCGCAACCGCTGCGACGTTCGTGTACTTCGGCGGGCTCGCGTATGACACCGACGGCAACCTGCTCGTGAGTGGCGTCGGTGATCATCGCGTGCGGTGGATCGACGCCCGCACCGGCGTGATCACGCCATTTGCGGGAACAGGCCGCTGGGAGTCGAGTGGTGATGGTGGGCCGGCTCTCGAGGCGAGCTTTCACCCCGCGCTCGAGATGGCGGTGAATGCGCGCAACGACGTGTTCGTTGTCGACGGCTACGGTGGCCGGGTGCGAAAGATCGACGCGCGCACGCGGATCGTCACCACGGTCGCGGGTAGCAAGGCGCCGACGTCGCACCCGGGTGACTTCCACGCTCACTTCGACGAAGCCGCACTCGCGCGGGCGCTCGACACGCCGGTGGCACTCGACCTGCCTGGGGCTGCGGATGCCCGCGTCCGCGAGGCGATCGACTATACAGGCACCGGTGACCCTCGGCGCCTGATGGAGATCTACACGCCGTCCTCGCCGCCGCGCACGCCGTTAGGTGTGGTCGTCCTCGTGCACGGCAGCGCGGGGACCGATCTCGTGCGCCCGCCGGCGCAGTGGAATGCCTGGAAGTCGCGAGGGCGCATGCTCGCCGCGGCCGGCTTCGCCGCCGTTACCTTCAGCCATTCGCTCAATCAAGAGCGTGGCCTCGAGCGTGCGGCAGGGGACCTAACGACGGCGCTGGCATACCTCCGCTCGCACGCTCCGGCACTCGGCATCGACGCCGATCGTGTCTGCGTGGTGGGCTACGCGGACGGGGCGCCGCTCCTCGCAGAGCTCGTGCGGCGGCCGGTATCCGGCGTGCGCTGCCTGGCGGCGTTCTCGCCGGTCGTGAATCTCGGTAGCTCGCCGCCGCCGTTCTGGGTCGAGGGCGATACGGCAGTCCGAGCTCGTTTCTCGCTCACGTCTGCGCTTTCCGCTGGAGCGACGTTCCCGCCGACGATGCTGCTGATCGGTGCACACGCGCCCGAGAGCAGCACTGCCGCGGTCCGATCATTCGCCGCCGCCGCGCGTGCAAGCGGAGTGGCGGTGATTGTCGCCGAGCATCCCACGGGAGGCCCGGATTTCGATCGTGGCATGCCCGGCCAAGATACTGAACGCCTGCTGCGCGAGTTCCTGTCGTTCCTTCGCGAACATCTCCAATAGGAGTGTCATTCCGAGCGGAGCGCCGCAGGCGCGCAGTCGAGGAATCGCGCTCATCCCGGTAGAGGGAGCTGGCCCCTCTTTCGGGATTATGAAGAAACCAAAACGCAGATTACGCGGATTGACGCAGAAGAACGCAGATTCTCCTCTACCAGGAGAGTGATTACTCCCGCGGCCGAGCTTCCTGGTAGAGGGCTTCTGCGAAATCGGTCTAATCGGCTCAATCGGCGTCAGGTCTGTTATTGGTGTCCCGGGAAAGGGCTTCTGCGAAGTCTGCGTCATCTGCGTCTGGTTTTCTTCATCGTCCCGGTAGACGGACGAGTCGCTCTACCGGGATGCCGAAGATTCTCGCTTCGCTCGGAATGACCGTTCCTCTTGCTAAACGAAAGGAGTAGATGTATTACTCTCGGTAAACGAAAGAAGAGACAAATCAGTGGCCGAGACCGAACGCGGCGGTGAAGTCATCAAAGGGACCCTCGATCTCCTCGTGCTCAAGGTTCTGCAACTCGGACCCATGCACGGGTGGGGTATCACCGAGCTCATCGAGCAGCGCTCCGAGAACCTGCTCAGCGTGAATCAGGGATCCCTCTATCCGGCCCTCTACCGGCTCGTGCGGCAGGGGCTCATTCGCTCCGCGTGGAAGACTACGGAGAACAATCGCCGCGCCCGGTTCTATGAGCTGACCGCGGCCGGCCGTGAAGCGCTTCGCGAAGAGCGGGCGCAGTGGGAGCGTCTCTCGCGCGGTGTGAACCTCGTGCTGGGGACGACAGGAGGCTGACATGTCGAAACGACGGCTGAGCCGCTTCGTGGCGACCCTTCGCGCGCGGTTTGCGGAACCACCAGAGCAGGGAATGGACGAGGAGATGCGGTTCCACCTCGAGATGGCGACGGGTCGCTACGTCGAGCGGGGGCTGCCGCCTGACGAGGCGCGACGAAAGGCGCTCGCGGCCTTCGGAGGCGTCACGCAACATCAGGAGGTCGCGCGCGAGGCGACTCCCGGCCACTGGGTAGACCAGATGGGGCAGGATTTCAGGTACGCCATCCGGACGCTCCGGCGGAACCCCGGGTTCGCCGCGTCGGTCATCCTCACGCTCGCGTTAGGCATCGGCGCCAACACCGCGATCTTCAGCGTCGTGAACGGCGTGCTCCTGCGCCCGCTGCCGGTGCCCGATCCGGAGCGGTTGGTATTCGTCGGGTGGGAGTTCAGGCCCGGGCGCTGGAACGTGCTCTCGCAGCACAAGTTCGACTATCTGCGACGACACACGAGCGGCTTCGTCGGCCTCACGACCTATCGCACCGCGGAACGCGAGCTCGGAGACGAAGCTGACGCGAGGCTCGTGAGGGCGGTTCGCGCCAGCGAGGACTTCTTTCCAGTCATTGGTATCGAGCCGATGTTGGGCCGAGGGTTCACTCCCGATGAGTACCGGGCTGTGAACCCCGATGTGGCCGTGCTGAGCGACGCCCTCTGGCGAAGCGCGTTCGGCGCGGACCGCGCAGTCATCGGTCGTCAGATTCGCTACGGGGGCACACCGCACACCGTCGTGGGAGTGCTCCCGCCTACGTTCCGGATCCCGGGACTTCCGGCGCGATCCGTCGAGATGGTCGTTCCGTATCTGTTCCGGCCCGACCCGACCGACAATTCGCACAACACGCTCGTCATCGGTCGCCTCCGGGCCGATCGCACCGCGGCGCAGCTCGCGGCGGACCTCGGTGCGGCGAGCCGCGCGTTCCGGACCGAGCACCCGGAACTCGCTACCGAAACGGGGCGCTATCGGCTTCTCGGCTTCGACGAGATCTACGTCGACCGCTATGAGCGGACGCTGTGGATGCTCCTGGGCGCCGTCGGGTTCGTGCTGCTCATCGCAGCAGCGAACGCCGCGAACTTGCTACTGGGCCGGGCAGCGACGCGGGAGCGGGAAATCATGGTGCGCGCAGCGCTCGGTGCGAGCCGACGACGTATCGTCCTGCAGCTCCTGAGCGAAGGTGTCACCCTTTCCGTCATCGCGGGCGTCCTGGGGCTGGCGATGGGCATGTGGGGTGTGAGCGCGCTGCTCGGACTCATGCCCAGCGAGCTGCCGCGCGCCGACGAGATCGGTCTCGATCATCGAGTGCTCGGCTTCACGCTCGCGATCGTCACACTCACGGGGCTGGTGTTCGGCCTCGCCGCCGCATTGCCGAGCAATCGCCTCAACCTCGCGGCCGCGTTTGGCGAACGGATTCGCAGTGCTGCCGGGAGCGCGAGGAGCCGCGACCTCCTCGTCATGGCGGAGACTGCGTTCGCCATAATCCTGCTCGCCGGTGCCGGGTTGCTGCTCACGAGCTTCGCGAAACTGCGCGCGATCGATCCCGGGTTCAGCCCCGACGGGGTCGTGGCCGTTCGCTTCGGCCGCATGCCCGAGGAGTACGGGACCGCGGAGGCGAGGTGGAACTTCGAGCATCAGGTGCTCGAGCGACTCGCGGCGGTCCCCGGCGTTCAGGCAGCCGCGGGGCTCTCGAGCGTTCCCCTCGAGCGCGGGATGAACCTCCCGGTGAGCGTGACGGGCACGAATGAGAGCGAGGGCGCGGCCGAGTGGCGCGCGGTGACGCCGGGCTACTTCGAGACGCTGCAGATACGGATGCTCCGCGGCCGCCCGTTTCGCGCGGCTGATGCCCGCAACGCGCCACGGGTCGCGATCATCAACGAGGCGCTCGCCCGGCGGTTCTTCCCGGGCGAGGACCCGTTGGGCAGACAGCTCGACATTGGACGGTACGAGGACAGGTGGATGTCGGACGACTTCAGCGGGAGCGCCGAGATCGTCGGCGTCGCCGCCGACGTTCGCGAGATGGGGCTCGACCGGCCCCCGCGCATCACCATCCTCGTCCCACTCGCGCAGGCGCAGGACGGCATGCTGGACGCCCCGGTGCTCGTCGTCCGGTCCGCGCAGCCTGCTGCGATCCCGGCGGCCATCCGCGACGCCGTGGAGAGTATCGACCGCCGCATCCGTCTCCCGACGATCGAACCGGTCTCGAATATCATTGACGCGTCCACAGCGGAGGAACGCTTCCAGACGACGCTCCTCACGCTGTTCGCCGCGAGCGCACTCGCCTTGACGGCGATCGGTATCTTCGGCGTCGTCTCGTACGGCGTGCAGCGTCGGGTCCGCGAGATCGGGGTGCGCGTGGCGCTCGGCGCGCGCGGGGGGGACGTGCTGCGTCTCGTGGTGGGGCGGTCCATGGCCTTCGTGGTCGCGGGCACCATGCTGGGTGTCGTCGGGGCGCTCGGGCTCACGCGTTTCCTGGCGAACGCGCTCTTCGGCGTGACGGCGACCGACCCGGTTACGTTCGGCCTGGCGGTGGCGGTGTTGTTAGGCGTTGCGGCGCTCGCGTCGTACCTCCCCGCACGGCGGGCCACGCGCATCGATCCGGCAATGGCGCTGCGGCTCGAGTAGCCTGAGGCTGGAATAGGGGTCAGAGTCGAATATCATCGTTTCTACGCCGGCCGGCGTAGAAACGATGATATTCGACTCTGACCCCTATTATGGATCCATTCCTCGGGGCGGCCATCGACGAAGCGCGAGCAGGACTCGCCGAGGGCGGCATCCCCATTGGCTCGGTGCTCGTGATCGACGGGCGGATCGTGGGACGCGGGCACAACCGGCGCGTCCAGAAGGGGAGCGCGATTCTGCACGCCGAGATGGACTGCATCGAGGCGGCAGGGCGGCTCAAGGCCGCAGACTACCGTCGTTCGACGCTGTACTCGACGCTCTCGCCGTGCGACATGTGCAGCGGGGCCGCCCTACTATATGGTATACCGCGCATTGTGATCGGCGAAAATCGCACGTTCCGCGGCCCGGAAGACTACGTGCGATCGCGCGGTGTGGAACTCACGATCGTGGATGACGAGGAATGCGTGCGGCTCATGCAGGAATTCATTGCCGCGCGGCCGGAGCTCTGGAACGAGGATATCGGCGTGTAATCGGTACGTAAGGGGTCAGAGTCCTAACGCATCGTTCCATTGCCGGGCAATGGAACGATGCGTTAGGACTCTGACCCCTTACGCGCCGGGAGGCTTCGCCCGCTCACTCAGCCTGACGAAGCGCGGGTGATTGCGGACGCCGTCGAAGAGCGGCGACGTCATGTAGAACCAGAGCCACGCGCCCACCGGGCTCGCCCGCTCGAGCATCCCCAGGCCGCGGGCCGGTTGCCCCGTTCGCACGAGTGCCGCGCCGACATAGAGAGCGTCGGTCGGTGAGAGTCGAGTCGTATCCGGCACGAGGCGAATCGTGCTGTCCGCCCAGTGTCGCGCGCTCGCCGTGTCCCCCGACACTGCGAGCGCGATTGCCATCGCCGCGTACGGCGGAATGCGGTAGCCGGCCGCGACGCGCACGGCGCTCTTCGCGTCCTCGAGCGCGCGCGATGCGCGTCCCGCAGCCGAATGCGTCGTCGAGCGCGCCGAGAACGAGTACGCGGACGACGGATCGACCGCGATGGCGCTGTCGAGCCACCGCAACCCTTCGTCGAATCGCCCCGATCGCGAGACGATCGCGCCGAGGGACATGAGCGGAGACGCCCAGTCGGGCTCGAGCGCGATCGCGCGACGGTAACGAGCGACGGCCGGACCAGCGAGCCCCGACGCCATGAGCGCCTGCCCGTACTGGTACTGCGCCTCCGCGTTCGCGGAATCGAGCGCAACCGTGCGCTCGAAGGCGGGAACCACACCTTCCAACGTGCGCGGATGGCGAAGGAACAGGAGGTGTGCGCGAGCCAACCACGCTTCGGCGCTCGTCGAATCGTGGCGCAAGGCGCGGTCGGCGGCAGCGAGACCACGCGCGACCATCTCGCCGTTCGTTAGGCCGTCGGGGTGCGGCCATCCCCAGTCGGCGAAGACGGCGTAGGCGTACCCCTCGCTGGCGAGCGCCCTCGTCATCGTCGGGTCGATGCGACCGGCCTCCTGGAACTCCTCGATGGCACTGGCGACGCTCACCGGCGTTCGCTTCGCGAGCTGGTAGATGCCGCGCAGGTAATGATCGTGAGCCCGCGGGTTCGCCGGGCGGCGGCCGACGAGCGCGGCGCGGTCACGGGCACTGAGCTCGCCTGCCGCGTGAAGCGCGACCTGCTCGACGATCGAGTCCCGGATCGCAACCAGATCGCCGGTGGGCGCGGTGTACGTGTCCGTCCAGGCTTCCGAGCCATCAGCGGTCCTAACGAGCTGGATGGACGTGTGCACGCTGTCGCCACTCCGACGCACGTCACCGGCGACCACGAATTGCACGTCGAGCGTTCGCCCGGCCTCGGCAGGATCGGCGATGCCTGCGCTGCGGATCCGGCGGACGGTCCCCCGACTCTTCACGCGAAGGCGCGCGACGCGCGCGAGGCGCGAGGTGATCTCCTCCGTGATGCCATCGGCGAGGTAGGCGTCGAGCGTGTCGACCGAGCGGTTGGTGAGGTACAGTACCGCGACGCTCGGCGGCTGGGTCGGATCGGCGGGCGTAACGGTCGCGGGGACGGCCGCGTCCGAGGCTGCGGTGGCGCGCGCCTGGACGATCCCCCACACCGTTGCGCCGGCTGCCGCGATCGCGAGCGCGATGAGAGCGACTCGACGCCCGTTCGCGGTGATCCTCGAGTCCGTGGCATGCACGGCGGTATGCTCGAGTGCCTGCGCGAAGTCGGTGGCCGAAGCGAACCGATCTTCCGGCCGCGTGGCCATCGCTTTCCCGGTCAACTCATCGATGCCCGGCGGGAGTGACCCGCGGGCTGCTCGCACGCTCGGCGCACGCTCGGTAAAGCGGCGGGAGATGATGGCCTGGACCGAGGGGCCAGCGAAGGGCGGTTCGCCGGCGAGCATCTCGTAGAGCACGCAGCCTAACGAGTACACGTCGCTGCGCGCGTCCACGTTCACCTCCCCGGCCGCCTGCTCGGGGCTCATGTACGCCGGCGTCCCGATGACGAGGCCGGTGCTCGTCAGGCGCTCGCCCGTGGCGGGATTCACCGCGCGGGCGATCCCGAAGTCCGTGACGAGGGCGTGGCCGTCGGAGAGAAGGATGTTCTCCGGCTTGATGTCGCGGTGGACGATGCCGCGCGCGTGGGCGTACGCGAGTCCCTCGGCTACCTCGCGGGTGAGTCGCAGCGCGTCGGCAATCGGGAGCTGTCGTTCCGACTCGAGGCGCGCGCGAAGGGACTCGCCTTCGACGAGCGGCATCGTGTAGTAGAGGAACCCGCCGGCTTCGCCGCCGCCGAAGAGGGGGACGATGTGCGGGTGCTGGAGGCGGGCGGCGAGCTGCGTCTCGCGGCGGAACCGCTCGACGCTCACCGCCTCGCCAAACTCGGGGCGGAGGACCTTGAGCACGACCTGCCGCTCGAACGCCCGCTCGGTGGCGACGAACACACGCGCCATGCCTCCGCCGCCGAGCTCACGCTCGATGGCGTATGCGTCGCCGAGGGCTGACCGGAGTTGGTCGCGGAGGTCGAGGGACATTTGGCGAGGGGTCGACAGACCGAAGGTAGGTGCACGCACCGGCTGTCGCCACGTCAACGCCCTCCCTGGCATTATCCGGGTCCGGAAGCAATTGTTTACGCCGTCGCATCGCGCTCCTCCGAGGGTCAACTGATGTTCCCCCGTCGAATTGCAGCCGGTAGCGCGATGTGGCGCCTAACGACGCTCGGTGGTCTTGCCATCGAGCGACTCGAGTCACCCGGACCACCTGGTGGCGCGGACGTAGCGGCACAACCGGCTGCCGCTCAACGCCGCCCGTTGGCACTCCTCGCGGTCCTTGCGGCCGCGGGTGAGCGCGGAGTTGGTCGGGATGAGCTCCTGCTCTACTTCTGGCCCGACAGCGACGTCGAGCACGCGCGCAACGCGCTTCGGCAGACGCTGTTTAGACTGCGACGCGATCTCGGTCCTAAGGACCCCGTGGTCGGCAGTACGGAGCTCCGGCTTGATTCGAGCGTGGTTACGAGCGACTTGGCCGAGTTCGAGGCCGCGCTGGGCCGAGGCGAGCTCGAGCATGCGGTAACGCTATATCGCGGACAATTCCTCCACGGCGTGTCCATCGGTGACATGCCGGAGTTCGACCAGCGGGTCGGTGCGGAGCGTGCGCGGCTTGCCCAGCCAGCACTTCGCCATGGCCGTCGAGTCACTCGCGCATACCGCCGCGTCGCGGGGAGATCACGACGGCGCCATCGCATGGTGGCGCAAGCTCGGGGCAATCGAGCCCACGAGCCCTCGCGTGGTAGTTGGCCTCATGACCGCGCTCGCGGCCGCGGGTGACCGCGAGGGCGCGCTTCAGTAACCGACTGCACGAAGTCCTCTTGCTGGAAGAACTCGGAGTCGGTGCGGACGCGCGGAAGGTCGCTACCCGGGAGGACTCGGAGAGGTGAACGCGTTCTGGGCCACGCGCGTCGACGATGTGAATTCAGCGCGCCCCTCGCGGCAGGTCGCTGTAATGACCGTGAATCGCTTTCCACTGGCCGTTGCGGCACACGAAGACCTCGGTATATGCCGCTTTCTCGGAGGGTGCGGCCTTGTTGGTCCACACGCCGCTCACGACGACAACGTCCGGCGTAAGGGCCCGAACGTCCTCCGCGGGAGGGCCGCCGCCGGTAATCGAATCGGGCACCAGCGGTCCCTTCATTAGGTCCGCGATGTAGTCCCGCTTGCCCGCTGCTGTGGGGCCGCCAGCAACAACGAACTCATCATCGAGCGTCCGGCCGAAGAACGCCGAGTCCCGTCGATAGAAGGCGTTCTCCCATTGCTCTTCGAGCCGAGCGATCTGCGTCTTGGCGTCCTCCACCGTAGTAGCGCACCCACCTCCCGACACCGCGGCGGTCTCGGCGGAACCCGTCGCAGCGGCTGCCGAATCGTTCGTTGAGCTGCCGGCGCCAGTGCAGGCAGCTAGGATTGCGGCGAGCGAAGCGAGAAGGGCAGCGCGCATGGGCGATCTCCGGTGTGCTGGGAAGGACTCCTATGATACATGCGTGTGAGGATCGAGCCAGCGACTCGCGTGCCAACGCCTATGACGCGCCACCTTTGCGGCTCTCCAACGCGCGCCGTATGTTGGCACCGGCAGCCGACATATGGACGCCCCGGAGTGGACTGGCGCGGCATACCGCCGTCCGCCCAGATGCGGAGGACGCATGAAATACCCCGAGATCCGGAACTACCGCGACGGCTCCTTCGTCGCCGGTGACCAGCAGTACATCGACGTCTACAACCCGAGCGACGGGACCGTCATCTCGCGCGTCCCGCTGTCCACGCACGACGACGTCGACGCCGCCGTCGCCAGCGCCGAGCGCGCGTTCCCGGCGTGGTCCCGCACGCCCATCAAGGAACGCGTCCAGGTCTTCTACCGTTATAAGGCGCTCCTCGAGAAGCACATCGACGAGCTCTCGGCCCTCGTGACCGAAGAGAACGGCAAGATCCCGAGCGAAGCACGCGCCGAGATCCTCAAGTCGGCGGAGCTATGCGAGTTCGCGTGCTCGCTGCCGCAGATCGCTCCCGGCGAAGTGCTCGAGGTGAGTCGCGGCGTGGAGTGCCGCATCGAGCGCTTCCCGCTCGGCGTCGTGGCCGCGATCACGCCGTTCAACTTCCCGAACATGGTGCCGAACTGGTCGATCCCGAACGCGGTCGCGCTCGGCAACTGCATGATCCTCAAGCCGTCGGAGCTCGTGCCGCTCTCTGCGGGGCGAGTCGCCGAGCTGCTGCGTGAGGCGGGGCTTCCGGACGGCGTGTTCCAGGTCGTGCACGGCGGACGCGAGACGGTCGAGGCGCTCTGTGATCACTCGGGGATCGCCGCGATCAGCTTCGTCGGCTCCACGAAGGTGGCGAAGGTCGTCTACCGGCGCGCGACGGCGAACCTCAAGCGCGTTCTGGCGTTAGGCGGTGCCAAGAACCACCTCATCGTCATGCCCGATGCCGACGTCGAGATGGCATCGAGCAACATCGTCGCGTCGATGTCGGGGTGCGCCGGCCAACGTTGTATGGCGGCGTCGGTGATGGTCGCGGTCTCGAAGGTAGACCACATCATCGAGCGGATGGTCGCGCATGCGCGGAACATCGTTCCCGGTCGCGACATTGGTCCGGTGATCTCCGCCCAGGCGAAAGAGCGTATCGAGCGCTACATCACCGAGGCCGAGGACGCAGGAGCGAAGGTGCTCGTGGACGGCCGCGGGGTCGTGGTGCCGGGGAAGGAAGGCGGGTACTTCATCGGGCCGACGATCATCGATCACGTCACGCCCGACATGAAGATCGCACAGGACGAGGTGTTTGGCCCGGTGCTGGCCATCGTGCGGACTCGCACGATCGATGACGCGATCACTGTCGAGAACAACTCGCCGTACGGCAACGCCGCGTCGGTGTTCACGGAAAGCGGGGGCATCGCACGTCACGTCATGGAACGGGCGAGTGCGGGGATGGTCGGCGTGAACGTGGGCGTCCCGGTGCCGCGCGAGCCGTTCTCGTTCGGCGGGTGGAACGACTCGAAGTTCGGCGTCGGCGACATCACGGGACGCGGGTCGATCGAGTTCTGGTCGCAGGCGAAGAAGATGACGACGAAGTGGAATCGCGAGGCAGGGGTCAACTGGATGTCGTAGGACTTCCCGGGAGCAACGATGGCAGACCGCACAACGACCTTCACCGGTATTCGCTTCGAGAACCCGTTCCTTCTCTCCTCCGCTCCCCCGACGGAGTCGGAGAGCAACATCTTGCGTGCCTTCGAGGCCGGGTGGGGCGGGGTGGTCACCAAGACCATCGGGCTGCACCCGGTCGTGAACGTCGTGGGCGCGAAGGCCAAGTTCATGCGGACGTCGGCCGAGGATGCCTACGTGTCGATGAAAAAGCGTCCCGGCGCCGCACTGCACTCGTCGTGGAACTGGGAGCTCATCTCCGACAAGGCGCTCGACTGGTGGGTGCCGCGCATCCGCCGCATCAAGGACGCGTTCCCGAATCGCGTGCTCATCGCGTCCATCATGGCGGGCTCCGGCAACGACAAGGAGCTTCGCAACTGGCAGACGCTCGCCGAGGCGTGTCAGGACGCGGGGGCGGATGGGCTGGAGCTCAACTTCTCGTGCCCACACATGGACCGGAAGGACATGGGGTCCAACATCGGAAAGGATGAGGGGCTCTGCTCCGTGGTGACCGAGGCGGTGAAGGAAGCCGCGAAAGTGCCGGTGTGGACGAAGCTGACGCCGGCAACGCACGACATCGTCGTCGAGGCTGCCGCGTGCTTCCGCGGTGGCGCCGACGCGATCGTGTCGTCGAACACCTTCCCGGCGCTGCCGATCATCGATCCCGAGACCCTCGAGTTCGAGATCAACGTGGACGGGTTGGTGTCGAGCGGCGGCATGGGTGGTCCGGCGATTCTGCCGCTCTCGTTATGCAACATGGCCCGAATGTGCCAGGCGTTCCCGGACAAGGCGTTCTCCGGCATCGGGGGCGTCTCCGACTTTGCGCAAGCGCTCTCGTACTTCCTGCTCGGCTGCGGAACGGTGCAGGTGTGCACGGCGGCGATGCTCGATCAGGCGGTCGGGCCTAACGTGATCAAGCGGCTGCTCGCCGGGTTCGACGCCTTCCTCGACAAGCACTCAGCGGACGGCTGGACGTCGCTCGAGGATTTCCGCGGCATCCGCCGGGATCGAATGGTTGCTCAGTCGGCTATCCGTCGCCCCGCCGGGGATGAGTATCAGGGCGGCTACGAGATCGTGGAAGGATACGCCTCGCCTGACCAGGCGGCGCACGTGTGATGTCATTCCGAGCGGAGGCCCGAAGGGCCGCCGTCGCGGAATCGCCGTTCGCTTGAAAGTGGGCCCGCTACCGGGCCCCCTGCGATTCCTCGACTCGGCGCTCCGCGGCTCGCTCGAATGACAGCGGGTCAGCCAACCAGTGCCCTCAGTTTCCATGACAGCAACTGCGCCACAACTCGAGATGCCCGCCTCCGATTACGTCCCTCGCAAGTACGAGGGACCGTCGAAGGCCGAGATCCTCGCGATGCGCCGGCAGTTCACGAACCCGGCCATCTTCACGATCTACAAGGAGCCCCTGCTCATCGTCGAAGGGCACATGCAGTGGCTCTTCGACGAGACCGGGCGGCGCTACCTCGACATGTTCGCGGGGATCGTCACCGTCTCGTGCGGGCACTGCCATCCCAAAGTCGTAAAGGCCGTCAAGGACCAGACCGAGACGTTGCAGCACGCGACGACCATCTACCTGCACCCGAACTTTCCGCTGCTGGCGAAGAAGCTCGCGTCGAAGATGCCTCCGGGGCTCGACGTCACCTACTTCACGAACAGCGGGAGCGAGGCGAACGACCTCGCCATCACCATGGCGCGGTTGTACACGGGTCATGCCGACGTCATCGCGCTTCGCAACGGCTATCACGGCGGGAGCCCGAGTGCGCTCGGCCTCACGGCATTGCACACGTGGAAGTTCCCGGTTCCGTCGAACCTCGGGATTCACCACACCGTCTCGCCCGACCCGTACCGCAGCGCGTTCACGGGCACGCCCGAGGAGATCGCGTCGAAGAGCGTCGCGGACATTCGTGACATCATCCGCTACTCGACCCCGGGACGCGTCGCGGCGTTCATCGCCGAGTCGATTCAGGGAGTGGGTGGCGCGACGCACGGGGCGCCTAACTACCTGAAGGAGGCGTACGCCGTCATCCACGAGCACGGCGGACTCTGCATCGCCGACGAGGTACAAACCGGCTTCGGGCGCACGGGCGAGCATTACTGGGGGTTCCAGAACTACGACGTCGTTCCCGATTTCGTGACGATGGCGAAGGGGTTCGGGAATGGTGTGCCGCTCGCGGCGGTCACGACGCGGATGGAGATCGCCAAGGTCCTCGCGCAACGCCTGCACTTCAACACGTTCGGCGGCAACCCGGTCGCCATGGCGGCCGGCCTCGCTGTGCTCGACGTCATCGACGAGGACGGGCTCCAGGAGAACTCGCGTGTCGTGGGCGCACGACTCAAGGCCGGGCTGCAGCGGCTCATGGCGTCGCACGCGATCGTTGGCGATGTCCGCGGTAAGGGGTTGCTGCTCGGCGTCGAGCTCGTGCGCGATCGCGCGACGAAGGAAGCGGCCCGGCAGGCGGCCGCGGACGTGATGGAGGCGGCACGGGAAATGGGCGTCTTGATCGGCAAGGGCGGACTCGACGGCAACGTGCTGCGCATCAAGCCACCAATGTGTATCACGGCCGAGGACGCGGATTTCGCGGTGGACGTGCTCGACAGAGCGTTCGGGATGGTTTAGCGGTCATTCCGAGCGGAGCGGGCGCGGAGCGCCCGCGGAGTCGAGGAATCGCAGTCGTCCCTACCGACGGACCCTCTACCGGGGACCCTGCGATTCTTCGCTTCGCTCGGAATGACAAAGGGAGGCAGATATGCAACTCGACACGATCGTGAAAGGCGGCACCGTCGTCACGCCCGGCGGCGCGTTCGTCGGCGACGTCGGCATCTCGGGTGAGAAGATCGCCGCGTTAGGCTCGACGCTCGATGCACCGGGGGCAACGGTCATCGACGCCGCCGGGCACTACGTGATCCCCGGCGTGCTCGACGTCCACGTTCACCTCGAGCTGCCGTTCTGCGGCACCGTCTCGGCGGACGACTATCGAACCGGCACGCGCGCCGGGGCCCGCGGCGGCGTCACGACCGTGATCGACTTCGCCATCCCCTACGCCGGTGACTCCCTGAACGACGCGGCCGACAGCTGGATGAAGAAGGCCGAAGGAAAGTCGCTGATCGACTACACCTTTCACATCTGCATCACGCGGTGGAACGAGCACAAGGATCAGATCCAAGGGATGGTGGAGCGCGGCTTCACCACCTTCAAGGAATTCATGATCTATGAGTCCGAAGGGTGGCAGTCCGACGACCGCGCGCTTTACGGCACGCTCGAAAAAATGAAGGAGTACGGCACGATGCTACTCGTGCACGCCGAGTCGGCACGGGTGCTGGACGAGCTCATCGCGCGCCACCACACACCGGAGCTCATGAAGCAGTACGGCGCGCGCCTTCATCGCATGACGCGTCCCAACTTCGTGGAGGCCGAGGCGATTCAACGTGTCGTACAGTGGTGTGAGGCGACAGGCGGGCAGCTCTACATCGTGCACATGTCAACGGGGGAAGGCGCCGACATCATCAAGGCGGCCCAGGCACGCGGCGTCCCGGTCATCGCCGAGACGTGCGCGCAGTACCTCGTGCTCGACGACTCCGTGTTCGATCGCGCGGACGGTCACCTCTTCGCCTGCTGCCCGCAGCTCAAGAAGCCGAAGGATGTCGAGCGGCTATGGCAGGGGTTGAAGGGGGGTGAGGTGTCGGTGATCTCGACCGACACGTGCACGTTCACGCGCGAGCAGAAGGCGATGTGGGAGGGAGACTGGACGAAGATCCCGATGGGCATGCCCGGTCTCGAGACGCTGCTTCCGCTGACGTACACGCGCGGGGTGTTAGGCGGCCGGTTGTCGATCGAAGAGATGTGCATGAAGCTCAGCACGAACCCGGCGCGCATCATGGGGCTCGCTCCGCGGAAGGGCTCGATCGCGATCGGAGCGGATGCAGACCTCGCGATCATTCACCCGACTCGGACGCACACGGTGGACCCGGCGACGATGGAGACGAATGCCGACTGGTCTCCGTTCGAAGGCTGGGACCTGGCGGGCTTCTCACGCACGACGCTCTCGCGGGGCGAGGTGATCGTGGACGACTACCGGGTAGTGGGCCGCGAAGGCCGAGGAGTCTGGTTGCCTCGTCAGGCGGGCAGAGATCATGGAGAACGCAATGGGGAACAGAGGGCTGCGAGCACCGTACGGCAGGAAGCGCCGGTTCCCGCGAACGTATGACGACCCGAGCGGGAGCCGAGAGCTCGACCTACTCGCCGACGGCTGCCGGCTCACCGGAGAACATCGCGGATAGTCCACTCTGGAACCCGGATCTCGCGCCGACTCTGCCCGAGCGTCGCACCTGGTCCACGTACAACATCGCGGCGCTCTGGATCGGGATGAGCGTCGTCATCACCACATACACACTCGCGTCGGGGCTCATGGCGCAGGGGATGACGTGGTGGCAGGCGATGCTCACCATCCTGCTGGGCAACGTCATTGTGCTCATCCCGATGGTTCTGAACGCGCATGCAGGGACGAAGTACGGCGTCTCGTTCCCTGTGTTGTGCCGAGCGAGCTTTGGTGTGCGCGGGGCGAACGTGCCGGCGATGTTGCGGGCGATCGTAGCGTGCGGCTGGTTCGGGATCCAGACGTGGATCGGCGGGCTCGCGCTCGACGCGCTGTTGACTGCCGCGTGGAATGGGTGGGCGGCGGTACCGGGCAAGACGGCGATCGCGTTCGGCGTATTCTGGCTCATCCAGGTCGCGATCATCTTCAAGGGCACCGAAGGCATCAAGGTCCTCGAGAGCTGGTCGGCGCCGTTGCTGTTAGGCGGGGGTGCGCTACTGCTCTGGTGGGGGATCGATCGCGGTGGCGGGCTCGGACGCATGCTGGGTGAGTCCACTCGACTCCAGCAGGGCAGTACGCCGTTCTGGACGTTGTTTCCAGCGGCGCTCACGGCCAACGTGGGGTACTGGGCGACGCTGAGCCTCAACATCCCGGACTTCACGCGCTACGCGAAGAGCCAGCGTTCCCAGGCGCTCGGCCAGGTGCTCGGGCTTCCAACGACAATGACGGCGTTCGCGTTCATCGGCGTCGCCGTCACGAGCGCGACGATCGTGGTCTTCGGTGAAGCGATCTGGGACCCCGTCGTGCTGGTGAGCCGCATCGGTGGCACCGGAACGATCATCCTCGCGGCGCTCATCGTGCTCGCCGCCCAGATCACGACGAACATGGCGGCGAACGTCGTGTCGCCGTCGAACGACTTCTCGAACCTGAGTCCGCGGCGCATCAGCTACGTCACGGGCGGCCTGATCACGGCGGTGATCGGCATCCTGATGATGCCCTGGAAGCTCTACTCCGACGCGGCCGCGTACATCTTCACGTGGCTCCTCGGCTACTCGAGCCTGATGGGTGCGTTAGGCGGCATTCTCATTGCCGATTACTGGGTCGTCCGGCGGCAGCGGCTCGATGTGGACGACTTGTTCCGCGAGCAGGGACGCTACACGTATCGGAATGGCTTCAACCTGCGTGCGATCGCCGCGCTCGTGCTGGCGATTCTGCCCGTCGTGCCGGGATTCATTCGCGCGGTTTCGGTGCCGGGCGGCAGAGTCCCGGGCCCGAACTTCCTCGATCATCTGTACTCGTACGCGTGGTTCGTGACGTTCGCGTTGAGTTTCGTGCTCTACCTGGTCTTCATGCGCCGCCAAGGCCGCGCCGAGCAACCAGCCGGCGCGTCCTCTGGTCGTAGCTGATCAACAGTACTTCCCCTGGCGCGAGCGGCGCGCTGAGCTCCAGGTGCAGTTCCGGAGGGATGGCCTCCTCCCGGCGCCGGCGACGTTCCTCTTCTTCGCGTCCCGCACGGCCCGGGATGACGCCGGCCTGTCCCGTCGCGACGTCGGCAGCTGACCTGGTCCCCGCGTCGTCAGGATCGACCACGACGGCGCTGTCGCTATCACTCGCGACGGTGTCGATGCGCGTGATGTGCACCGCGAAGGACGCGAGTCCTGGCGGGACCCGCAGCTCGCGAGATACGTACAGGGGTCGGTCGTGACGAAGCCCTCCACCACGCACGACCTGTGACAGCAGTGGCTGGCCGTCGCGGCGCACCTCGAGCCGATACCTCGCCGTCACGCCCTCGCACACGACGCGCTGCCGCATCTGCGGCGCGACTTTCGCCAGCTCTTCGTCGGACTGCGTGCGGCACGTCTCGATGCGTTCCGGTCGCGCGCCGAGCGACACGCGGACGATCGCATCGCCGCTAGTGTGGACCGGCAGTGGTGCCGTGGATGCCCACGCCATCGCCAGCAACGCGGCAGCGGCGACGAGCACGCCGGCGGAGCGGACCGCGATGCTCACGCGTCCTTCACGGCTTGGGCATCGGCGACGACACACTCCATGTCGATGGTGACCGACGATTCGGCCACCTGTATGCCAGCGGCAACGAGCTCCTTCTGAAATTCCCGTAGCGCGGAACGCGCGGCGCTCGGCTCGCTCGCGTTCGCGAACGCGATGCGCACGCGACGCCGGTCGACCCTGGCCTGCAGCTCGGCCTCGCGATCGTGGTACATACGCTCGTTCAGCCAACGCGGGCCTTCGCGGTTCCAGCAATCCCGCGGCGGACACGCCAGCACCAGTACGCCTGCCCGTCCACTGCGCACGAGAAACTCGATCACCGACGTATGCAGGCTGCCGGCGCAATCGACGGGATAGGCCGTGGCTCCGTCGGCCTCGAGATCGGCGCGGAAGCGGTCGGCGCCCCGCTCGCAACAGATGACCACGACCTCGCCGTCTCGGCGCTCCGGGCTGGCGATGAACTCGCGCACGCGCGAGAGCTGATCTCGGCCCGTGCGTCCCGCGGGCCCGACGCCCATAGGAGGGCAGGAGCCCGCGCAGATACCGCAGCTCACGCAGAGTGCGGGATCGACGCGCGCGACTTCATCGGCCCGCCCGTCGGTGCGGGGCAGCATGGTGATCGCCTCGTACGGGCAGTCGAGGGAGCACTGGCGGCATCCGACGCAGATGGACTCGTCGACGACGGACTTCGGCGGGGCGGCCTCCCCGCGGCGCCGTGTCGCGAGCGGCACGAGCATCAGGCCCAGCGCTGTCAGGACGGCGAGGGCGAGCGCCACTCCCCCATCCAGCGAGCGTACGACCGGCAGCAGGAACGCGAAAAACCAGTCGGCGGGTACGGACCCCGGCGCCCGGAGCGGATTGGCTTCCGGCGCCATCGTCACGGGCCTAACGACCGCGAGCACGATGAGCGCGCCGACGACGGTCCAGAGCAGGCGTCTGGGCGGTAGCAGCGTGGGCCGAGCGAGCCGCGACGCATGCATCCAGAGCACGATCAGCATGCTCAGCGGGATGCCGATGTGCGCGAAGAGCGTCAGGAAGAAGAAGATGCTGGGTACCGGCCGTTCGCCGGTGAACGCGCGCGACACGGGCTCCGAGAGGATGGGCAGTGCGTCGAGCATCCGGGCGCCTTCGCGAGCCAGCACCTCGCCGAAGGCATCCCACACCATCACGTAGCCCGTCCAGCCGGAGATGAGCGTGAGGACCAGAAGGACGACGCCGCTCGACCACGCGAGTGTCCGCGGCCCCCAGCTGCGGCCCTGCGCGAACATCCGGACCGCGTGCACGCCGATCGCGATGATCGCCGCATCGCTGGCGTACCGGTGCGCGCCGCGCACCCAATTCCCCAGCAGCCGGTTGGACGTGAGACGCGCGACCGACTCGTACGGCTCCCCCACGCGGTAGAAGAACACCAGCCACAGTCCGGTGACGAGGAGGAACAGCAACAGTGCCGTGACGATCGTTCCGCTCTGATAGAGGGGATTGTACCGCCAGCCGTACATGCGGTTGCACGCGGCGTCGGCGGCGGTCAGCGCGCGCAGCGTTAGGCGTTCGATCGGGCGAGGGCGTGCAGCCATTCAGCGGGCGGTCGAGGACATTCGCTGCGATCCTCGCGAGCACTGGTGTCGGATAATTCCCGACGCTCGCCGGAAATGCCGTACGTGAGCGAACGCTGTGGAAGATGTCGAGAAACTTGCGCGAGCGCGATATCAATCGCACTCTGATATGCCGATCCACTCGCCGCCCCTGCCGTCGCCTTCTTCTCGAATCGCGAGCGTGCCATGTCCGATCCTACCGGCCATACCGACGCCGACGAGCCCATCCCGATCTGGCAGAAGCTGTACGACAACGTCTTTCTGCTGCTGGCGCTCGGCCTCATCGTGATGTTCCTCGTCTTCACGGGATGGGGCCTCTGGGAGATCTACACGCTACCGCCGGCCACACTACCCTAGGGAGGGGGCATGCACATCGACACGCACACCGGGCTCGATTCGCCGAAAGGCAACTGGTGGAAGCCCGCCCACAGGGCCGAAAAGACATGGGTGGTCATTGCCTTCGCATGGTGCATGGTGCTCTTCGCCATGATGCCGCTCTGGCACTGGAAGGGCGGACAGAACCCGTCCGGTATCCGCCGCCGCACGACGCCGTCGCAGTTCTATCAGCGCACGTTGGAGTTCACTAACCAGTACAAGGTGGGCGAAGACCGCGGCATGCCGATCGTCGCACCGCCGCCGGGGTCGGACGTGTATCTCAGCGCGCTGGCGTTTCAGTGGACACCGATCCTGAGGCTCGAGCGCGGCAAGGAGTATATCCTGCACCTCTCCTCGCTCGATGTGAATCACGGGTTCTCGCTGTACCCGATCAACGTGAACTTCCAGGTGGTTCCCGGCTACGACTACGGACTCCGCGTCACGCCGAATTCGTCCGGCGACTTCCGCATCATCTGCAACGAGTTCTGCGGCATCGGTCATCACGCGATGGTCGGTCGGGTGATCGTCGACGAGCCGAACGCGGCACCGCCGGCGCGCGGAGGTGGACAGTGACGACCGTATCTGCCCCTCCGGGATCGTTCGGGCCGGCGACCAACGTCGCGCCCGCCTCTGGGTTCAGAACCTGTGAGTTCACCGGACGCTCGCTGCATGACACGGCGATGTCGCTCACGCGGGCCAACGCGGTGGTCTCGGTCGTCGCGCTCCTCATCGGTGCGATCGCGGCGGTGCTCATCGTGCTCACGCGCTGGCAGGCCGTGCACCTGCTCCCCGCCGTATGGTTCTACCGCATCCTGGGCGTGCACGGCATGAGCATGCTCATCTTCTTCATCATCTTCTTCGAGATGGCGGTGCTCCACTTCACGAGCACCGCGCTGCTCAACGCGCGGTGCAGCGCGCCGAAGACGTCCTGGCTCGCCTTCGGTCTGATGGTCGCCGGCGCCCTGACGGTGGAAGCGATGATGTGGGGCGGGAAGGCCGACGTACTGTTCACGTCGTACGTGCCGCTGCGTGCGCATCCGCTCTTCTACCTGGGCATCATCGTGTTCGCGGTCGGCGCGCTCATCGTCTGTGGCGTCTTCTTCGCGAACCTCGTCGTCGCCAAGCGCGAGCGGACATACCACGGATCGCTGCCGCTCGTGGTGTACGGGGCGATGACGGCGGCGATCATCGCCGTGATCACGCTCGTGCACGGCGCCATGATCTACATCCCGACCTTCCTCTGGTCGCTGGGCCTGATGAACGTCGACCCGCAGGTGTACCGCCTGCTCTGGTGGGCGCTGGGCCACTCGTCGCAGCAGATCAACGTCGCGGCCATGGTCGCCATCTGGTACATGCTCGGCGCGCTGACCATCGGCGCGGTGGTGTTGAACGAGAAGATCAGCCGCTCGGCGTTCGTGCTCTACATCCTGTTCATCTCCATGGCGTCGGCGCACCATCTGCTCGTGGACCCGGGCATGGGGCCCGCGTGGAAGATCACGAACACGAGCTACTTCATGTACATGGCGGTGCTCGCCTCGATGCTGCACGGGTTCACGGTGCCGGCCGGCATGGAAGTCGGGATGCGGTTGCGCGGCTACACCACCGGGATGTTCGACTGGCTGCGCAAGGCGCCGTGGGGTGATCCGGGATTCAGCTCGCTCGTGCTGTCGGTCGTCGTGTTCGGGTTCGTCGGGGGCATTACCGGCGTGACAATCGGCACCGAGCAGATCAACATCATCGTCCACAACACGCTTCGCTCACCGGGCCACTTCCACGCGACCGTCGTGAGCGGGACGGCCATGGCGTTCATGGGGGTCACCTACTACCTCCTCCCGCTGGTGTTCCAGAAGAAGGTGGCGTTCTGGAAGCTCGCGAAGTTGCAGCCGTACATCTTCGCCATCGGCATGTTCATCTTCACGATCTCGATGACGTTCGCGGGCAGTTTCGGCGTACCGCGACGGCACTGGGACATCAGCTTCAGCCAGGCGCCGTTCGACGTGCAATTCAACCCGGCGGTGGACGTGCTCCTGGCGCTGGTAGCGCTTGGCGGGCTCACGGCGGCGACGGGCGCCTTCATCTTCATCGCGATCGCGGTCACGTCGGTCTTCTTCGGTGAGCCGCTCGGTCAGGTGACGCCGGGGATAGCGATGGCCGGGGTGCCGCAGGGATTGACGCATCCGCCGCGGCACGCGGCCGACGTGGACTCGCGGTGGGAAGAGCTGCACGGTCCGAAGATGGGGTGGATGGGGCCCGCCCCGGGGACGCTGATCCTGGTGTTCGTCTTCCTCGCGGCGTTCATGCTCTACTTCTTCGTCAACTGGAAAGTCCTGTCGTTCGTCTGGAGGATCGGGTGACGTCGCGGCGCCGCGGAACGCCGGCGCTCGCCGCGCTGGCGGCGATCATTGTGATCACCGTCTCGTGGTGGGCGTTGGCGCTCTGGCCGATGAGCAGGCAGACGCCCGACTGGCTCGCGCGCACGAGGCTGGCGTGCTTCGGTGCCCCGATCGATGGTCTGCCGGACGGCGGTGGCTGGATTCTGCTGATCGGCCAGCCGCTGGGAATGGTGCTCCTGCTGCTGATGGTGTGGGGCGGGGATCTGCGCGAGGCGGTCCGGCGCGTTCTCGAGCGTGCGAGCGGCCAGATCGTCGTTGGCGTCACCGCCGCGGCGCTGATGGCGGGCGCGTTAGGCGTCGTCGTCCGTGTGCGGCAGGCCAGTGCGCAACCCTTCGCGGCTGATCCGATCGAGAAGCTCGGCGCCGAGCTCACCCGAATCAACGATATTCCACCGGCGCTGAAGCTGCTCGACCAGAACGGCGCGGTCGTCACCCTGGACCTGTTCCGTGGCCGAGCCGTGCTCGTCACGTTCGCGTTCGCGCACTGTACGACGGTGTGCCCGCTCGTGGTGCACTCGGCGCTCGCCGTACGCGACAGACTCGCGTCGAGCGACTCCGAGCGTACGCCGGCGGTGCTTGTGGTAACGCTCGATCCGTGGCGTGACACTCCCAGTCGTCTGCCGGCGATCGCGAAGCAGTGGGGGATGACCGGTGACGCGCACGTTCTGAGCGGACCCCCGGAGGACGTGGAGCGCGCGCTCAACGCGTGGCGAATTCCTCGCGTGCGAAACGAGAAGACGGGCGACCTCTCGCACCCAACGCTGGTGTATGTGATCGCGCCGAGCGGACGTATCGCGTACGTCGTGAACGGGAGTGATGAACAGATCCTCGCTGCGCTCCGCGCGCTGTGACAGCGGGCACGAGCGTGAGAGCGCTACTGCCTAGCGTCGAGCGCCGCGTTCAGTTCACGTTGATAGGCAGCGTCGGTTCCCCGTTCCCGGTTCCCTGTTCCCAGCCGTTCAATGCCTCGTCTCGTCAAAGCCGGTCTGATCCAGACCTCCCACGCGTGTAGCACGGCCGAATCGCTCGAGACCATCCGCGAGGCGAACATCGCCAAGCACATGGCGCTCATCGAGCGCGCCGGCCAGGAAGGAGTCCAGATTCTCTGCATGCAGGAGATCTTCACCGGCCCGTACTTCTGCGCCGAGCAGAGCCCGCGGTGGTACGACGCCGTGGAGGCGATCCCGGATGGGCCGACCACGAAGCTCATGCAGCAGGTCGCGAAGAAGTACGAGATGGTGATCGTCGTCCCGCTCTATGAAGAGGATGGCGCCGGCATCTACTACAACACCGCCGCCGTCATCGACGCCGACGGCACCTACCTCGGCAAGTACCGCAAGAACCACATCCC
>DAINRQ010000053.1:0-42261 GCA_036741775.1 Gemmatimonadaceae bacterium | reverse complement strand
TCCTGAGCCAGGATCAAACTCTCCAAGAGAAATTTGATAGCTCCTCGAACGCGGTTCTCGAAACGCTGTCTCGAAAGACCGCGTCCGGAATCATTTGAACTCGTGATTGAATCTCTCGCTGCGGCGCACGACCACCGCAGCTCAACGAGAGCCATCGCACGAATGTCACACTCGATTGTCAAACAGCAACTTGCAACCCCCAGATTCCGGGGGAACGCTAAGTATAATCGTCCGTTTCCCAACTTCAAGGGGTGAAGGCCAGGGTACTGCCCCCCCGCACCCGCTCAGCCCGCCTTCCAACCCTACCAGCGGGCCTCACTCCTCCCGGCGCGGATGGCCCGGACGCGGTCGGTCCTCATCATCATCGTCGTACTCATCATCGAGGTCGACAAGATCATCATCGAGCTCCTCGAAGTCGTCCTCGTCCTCGTCCTCGTCCTCGTCAAAATCCTCGTCGTCTTCATCGTCCTCGTCGTCGTCGTCGAGGTCGTCTTCATCGTCCTCATCGTCCAAATCGTCGTCGGCATCCTCGTCGTCGAACTCGTCGTCCTCGTCGAGGTCGTCGTCATCGAAGCCGTCACCCTCGTCGTCGTCGAGATCGTCGTCGTCGTCGCGCCTCGGGGACAGCGCACCAGCCTCCAACCGCTCCTCCTCGGCCATCGACGAGTCGAGCCAGTCCAACATTGTACAGGTCTCCCTGGAGGATGTTTAGAGCGAAGCGCGCTCTCGCTCGCGCTTCGCTTCCCGCGACAACTTCTTCCGATCGTTCGCGCTGAGGAAGCGTTTCCGGAGACGAATCGCCGCCGGCGTCACCTCGATCAGCTCGTCGTCCTCGATATACTCCAACGCGCCTTCGAGCGTCAACTCCCGCGGCGGCTCCAACTGAACGTTCTCGTCGCTCGCCTTCGTTCGCATGTTCGTCAACTTCTTCTCTTTCGTTGGATTCACATCCATGTCGCCGGGACGTGAGTTCTCTCCGACGATCATCCCCTCGTACACCGCATCGCCCGGCGACACGAACAGCGTGGATCGCTCCTGCAGATTCGCGAGGGCGAACGCGACAATCGTGCCTGCCTCCATCGAGACCAACGTTCCGCGCGTGCGCCCCGCGAGCGGACCGGCCCACGGACCGTAATCCAGAAATCGATGATGGATGACACCAGTGCCACGCGTGTCCGTCAGAAACTCGCTGCGGTACCCGAACAGCCCGCGGGCAGGAATACGGTAACGGAGTCGCACCATTCCCTGTCCCGGGTTCTTCATCTCCAGCATCTCCGCACGTCGCGGGCCGAGCTTCTCGATCACGTTGCCGAGGAACTGTTCGGGAACGTCGATCAGCAGCTCCTCGTACGGCTCGAGCCGCTCGCCCGCTGAACCCACCCGCGTGATGACGCGTGGTCGCGACACCTGAAACTCATAGCCTTCGCGACGCATCGTTTCCATCAGGATAGAGAGGTGCAGTTCACCGCGCCCCGACACCGTCCATGAGTCGGTCGAGTCGGTGTCTTCCACGCGGAGCGCAACGTTGCGTTCGAGCTCGCGGTAGAGTCGCTCGCGCACTTGACGCGAGGTCACGAACTTTCCATCCCGCCCCGCGAACGGCGAGTTGTTGACGAGGAAGTCGACGGAAATCGTCGGCTCTTCGACCGCAATGCCTTCCAATCGATCGGGATACTCGACGTCAGTCACCGTCAGCCCGATCTCCACGCCTTCGAGCCCGGCAAGTGCCACGATCTCCCCCGCCGGTGCCTGCTCGACCTCGATCCGGTCGAGCCCCTCGAAGACATACAGCCGCGTGACGCGCGAGCGCTCCAACGGACCTGCCCCGGTCCCGGTGGCTCCGTCAATCGTTGGCGCTCCAACAATCGCCGAGCTGACGACGGGTAATAGCGCCACCGAATCGCCGACGTGCACGGTCCCGCGCTCGATACGTCCGATTCCCAGCCGGCCGAGGTATGGAGAATGGTCGATCGTGGAGATCAGCATCTGGAACGGCGCCGACGCATCGCTCGGCGGGGCGGGCACGTGCCTGACGATCGCCTCGAACAACGGAGTGAGATCCGTCGGTGGCACATCCATGTCGAGCGTCGCCACTCCTTCGCGCGCGGACGCGTATACCACAGGCGCGTCGAGCTGCGAGGCATCCGCTTCGAGCTCGAGCAGCAACTCGAGAACTTCATCATGCACGCGCATCGGGTCGGCGCCCGGTCGATCGATCTTGTTGATGACGACAATCGGCGTCCGTCCGAGCGCGAGTGCCTTGCTCAAGACAAACCGCGTTTGTGGCATTGGACCGTCGAACGCATCGACGACGAGCAACACGCCATCGACCATGCGGAGGATGCGTTCGACCTCACCGCCAAAGTCAGCGTGGCCTGGGGTATCGACAATGTTGATCTTGGTGCCGCGCCACCGGATGGCGGTGTTCTTCGCGAGGATGGTAATTCCCCGCTCGCGCTCGAGCGGGTTCGAATCCATCACGCGCTCCTGAACGACCTGATTCTCGCGGAACGCACCGGCCTGGCGGAGCATCTTGTCCACCAGCGTCGTCTTTCCGTGGTCGACGTGCGCGATGATGGCGATGTTACGAATCTGCATAGCCTGTAACTATAGCAATACCAGCCAAGTACATTCAAGCGCTTGCATGGTTTTGGTGTTTTGGGCACCGTTCGCGTGTCACGCTATCCGGAGGTGCAACATGCAGCAGTCGCAGGAGCCCACGGAGCCGGGCTATCCCCACGGGCGCGGATACGGCCACGATTATATGCGTGGTGGCGAGGTCCTCGGAGGATACGGCTACAGCGCCCGGGCCGAGTACGAAACACCTCGCGGGGAACTCCTGACAACAGGGGAGCACGAGCACGTGAGACCGACGGACGAGCTCACCTCAGACGACGCTGGTCCATAACCCACCCTCCGAAAATGGCAACGGCGCCCGCAGGTTCTGCGGGCGCCGTTTTGCTTGTCGCGTCGAGCGCGCTCGGCCGCGGCCTGCCGCGCGATGCAAGCGAGTGGGCGTGGCCTATCGCTTCGCGCCGTACCCCGATCTGGGCGAAGGCGTCTTGGTGTTGACTCCGTTGTCACTCTTTGCGGATGCCTGTCCGGCGCTCGCGTCGCCATCGATGAACGCCGTATCGTGGCCGCGGGACCGCAAGGCCTGGGTGAAGCCTGCCTTGTCTGTGGCCTTCATGTACGCCTCTTTCGGCTCCACCTGGCCGTTGTCCACGAGCTCGATCAACGAGTCGTTCAGCGTGATCATGCCGGCGCGCCGCGACGTCTGCATGACGGAGGTAATCTGGAACGTCTTCGCCTCGCGAATGAGGTTCGAGATCGCGAGCGTCGAGAGCAGGATCTCGCGAGCGGCAACGCGGCCGCCGCCGACCTTCTTGCAGAGCACCTGCGAGATCACGCCCTTGAGCGATTCCGAGAGCATCACGCGAATCTGCTCCTGACGATCCGCGGGAAACTGGTCCACGAGTCGATCGATGGTGCTCGGGGCAGTCGTGGTGTGCAGCGTGCCGAAGACGAGGTGACCGGTCTCGGCCGTTTCAATGGCGATGGACGCCGTCTCGAGGTCGCGCAGCTCTCCGACGAGCACGATGTCAGGGTCCTCGCGCAACGCCGCGCGAAGCGCGTGCTTGAACGACGATGTGTGCACACCGACCTGACGCTGCGTGATCACGCACTTCTTGTTCTGGTGCACGAACTCGATCGGATCTTCGATCGTGATCACGTGGTCCGTTCGTGTCCGGTTGATGAGATCGATCAGCGCGCAAAGCGTGGTCGATTTACCCGAACCGGTTGGCCCCGTGACAAGCACCAAGCCTTTCGTGAGCTGACAGAGCGCCTGCACTTCGGGCGTGATCCCGAGCTCCTCGGCCGAGACGACTTTCGCAGGGATCACGCGCAGGACTGCACCGGCGCCTTTTCGCTCTCTGAACGCGTTCGCTCGAAACCGGGCGAGCCCGCTGATCTCGTACGCGAAGTCGGTGTCGTTCAACTCCGCAAACTCGGCGCGATTCCGCTCGGGCATGATCACATGGAGCATGCGCAGGAGGGTGGTGTCATCGAGCGGCGGTTCGTCGAGTCGCACCATCTCGCCATGCCGCCGTAGAATGGGCGGCTCGCCGCACCGGAGATGCAGATCCGATCCCCCCTGGTCCACGAGCTGACGCAGCAGGTTGTCCATTGCTGCGCGCGCGGTGGGGTCATCGACCGACCTGGCTGTCGCGGTGGCACCTGCGGGGGTCGCGGACGCTGCACCGTCGACGACCGACACCGCCTGAACACGCGATGCGGCCATGGATGGCGTTGGTCGTCCGACGCCGGACGTCAGTGGCTCACCCGCCGTGATTGCCGCGAGCCACTTTCCACCTTCGTTCGTGGCGCGCGCGTTGAATACGGTGTCGCCTGTACGGTACTGGAACTCAGTCGCACTCCCAGCGTCGAGGTGACGCAGTGCGTCGGGTGGCGCGATCTCGCGGAGCAGGCCGAGAAGCTGCGCGGCCCCCAGTGCCTGCTTTGTTACGGGGACGGTAGCGCCATCCTTCACGAGCGACGCGAGCTCGTTCTCGGCGAGGCGCAGGGATTGTGCGCGGTTGCTCACCATGACGGAGAGCAGGCGGTCCAGCTGTGGCATGGGGCTCCGTCAGTCGAGCGGCTTGACGCGCTCGATGAAGCTGCGATTCAACAGCACGGTACCTTCCGCGGTGTACAACAACAGGAAGCGCTCGCCGACACGGTTCAGGTAATCGACCACGCGCGTGCGCCCGCTGTGCGATTCGAGGTACACATTCCCCGTGTGTACGGCGCCACCAAAGAGCCACACCGTGATCGTTGCCGCGGCGCCGATCTGCCATTCGTCCGCGGGGGTCGGCTCGCGGCTCTCGACTTCACGAACGCGGTCCTTCGCAATGAGGAACAGCTCGCCGTCCGTCGTCAGCATCGGGAAGAACGGTTCGGCGGAGTTGAGTATGTCGGCCGCTTCCTCACGCCCGTAGCGATTCCGCGGGCTCGCCTGAACGAACAACTCGCCCGTCATCCGCTCGCCGCCGACCGTGATGACGACGGCGGCGAGGCGTTCCTTCTGGATGCGGTAGTCGTTGTTGCTCGTGGTGCCCACGGAGACCCCTGAGATGCGTTGCCAGATGAGGACGCGCCACGGGGAAGGCGCGTCACCGGGGCGAGGGGCCGGCGGGCAGCGGGTCGTTACACGCTAGGCGCGGAGTGTCACGAGCACCTATCAGCCATCAGCTCTCAGCTATCAGTCATGTAAATGCCGCTCCCGCTCGTACATCTCGCGCCGCTCGAGTTGCACCGTCACGTGGTCAATGCCGAACAGGCGCATGGCGTCGTGCACGTGTTCGAGGACATGCTGATGGCGTTCGGGCTCACGCACGATCGCGTGGGCACTCATCGCGACGAGGCCCGAGGTCACCGTCCACACGTGGAGGTCGTGCACGGACTCGACGCCGGGAATCGCCTCGAGCTGCGATCGGACGGACCCGAGTGAGATGTGCGACGGCGTCGACTCGAGCAAAACGTCCACGGACTCACGCACGAGACGCCACGCGCCTCGGAGGATCAGCACGGCCATGATGATCGACGCGACGGGGTCGGCCCCGAGCCAACCCGTGACCCGAACGACAACGGCCGCCATGACCGTCGCAACCGAGCCGAGGAGATCGCCGAGAACGTGGAGATACGCGCCGCGAACGTTGAGGCTCGACTCGCCATGCGCGTGGAGCATTCGCGCGGCGATGAGGTTGACTACCAGCCCAGCTACCGCGACCGCGAGCATCAGCCCGCTTCCGAGCGGCTCGGGCGCGCGTAGTCGAGTGAACGCTTCCCAGACGATCCACGCGGAAATGAGGAGCAGTGTTGCGCCATTCAGGAACGCCGCGAGCACCTCCCAGCGGAGGTAGCCGTAGGTACGCTGCGGAGAGGCGGGCTGGCGGCTGAACCACGCGACAAACAGCGAGAGCGCGAGCGCGGCCACGTCCGTAAGCATGTGACCGGCATCGGCGAGCAACGCGAGCGAGTTCGAGAGAAACCCACCAACGACTTCGACGACGAGGAACACGGCCGTGACGATGAGGGCCGCTCGCAACCGACGGACAGTCGTGGTGTTGCTGGCGTCGCGCGCTTCGGCGCCGGTCAGGGGACCGTGGGCACCGTGCGCGTGGGCGCCGTGACGGTGTGCGTGATGGTGACCGGGACCGTGGGCGTGGTCGTGCATCGTCACCGCTGCCGCGAAGCCGGACGCACCGACCGTGCGTCCGTGACGCGGCGCGAGATGTCGGCGCACATCCGCACCGCCTCTTTCATGCTCGATGGGTCAGCACGGCCGCGGCCAGCGATATCCATCGCCGTACCGTGATCGGGAGACGTGCGTGGGAACGGGAGCCCGAGCGTGACATTCACTGCGCGGCCGAACGCGGCGACCTTGATCGCCGTCATGCCAACGTCATGGTACGGCGCAATGACCGCATCGAACTCGCCGCGAAGCGCGCGAACGAACACGGTATCGGCGGGGAACGGCCCGGCCACGCCCAGGCTCCGCGCAACAGGCGCGAGCACCAGCTCGTCCTCGGTACCGAATCGCCCACCGTCGCCGGCATGCGGGTTCAGCGCGCATAACGCGATTCTCGGACGCGGCAAGGCAAACCATTGCTCGAGTCCACGGCGTGTCACCTCGACCGCGCTCGCGATGGAGTGCGCAGTGACCGCGGCGGGCACATCGCGCAACGCAATGTGGGTGGTCGCCAGGACGACACGCAACGGATGTCTACCGTCGACCGCCAGGGTTGCTGACGACGCGAGCATCATCGCGACCGCGTGACCGGTGAGCGCCGACAACATCTCGGTGTGGCCGGGATAGTCGTACCCGCCGGCCAACAACGCAGCCTTGTCGATCGGCGCGGTGACGATTCCCGATACCTGGCCAGAGAGCGCGAGCGCGACCGCGCGCTCGATTGCCTGACCCGCCAGTCGCCCAGCGAGCGCCGCGCGCTCCTCCGCGCTCCCGCGCGGCTGCCACTCGCCGACGACGTCGTCGGCCGCTACGCTCGCCCCTGCCGGACCGACGACAACCAGTTCTGCCAGGTCGCGAAGCGCGGGGTCCTCACGAACGGCGGCAACGATCTCCGGCCCGATGCCGCGGACATCGCCTAACGTGACCGCGAGGCGAACTGGTGTGGGCACAGGCGGTGGTCGCGTCTCCGCCGCGGTGGCTAGATGCGGACGGAGATGTAGACCTCCTTCCGCATCTGCTCGATGACCCGCCGCATCCCACGTTCCTGCGACAACTGATCACGGATCTGATTCCGGAAGTCGGAGAGCGTGTACTCCCCGCCGTCGTCGGCCTTCAGGATCTGCGCAACGACGAATTTCTTCGCGGCCCGCGCGGGGTCCTCGATGGGGAACGGGTCGACGTAATCACCGGTCCCTTTGCCTTCGAACGCCGTGCGGTACGAATCCGGAAGCTGCGTCCGATCGAACGGCTGGAGACTCCCCTTCTCCTCCTCGGAATCGTGGTACCGTGCCGCGAGCGTGTCGAAGTTCATCCCGGCCTTCCACATGGCGAGCACGCTATCAGCGCGCACCCCGGCAGCCGCGATGTCCGACGAGTCGATGACGGGTCGAATGAGAATATGACGAGCCTTCACCTCGCCCGGCTGTACGCGGTCGACGCGGATGATGTGGTAGCCGAACGTCGTTTCCACGACGGGACTCAACTGGCCCGGCGCGAGCGCGAACATCCATTTCTCGAACTCCGGCACCATCGCGCCGCGGCGATGCCATCCGAGATCGCCGCCGAGCTCCTTGGACGACGGGTCCATTGACTCCCGCTTCGCGATCTGCTCGAAGTCACCGCCGCGCCGCACCTCGACCAGGAGCGACTCCGCCTTCGCCTTCGCTCTGGCCTTCGCTTCGTCCGACGGACGCGCTGGAATCACGAGCTGCCGAAACGTGACGGTGGCCGGGCGCTTCGGGAGATTGTCCTTTGCCTTCTCGAACGCCTCGTTGACATCGGCTTCGCTCACCGGCACGGGCACGATCTTCCCTTCCTGGCGCAGCTTCGCGAACAGCTTCTCCTGGAGTGCGTTCCGTCGAGCCCGCTCATTCATCCATCGCCGGTATTCCTCGGGCGTACCGAACCCGCCACTTCGCAGGGCGTTCGCGAACTCGAGATCACTCTTGAACTGCGACCGGACACGTTTCATCTGCGCGTCCGCGGCGCTCGTGACCTCGAGATCGGTGACGTGCACGGCCGTGTCGCGCAGCGCGCGCTGCACGATCACTTCCTCATCGATCATCTCCTCGATCACGGTCCGCGCGAGCGCCAGCTGGGCGGAGTCACCGGGCGGGACCTGCAGCCCTCGCGCGCGCCGCTCGTTGATCTCCTCCATGACTTCCGTCCAGAGGATGGGCCGGTCTCCGACGACCGCGGCGATACGATCCACAGGCAGCGAGGCAGTATCGGACCCATTGGCGGCCGGAGGCGGCGTTGTCGGCGCCGGTGGCGTATTCTGCGCCGCAAGCGGCCGCACGAGCACCGCCAGGCACGCTGCAACGACGAGAAGAGATCGGGGATTCATCATGGCTCGTTTTACCCTGGCACCACGGGAGCGGTCCGCGCCGCGATACGAGCAGCGGGCGGGTGGCCACCCGCCCGCTGCTCGTCGACGCTAGGGCCTTCGCTGCGAGTCGGGCGCCGCTGGGGTCGCTGGCTGTGCGCCAGGCTGGCCTCCCGGCATCGGCACCGCTGACGGCGGCTGCTGCGCCGCGCGCGTCGAATCAGCCACCGCACGTAGCCGCTGCGCGCGCTCGAACGCGCGATCGATGCCGGCAGCGTTCACCTTGTAATCGTACTTGCTGTGGAGCGCCGCTTCGAGCGGCGGCTGGATCGGGATGAACTGCTCGTCCTTCGTCAGCAAGCGCTCGAGATAGTCATCGACGCGCGCTGCTGCGAGCCGCTCCCGCTCGCCCGTCGTTTTCGCGCTGTCAGCCAGCCGGTTCGGCGACACGTCGAGTCCCGACCACGTCGTCGCGACCATCGAGACAAAGGCGCGGCGAATCTCGTTGGTCTCCGCCGTATCGAGCGTCACCTTGGCGCTATCGGCCTGCCGCAACAGCAGGTCGTTGCGCACGATCGCCTTCACGAACTCGGGCAGCATCGAATCCGGGGCCTGCTGGATCTGCTGCCGGAGCTGCTGCGGATTCGGGAACGCCGTAACCCACTTCGCTGCCCTCGCCGCGGTGAAATCACCCATGATGGACGTCGCGATGACCGTCTTGTCATCGCGGTGCGCATCCGGGTTGGCGGCGAGCGCCTTGACCACGGCAGGCGCGTTAGGCCGCACCTGAACCTTGGCCGTCTCGTTCAATTGCGCGACGTAGGTACTCTCGCCGACGCGCACCGCGCTCTGATTATTCGCCTGGGCGAACTGATCCTTCACCTCGTCGTACGTCGAGCGGCGGATCAGGTGGAAACCGTACTGCGAGCGGACGGGTTGGGAAATCTCGCCCGGCTTGAGTGCTGCCACGGCGTTGCCGAACTCCGGCACCATCTGCTCCTTCGGGAACACGCCCAGGTCGCCGCCCGGTCCGGCCGCGCCCTGCTGGTTGTGCCGGTTCGCCATGTCGGCGAAGTTCGCGGGCGTGAGCTGGGCGCGGACTGCCTGCGCGCGCCTGAGCGCCGAGTCCGCCGCCGGGCTCTCACCCGGCGGGGCGTTGAACAGAATGTGACGTGCCGCGAGCAGCTTGCCCTCCGCATAGTCGGCGGCATTCCGCGACGTGTCGGTACTCGCCCACGTCGCCGCGACGATGTCGTACCACTTCTTGATCCGCGTATTCGTCGTCGCCGGCCACATCGCTTCGTCAATCAGCTCGGGCTGGTTCAGCGAATCGTTATGCGCGGCCGCGCGTGCGAGGAGCTGGTAGTTCACCCACATGTCGGCGACGGTCTGAACGACGTCGCGACGAAGTGGGATCTTCGACGCGCCGAGGAGCTCGGCGAGCCGAGTGACGGAGAGCTCCTGCGAGCCGGCACGAGCGGCGACGTCGACATGCGCCGTCATCGCCTCCTTGAAGCCGTCGCATGCGGCGAGCGGGATGCTGGCGGCCAGAGCGAGGACGAGGGGACGTTTCATCGGGAAAGAGATTGGAGTGATCCGCATTCAACCGGTCGAGGACGCCAAGCAAAGGCCGACTCCTCGACGAGGCGGCGGGTGACTGGTACACGGCGATCGCCGCAAACGTTCAGGCGGCCGCCAGTCCCCGGAGGGCTCGGACGAGCCCGTCGAGGATCGGCGAACCGCCGACTCGGGTCAGCTTGAGCGACAGCGGGTGCGTGCGACGCACCTCGGCCTGGAACTGTACTTCATGGAACGCGGCGGAAAGCCCCTTCATGCGCGGCGCCGCCGTGTCGCGAAAAGTAACACGCGCCTCGTCCCCGCGCACCAAGATTCCCTCGATCCCCAGCGCCCCCCCGACCAGCCGAAGCGTCGCCGTCGAGAAGAATGCCTCGGCAGGGGGCGGAAGCGGCCCGAACCGATCCCTGACCTCGATGCGAAGCTCCTCGATCGTCTCCGGCGACGCCAGCGCGCTCAGGCGTCGGTATACGTCGAGCTTCGCGTCCTGGGACGGAATGAATTCGTCGGGCAGATAGGCCGGAACGTCCAGCGACACGTCCGCCGGCGTCACCTTCGGTGCGCCGCCACCTTCCGTGACGCGGCGTACCGTCTCGTCGAGCATGCGCAGGTACATGTCGAAACCGACGGCCTGCACGAAGCCCGACTGCTCCGGGCCGAGCAGGTTGCCGGCCCCCCGGAGCTCGAGGTCCTTGAGGGCCACGCGATAGCCCGAGCCAAGCTCGGTGTGATGCTCGAGCACCTGAAGGCGCCGTTCCGCGTCCTCGTCCACGCTATCGGGAACGAGCAGGTAGCAGTACGCGCGCCGGTGCGATCGGCCAACCCGTCCGCGAAGCTGATAGAGCTGCGCGAGCCCGAAGTAATCCGCACGACTCACGAACATCGTGTTCGCGTTCGGGACGTCGAGCCCCGATTCGACGATCATCGTGGAGACCAGAACGTCGACGTCGCCGCTCACGAAGCGATGCATCACGTCCTCGAGGTCACGGTCGCGCATCTGGCCGTGCCCGACCCCCACGCGCGCCCGCGGGACGATTCGCCGTACGCGGTCGGCGACCGCTTCGATGGTCTCGATCCGGTTGTGGACGAAGAACACTTGCCCCCCGCGATCGAGCTCCCGTGCGATCCCCTCCTCGATGAGCCCCTCGTCCCACGGCTCCACGAACGTCAACACCGGCGAACGGTCGCGTGGTGGCGTCTGCATGAGCGTCATGTCGCGCAGCCCGGCCAGCGACAGATGCAACGTGCGTGGAATCGGTGTGGCGGTGAGGGTCAGCACGTCCGTCTCGAGCCGAAGCTGCTTGAGCCGCTCCTTGTGCTTCACGCCGAAGCGGTGCTCCTCGTCCACGACGATGAGCCCGAGGTTCGCGAACTTCACATCGGGGCTCAGCAGTCGGTGCGTGCCGATGACAATGTCGACTTGCTTCGCCTCGAGCTCACCGAGGATTTCCGCCTGCTCCTTTGCCGACTGGAAGCGGCTGAGGGCGGCCACGCGCACGGGAAAGTCCGCGAACCGATCCGCGAACGTCCGCTCGTGCTGGTCGGCGAGAATCGTCGTCGGGACGAGGACCGCCACCTGCCGGTCGGATTGTACCGCCTTGAACGCCGCGCGGACGGCGATCTCGGTCTTCCCGTACCCGACGTCGCCGACGAGCAGACGGTCCATGGGCCGCGGCTTCTCCATGTCCTGCTTCACGTCCGTCGTCGCCTTGCGCTGGTCGGGCGTATCCTCGAAGAGGAATGAGGACTCGAGCTGGCGCTGCCACGCGGTATCCGGGAAGTGGGGCGGCCGAGACGCGACCTGTCGCCGAGCGTAGAGGTCGAGGAGCTCGACGGTCATTTCCTGGATCGCGACACGTGTGCGCTCGCGCTGCTGCGCCCATCGCTTTCCGCCGAGCTTGTGCAGCCGCGGCGGCGTGGCGTCGCCATCGGCTTCGCCGGCCGCGCGGTATCGCTCGATCTGGTCGATGCGATAGAGCGGGACGTTGAGCCGGTCGCCGCCCTCGTATTCAATGACCGCGACCTCCACCGTGCTCTCGCCGACGAAGATCGTTTGAAGGCCGCGGTAGATCCCGACACCGTGCTCCAGGTGGACGACGAAGTCGCCCGACTTGAGGGCGGTGATGGCCTCGAGCGTGGCGCCGGCTGCATAACGACGTGCGCGGCGGAGGCGCCGCTCGCGGCGAAAGATCTCGTGGTCGGTTAGTACCCTGAAACCGCGGGAATCGGGAATCGGGAATCGGGAATCGACCGACCCCAGGACGCGTCCACCCTCGCGTCCGAAGCTTCCCGGGGCAGTTCCGATTCCCGATTCCCAATTCCCGATTCCCGACCCGGTTCCCGGGATGACGAAGCCCCCATCCAACACGCCGATGACCAATGCGGCCGGTGATGGAGTGAACGAGTCCTCGTTCAGTAGCTCGTCGAGGCGCTCCGCCTGCCCTTCGTTGTCGCAGAGAATGATCGTCGGGACGCCATCCCGGACGATCCGGCGCAGACGTTTGATGTCCCGGTCGATCGGGTCGGGGTGACGGATCGGAAAGACGACCTCGGCGCCAGTGCCGGCGCCTGGCAGGATCGCGATCGTGCCGAACTCGTTGAGCGACGCGACCGCCTCGGCGGGCGGCTGAAACAGCTCGTCGCGTCGCGGCACATCCTCTCCGCGTCGGCGCGCGAGATCGAGATGATGCTGTGCCTCATCCCACGTGCGCTGGAGCTCGGGCTCGACGTGCGAGTCGCCCGGCCTGACGACGATCGTATCCGGGGGCCAGAGCGACGCGACCGACACGCGCTCGAACTCGTCGTCATCGTCGGGCGCATGTCCATCGACCGGGAGGATGATCGCGACGTCGGCCGCGCGGGTCGAGCGCTGGGTAACGAGGTCGAAATGGCGGAGCTCGACGATCTCGTCGCCCCAGAATTCCATCCGCACCGGGTCGGCCATGCCGAACCCGTAGATGTCGAAGATGCCGCCCCGCACGCTGAACTGGGCGATGTCGTCCACCATCGGGACGCGCTCGAAGCCGATCCGCTCCAAGTGTGCCGCGATCTCCTCCGGCCGCCTAACGTCGCCCTGCCTCAGCTCGAGCCGCGCGCCGCGGAGGGTCGTGGGCAGGCTCGTTCGCTCGAGCACGGCCCGGGCGGTCGTGAGGAGCACGCGGACCTCACCGCGGGACACGCGCTCCAGCGTCTCGACCCGTTCGCCCGCGACCTCCGCGTGCGGCTCGACTTCACCGAACCCCTCGCGGGGCGGGTAGAGTGCCACCGGCGTCTCGTCGATGATCGCATGCAGGTCGGCGAGCCAGCGCTCGGCCTGCGGCACGCCCTCGGTCACGACGACGAAGAAGCGCGTGGGCAGCCGCCGGACGAGCGCGGCGAGCGCCACGGCGTCGCTCGAGCCGGCGAGCCCACCGATCGTTAGGCGCCCCGCCGGCGCCGGCAGCGTATTCAGAACGCGCGCGAACGCCGGGAGCGTCTCGACGGCGTCGATCAGCGTCGGAAGTGCCACTTACGCGGCCGCCTTCACCGCCACGCGACTGGCGCGATCCCCCGTTCCGCGCGAAATGAGGGCCTCCGCCACCAGCACGAGCGCGGCGAGGATGAGCAGTGGCGTCACGAGCGGACGGCGCGCGCTTCCGGTATAGGCATCCCGCGCCCATTGCTCGGCATCGGAGGTCACGGACATCTCGCGCGCCGTGAGACGCGACCGAAGCGTCGGCACCGTGAGGCGGGCGAGCGCCGACTCATCGGGCTCCCCGTTCACGACGAGCGCTCCTGCCCGCTGTCCGCCACGACGCAAAAAATAGACGCCCGCCCGATCGGGCGCGACCAGTTCGCCGTCGCCTACCGGGATCGCTTGCCCGGCCGCGTCATCGACGGTCTGGATCCCCACCGGTGCTCGCACCCGAGCGCCGGGCGCGGCGTCGATCACAACGCCGGCGTCGCCGGCGAGACGCTGTGAGATCGCTTCCGCCAGCCATGGGAGGAAACCGGCTCGCACCGGGAGATCCGCCGCCGCCGGATCGAGCGGCGAGGCAATGATCACGTAGCGGTCTCCGGCAACGACCCACGGCTCTGCCCCGACGCGCGCCAGCGTATCGGCCGCCGCATCACCCGCAGGTGCGAGCGGGTACCGGAGCATCACGTTGCCCCCATCGAGCAGCTTCGTGGGGGTCGCCGAAGGCTCACGCACCGTTCCAGTCTCACGCCGTGCCGCGCCGAAGCGCCATGGGACGCCCGCGCGCTCGAGCGCGCGGTTCGCCGCCCCGACGCGCACCGGGTCGGATGGCGCAACGATGAGCGCGGGGAGTCGCGTCAGCGCATCCGCGGACACGATCGCGGCGTCGTTCCCCATCCGGAGACGCTCACTCTGAACGAGCGCGTCGACCGCCGTGCGAACGAACGGGCCGAGCGACGGGTCGACCGATACGGCGGGCGCCGGCCCGATCCACGCGGCAAAATGGCGCACGTCGTCCGCCCGCAGCTCGTCCGGCTCGAGCTCGACCGACCCGCTCACCCATCCGCGCTCCGCCGGGGCGGCTCGGACGACGATCTCGTCGTCGCCAACAGCCGTGCCTCGCGCGAGCGTGCGCGCCTCGTTCCCCGATCCGCCGATGGCGATACGGTAAGTGGCCGAGTCGGCACCGAGCGTTCGAGCAACGACACTCCCGCGCGGGGTCCATCGGGTGGGGCGTGCCTCGGCCACTACCACGGCGTGGTTCTGCGGAGGCGCGCCCTGTGGCACGTAGACACTGATGTCGACATCGGCCGCCACGGTGGACCGACGCCACGCCGACGCCTGCGCGTCGGTCGCGATCGCGACGTGACGGGCCGGAAGTCCCGCGCCGCGAACCAGCCCGACGGCGCGCCCAACCGCTCCCGGGAGATCGCCGGCGCCGCTCATCGGCTCGAGGCGCTGAATGGCGTCCGCGACGGCGGAGCTGGACCCACCTACCACGCGTCCGTCGGCGGTCACGAGCCACACCCGATCCGACGGCGTCGCGCGCCGCACGGTCTCGAGCGCGGCTGCCCGCAGCCGCCGGAACAGCGGCGCGCCGTCCACGATGGTCGACGTGCTCAGCGAGTTGTCGAGCACAACGGCGATGGCGGTCGGGGCGTGCCCCGCCCCGATGAGCCGACCAACCGGGCGCGCGGCCGCGAGCGCCAGGAAGAGAATCGCGAGGATGCGGAGCAGCATCAGCAGCAGGTTCCGCAGCTTCATCTTCCTGCTGTTCTCCCGTTCTGCCCGCAGGATGTAGCGAACCGCGGGGAACTCGACGCGCACGTTGATGCGCCGTCTGAGGAGGTGCAGCAGGAGCGGCACCGCGGCCGCCCCGACCAGCAGCAGGTAGAGTGGCTCGAGAAAGCTCACGGGAGTCGCTGCCGGGCGGCGAAGGCTTTTCGGAGCGGAACGCCGAACGGCACGTCAGTCGTGAACACCTCGTAGCCAGCGCCCGTCGAGCTGAAGGACTGTCTCCATTCCGCGATCGCCTCCTCGACGGTATGGCGGTACGCCGACCGCACATCCGCAACCGTGGCGGGTACCTCGACGCCCGACTCCGGATCGGCGAACACCGCCTCACCGGCGAGCGACAGGTCACGTTCGGCGGGATCCATGATGTGCAGCACGGTCACGTCGTGGCCGACCGCGCGCAGAACCCGCACCGCTTCGGTGACGTCCGCTGACTCGACGAGGAGGTCGGAGATGAGCACGACCATGCCCGGCTTTCGGACGAGACGCGCCGCGTGCATGAGTGCCGCCGGCGCGATGGACGCTTTCCCGGACCCTTCCTCCTCGAGCGCGTGGAGGATCCGCCTCCATTGGGCGGTCCGGGCCTTCGGTGGGATGACCGACCGCAACCGGTCGTCGTAGCGAATGAAGCCGACGGCGTCACGCTGTCTGATCAACAGCAACGACAACGCGGCCACGAGCTGCTCGGCGTAGCGCAGCTTCGTGAGCCGCGTGGTCGCTCCGGACCACGCCATGGACCGGCTGACATCGAGAATGATCGTCGCCCGGAGGTTCGTCTCCTCCTCGAACTGCTTGACGACCCACTTGTTCGCCCGCGCCGCGATCTTCCAGTCGATGAATCGGAGGTCGTCGCCCGGCTGATACCCGCGGTACTCGGCGAACTCCACGGAAAAGCCCTTCTTCGGCGACCGGTGGAGGCCGGTGAGGAACCCGTCCACCACCCAGCGCGCAATGATCTCGACGTGACCGAGCGAGGCGAGGCTGGCCGGGTCGAACAGGTCGGCGCGAACGGGGGCGCGGGAGGTTTCCATGGAATCGCGGAAGATAATCACGGCACTGGACATCGGGAGAAAGCGCCGCGCCTGGGGTGGACCGGTCGCGCGCGGCGGCGCAGGCCAGTTCCGCCGTTGGTCGGCTGCTGGCGGGTGGCTATCTTTCAAGGCTTCGCCGCAACTCCTCGCCGGGACCTCTGTGAACCTCGACCACATCCGCAACTTTTGCATCGTCGCCCACATCGATCACGGGAAGTCGACGCTTGCCGACCGTCTGATCGAAACCACGGGGACCCTGCAGAAGCGGGAGATGAAGGCGCAGATCCTCGATACGCTCGACCTGGAGCGTGAGCGCGGGATCACGATCAAGCTCAACGCGGTGCGGATGAATTACACGGCCCGGAACGGGGGCGTGTATGAGTTGAACCTGATCGATACGCCGGGGCACGTCGACTTCACCTATGAGGTGTCGCGGTCGCTCGCCGCATGCGAGGGCGCGATCCTGGTCGTGGACGCGTCGCAGGGGATCCAGGCGCAGACGCTCTCGAACCTCTTCCTCGCGCTCGACGCCGGGCTGGAGATCATCCCGGTGCTGAACAAGATCGACCTGCCGGGAGCCGAGCCGGAGCGGCGGAAGCAGGAAGTGCACGATCTCATCGGCACGGACCCGGACCGCATCCTGCTCGTCAGCGCCAAGGAAGGGCACGGTGTTCCGGAGTTGCTCGAGGAGGTCATCGCGCGCGTGCCGCCACCGACGGGCGATCCGAACGGGCCCCTCCGTGCACTCATCTTCGACTCGTATTACGATCGCTATCGTGGGGCCGTGCCGAGCGTGCGGGTCGTGGACGGCTTCATACGCCGCGGGATGGAGATCACGTTCGGGGCGAACGAGGGGAAGTACGAAGTGAGCGACATCGGGTATATGCAGCTCCGGCCGGTTGCCACCGCCGAGCTCGGCCCCGGCGAAGTCGGCTACGTCGTCGCGAACGTGCGGAGCGTGCAGGAGACGCGCGCCGGCGACACGATCTTCGACGCGAACAATCGGGCATCGACGGCGTTACCCGGCTACCAGGATGTGCACTCGATGGTGTTCTCGGGGCTGTACCCGACGGACACATCGGCGTACGAAGCGCTGCGCGATGCGCTAGCGAAGCTCAAGCTGAACGACGCGTCCCTGCACTACGAGCCCGAGACGTCGACGGCGCTCGGCTTTGGGTTCCGCTGCGGCTTCCTCGGCCTCCTGCACATGGAGATCGTGCAGGAGCGGCTCGAGCGCGAGTTCGATCTCGATCTCGTCACGACGGTGCCTAACGTGGAGTATCACGTCTACCGCACCGATGGCGAGATGGAGGTCATCGAGAACCCCTCCAAGATGCCCGCCCCGGCGGTGATCGGCCGCGTCGAGGAGCCGTACGTGAAAGCGCGGATCATGGCGCCGTCGGATTACATCGGCCCGATCATGACGCTCGGCACGGAACGGCGCGGGGTCTACAAGAACATGACGTACCTCGACCAGTCGCGCGTGGAGTTCGACTGGGAGTTCCCGCTCGCCGAGATCATCCTCGACTTCTTCGACCGACTGAAGACGATCAGCCGTGGCTACGCCTCGCTCGACTACGAGATGCTCGGGTATCGCGAGAGCGATCTCGTACGACTCGACATGCTGATCAACGGCGACGCGGTGGACGCGTTCAGCGTGATCATCCACCGCGACAAGGCGTACGAATACGGACGGAAGATCGCCGACAAGCTGAGGGAGCTTATTCCGCGGCAGCTATTCGAGGTGGCGATTCAGGCGGCCATCGGCAACAAGGTGATCGCGCGCTCGTCGGTGAAGCCGCTTCGCAAGGACGTGCTCGCGAAGTGCTACGGGGGTGACATCACGCGAAAGCGGAAGCTCCTCGAAAAGCAGAAAGAAGGAAAGAAGCGGATGAAGCAGGTCGGCGCCGTGGAGATCCCGCAGGAAGCGTTTCTCGCCGTGCTGCAGGTGGATTGACCGCTGGCGGTCGTGCGCCGCCTTCGCCACACTCGACCGCGTGCAATTCTCCCTCGTCGTCCAGACCTCGTTTCTCGGCGACGTCGTCCTGACGACGCCCCTCGTCGCCGAGCTCGCGCGGCGTGGGCCGGTGCACGTCGTCGCGACCCCATCGGGCGCACCATTGCTCGCGCGGAACCCAGATATCGCGGGCCTCACGGTGTACGACAAACGCGGTGCCGCACGTGGAGTGGGTGGTCTCGCGAACGTCGCCGCGGCCATCAGCGCCGCGCGGACACGGGCAGCCGTCGACGGTGCGAGTGACGCCGTCGCGTACCTCGCGCAAGGGTCGGTGCGCAGCGCCGCACTCGCACGCCTCGCCGGGTTCCGCACGCGCGTGGGCTTCACGACCTCGGCGGGACGATGGCTGTACACGCGGCGCGTCCCGTATCGCGACGATCGGCACCACGCGGAGCGGCTATGGAGCCTCGCCGCAAGCGACCCTGATGCGGTCCCGACGGCACAACAGCTCCGGCCGAAGCTCTTTCCGGGCGGCGCCGAGCGAGAAGCGGTGGATCGGTTGCTCGCAGAGCACGGACATCGTGACGAACCACTGGTGGCGCTCGCGCCCGGCAGCGTGTGGGCCACGAAGCGCTGGCCGTATTACCCCGAGCTCGCCGAGCTTCTGCGCGAGGGCCGCCTCGTGATCCTCGGCGCGAAGGACGATGCGCCCCTCGCGAGCGAGATCCTGCGCGTTGCCGGCGATCGCGCGATCGACGCCACCGGTCGCCTGTCGTTGTTAGGCTCGGCCGAGCTGATCGCGCGGTGCGCCGCGCTCGTCACGAACGACTCTGCGCCGCAACATCTCGCGTCCGCCGTCGGCACGGCGACAATTACCGTGTTCGGCCCCACGGTCGTGGACTTCGGGTTCGGGCCGCTCGCCCCGCACTCCACCACCGCTGGCGTCTCCGGGCTCGACTGCCGGCCGTGCGACAGACATGGGCCGATGCGGTGTCCGCTGGGCCACTGGCGGTGTATGCGCGATCTGACGCCCGAGGTCGTGGCGGCCGCGGTCGCGCGCGTGCAAGGTGAACGCCCGTGAATGCGGTCGGTGCCCTCCTCGCGCTCACCGTGGGCGTGGTGTTGGGGCTTCTCGGAGGCGGGGGCTCTATTCTCGCGCTGCCGATCTTTCTGTACGTGTTTCACGTCCCGCCCAAACCGGCCATCGCGATGAGTCTCGTAGTCGTGGGCATGAGCGCGCTCATCGGATTCCTCACGCACTGGCGCCAGGGGACGGTGAACATTCGCGTCGCGCTGATATTCGGAGGCCTCGCCATGATCGGGGCCTTCGCGGGCGCGCGTCTCGCGCGGTTCGTTCCGGCGTCGGCGCAACTCGCCCTGTTTCTCGCGTTCGCCGTGGTGGCCGCCGTGCTGATGCTTCATGACTCGATGCGCGCACCGCGGTTCGTACCGAACGACGGCGGCGGCGACGCACGTGTTCGGTTCTCACCATTCCTCGGTGCACAGGCCGTTGGCGTCGGCGTGCTGACGGCGCTCATCGGCGCTGGCGGAGGGTTCCTGATCGTGCCTGCCCTGGTGCTCGTGGCGCACGTTCCGGTGAAGGAAGCCGTGGGAAGCTCGCTGCTCATCATCGCAATGAACGCCGCCAGCGGCGTGGCGGGATACATCGGGCAGGTTCCCTTCGACTGGCGGCTCGTGGGGTGGTTCAGCGTCGTTGCGGCCATCGGGGCCATTGCCGGCACGCGTATCGTTCGGCGTCTGCCTGCTGCCCGGATCAAGCAGGCGTTCGCTATCTTGATCCTCGTGCTGGGCGCGGTCGTCGTCGTCCGGCAGCTGACGCAGTAGGCGCGGCGATCGTCGCCGCAGGTCCTCCCGCTTCTCTCTCTCATGTCCGCTCGGAAACGACAGCGCTATATCATTGGCGTGGACCTTGGCGGCACGAACATCGTCGCTGGCGCGATGCCCGAGGACGGCAGCCGCGAGATCGCGCTGCGGTCCGAGCCGACTCGCGCGGACCAGGGCGCCGATGCGGTCGTCGATCGCATCGCGCGGATGATCGACACGGTGATCGCGGAAACGATCGCCGCAACGGGTGCGAAGCGCGACGACTTCGCGGGTGTCGGCATCGGGTCGCCCGGGCCGCTCGACCGCGAGCGGGGCATCGTGATCGTGACGCCGAACCTCGGCTGGCGGAACTTTCCACTGCGCGACGAGGTGTCGAAACGCGTCGGGCTCCCAGCCACGCTCGACAACGACGCGAACTGCGCAACGCTCGGTGAGTGGTGGTGCGGCGCGGCGAAGGGCGCGCGTCACGTCATCGGCATGACGATCGGTACCGGCATCGGCGGCGGATTGATTCTCGACGGGCGTCTCTTCCACGGGGCGTCGGACGTGGCCGGCGAGATCGGACACACGACGATCGATTCGACGGGCCGTCGGTGCAAGTGCGGCAATTACGGATGTCTCGAGGCATACGCATCGGGCCCGGCGATCGCCGATCGCGCGCGTGAGGCGCTCGACGGCGGCGAACCGTCCATTCTCCCGCGCCTCGTGGACAACGATCTGTCGCGCATCACCGCCCAACTCGTCTACGACGCGGCGAAGAAGGACGACGACGTCGCGCGACAGGTCGTCCGCGAGACCGCGAATTTCCTCGGCGCCGGCGTCGCGAATCTGCTCAACATCTTCAACCCCGACGTCGTCGTCATCGCTGGCGGTGTGACGCAAGCCGGCGAGCCGTTGTTCGAACCACTGCGCGCGGAGGTCCGCCGCCGCGCGTTCCGGCCGGCCGTGGAGGCTTGCCGCATTCTGCCGGGAACGCTGACGGGGTCGGCGGGTGTCGTGGGAGCGGTGGCCACGTTCAAGCAGCAAGTCCTCGATGGAGTATAGAGGGAACCGGGAACCGGGAACGGGGAACCGGGAGAACGACGCGGGTAATTCGAACGACTACGCGAAGGAGCAGCCAGTTCCCGGTTCCCCGTTCCCAATGCCCAAGCCGCGAAAGCGGCGCCTGGGCGTCATTGGCACCTTCGTCTGGGACGTCATTTACGGCCGCGACCCGCGCGAGTTGCCCGTCGAGGAATGGGGTGGGATCACGTACGCCCTGAGCGCGCTCGATGCCGCGCTGCCCGAGGACTGGGAGATCGTGCCGCTGGTGAAAGTCGGCGACGATCTCGCGGTGAAGGCGCGAGAGTTCCTGCGCACGCTCCGGCGTATCGCGCCCGACGCGGCGCCGATCGCCGTGCCGTACCCGAACAACCGCGTGGAGTTACGCTACTTCAGCGACGAGCGACGGAGCGAGCGACTCACTGGCGGCGTGCCCGGATGGAGTTGGCTCGGTCTCAAGCCGCTCCTCGGTGACATCGATGCGTTGTACGTGAATCTCATCAGCGGCTTCGAGCTCGACCTCGAGACGACGCAGCTCATCCGGCAGCACTTTCGCGGCCCGATCTACTGCGATCTGCATTCGTTGATGTTGAGCGTACAGCCGACGGGGTTTCGCGCACCGCGACCGCTCGAGAACGTCGCTCAGTGGTGCGCCTGCTTCGATCTGCTGCAGGTGAACGAAGATGAGGTCGCGCTCATGGCGCCCGATCCGATGGCGCTCGCGGCGACGGCGTTCGCGAACGGCATTCGATGTCTCATCGTGACGCTCGGCCCTCGCGGCGCCATCTACTTTGCCGCACCGGACTTTGATCGCCTGAGCGATTTGTCAAGAGTGAATCTCGCGGCGACGCCGTCGATCGGCCCGGTGCGGACCGCGCTCGTCCCTGCAGAACCCGTGCGAGCCGAGCCGGGCACGGGCGATCCGACGGGATGCGGCGACGTGTGGGGCGCGACCTATTTCTCACGGCTGGTCGCCGGTGATAAGTTGTCCGACGCGATGCGCGCGGCGATGCGCGCCGCAGCACGCAACGTGGAGCACCGGGGTGCGACCGGGCTCGCGCACTACCTTCGCGGAGAGCTCAGTCCGACGTGACCACCGTCATCAACGTTCCGCCCTCGCTCGACGATGCGACGATCGAGCAGGTCCTGGACCAGGTGGCCCCGCTCCCGCGCGATCAGAAGATCCTCGTCGACGCCCGCCACACGCGGTGGGCCTCGCCGTACGCGCTCACGACGCTCCTGACGCTCGCGCAAACACGCCCGGAGCGTGCGGCGTTCGCCGGCCCCGAGAACGACGACACCGCGTCGTACTGGGCGCGGACCGGATTCTACAAGCACGCCGAGCAGCTGTTCGATCTTCACGGGCACGTTCCTCGCGCTAGAAACGGCGGGGAATCGAGCGTTCTGCTCGAGATCACGCCGGTTGCGAAGAGCGAGGACGTGCATGACGTCGTCGAACGCATCCAGCAGAAAGCGCAGGCGATTCTCGTCAACGAGCTGCATCTCGACCCGCAGGCGACGATGCGCTTCGCGATGACGCTCTCCGAGGCCTGCCAGAACATTGTCGAACATGCTCAGCGCGGCGGGTGGGTCGCCGTGCAGACCTACACCTGGGCGAAGCGGCTGGGGCGCCGCGTCGTGCAGATCGCGGTGTGCGACGCGGGGATCGGGTTTCGCGCGTCGCTCGAGAGCGCCCATGGACGACGCATGAGCGAGCGCTGGGACGACGGCATGGCGCTGGAGGACGCGGTGATTCGCGGCGTAAGCCGGTTCCGCGACCCGGGACGCGGGCAAGGGCTCGCAGGCGTGCGCCGGTTCGTCGGCAAATGGGATGGCAAGCTGTCGGTCCGCAGTGGTACCGCGCGGATCGCGATCGTTCCGAGTTGGGATGAGGACGTCCCCTTGGATGAAGGTCTCGCGCCGTTCCCCGGCGCGCAGATCCAGATCACGATTCCAGAACGGATACCTCCGCGGTGATCAATCACATCGATGTGAGCTCGGTGCTGCGACGCACCGTGTGTGACCTGTACTCGAACCTCGTGACGCGACCCACGGGCGCTGCCGTGCGGACGGAGATCGAGAATCTGTTGTCCGCGTGGCGTGGGCCGTCGCTCACGGTCATCGACTTCTCGCACGTGAACCTGCTCGATTTCTCGTGCGCCGACGAGGTGGTCGCGAAGCTGCTGCTGCGGTTCGAGGGCCATTCTCCGCCGCAGGATGCGTATTTCCTCCTGCGCGGGGTGCGCGAGGACCATCTCGATGCGATCGAGGCGGCGCTCGAGCGGTACGGGCTCGCGCTCGTTATGCAGGCGGACGACGGTGGCCTGCTGCTCGTCGGGACCGTGAACGACGCCCAGCGGCGCGCGTGGCAGGCGTTGCGTGAGATCGGGCGCGGCGCGGCGCAGGAGCTCGCGGACGCCCTCGGCGAAGCGCCATCGTACGCGGAGTCGTTGCTGACATCGCTCCATGAGCGTCGACTCGTCATGCGGCTCGACGACATATACGTCCCGCTGGGCGCGAACCCGTGAACCCGCCGTGAGTCTCCCGACTGGTCAGGTGTACAACCCGCCCCTCCAGGTGGTGGGGTTCATCGGCACGAAATCGGGCGATCCAGAGCGCGGACCACAGATCCGCCTGCGGTCGGACGAGGCGCGGTTGCGCATGATCCTCGACGGGGAGCTCGTGTGGATCTACGGGCCCCGCCGCCACGAGCTGGCCCCGGTCGTCATCGACGACTCGGTGCCCCGCGGCGGCGTCGTCGTGCGCGACATTGCCGGGCTCACGGTGACGGAAGTGGTGCGGCTGGTGAAGCCCAACCTCGACGCGCGTCCCGGCGGCGGCGCGTACGCCTAACGCCCCGCATCCATGCCCCGTTCGCCTCGTCGCCTGGGCCTCTCCACACTCGCCGTGACAGGCGGTGCCGCGCAGGGGGACGCCGACTCCCCCGTCGTGCAGCCCCTCGTGCAATCCGTGAACTTCGTTCAGGAATTCGGCACGGCTGACGGTCTCCGCTACCCGCGCTACGGCAACGCCCCGAACGCCGAGGTCGTCCAGCGTCGCCTCGCCATGCTCGACGGAGCCGAGGCAGCCATCGTCCTGGCGAGCGGGATGGGCGCAACGGCGTGCGCACTCCTCGCCCTGCTCCGCCCCGGCGACCACCTCCTGGCCAGCCGCTGGATCTACGGTGGGACGCGCGTCCTGTTTACGCAGGAGTTCGAGACCATGGGCATCGACGTCACGCTCGTCGAGCCCACGGAAACGCGCGCGTGGCGCAAGCGGATGCGCAAGGAGACTCGCGCGATCTTCGTCGAGTCACCGGTCAACCCGACGTGCCGCGTGCTCGACCTGCGCCCGATCAGCTACCTGACGAAGGATGTCGGGCTGGCGCTCGTCGTCGATTCGACGTTCGCGAGTCCCATCAACTTCCGCCCCCTCGAGCACGGAGCGGACGTTGTGATCCACTCCGCAACGAAGTACCTGAACGGTCACCACGACGTTCTCGGCGGGGTGGTGCTGGGGACAGCGCCGTACATCGAGGAAGTTCGCCAGAAGATGGCGGTGTGGGGTCAGGCACCCGATCCGTTCGCGTGCTGGCTCCTCGAGCGCGGGCTGAAGACGCTCGACGTTCGCGTGCGCCGACAGAACGAAAACGCCGCGAGGATCGCGGAGTGGTGCGCGGCGCGAAAGGAAATCCGCAAGGTCCACTACCCCGGGCTCGCAGATCATCAGGACCATGAGATCGCGCGCACGTTCATGGACGGCTTCGGCGGGATGCTGGCCATCGAGCTGGTGGGCGGCGGCCGCGCCGCGGACCGCTTCCTCCGCCGTCTCCGCCTCATCACCCACGCCCCGAGCCTCGGCGGCGTCGATTCGGTCGTCAGCGAGCCCCGGTACACGTCACACGCGCACCTCCCGAGTGTCGAGCGCGTCGCCCTCGGCATCCCCGATGGGTTTCTCCGGCTCAGCGTCGGAATCGAGGACGCGAACGACCTGATCGCGGACATCGAGCAGGCGCTGCGATGACCGAACCGGAACCCGGCATTCCGCCCGGGTACGGTGACCGGCGCGCAGAGGAGCGACGCGTCAACTCGCGCGTCGCGGATCTGTCGGTCCCCGAGTTCAGGCGCATCGCACTGACGTGGCTCCTCAGCGCGATCGTCATCGTGCTGTTCCTCTGGATGGTCGGCGAAGTGCTCATCGCAGCCATCCTGGGGACAGTCGTCGCCGCCTATCTCAGGCCGCTCTACGACTGGTTCCACCGCCGAACCAGCCGGCCGCTCCTGAGCGCCGTTCTGACGCTCGTCGTGCTCATCGTTCCGGCCCTTGGCGCGCTCGTGTACAGCTACCTCGAGCTCGTCGGGGTGCTCGGCTACATCGCGTCGAATCAGGACGAGGTCGCCGGCCGCATCGACGAGGCGATCCGCCGCATCCCGTTCCTGACGAACGTCGAGGCCACCGACACGATTCGCCGCTACGTGCTCCTGGTGTCGGACTACGGGTCGAAGATCCCGGCCGCGGTCCAGGAGACCGTCGTCGAGCTGTCCGTCGCCATTGCGATCTTCTTATTTACGGCGGCGTATGTGTTTACAGACGCCGATTCGATCGTCAGGTATGTGCGGAGCAAGGTACCCAGGCGGTACGATCGGCTCCGGGAAGCGCTGGTGACGAACGTCCGGGGGGTGCTGTACGGCGCGATCTACTCCACCCTTTTGACACAGAGCCTCAAGACGTTCGTCATCTTCGTGATGAACCTCGTGTTCGGCGTGCCGCTCGCCGCGGTGCTCGCGATCCTGTCGTTCATCATCGGGTTCTTCCCGATCGTCGGTTCGTGGAGCGTGTACGTCCCCGTTGCGGCCTGGCTGCTCGTGTTCCGTGATAGCCCCGTGAAGGCGGGGTTGATGATCCTGGTCGGGTTTGTCCTGAATACGCTGTTCATCTCGACGTACTTGCGCCCCAAGATCGCTGCAGAGCGATCCGGGGTACTGAACTTTTACTGGATGTTCGTCGCGCTCGTGACGGGGGTGTATACCTTCGGACTAGCCGGCATTCTCCTCGGTCCGATCCTGATCGGACTGCTCAAGGCGGTCGTGGACTCGGTGACGGCCCAGACCAGCTGGCGGCTGCTCGAGGCGGAGGATGTCGGCGACGGGTAGCCGGACCAGGAAGGGGGACAGAAGTGATTCGGTTTCAACACGTCTACAAGGAATATCCGCGCACCGGCTTGGCGCTTCAGGACGTGTCGCTGTTCGTCGGTAAGGGCGAGTTCGTGTTTCTGATCGGGCCGAGCGGTGCAGGAAAGTCGAGCCTGCTCAAGCTCACCTACATGGAGGAGCTCCCCACAAAGGGCGACGTGTGGGTGAGCGGTGTTCGCGCGAAAGGCGTGAAGCGCAAGGAAGTCGCGAAGCTCCGACGCAAGCTCGGCGTGGTGTTCCAGGATTTCCGCCTCCTCGAAGACCGAACGGCGGAGGCGAACGTCGCGTTCGCCCTCGAGGTGATTGATACGCCACGCGCGGCCATTCCCGGCAAGGTGGCACGCGCGCTCGCCCAGGTCGGACTTTCATCGAAGGCGACCGCCTACCCGCGGGAGATGAGCGGCGGAGAGCAGCAGCGCGTCGCCATCGCGCGAGCGCTCGTGAACGACCCGTTCGTGCTCATCGCCGACGAGCCGACTGGGAACCTCGACGAACGGGCAACGCGCGGTGTCTTCCAGCTCCTCAAGGACATCAACGCATCAGGCACCGCAGTGATGATGGCGACGCACAACCTCGATCTCGTGCGCCGGTCGGACTTCCGCACGATCGAAGTGAACCGCGGCCAGATCGTCTTCGACTCCGCCGAGGGCGACGCCGGCCGTCGGAAGGTGGAGGGATTCGCGTGAGACTCGCGCTCCGTGAAACCATGATCGGCTTTCGGCGCGCGCCGGTCCTCAGCGTCCTGAGCATCACGACGATCGCATTCTCGCTCTTCGCGTTCGGGCTGTTCTCGCTCGTGGCGGTGAACATTCGCAAGACGCTTCGCGACGTCGAGTCGCGCGTCGAGATCCGCGCGTTCCTCGCCGACGGGACGCCCGTCGAGGTCGTCTCCGCCGCCATGGGCGACATCGGGGCATTCCCCGAAGTCATTCGGGTCGAGTACGTCTCGCCGGATTCCGCGCTTGCGCGCGCGCGGGCCGAGCTTGGCGAGTTCAAGGACGTGTTCGAGAGTGCGTTCCTGCCCGCCTCGATCGACATCCGCCTCCGCGACGGTTTTCGCGACCCGACGACCGTTCGCGCGATCGCCGAGCGCATCAGGGCGTTCGAGTTCGTCGACGACGTCCGCTATGGCGAGGACTGGGTGGACAAGCTCCACCGCATCCGGAACGTCGCCACGGCGGCCGGCCTGATCCTCGGGCTCGCGTTCGCCGCCGTCGCCGTCATCATTATCGGCGCGACCATTCGGATGGCGGTGATGGCGCGATCACGAGAGATCTCGATCATGCGACTCGTCGGCGCGACGGATGGGTTCATTCGCCGGCCATTCCTCATCGAGGGATTTCTGAAAGGGTTGCTCGGCGGCGCGCTCGCGCTGGTGCTCACGTGGTTCGCCAGCGAAGTGATCAGCCGGAACTTCATTCAGACCGAGTTCTTCTCGCGGCCACTCGCGCTGCTCGGGATCGCCGGCGGCGCCTTCATTGGGCTACTCGGCAGCTCGCTCTCGGTGGGGCGGCACCTTCGGAAGGTCTGATGCGCGCGGGTCGATTCTGTTTGGTGCTCGCGCTCCTCACGGCACCGTCGCTGGTCGTCGCACAGCAACCCGCCCAGAGCGGTGAGGCGAAGATTCGGCAGCAGCGCGCGGAGCTGGAGCGCATCCGCCGCGAGCGCGAAGAACTGCAGCGCAGCATGAACGACCTGCAGAGCAAGGCGCACGACCTGAACGAAGAGGTGGTGAACCTTCACCAGCAGGCGGACGCCACCGCGCGCGTGGTGCGATCGCTCGACGTCCAGCTCGAAACGATCACGACCGAGGTGGATGGCACCACGTCGAGCCTCCTGCGTGCCGAGGACGAGCTGGCGGTGAAGAAGGCCGTGCTCCGTCAGCGGCTCATCGACATCTACAAGCGCGGCCCGATGTACACGACCGAAGCGCTGCTCTCCGCGCGAACCTTCGGACAGCTGCTCGGCCGCTACAAGTATCTGCATGAGCTCGCGCGGCGGGATCGTTCGCTCGTCGCCCGCGTCGAAGCCCTGTACGCGCAGGTCGCGAACCAGCGGCAACAGCTCGTTCGGCTTCGCGAGGAATTCGAGCGCAGCCGGCAGGAGAAGCGCGAGGAGGAAGAACGGCTCCGTGCGCTCGAGGCCTCGCGGTCGAGAAACCTGAACGTCGTCAGGCGATCCGCGAAGCAGACCGAGGCCCGCCTCGAGGCGATCCGGCGCGATGAGACGCGCATGGCCAACGTCATCGCGATGTTCGAGTCCGAGCGGAGAAACGCCGCCGCGCGCTCCGGCTCGGGGTCGGTGCTCAACAGCAGCACACTCAAGACGAGCGACTTCGGAAAGCTGGACTGGCCAGTGGATGGAGCGATCCTCTACCGCTTCGGCCGGGCAGTCAACCCCAACAACACGACCATCCGCTGGAACGGCGTGGGCATTGCGGCGGCGAGCGGCACCTCGGTGAAGGCTGTCGCCGCCGGTGAGGTCATGGTCGCGGAACCGATCGGCACGTACGGACTCACCGTCATCATCCAGCACGGCGGTGGCGACTACTCGGTTTACGGATCCCTCTCACGTGCCGACGTCGAGAAGGGTCAGCAGGTCATCAAGAACCAGGTGATCGGCGCGGTGGGCGTATCCGACCCGGAGCTGGCGGCGCACCTGCACTTCGAGATTCGGCCGAAGGGCCGCGCGATCGACCCGCTCGTCTGGCTTCGCGGGGATCAGCGGTGACCGTGCACCGGTGCACCACGTGCGGCCGCTTTCGCGACTACCGCGATGGCGACCGGTTCTGTCTCGTGTGCGGCAACGAGTCGATCGAAGCGAGTTGCGCGTGCGGGCGTGAGTACGACTACGCGATCGCGGAAGACGGCGACCTGCACTGTCCTCGCTGCGGGCACGCATTGCGAGGACGATCAGGGGAATATGAGTAGAAGCTAACAGCCATCAGCTATCAGCTATCAGCAAAGCCAACCCTCGGGATGCCTCTCGCACCACGCCAAGCATCCCGGGGGTTTTCGTTTTGCTGATAGCTGATAGCTAATGGCTGTTAGCTTTGGTTTCATGCTTCTCGGCGCCCACACCTCCATCGCAGGCGGCACGCACGCCGCGCCGCCGCGCGCCAAGGCCATCGGCGCTACCGCCATGCAGATCTTCACCAAACAGGCGAACCGGTGGGCGGAGCGAGAGTGCGACGACGTCGAGCGCACGACGTTCCGCGACGCGGTCGCCGACACCGCCCTCGCGGCGCTCAACGCGCACGACAGCTATCTGATCAACCTCGCGTCTCCCGACATGCAGCTCCGGGCGCGTTCGATCGCGTCGTTCATCTGCGAGTTGCGCCGGTGTGAGTCACTCGGGCTTCACGCCCTGGTCTCGCACCCCGGGAACTACATGGATGATCGCGCGAGCGGGATCGCGCGGAACGCCGACGCCATCACGCAAGCCCTCACCGAAGTTCCCGGGCGAGTACGCGTACTGCTCGAGACGACAGCCGGGAGCGGCACGGCGCTCGGCGCGAGCTTCGAGGAGATCGCCACCATCATCGGGCGTGTTCCGAAGCGGCTGCGACGCCGTGTCGGGGTCTGTATCGACACTGCACACGTCTTCGCGGCGGGCTACGATCTCGCGTCGCACTACGACGACGTCATGGCGCGCTTTGGCGACGTCGTCGGATTCGAGCGGCTCGGCGCCATGCATCTGAACGATTCCAAGGCGCCACTCGGCTCGCGCAAGGATCGGCACGAGCTCATTGGCGAAGGGGCGATCGGCGAAGGTGCATTCCGGCGAATCATGACCGACGAACGGCTTGCGTCCGTACCAAAGCTCATCGAGACCCCAAAGCTCGATGATCCCGCGGTGACCGATCGGCTCATGCTGGAGCGCCTGCGCGGATACGCCACGGGCTGACGTCGTGATGGACGACGCGACGCGGCCTCCGTCCGGTAGCGCATGCGGGATCGACCCGATATCGTTCCGCCCATGCGGCCATCGACCGGCCTGATGCGATTCTTCTGGCGACTCACTGCGCTCCTGCAGATCGTCCTGCCCCCGTTTGTCATGGTGGCGGACGCGCAGCTCGAGCGCGACGCGGCGAGCGCTCGAGCGTACCCGCACGTCGAGTCGAAGACCGGGAAAGACTGCGTCCCGGTCCACTCGCCCGACTGCGCCCTATGCCAGCACCTGTCATCGCTTGGCAGACCGGCAAAAGCGCCAGTGCCATCCCCGGCCCTTCGCCCCGAAGCGCACAAGCCCGAGAGCGACGTCGCGTTCATTGACGCGACGCAGCAGCGCCCGAACCTCCCCCGCGCCCCGCCCGCGGCCTGAGGCGGCGCGCCCCCGGCGCGCCAAAAAAACGGTTTCCGCTACTCCTGTCGTCAGCGTCGCGCCCTTCGGGGTATGCTGGCGCTTGGCGGCTCACCGTGCTCGGGAGCTCTCAATTACATGCACACATTCGAGACGCGTGTTGCGTCCCTTCATCCCCGGCGGCGGTCGCGCGGCTGGTGGACTGTCCTCCTGCTCGTTTGCTTTCCCGCCGCTGCCGCATCTCAGGTACCGGACAGCACACGGCGTGATACCACGACGCGCCGAACACCCCGGGATTCGGCGCGGGCGGATAGCGCGCGAATCGCAGACTCCATCGCCGTCGTGCGTGAGCTCGAGCGACTACAGGGCGATCCTGGCGCGCGCGGTCCAGCGCAGCCTGGCCAGGGTCAGAGGATTTCGCGGCTGCTGCCGGACATCAGCGTCGTAGGGGACCTGGTCGGCGACCTTTCTCCAGACGGCAGCACGCAGGAAGGTGGCGAACGCTTCGCCGTGCGCGAAATCGAGCTCGCCCTCCAGGCCGCTGTCGATCCGTATTTCCGCGGCGATGTTTACCTCGGGTTCTCGGACCTCGAAGGGGTTCACATCGAGCAAGCCTATCTCACCGCCAGCGCGCTTCCGTGGGGGCTGGAGCTGCGCCTCGGGCGCTTCCTGATGCCTGTCGGCAAGCAGAACACGACGCACCGCCACGACCTTCACACGATCGAATACCCATACGCGCTGCAACGCTTCTTCGGGCCCGAAGGGCTGAAAGGCACAGGCCTCTACGCCTCGCGCGTGTTCGCGCCGTTCGGGTTCTACCAGGAGCTCATCCTCACAGCCGTGGATCGCTTCGGCGAGGCTTCGGAAGACATTACGACGCTCGAACCCGTCAACAAGAAGCTGAGCGGGCTCGGCTACTCGGCACGCGTTCGGAATTATTGGGATCTCAACGAAGCGTCGAATGCCGAGTTCTCGGTTTCGGGCGTTACGGGGAAGCGGGAACAGCCAGTGGAAGGGGTTGCCGAGGACTTCGGGACGCCCGCACGTCAGAGCGTCCTTGGCGCGGACTTCACGTACCGATGGCGGCCTCTGCAACAGGGCCTCTACCGGTCGTTCATTCTGCAAGCGGAGTTCATGCGCCAGCTGAACGAGCGCGACCCGCGCGTCCTGTTGCCGGACGGGGCCAATGTCCCCGGCGGCTTCACGTACGCTGGTCCGGACCGCCACTTCTCCGGTTGGTATGTCTTCGGTCGGTATCAGCTTACCCGGCGCACGCACCTTGGCGCCCGCTTCGACGCGTTTCAGGACGAGGCGGCGGACGGGCGAACGTCCAGTGCCGCGTCGGGGTATCTCCAGTGGTTCCCGAGCGAGTTCTCGAAGCTCGTGGCGGCCTACGAGCGGTATTCGCCCGCCGAGGGCTCGGCGACCAACCGGCTTCTTCTACAAGCGACGTTCGCCCTCGGGCCTCACCGACCGCACCCGTTTTGACCTGAGCGGCGCCTTGGCGCCGAGGAGTTCTTGCATGCCTGTAACTCGAACGCTGACGGCCCTGGCGCTCGCGGCCTCCCTGACGGGGATGGCGCCGCTGTGGCCTGGATCCGAGGCCGCCGCGCAACTGACGGTGGTCACGAGCACCACGGACCTCTACGACATCGCGAAGCAGGTCGGCGGCGATCGCATCAACGCCACGCACATCGGCGAGGGGTACCAGGATCCACATTTCGTCGAGGCCAAGCCGAGCTTCGTGCTGCAGCTCCGCAAGGCGGACATCTGGGCCTTCGTTGGGCTCGACCTGGAGGCGGGGTGGATGCCGCTTCTGCTTCAGGGAGCGCGGAACCCGAAGCTTCGCCCTGGACAGCCAGGCTACCTCGACGTCTCGAGGATCATCCCCGTGCTCGATGTGGCGCGGGGCAACGTCGACCGCAGTCAGGGTGACGTCCATCCGCTCGGGAACCCGCATTACTGGCTCGATCCGGCCAACGCCAGGCGGATCGCGGAACTCTTCCGGCAGACGTTCTCGAGTCTCGATCCGGAAAACGCCGAGACATATGCGGCGAATGAGAAGGCGTTCACGCAACGCCTCGACGCCGCCGAGCGTAGCTGGCAGGCGGCGCTCGCGAAGATCAAGGGGCAGCCGGTCGTGGCGTACCACACGAGCTGGCGGTACTTCGCCGCTTACACCGGTATGACCATCGTCGGCTTCATGGAGCCGAAGCCTGGTGTACCACCGTCCCCGTCGCACATTGCGGGGCTCATTCAAACGATCAAGAGGACCGGCGCGAAGGTGATCGTGATGGAGCCCTTCTACGATCGGAAGATGGCCGACTTCGTCGCGAGTAAGACGGGAGCGAAGGTGCTCGTCCTGCCTCCATCGGTCGGCGGAGCGAGGGGACTGGATGACTACATCAAGTTGATGACCCACAACATTCGGCAACTCGCGAACGTCCTGTAATGCCACCACTCGTGACCTTCGACCGCGCGACGCTCGGGTACGGGCGTCGCGTGGTGCTTACCGACATCACGTTCGACATCCCCGAAGGTGATTTTCTCGGCCTGGTCGGGCCTAACGGGGCTGGCAAGACCACGATCCTTCGAGCGCTGCTCGGCACCCTCGAGCCGCTCTCCGGCACGGTCACGCGCGCGCCGACGCTGCGATTCGGGTACGTCCCGCAGCGCGACCAGGTGGACTACAGCTTTCCGCTCAAGGTGGTCGACGTCGTGATGATGGGACGTTACGATCGTATCGGGCTCGGCCGGCGCCCTTCGGCAGAGGACCGCGCGCGTGCTCGTGAGGCACTCGATCACGTGGGTATCGTGCACCTCGCGGACTACCCGCTCGGGGACCTGTCAGGCGGTCAGAAGCAGCGCACGCTCATCGCGCGCGCGCTCGTAGGCGAACCGAACGTCCTCGTGCTCGACGAACCGACGAACGGGATGGACATCGTCGCGACGACGCAGATTCTCGGGCTCGTGCGAGAATTGCACGACCGCGACGGGCTGACGGTGCTCATGGTGAGTCACGCCCTGAACGAAGTGGCGAATTACGTCGAACGGATCGCGCTCGTGGTGGAAGGAGGATTCCGCATCGGCACGACCGACGAGATCCTCACCGAGGAAGCACTCACCCACATGTACGGGATCCCCGTGGAGGTGGACTCGTTCGACGGCCATCGCATCGTGGTAGCGCGCCGACAGAGGTCCCTCGCGCCGACGGATCGTGCTTAGCACGGTTCTGCTCTTTCGCGAGGCGCTCTACGGCGCGCTCGTGATCGCGCTCGCCTGCTCGGTGCTCGGGGTATACGTCGTGCTCCGCCGCATCGTTTTCGTCGGCGCGACCCTCGCGCAGATCTCCTCGGCCGGGATCGCGCTGGCGTTATGGCTCGGCGGGACGGGTCTCGCGCTGGGCCCCCTGCTTCACCCCACGGTGATGTCGCTGCTGCTTACACTCGCCGCGGTGCTGTTTTTCGCGAGTGGCGCGCGCGGGCGCATCCCGCCCGACGCGACGATCGGCGTCGCCTACGCCGTTGCCGCGGCGCTCGGTATTCTCCTGATCGCGAAGGCAACGTCCGGCGAAGCCCACGACATTTTCCTGCAGGGCAACATCCTCGGCATCACTCGCGGCGATACGCTCGTGCTCATCACGGTCGCCGTCCCCGTGCTCGTGCTGCATGCCCTGTTCTACAAGGAACTGCTGTTCGTCGCGTTCGACCGTGAGACCGCGCGCACGCTGGGCTACAACGTTCGGCGGTGGGATCTCCTGCTCTATCTCACGCTGGGCGTGGTCATCGCGTCGGCCATGCAGTTCGCGGGCGTGATGCTGGTGTTCAACTTCCTCGTTCTCCCGGCGGTGACCGGGCTTCTCCTGTCGCAGACAATGCGGGGCCTGTTTTTCTGGTCCGTTGCGTCCGCGCTCCTCGCGGCGGTAGCAGGCTTCTCGCTGTCGGTGCCCTTCGACCTGCCCTCCGGGCCCACCATCTCGGCGGTTTCCGGCGCGTTCGTGCTGCTCGCCTGGGCCGGCCGGCGCGTCTCGGGCCGCAGGTGAGACGCCGGAGCGAGTCGGCACACGCTCGTCACCACGTCGCGTTAGGCTACTCACCGCCCATGCTGCCATGACGAACCGCGAAGACGCCCTCGAGTACCACGCCTCGCCGCGCCCGGGGAAGATCGCCGTGGTTCCCACGAAGCGGCTCACGAACCAGCGCGACCTCTCGCTCGCCTATTCGCCCGGCGTGGCCGAGCCCTGTCTGGAAATCCGGAACAGCCCGGACGAGGCGTACCGATACACGTCGAAGGGCAACCTCGTCGCGGTCGTGACGAACGGCACCGCCGTCCTCGGCCTCGGCAACATCGGCCCGCTCGCGGGAAAACCGGTCATGGAGGGTAAGGGCAACCTCTTCAAGCAGTTCGCCGATCTCGACGTGTTCGACCTCGAGGTCGGCTCGGAGGACCCTAACGACGTCATCCGGTTCTGTCAGCTTCTCGAGCCGACGGTCGGCGGGATCAACCTCGAGGACATCCGCGCCCCCGACTGTTTCTACATCGAGGAGACGCTGCGCAAAACGCTCAAGATCCCGGTGTTCCACGATGACCAGCACGGGACGGCCATCATCTCCGGCGCCGCGTTGGTCAACGCGCTGTCGATCGTCGAGAAGCCCATTGGCGACGTGCGCGTCGTGTTCTCCGGCGCCGGCGCAGCCGCCATCGCGACCGCCGCACATTACGAGCGGCTCGGGGTTCGGCACGAGCACATCGTCATGTGCGACCGCGCCGGCGTGATCTACGCCGGGCGCGCGGACGATATGGACCCGTACAAGGCACGCTTCGCGTCCAAAACGACCGCGCGGACCGTCGCCGAAGCGCTCGAGGGCGCGGATGTGTTCGTCGGGCTCTCCGTGGCCGGTGCCGTAACTGGCGAGATGATCGCTCGTATGGCGCCTCGCCCGATCATTTTCGCCCTGGCCAACCCGGTTCCCGAAATCCTGCCCGATGAAGTGCGGCGGGTGCGCCCCGACGCCATCGTCGCCACCGGTCGGAGTGATTACCCGAATCAGGTGAATAACGTCCTCGGCTTCCCGTTCATCTTCCGCGGGGCCATGGACGCTCGGGCGACGGAGGTCAACGAGGAGATGAAGATGGCCGCGACGCGGGCGCTCGCCTCCCTCGCGCGTGAAGAGGTGCCCGAGAGTGTGGCCGCTCTGTACGGCCTGCGCTCGGTAAAGTTCGGCCCCGAATACCTGATCCCCTTCCCGTTCGACCCGCGTGTACTGCTCTGGATCGCGCCGGCCGTCGCGTGGGCGGCTGTCGCGACGGGGGTCGCGCGCGAGTTCATGGACCTCGAGGAGTATCGCGAGCGCCTCGAGACGCGCCTGGGTCGGGCTCGCGGGCTCATTCGGGGAATCATCAACCGTGCCGTCCGGGACCCGCGCCGCGTCGTGTTCCCCGAAGGGGAGGAGCCGAAGATCCTGCGGGCGGCGCGCATGATCGTCGACGACGGTATTGCCTACCCCATCCTCCTCGGCAACCGGCAGGTAATCGAGCAGAACGCGGCGGCTGCGGTCATCTCCCTCGAAGACATCGTGATCGAGGACCCGTCCACGTCCCCGCATCGCGAGCGCTACGCCGAGTTCCTCTGGGAGCGTCGCCAGCGGAAGGGGATGAGCTACGGGGAAGCGTTGCGCCGCCTCTATAACGGCAACTACTTCGGCTCCGTGATGGTGGCGTGCGGCGATGCGGACGCGCTGCTCTCCGGCATGACGATGCAGTACCCGGAGACGATCCGCCCCGCGCTGGAGGTGGTGGGGGCGCACCCGCGCGCGGGACTCGTGAGCGGCATGTACATGCTCGTATTCGAGCGCCACGTCGTGTTCTGCGCCGATACCACAGTCAACATCGACCCGACCGCCGAACAGCTCGCGCAAATCGCCTACGCGGCCGCGCGCATCGTCCGGACGTTCGGGATCGAGCCGCGGGTGGCGATGCTCAGCTTCTCGAACTTCGGCTCCGTCCGCCACCCGCACGCGGATAAAGTGTCGAGAGCGGTCCAGATGGTCCGCGAGCGGGACCCGAACCTGGTCGTCGATGGCGAAATGCAAGCGGATAGCGCGCTCGACGAGCGCATTCTGGGCGAAAGCTACCCGTTCAGCGCCTTGAAGGAACCGGCCAACGTATTGATATTTCCGAACTTGAGCGCCGGAAACATCGCCTACAAGCTGTTGAACAAGCTCGGCGGCGCAACGGCCATCGGCCCCATCCTCATCGGGATGCGTCACCCGGTTCACGTACTCGAGCTGGGCGCCGACGTTCAGGAGATCGTCAACATGGCAGCCGTCGCGGTCATGGACGCGCAATCGCGCACGGCGTCGAGCTAGCGACTGCCGCCAGCGGCTCAGCGGCATCGTCGCCGCGGCGACGAACCTTTTTTTCGGGATATACGAGCACATGGCAACACAGACCAAGCCCGCGTCGGGCTCGGCGAACGAGATGCATGGACTCGAGCAGCAGGGGCTTCGCCCACGCGGTCAGGTTCACTGGAACCTCGTGGCTCCCGAGCTCATGCTCGCCGCGGCGCGCCGGGGCGAGGGCGAATTCGCGGACATGGGCCCATTTGTCGCCGTCACGGCACCGCACACGGGCCGCTCGCCGAATGACAAATTCGTTGTGCGCGAGCCGAGCACCGAGGGCGACGTCGACTGGGGCAAGGTCAATCAGCCCATCTCGCCCGACCACTTCCAGGCGCTCGTCGCCGACGTCCGCTCGTACCTGGACGCGCAACCGGAACTGTTCATCCAGGATCTGCGCTGCGGCGCCGACCCCGCGCACCGGCTCAGTGTCCGCTACGTGATGCCTAACGCGTGGCACGCGGGGTTCGTGCGCAACATGTTCATTCGCCCGGACGCCGCCGAGCTCCCCACCTTCGAGCCGAATTTCACGGTGCTCCATGCGCCGGACTATCAGGCCGACCCGGCGCGCCACGGTACGCGCAGCGGCACGTTCATCGTCCTGAGCTTCGCCGAGCGCATGATTCTCATCGGCGGCACGCGGTACGCCGGAGAGCTCAAGAAGGCGATGTTTACGGTGATGAACTACTTCATGCCCAAGGAAGGCGTGTTGTCGATGCACTGCTCGGCCAACGTCGGCCCGCAGGGCGACACCGCTCTCTTCTTCGGCCTGTCCGGGACGGGCAAGACGACGCTGTCCGCCGACCCCGAGCGCTCGCTCATCGGCGACGACGAGCACGGCTGGTCCGAGACCGGGATCTTCAACTTCGAGGGCGGCTGTTACGCGAAGGTGATCAACCTCTCCGCGGAGGGGGAACCGGACATTTACGCGACGACGCAGATGTTCGGCACGATCCTGGAGAACGTGCTCCTCGAGCCGACGTCGCGTCGTGTCAAGTTCGACGACCAGTCGATCACCGAGAACACGCGCGCGTCGTATCCCCTGCCCTACATTCGGAATCACGTTCCGAGCGGGCGCGGGGAGCATCCCAGAAACGTCATCTTCCTCACCGCGGACGCGTTCGGCGTTCTCCCCCCCATCGCGCGTCTGACGCGCGAGCAGGCGATGTACTACTTCCTGTCCGGCTACACGGCGAAAGTCGCGGGGACCGAGCGCGGCGTCACGGAACCGCAGGCCACGTTCAGCGCCTGTTTCGGCGCCGTGTTCCTCGTGTGGCACCCGACCAAATACGCGGAGATGCTCGGTCGCCTCATCGCCGAGCACGACTCGCGCGTGTGGCTCGTGAACACGGGCTGGAGTGGCGGCCCGTACGGCGTCGGCAAGCGAATGAAGCTCGGCTATACCCGCGCGATGGTACGCGCGGCGCTTGCCGGCCAGCTCGATCAGGTGCCCACGCAGACCGACGAGCTGTTCGGGCTCGCCGTGCCCACCCAGGTCCCGGCCGTGCCGCCGGAAGTCATGCGCCCGCGCGAGACGTGGAGCGACGGCGCCGCGTACGACGCGCAGGCCCGGAAGCTCGCCGAGATGTTCCGCAAGAACTTCGGGAAGTTCGGCAGCAACGTATCGCCAGCGATCGTCGAGGCGGGCCCGAAAGGCTGACGGTCGCGTGTGCTGATCATCCGCGACCCGCTCTGGAACAACATCCGTGTCGACGCGCTGGCCCTCCAGCTCGTCGACACGCCCGTCTTTCAGCGGCTGCGCTACGTTCGCCAGCTCGGCCTCGCGTACCTGGTCTATCCCGGGGCCACCCACACGCGGTTCGAGCACGCGTTAGGCGCCTACCACCTCGCGCGCCTGACGCTGAACCAGCTCGACGAGCGCGGCGAGCTCGCGGGCGTCTCACGCGAGGAGCGAGCGATCACCCAGGCCGCCGCGCTCCTCCATGACGTCGGCCACTACCCGTTCTCGCACGCCCTGGAAGAGATCGGGGCGCTGCACCACGAGCAGGTGGCGACCCCCCTCATCGAGCAGGGGCCGGTGGCGGACGCCCTCTGTCGCACCCTGGGTCCGTCCGCGCCGCGCGACGTGCTCGATCTCATCCGCGGTGGCAGCACGTCGCCGCTGCAGGGGCTGATCTCCGGGTCCCTCGACCTGGACAAGATCGAGTATCTCAAGCGCGACGCACTCATGTGCGGCGTCCCGTACGGCGAGATCGACGTCGACCGACTGCTCAATTCGCTCGTCCTGGTCGACGAGCCGGCCACCGGCCGGCGCGTGGTCGGCGTTCTCGAGAAAGGGCTCTCCGCGCTCGAGTCGCTGCTGTTCGCGAAGTATCAGATGTACCGCAACGTCTACTGGCACCACGCGGTGCGCAGCGCGACGGCGATGTACAAGCGGCTGGTGGACGAGGCGCTGACCCGCGGCGACGTCGACGCCGCATCCCTCAGCGCGTTCGACGACGAAGGGCTCTTGCATCGCCTCGGCGAGCGCGAGACGCCGCCACTGCTGTCAGCGCTTCGCGAGCGACGGCTGTACAAGCGCGTGCTGGAGTGCCCCGCGGCCGAGCTGCCGGGCGAGCAACTCGAGTGGATCGCCGACGACCGCGCGCTGACGATCGCGACGGAGGACCGCATCGGTGCGTCGCTCGGGTTCGGCCCGGGTGAGCTCCTCCTCGATTTCCCCGCCAAGACCCAGATGCTCGGCCTCGACCTGCCGGTCGTTCGTCGCTCGGGTGATGTGCGACGGCTGACCGCCGCGGGACTCGAAGGCGCCATCAACCTTCCGGTCCTCTCGGAGCAACTGTACCAGTCGGCGCGGTGGCTTCGCGTGTTCGCCGCCCGGCGCGTCGACGTGCCGAGGGCGGAGCTCCTCGACCAGCTGGTGCGGGTGGGCCAGCGCGCCTAACGACGCCGGCCGTGCGCGTCCGCGAGCTTACGCGCGATGCCCCGATAGAACGCCGCGTCCTGCCGCTTGTCCTGCGCCTCGAGCGACAGCGCGGCGAGCTCCAGCGCGTAGAGGATGTTGCCGAGGTACAGCTCGGCGAGGCCCCCGACGGTTTCCGTCTCGTCGGCCACGGCCGTCAGCGAACCGCCGGCGTTTCGGCGGTGTTGCCGTCGCTGCCGTTATTGTCGGCCGCGGTCACCTGAACCACGATCGCGGTGATGTTGTCGAGCCCCCCGCGTCCGTTCGCCTCGGAGATGAGCGCGTCGACGACGCGCCCCGGCGTCGCTCGCGAAAACAGCAGCTGCTGGAGCCGCCGATCGTCGACCATCCCGGTCAGGCCATCGCTGGCGACGAGGTAGACGTCCCCGGTGCGTACCTCGCCGAAGTACGTGTCCGGCTCCACCGAGTCGCTCGCACCAACGCAGCGTGTGATGACGTTGGAGTACGGGTGGTAGCGTGCCTGCTCCGGCGTGAGGAAGCCGGCATCGACCTGTTCCTGCACATAGGAATGGTCTTTCGTCAGCTGTCGCAGCTTGCCGTCACGGAGCAGGTAGACGCGCGAGTCGCCCACCTGGCCGATGAGGTACTTCGAACCGGTGAGGATGAGCACCGAGGCGGTGGTACCCATTCCCTGCTTGTCGACTTCCGTGATCGTGCGCTCGTAGATCTTCGCGTTCGCCTTCTTTACGGCCTCGGCGACACGTTTGCGGACGTCGTCGCTCGAGACGTCCGTGATGCTGGCCAGCTCGCGGGAGATGATCTGGACCGCCATCTCGCTGGCAACTTCGCCGGCCGCATGGCCACCCATTCCATCCGCAACGATGAACAGCCCCCGCGTCTCGTTCGCTTCAGCGAAGAAGCTGTCTTCGTTCCCAGCGCGGATCATGCCCACATCCGAGCGGGCGGCGACGTAAAGGTTCACTAGCGATCCTGTAACACGAGAAGGACGGTCGCCCCAATGAGTGCGGCGGCGGCAAGCCACACGGCGGCTGGGACGCCGCGCGACGACGGCCCGCGCTCCGTGGGTTTCGGCGCCCGCGAGGCGGCCGGCCGAGCGGCGGGCGCCCGCTTTGGATGAGCTGGTTTGAGTCCGACAACTACACGGGTGTCACCGGATAACTCCTCGGTACCAATCCGAAGTATATCGCCACGGGGAAGCGGCTGCGCCTCGCCAATCCGCGCCGAGTCGGCGTAGCCGCCCGCCGGGACCATGTACTTGCGGCGATCGACCAGCGACACGAGCCTGCCGCCAGACACGGCGGCACGACTGCGCTCCGCCGGCTCGGCAATGGTGGCCGATGCGCCAAATGCGGGCATCAGCACACTGGTGCCCGCCTTACGGTCGTCGGAGAAGCGGAGCTGACGCCCGGCCACCTCGATCCTGTCTCCGTGGAGCAGTGGTGCCGGTTCCGCACCGAGCGCCACACCATTTACTGATACCGTGACCCCCGACGTCGCTCGGCGCACGGTGGCCGTGCCGCGCGGGTTCACGGCAATGATCGCGAGATCCCCGTCCGGCGAAACGGACCCGAATCGAACGCCGGCGCTATCATCCGCCCCGTTCCATAGCTCGCCAACGCTCAGCTCGATCTCCTTGTCGTCAAGCCGAATGTGAGCCATGCCGAAGCGAACGGCGGTCGATACGTGAGGCCGAACGGGAAAATGGAAAGCCCGTTGAGACGGCGTCGCCTCCACGGGTTACGGGCGGAAACTATGGCTGGCCGCGATGGCTGGCAAGCACGTTGGATGAGCCGTGCGGATTCCGGGCGCGCCCTGCTGTTTGCGCGAAGCGTGGACCGATCAGGTTTCGGCCGCAGGCGCGAGCTCGCCCTGTTGAAGCCTGTAGAGGCGTTGGTACAATCCTGCGCGCTGGACCAGATCCCGGTGCGTTCCCCGCTCCCGGACTTCCCCGTGATGGAGCACCAGAATCTCGGTCGCGTTCACTACGGTGCTCAGCCGGTGCGCGATGGCAATCGTCGTTCGCCCGCGCATGAGCACCCCGAGCGCCTCCTGAATCGCCGCCTCGATCTCGCTGTCGACCGCGCTCGTCGCCTCGTCGAGGACCAGAAGGGCGGGATCGGCCGCGATTGCCCGTGCGAAGGACAGCAGCTGGCGCTCACCGACACTCACCGACGTCCCGCGTTCC
>DAINRQ010000052.1:41548-44626 GCA_036741775.1 Gemmatimonadaceae bacterium | reverse complement strand
CGTTCCCCGTCGTTCCGGACGTGAACGCGATGAGTACGGTGTCATCCGCGGCGGTATCCGCGTTCTCGAACGTGGCGGGCTTGCCAGCCATCAGCGCCTCGAGCGAGCCCGGTTCGTTGGTGGAGAACCTGATGGTGCGCCCCGCGCGGGTCTCGCCGGACGCGCGACGACTCATGGCCGACTCGCACTCGGCGACGAAGCGCACGTCGCACAGCGCGAGCGAGATCTCGGCCTTGTCGGCGATGTAGGTCAGCTCGCGTACGCGCAGGAGCGGCATCGTACACACCACAACGGCTCCGACCTTCACGATGGCGAACCAGCACGCGACCATCATTGGCGAATTCGGCCCGCGGAGCAGCACGCGATTTCCTGGGAGGACGCCCAGGTCTTCCACGAGGACGTGCGCGATGCGGTTCGACATCTCGAGCACGTCGCGATACGTCCACCGCCCACCCGGGAACAAGAATGCGGTGCGGTCGCCGTCCCCCGTCGCTACGCGGCGGTCGAGGAGCTCCGTCGCGCAGTTGAGCTGCGCGGGGTACGCGAGCTCGGGTCGCGTGCTGAAGTCCATCTCCGGCCACAGCTCCCGCGGTGGAAGCCGGTCTCGGCAGAACGTGTCCCGGTGTGCGGACACGCCTGTCGGGGCGTTAGGCAATCCAGTCGGTGACGCCATCGTCATGGATGAAAGTCGGCCCGCGCGTCGAAAGACGGTTCGCGGGTTCAGTCGTCGATCTGTTCCTCTGCCATCGCGATGTGTTGCCCGGCGATCACCAGTTTCTGGATCTCGCTCGTCCCTTCGTAGATGCGCAACGCGCGGATCTCGCGGTAGAGCCGCTCGACCGGTTCCCCGACGACCACGCCGCGGCCGCCGAAGAGCTGAACTGCCTCGTCGATCACCCGCTGCGCCGATTCCGTTGCGTACAGCTTTGCCATTGCCGCTTCGCGCGTCACGCGTGCGGCGCCGTTGTCGCGCGTCCACGCGGCCCGATACACGAGGAGCGCACTCGCGTCGACCCGCGTGGCCATCTCGGCCAGCTTCGCCTGTGTGATCTGCAGGTCCGCCAACCGCTGTCCGAACGCGCGACGCGCGAGGGCGTGGCGTGTGGCTTCGTCGAGGGCTCGCCGGGCGAACCCGAGTGCCGCCGCCCCGACGGTCGACCGAAACACATCCAGCGTGCCGAGCGCGACGCGCATCCCCTTGCCAGGTTCTCCGACGACGGCGCTGGCCGGCACGCGGCACCCGTCGAGATCCAGCGCCCCGAGCGGGTGCGGTGCATTCACCTCGATGCGTTCGCTCACGCGGAGCCCGGCGTTGTCGGCATCCACGACGAGCGCGATGAAGCGCTTCTCGCCGCCGTCGAGCCGCGCGAACACGACGTAGAAGTCTGCGATCCCGGCGTTCGAGATCCATGTTTTGCGACCTTCAATGAGGTACGCGTCCCCATCTCGCCGGGCGACCGTCTCCATCGCCGAGACGTCCGACCCGGCAAGTGGCTCCGAGATCGCGAATGCGGCGATCGCATCGCCGGACGCGACGCGTGGGAGGTACCGTTGCTTGAGCGCGTCGGTGCCGAACAGCGAGATCGGTCCAGCGCCCAACCCCTGCATGCCGAACGCGAAGTCGGCCATTCCGGAGAGCTGCCCCAACGTCTCGCGCGCGAGGCACAGCGTACGAACATCCAGTCGCGCGCTGGCGACTCCGTACGGGGCGGGGACGGCGAACCGAAGCCATCCGCCCGCGCCGAGCGTGCGGACGAGCGTGGCGAACGCGTGGTCCACGTCCGTCGGTTCGTGCGCGACGAGTGGTGCAATCTCGGCGTCGGCCCAGGACCGAAGCTCGCGCGCGAACGCGCGATGCTCGTCGCCGAAGAACGGCCAGTCGAGATGGGCGAGCGCTTGCGCCTCCTGGCGTGTAGCGGTCACGTCGCTACTCACCCGTGAAAGCCGGCGACTGCTTTGCGGCGAACGCGCGATACGCTCGCACGAAGTCGTCGGTCTGCATGCAGATCGCCTGGGTCTGCGCTTCCGCCTCGATGGCCTCGTCGATCCCCATGTTCCATTCCTGATGGAGCGCGCGTTTCGTCATCGCGTGGGCGAACGTTGGCCCCTCGGCGAGCGATTGCGCGAGAGCCGCCGCCGTCTCGCCGAGTTGCTCCGCCGGGACGACCTGATTGTAGAATCCCCAGCGTTCTGCCTCGGTCGCGTCCATGAAGCGTCCCGTGTAGAGCAGCTCGGCCGCCCGGCCGTGACCGATGACGCGTGGCAGGAGCGCGCACGCCCCCATGTCCGCGCCACTCAGTCCGACGCGCGAGAACAGGAAGGCCACCTTGCTCGCTGGTGTGGCGATGCGAATGTCGCTCGCGAGTGCGATCGCGGCACCGGCGCCGGCGCACACGCCATCGATCGCGGCGAGGATGGGTTGTGGGCAGTGCCGCATTGCGCGGACGAGGTCCCCCGTCATCCGCGTGAATGCCAGGATATCCCCCGTGCGTCCAGACTCCTTCATGCGCACGAGTGGCCCGATGATCTCGTGCACGTCGCCGCCCGATGAAAAGTTGCCGCCGGCACCCGTGATCACGACCGCGCGAATGTCGGTCACGTACGCGAGGGTGCGAAAGGTCTCGGTCAACTCCCCGTATGATTCGAAGGTGAGCGGGTTCTTCCGTTCGGGACGGTTGAGCGTGACCGTCGCCACTCGACCGGCCACGTCCCATCGGAAGTGGCGGGGCTGGATGGAGTCGACGGCAATGCCGATAGGAGACATGCGGGCGGGGTGGGGTCGAGGGTCGGGACGTTGGCAGGCAGGATATCACGTCCGGGACGTGCTCACTACCCCTCAGCTATCAGCCATCAGCTATCAGCTATCAGCAAAGCGAGAACCCTCGGGATGCCCGTCTACAGAAGAAGGCTTCCCGAGGGTTCCTGAGCTGATGGCTGATGGCTGCCACGCAGTGGCTAGTGCCCCATCCGGATTGGTCGAGCTCGCAAAATGAACCAGACCAGCGGCCACGGCGTGAAACGTTTCGCTACTGGCGGGTTACCCGCCACCCGGGCTCGGAATCATGATGTCGCCGTGGG
>DAINRQ010000052.1:31158-41448 GCA_036741775.1 Gemmatimonadaceae bacterium | reverse complement strand
CCTCACTGAACCCCGCGGGATGCGGACCATGCGAGCTGGGATCGTTCTTTCGTTCGTTCCGCTGATAGCGCTCACCGGTGTCACCGCCGTCCTCGCGTCGCAGGATACGCCCCGTGTCGCCGGCACGACCATTTCCGGTAGCGTGTTCGATAGTCTCGCGAACCGTGGTCTGGCCGGAGCGAACGTGCAGATCGCGAACGCCCGAGATGGCACCTGGTCCCGGATGGCCACGGCGGACGAATCCGGCCGGTTCCAGTTCGCCGAGGTGCCCATCGGGACGTATCTGCTCGGCTTCTTCCACCCGAAGCTCGACTCGCTCTCGATCAGCTCGCAGACGTTACGTGTGGACGTGCGGACGGAGCAGCCGATGCAGATGCGCCTCGCCATTCCATCCGCGCGTACCATCGCTCGGTCCGTCTGCGGCGAGAAGTCCGTCAGCGATTCGGCGGGCCTGCTCGTGGGATACCTTCGCAGCGCCGAGACGTCGATGCCTCGGTCCGGTGGGTCGCTCCACATTCGCTGGGCGGAAGTAATCATCGAGAAGAACTCGATTCGCCGCCTCACGCCTACGGTCGACGTGGCGACTGCGGCGACTGGCTCGTTCGCGGTGTGCGGTCTTCCTACGGGGACGCCGTTGCTCGTGCAGGGCACGAGCGCGAGCGACTCGAGCGGCGCGTTCGAGTTGACGATCCCCGCGACCGGGTTTCTCTACCGCGACGTTTTCGTTGCGCCCGTGGTGCGCACGAAGGTCGCTGGCGCCGACTCGGCTCCCGTAATCGAGGTGTGGCGCGGCACGGGTCGCCTGCGAGGTCGGATCATGGCCGCGACGGGGCGCGCGATCGAGGGCGCACGCGTGACGGTCTGGGGCACCGGCCTCGAGACACTCACGAACTCCGACGGCCAGTTCTCTCTGACGGACCTGCCACAGGGAACCCACACGCTCGAGGCGCGGGCCGTCGGCTTCGCGCCGGCACAACGCGCCGTGGATATCGTCCATGGCGCCGGAGAGGCCGCGGCGGTAGAGCTCGCGAATCTCGCGATCGCGCTGGACACCATTCGCGTGACCGCGCAACGCGTCTACACCGCGCGCTGGGAAGAGGAGTTCCAGCGCCGGATGAAGTACCGTTCCGGGACGGGGCACCTGATCGACGAGAAGGAGATCGAGAAGCGCAACCCGTTGGAGCTCACCGATATCCTGCGCACGGTGCCCGGCGTGCAGGTGCTGCCGACATCGCGAGGTAACACGCCGTTCATGCGCGGCGGCATGGCGATTCTCGGCTCGGGGCTGTGCCGTCCCGAGGTGTGGATCGATGGAGCGCGCGTGACCAACGACCCGACGTTCCGGTTCAACTCACTCGTCCCGGCGTCCGAGATACGTGCGGTCGAGGTGTATCCGCATGCGGCGCTCGTGCCGGCAGAGTTCATGACGCTGAGCGGCTGTGGGTCGATCGTTGTCTGGACGGGGATGCGGCGCCGGAACTGACGCCGCGTTAGGTGCCGCGCTTCCGTTCGATGAGACGCTCGAGCTGCTGCTTGCCGGATCGATACTGCCACGGCCACCATTGATCGGTGTAACCGAGCTCCGCGGCCGCGTGCAGCGTCCACGCCGGGTCGGCGAGGTGGGGGCGTGCGAGCGCGACGAGGTCGGCGCGTCCCGCGGCGATGATCGAGTTCACCTGGTCCGCTTCCGTCACGTTCCCGACGGCGATCGTGGGAATGCGCGCCTCGTTGCGGATCCGATCGCTGAAGGGTGTCTGCCACATCCGTCCGTAGACCGGCTTCGCGTCGGGCGACGTCTGTCCGGTGGAGACGTGGATGATGTCGGCGCCAGCGGCGACGAACGCGCGCGCGATGGGTACGGCGTCGTCGCCGCTGACGCCGCCCTCGACCCAGTCCGTTGCCGAGATGCGCACGGACATGGGGGATTCTTGCGGCCACACGGCGCGCATTGCCTGGAACACCTCGAGCGGAAATCGGAGGCGATTCCCGAGTGAGCCGCCATATTCGTCACGGCGGCGATTGGCGAGCGGGGTGATGAAGCTCGACAGGAGGTAGCCGTGGGCGCAGTGCAGCTCCACCATGTCGAAGCCACACTCGATGGCGAGCCGCGTGGCCCGCACGAAGTCATCGCGCACCTTGTCCATGTCGGCGCGCGTCATCTCCCTCGGCACCTGCATCGACGGGCGATGCGGGAGCGCCGACGGACCGATGACTTCCCAGTTCTCCTCATCGAGGGGGATGTCCGTCCCCTCGAGCCCGAGCTTCGTCGATCCTTTCCGCCCTGAGTGGCCGAGCTGCAGGCTGATCTTCGCGGGTGAGCGCTCGTGTACGAAGTCGACGATACGTTTCCATCCGGCGACGTGCTCGGGGGCGTACATCCCGGTGCAGCCGTAGGTGATACGCCCCTCGGGCGAGACACACGCCATCTCCGTGAACACGAGCCCGGCCCCGCCGAGTGCCCGGGCACCGAGATGGACGAGGTGGAAGTCGTTAGGCACGCCGTCGACGGCGCTGTATACGTCCATGGGCGACACGACGACGCGGTTGGGGACGGTCATGCCGCGGAGCCGGTACGGGGTGAACATGGGGGGGACCGCCGAGGCGCGGGACGCGAACCACCGCTCCACCCCCTCCAGGTACGTTCGGTCGCGAAGTCTGAGATTCTCATGGCTCACCCGCTGGCTGCGCGTCAGCAGGCTGTACGCGAACTGCTCCGGCGGCAGATGGATGTAGCGGCGCACGTTCTCGAACCACTCCATCGAGTTGCGCGCCGCATTCTGCAGCCGCAGCGCCTCCGTGCTCCGCTCGTCCTGGTAACGTTGCAGGGCGGCCGAGAGGGGCGCGCCGCCAGCGTTAGGCTCGTTGAGCACGCGTGCGAGGGCGATCGCGTCCTCCATGGCGAGCTTCGTGCCCGAGCCAATCGAGAAATGCGCCGTGTGCGCCGCATCCCCGATCAGGGCGATGTTCTCATGGTACCAGCGCTCGTTCCGAACAATGGGAAAGTTGAGCCACTGCGACCCGCGCAGGTGCTGCATGTTCGTGAGCAGCGGGTGGCCGTCGAGCCACGGGGCGAACAGTCGCTCGCAGGTTGCGATGGACTCGTCGGTGTTCATGCGGTCGAACCCCGCGCCGCGCCATGACCGCTCGTCGCACTCCACGATGAACGCCGACGTCTGGTCGTCGAACCGGTACGCGTGGGCCTGATACACGCCGCAGTCGTTCTCCACGAACGCGAACGTGAACGCGTCGAACCGGCGCATGGTGCCGAGCCAGATGTACTTCGCGCCGCGGATGTCGACGTCCGGCCGGAAATGCACGGCGTATCGGCGCCGGACGCCGCTGTTGACGCCGTCGGCGGCCACGAGGAGGTCGTAGTCCGCGAGCCCCAGGCCGGCCAGGACCGCCTCGCCGCCAACGTCGGTCTGGTATCGGATATCGACGCCGAGCTCCGTCGCACGTTCCGCGAGGATACGCAGAAGGGTCCGCCGGGCGATCCCGCTGAAGCCGTGCCCGCCCGACGTGATGGTAACGCCCTTCACGTGGACGTCGATGTCATCCCAGTGGGCGAAATGATCGGTGATTGCCTGGCACGTCGGCGGGTCGGCGACGCGGAAATTCTCCATCGTCTGGTCGGAGAACACGACGCCCCAGCCGAAGGTGTTGTCCGCGGTGTTACGCTCGAGGACCGTGACCCCGTGGGAGGGGTCCGCCTTCTTCATGAGCAGGGCGAGATACAACCCCGCCGGTCCGCCACCGATCACCACGACCTTCACGTGTTAGACCTCGCCGTCTCGAGTATTCGCCCGCGTCCCCGAGCGCATTCTAGCCTGGGGCGGGGGTCGGGCAAGACGACCGCTGGGACGGACCGCCGCCACTGGTCACAATTTCCTCGACCCGCGCGGTTCATTACGTAGCGTGGGACGACCGGTGTGCTCGGGCTGCCTGCTGGCGCGTCTACCTAATGGAAGCCCGACCCGCGCCGACCGCGGTTCAGCGCCGCCTCCTGTCCCAAGAGGCACCATGCAACGCTTTCTCTACTTCGCCGGCTTCACTTATATCGCGCTGTGCGGAGCGCTGCTTTTCCGCGAGGCCATGTGGCGTGGCGGGCCTATCCTCGTCGACCCACCCCACGCGACGCCTGCCGGGCCGTATCCAACTACGGGCTGGACGCCGCAGAACTCGGGCGAAGAGTGGTTCGCGGCAATGAAGCCGTACTGCAATCCCGTCGAGGTAGAGGTGCGCGAGCGAGTCAAGCCCGCGCCCGGGACTGTGCAGGGGGCCGGATTCTCGGCCGCGTGTTTCGCGCTTGCCGGGAAAGTCGACCGTGCGCGAAGCATCATCGACAGTATGGCCCCCGGCGACCGTGGGGCAGCCGCCAACGTGCTGTTCAATGTCGCCCACCCCGTCGCGGATGCCGGCGACGATCTCTCGTCCGGGCCCATGATGGAGCTGGTGCTCGAGTACTGGCCCAACAACTACATGGCGCTGTACCACGCCGGCATGTCCGAGTACGCGCTCGGGCAGACCGAGCTGGCGCAGCAGCGACTCCGCTCGTTCCTCAGCATGTACAACGCGGACGACGGGTTCACGTCTGCGGCAAGGGGCGCGCTCGCGCATATGGAAGAACGGAGCGGCCTCGGACGGCTGCGCCCGCGAAAGAACGTCGAACGCGAGCGGCCCACGCACCCATGAGCTCCGGCAGCTACCTCGCGGTCGGGTCGCTGTTCGCCGGCCGCTACGAGATCGGCCGTGAGCTCGGGCGGGGCGGCGTCTCGGTAGTCTACGCGGCGCGCGATCACCAGGTCGGGCAGGACGTCGCGCTCAAGCTCCTCGTGCCGTCTCCGGCGACCGCGAACACGGCACGCGAGCGGATGCGGCGGGAAGTCAACGCCGTCCGCCGTCTCGCACACCCGAACATCGTGGCCGTCTACGACTTCGTGGAGGACGGCCCCTACGGCGCAGTCGTCATGGAGCTCGTCGACGGTGAAGACCTCGATTGCCGCGTGCGACGTGCGGGTGCGCTCCCGACCGACGACGTCGCGCGGATCGGGACCGAGGTCGCGAGCGCGCTCGCGGCGGCGCACCGGCACGGCATCCTGCACCGCGACGTGAAGCCGAAGAACATCCTCCTCGCGCGCGACGGGCGGGCCCGGCTCACCGACTTCGGCTCGGCGCGCATGGACGGCGAGGCGACGATCACGCGCACCGGCGCGATCGTCGGCACGCTCGCCTACATGGCGCCGGAGACCGTGGCCGGTCGCCGTGGCGACGCACGCGCCGACGTGTTCGCGTTAGGTATGACGCTGTTCCACGCGGCCGCGGGGCGCCTGCCTGATCGCCCGTCGCCCCATCTCCCGCTCCCGTCCTCGCCATCGGGGTACACGCCGCTTGCGCTCGGCGCCGACGTGCCGGTCTGGCTCGCGCACATCATCGCGCGGGCGACGTCCGCGGATGCGGCCGACCGGTACCCCACGCCCGTCGCGCTCGGTGACGCGCTCGCGAAGCGCGATGCGCGGGACGCCGGCGGCCTCGCCGTGATGCCGCGTGAGCGATGCGTGCTGTGCGGCGGGCTCGACATGCTGGGCATGGGCGTGTGTGCGTCGTGCTCCAACTCCGGCGACCGCGCCGACGCGTTTGTGTTCTTCGAGCCGCCGCGCTCGAACGTCGAGCGTGATGCGGTGCTGCAAGCTGCCGTGGGCGTCCTCGGCGACGATGCGCCAGCGCGCACGATAGCCGACGTAGCGACCGGCGCGCGGTCACTCGTGCGTGTGCCGGCCTCATCGAGAGAGCGGGTCACAGAAGTCCTCGCGGCGCGCGGCATCCGCGCGCGCGTCGTGCCCGAGCGGGAGCTCTATCGTGCGCTGCCCTCGAGCTTCGTGCTGGTGGTGCTTGGCGTCGCCGTCGCCGGCATCGTGACAGGCCTGGTTACTGGCTCCGGTATTGGGGCCACGGCTATCCCGTTCGCGTTGCTGCTCACCGCCGGCGGGACGCTGTCTCTCCGGCAAACGGCGGTGACATCGGATCGCCGCCAGTCCGCGTTAGGGGCAGAAGCAACGGCGCGGGTCATCGAGTCGTTCACGGTGCTATCTGCTGGCACCGCGCGGTCGCTTCTGGCCGACGTCGTTCGCCGCGGTCACGCCGTGCAGCGGGCCCTCGCGCTGCGTCGTGACCCGTCCGGGCTCGGCCTCATGGTCGACCAGCTGATCGTTGCCGCGTGCGAATCGGCCCGCGACCTGGCGGCCATCGACGAGAGCCTCGCCCTGTTCGACCAGGAGCGGCACCCCGACGACGGCGACAGTCGGTGGCTCGATAGCTACGCGGACTGCGAGCAGATCCGCGACGCGACGGTCCAGCGACTGCTCGATGCCGTCACCGTCCTCGGCCAGCTCGACGCGCAGTCGATGCGCGAGAGCGATGATCTCGGAAGCCGGCTCGGCGAGCTGGCCGCGGAAATCGCGGGAGAGGTTGACGCCCGCGCCGCGGCTCGCGAGGAAATCCGGTCGCTGCTCGAGCCGCGCCGGTAGGCGAGCCTGCGCTAATGCTGTGAGCCGACATCTGGAGCTAACAGCACAAGCAAAACCCTCCGGATGCCTCTCTCCAATACGGAGCCATCCCGAGGGTTCTCGCTTTGCTGATAGCTGTTAGCTGATGGCTGATAGCTACTCAGTCCGTCGATCGTACGACACGATGTTCTCCCACTCGCTGGCGTCGGACCGCGCCACCACGGCCACGACCGGCTCGACGTCACTCATGTTGAAGACTTCGTGCGGGACGCCGGGCTCGATGAAGATGAAATCCCCGGCCTCGTTCTCCACGACCTTTCGCAGCCCGGGCCCGTACTCGTGCCGCACCCGCCCGCGGAGGATGTAGAGCATCACCTCGAAGTCCACGTGGATGTGCGCGTAGGCGACACCACCAGGCGGAATGGTCGCCACGTTCATCGAGAGCTTCCGCGCGCCGACATTTTTGCCCGACAGACCGGCGCGGTAATGGATCCCGTTCCAGTCGCGAAGATTCCCGCCGCCTCGAATGACGGAAATCCCGTCTCCACCCTCGACGAACTGCGTGAGGTCCAGCTCGGTCTCAGTGATCATGGCGTCGGCCCTCCCCGGGTCGCTGGTGTCGAGTCCCATGACTGGAAGCTACGCGGTGATCGCGAGAACGCGGAGCGGGCTGCCACTTCCGTTGACGAGCTTGAGCGGCGCCGCGATCACGACGGCGCCGGTCGGCGGCAGTTGATCGAGGTTGCACAGGCTCGTCAACCCGAATTTCCCCGCGCCGTGCATGATCGCGTGGTTCGGGAACGGCGGATCGAAACGCCCCGCTTGTCCCGCATCCGTCCCGATGGTTTCCACCCCGACGCCAAGGACGTCGCGATCGTGCGCGAGCAGCTTCGAGGTCTCCTGATGAAACCCCGGTGCGTGCGGGCCGTTCTCGTCCACGTTGAGGAACTCGGCGACCGACGTTCGCTTGCTCCACCCCGTGCGAAGCAGCACCCACGCGTTGCGCGAAACGCGGCCGTGCTCACGCTCCCAACGCTCCAGGTCCTCCGGCGTCAGGAGATAGTCGGGGTTGCCGCCAACCTGGCGCGTGATGTCGATGACACACGCGGGTCCCACGAACCGTCGCGGCGGAATCGTGTCACATGTGTTGTCAGGCAGATCCTTTCCCGTGACCCAGTGGACCGGCGCATCGAAGTGCGTGCCCGTGTGCTCTCCCAGGCGAATGGTGTTCCAGTACCACGCAGGTCCGTTGTCGTCATACCGCGAAATGGGCTCGATGGACAGACCGGGTGAGGCGGCGAAGATCGGAGGGAGCCCGATCACGGGTGTATCCGGGCCGAGTGGCTGCGTGAGGTCCACCACACGCAGCCGGCCGGCGTCGAGCTCGGCGATGAGTTGCTGGAGGACGGTTGACATCAGCTCGTGGGGTGCGAGGGAGCGTTCTTCCTGAGCCACCGTTGAAACTCGAACCGATTCTCGAGCAGCGCGAGGTCGGTGACGAAGCCGGCCGGACCCGTGGCATCGACCTTGGCGACGATCGTCGTGAGGTCGTCCGCGGCCAGCGCGTCGTCGAATGCGGCGACGAACCCCTCGATCGTGTGCACGGTGGCCGTGTGCGGAACGCCTGCGGCCCTGGCCATGCCCGCAATGTCGCTGCCGGTCGATGTCGCCGTCGGAAACCCGCCGACCGAGAGCAGGCTCTCGTTGTCGAACACGACGTGCACGAGATTGCGCGGGCGGTAGCGTGCGAGCGTCGTCAGGCCGCCGAGGTTCATGAGGATCGACCCGTCCCCGTCGAAGACCACGACGGAGAGCTCCGGGCGCGTCAGCGCGACCCCGAGCCCCATGGACGACGCGAGCCCCATGGCGTGCTGCAGGTAGAAAAAGTTCGGACGGTGCCCGATCGCCTGCAGCTCGGCGGCGACCGCGCCCATGATCGTGATGACCACGCGGTCGTGAAGCCGGTCGTAAATGGATTTGAGAGCGTCAAGCCGTAACATACCGGTTCCCGACTACGTCTCCTCCCACATGAGGTCTCGGCACAACAACAATGCCACGGGCTTGTTCGCCGAGTAGGCGAGCGTCAACGCCTTACGGATGCGGTGCGCGACGTGGCTCGGTGAATCGAGGTACGCATACGGGATGCGCAGCGCTTGCAGCACGTGCTCCGTGACGCCACCACCTTCCGTCTGCCACGGGTCCCGCTCGCCGAACTCGCCGCGATGGCTGATGAGCATGAGCAACGGGATCCGGTAGAGCTGCGCGCACGACACGATCCCATTCACCGACGCGAGGAAGCCGTGGTTCTGCATCAGCATGGCGCTCTTGGTCCCCGCGAGGTACGCACCCGCGGAGATCCCCACGCCCTCCTCTTCCTTCGCCAGGCGCACGAGCACCATCTCCGGGTCGTCCTCGGCCATCCGGATCAGATGCACGAGCCAGGTCTCCGGCAGGGCTGACACGAGGCCAATGCCGCACGCCTTGAGCGAGTCGTAGATGAGACGGGAGTGCTCGATCGAAACCGGCATATCGAAATTGGGGTCAGATTCGAATATCATCGTTCTGTCGCCTCGGCGACAGAACGATGATATTCGAATCTGACCCCGATTAGCCCGGATTAGCCGAGTGCTTCAGTCAGCAGCCACCAGGCGCCCACCAGGAGCAGGGCGCCGGGAATGACCCACCGAATCCAGTAATAAAGCCAGACCGGCACGGGGCGCGCGCCGCCAGCGGAGAGCGCTCGCATCGCCTCGCTTCGTTGCATTGCCCATCCGACGGTCACCGCGGCCACGAGCGCACCGAGGGTCTGCATTCCCGAGCCGAACGTCAGGTCCCACGGCACGAACACCCGGTTGTTGAGCATCGGCGGAATCGCCACGAAGAACACGACGGCCGCGACGAGCCAGACGGACCTCCGCCGCCCGAGCCGGGTGTTGTCGGTCAACCCCGCGACGAGCACCTCGAACGCGGCGAGCCCGGACAGGTAGCCCGCGCCTAACAATCCCACGAAGAAGAGGAGTCCGAACACCCACCCGAACGGAATCGCCGCAAACACCTGCGGGAGCGTCGCGAAGATGAGCCCCGGGCCGCTGTTCGGCTCGAGGCCGAGCGCGAACACGGCCGGGAAGATCGCGAGGCCGGCGAGAAGTCCCGAGAACGTGTCACCGAACGTCGTCCACCCCGCATTGGTGGTGAGACTGTCCTCGTCCCTGAGATACGAGCCGTACACGACCATGAACGTGCCACCGAGTGAGAGCGAGAACACGGCGTGGCCGATGGCGGCCATCATCACACGCGGCGTGAGATCCGACAGCTCGAACTTGAGGATGTACCACTCCAGCCCTGCCCACGCGTTCGGCAGTGTGAGTGCGCGGACGATGAGTACACCCAGGATCACGCAGAGCAGGGGAATGACGATACGACTCGCGCGCTCGATGCCGCTGCGCAATCCGCGAAGGAGCACGAAGACACACGACAACGTGACGGCCGCGGTGCACACGAGCTGCAGGGAGAGTGACTGCGCGGAGAGTCCGGTGTCGGGTGGGAGAATTCGGGACGCGTCGACGGCGCCGCCACCCGCGCGCACCAGCTCACCGACGGCGTAGTACAGCACCCAGCCAATGACGTTCGTGTAGTACGCGGTCGCCGCGATGACGATGACGAAGAAGAACCACCCGGCGAATCGTCCTCCTGGTAAGCCGGCCCGCGCGAACGCGCCGACCGTCCCGCGCCGGGTGTGACGGCCGAGCGCCCACTCCGCCATGAGCCCGGGCACGCCGATGACGAG
>DAINRQ010000052.1:0-31058 GCA_036741775.1 Gemmatimonadaceae bacterium | reverse complement strand
CCGTACAGGTCGAGGCCGCGTTCCAGACCCCCAGTCACGAGCCGCTGCGACAGTGTCCGCGTCCACGCCCCGATGGCGGCGGGGCCGACCTCGTGGATGATCTCGAGTCCCGCGCGGGCGACGTACGCATTGATGATGGGCGGTGTTCCGCCATCGAAGCGCCGAGCGGCCGGCGCCCAGTCCAGGCGGGCCGGGTCGAACGCGAACGGCTCGGCGCGGCCGAACCAGCCGGTCACCGTGGGACGCAGCGACTCGGCGAGCTCGCGTCTGACGTAGAGGAATGCGATCCCGGCCGTCCCCATGAGGTACTTGAGACACCCGCCCGCGAGCGCGTCCACTCCGAGCACTTTCACGTCGATCGGCTCGGTGCCGAGCGTCTGGTACGCATCGACGAACACGAGTGCCCCGTGGGCATGAGCCGTGCGGGCGATCGCGGCGACGTCCTGCTTCCATCCATTCACGAAGTAGGCGTGCGTCGCCGACACGACGGCCGTTCGATCGGTGATGCGCGCGTCATACGCGGCCGCGTCTATCGTCCCGTCGGGGGCAAGCGGAACCCATTCGACTTCGGCGCCTCGCGACTCCTGTGCAAGCCAGACGTGCCCCACGGTCGGGAACTCTGCTCCGCTCGCTACCACGCATCGCCGCCGTCCGTGAAACGCGAGTGCGCTCGCGAAGGCACTCACGGCGTTGGAGACGGAGCTCATGACCGACACCTCGTCCACCTCGGCGTTGATCAACCGGGCGAAGGAGCTGCGGCCACGTTCGACCTCGCCGATCCAGGTGTCCCAATCCATGCCGTCGCGCCCCCAGGACTCGAGGTACGCGTCGGCCGCCCGGCGGGTGTAGTCGGTTGCTGGCGCCTGCGAGCAGTTGTTCATCGGCACCGCATGCGCGAGGAGCGGGATTCGAGAGCGCCAGAGCTGCAGGTCGTACGCGGGTGACGACACGGCTGGTTCGAGGGGTGTAGTGCTGAACCGGAGGGTGCGAGACGGCGAGGCGCGGCGGCGCAACGTTGCACCCGCGTGCAGCGGCCCGGAAGGCGTACCGGCGCGAGCCGTATCGCCCCTTGGCCAGTCGAGCGTGCGGCACTAGCTTCGCGGCGCTCCTCGCCGATCGCGAAGCGACGGCGAATCGCACCTTTCACCCGAGATCGATGCACGCGCGCTCCGTTGTTGCTGCCGCGTTTCTGGTGATCCCGTCGGCGTCCGCGGCGCAGGCCGGCGGCTATGGTCCGGTCGTCCTGCAACTGCCCGCGAGCGCGAGGGCGGTCGGCTTTGGGAATGCCTACGTCGCCGTTCGTGAGGCCGAGGCGCTGTTCTACAATCCGGCGAACGTCGGCGGACGCAACCTCATTGCCGTTTCCGTCGAACGGTACGGGGACGAGGCGGTGGACGGGGCGTTCGCCGCGTCGTACGCGTTCGGGCCGGCGGGGGTAGGCATTGGCGCGAAGCTTCTGGACTATCGAGTCGCCCTCCCGCGGTATCCCGACCTGGCGCCTAACGGCGCGCGACTGCTCGAGTCGGGGCCGTATCAGGCGTCGAGCTTCACCGCCGCGGTTGCGTTCTCGATGTCGTTCATAGGGATTCGGTGGGGCTCCGCGGTGAAGCTGGCTCAGGACCGTGTGGAGGCCGCGCGCGATGGTGTGGTGCTCGTGGATGTTGGTGCAGCGCGGGAGATCGGCCCCGTTTCGCTCGGCGCGTCGATTCAGAACCTCGGGAGCAGCCCGCGCGTGCTCGGGACGTCCGCGGCGCTGCCGACGCGCGCGACGGTCGGTTTCTCGGGCGGCGGCTTGCCGGTGGGCCCGCTCGACTTCGCCGCGAGCGCGGCGTTGTCAGTTCGCCGGGGCGGTCGCGTCGCACCGGCGGGTGGGGGCGAGCTCTCGTACGTGCCGATCGACGGCATCGTCTTCGCGGCCCGCGTTGGCGCCCGCCGGCCGGAGGTGTCCGCCGAGCTTCCCGTCACGATGGGTGCTTCGTTCAGCTTCGACAGGTTCACGGTCGACTACGGCTTCGAGCCCTACCACGGGCCGGGTAACGGTCACCGGCTAGGCTTGAGGGTTCGGTAGACTGGGAACGGGGAACCGGGAACCGGAAGTTGCACGCTGCGAGCTCTTGGCCTGGCAGCCAGCCACCAGCCGCTGTCAGTAGCGTTCCAGCTCGGAGCTGCAGCTAGCAACCCGCCAGCCACCAGCTGGCCTGACAGCTCGAAGCCCTAATCACGCCAAACGAGATACGCCGGATCCATGGACGAAACCCCGACGTCGTCCATGACGACCTGCCCGACCTTCGTGCGGTCGAACACGAGACGCACCGTTCGCAGCTGCGACGGATCGAATCCTGACGACGCGCGAGCGAAATCCGCGACCGGCATCACGTACGTCTGCAGCACGAGCTCGTGCGTGCTGGCGAACGCGTTCTTGTCGCGGTTCCTACGGCGGTACACCGTGATCTCGAGCGGACGTCGTACCGGACCGAACCTGCTCAGCGGCAGGCGCGCCGTGCCGCCGGCCGCATCCACCAGCTCGATCGACAGGTCCGGCGGCGTCGTGTCAGCTGCCGCCTTCTTCGCCCCCGGGCGGTGCGCGGCTTGGCGTGAGGCGGGCCTGTCTTTCGCCGCTGACGAGTCGACCTTTTTCGTCGTGTCGGGCGGCACCTTCCGCGGACCCGGTGTTGCCGTCGTGGGCGCGAGAGAGAGTACGACGGACGACCCAGCGCCCACGTTCCACGCGGTGCGAAGGGAGTCGGAGATCGAGATGGAGTAGCTCGCGGGTGTGCGTGGTTTCGTCGTGTCCTTTCCCGCCGGCGTGTTGTTCCAGCCGAGCCACACGGCGTTCGTGCCGACGTCGGAGTTGCGCCAGCGCACGGGCACCGGCGCTTCCTTCCAGCTCGACAAGCTGTCAGCCGAGATCGTGATCCCGCGTACGGATCCCGTCGTCACGTCGACGTCCTCATCGAATCCCGCAGCTGCCTTGTAGCTGCTTTCCTCGAACCGTGTGAGGTACATCGTCTTCGGAAGCCAACGGCCGATGGTCCGGTGATCGCGGAACATCGGGAGGTATTCCTTCCGTCCCTTGAGCGTGGCCTCGAGGAAGCCGCCGATGTACACCTTCCCGAACTGGAGCTGGTCCTCCATGGGCATCAGCGCATCGAGCGCCAGGCGGCGTCCGCTGCGTGGACCATTGTCCTTGTTCTGCCAGACGGTGTTCCACTGTCCGTGATTCGCCCGGTACACGTACACCGCGGATTTGAACCACGGACGGCCGTCGGTGAACTTGACGCGCTGGTACTGGCGCAGCCCCGAGAACGCGGTCACGTCGCCGTCGTGCGATCCGTGGAACACGAGGTAGTTGACATTCTGCACCGGTGTCGGCTTGCCGGCGGGCTCGTACTGCCCATCCACCGGCGCGATCGCGACGAGTGACTTGAGGTCGAAGTTGTAGTCGAACTTCACTGTCGCATCGTCGGGGTAGTGCGACAGCCGGTTGAACGATGCCGCGACGGCCACGGCTTCGCCTCCGCGCGAGTGACCCATGAGCGCGATGTTGCGCATGTCGACCTTGCGATGGAACGGGCTCCCGAGAGAGTCGTTCCACGTACGCCATCGCTTTAGGTGTTCAAGCAGCAGCCAGCCGCGCCCGTCGTTTTCGCCGCGCAGATTCCCGTTGATGAAGTTCTCGTCTACCGACACGAGGATGAATCCGCGTGAGGCGAGCAGCTCGCCCAGGTAGGCGTACCCCGGGTCCGAGAAGTCCTTCATGTTGTGATTCCCGTGAACGATGAGCACGAGCGGAAACGGGCCATCACCCTCGGGATACCACACGCGTCCGTTGATCGGCAGCCGCTTGAAGTCGAACCCCCAGTATTTCTTTCGGCTCTTCGCGATCTCGGGCGTCGACGACACGAACGGCGAGCCGTCGACGGTCTTCGTCCGGAGCGCCACGGAATCGCGAAACGCGGGGCGGCGCTTATCCGTGCCGCTGCCGTACACGAGCGTGAGGACGCGATGCGTGCCCGGCGTGGCCGGGTTGGGGCTCGTGATGTCCTGTCGGGCGAGGACGACCGGCGAGTCGTCCTTGCTCAGCTTCATGGGCTGATGAATGCAGCCCCAGGCACCGAGCGTTAGGCACGCGAGCGCGGGCGCGGCGGCCAAGCGTTGACGGAGCGACATGGAATTGGAGCGGGAGTCGAATGTCATGAGTGGAACGTCCGGCACTCACCGCTATGAGCTATCGTCAGAACCGCGCGTTCACCAGTGGCAACCACCGCGCCCAGGCGGGGTTGTTGCGCGCCCGATTGATGAGGCCGAGTTGCACGCCGTTCAGTTGCCGCGCGTCGTTGTAGATGCCGATGGTGAGGCCGCGTTGAACGCGCACATCGTTATGCCCCGCGACCGAGATCCCGCGCAACTCGGCGGTCCGGAGGTTCACCGCCGACACCGCCACTCCCGACACCCGCGGGCTCTTCACGCGGTACAACCCCACGAGCGCGCCTCGGGCGTCGCGGGTCGCGTTCAACGTTCCGCCGCTCAGGGCGACCCACCGGATGTCCCCGTCGGCGACGATGCCGAGTCCGGCGACCGTGACCCCGTGGATATCGCGACCCGACATGACCGCGCCGCCGCTGAGGTTCACTCCCCGAAGCGTACCCGACGACACGATCGCCGCGCCGCCCGCGGTGACGCCGCTCGCCCCGCCCTCGGCCACCACCGCCAGCCCGCCCACGTGCAGCCCGCGCATGGGCCCCGACGCGAACGTAACCAACCCGCCGAGGCCGATCCCCGTCATTGGGCCCCGACCCGCGATCCCGAGCCCGGATACGGTCACGCCAGAGGTCGGGCCTTCGCTCACGACGGCGAGTCCGCCGAACGTGACGCCCGCGAGACGCCGCTGCACGACGGTCGCGAGCCCCGCCAACTGGATACCGCGCGCTCCGCCCGACGCCAGCACGGACGCGCCCGCGACGCTCACCCCCGTCAGCTGCGCGCGCGACATCACGGCGAGGCTCGCGGCACTGATCCCCGTCACGTTGCTGTCGCCCACCACAGCGAGCCCGCCGAGGCTCAAGCCGTCGATTCGCCCGTGCGACAACACGGCACCACCGCCGACCGCCATCCCCGTTAGGCGCCGCTCGGCCCGAACGCCCACGCCACCGAGCGCTACCCCGCGAAGGTTGGCCGCGCCGGGCGCCACGAGCCCGACCGCGAGCCCGCCGACCGTCGCCCGCGGGTTCTGACCCGGCGACCACAGGGTGACGTTGATCCCCTCCACGCGAATCACACCGTCGTCCCGCCAGTTGAGCCGGAGACCGGTGAGACGTCGCGAGTTCCCGATACTGATCCCGACGTTGTGGATCGCGAGATCGAGGCTTACCGGCTCACGGTCACGCCGGTCGGGAGTCTGCGCCCCGAGTCGCACGGCCACCATCGAGCACACTGCGACGAGAAATGGACGATACACTCGATGGGGTAACGGGTCGGGGCGGATACATCTCGTCAGTCTCGCCGCAAGGCAGCCAGCGGATCCAGCCGGCTCGCACGACGCGCCGGAAGATAACACGCCACGACGGCCACCGCGCCGAGCACGAGCGGGACGACCGCGAACGTGAACGGATCCGCCGGCGTCACGCCGAACAACTCGCTCGCGAGCACGCGCGACGCGCCGGCCGCCGCGATCAGCCCGACGACGAGCGCCACCGCGGTGAGCTTGAGTCCCTGGCCGACCACGAGCCGGATCACCTGTCCGCGGCGTGCTCCCAGCGCCATCCGCACGCCCACCTCGTGGGTCCGCTGCGTCACCGCGAACGACATCACGCCGTAGATGCCGACCGCGGCGAGCAGCAGCGAAACCGCGGCGAACGTCGCCACGAGCCCCAGCAGGACGCGCTCCGATCCGAGCGCCCCGTCGACGATGGACGCGAGCGTACGAATCTTCCACACCGGCTGGTCGCGGTCGATGCGCCAGATGGCGTCGCGCACGGCGTTCCCGAGCTTCGACGCGTCACCGGTTGCGCGAACAGCGACACTCGTGAAGATCTGCGGGCTCTGCTTGTAGTGCACGTACATCTGGGGGCGCGGCGCGTCGGTGGGACCGAAGTGTTTGGCGTCGCGAACGACCCCGACGACGGTGAACCAGCGCTCCGAGTCGATGAACCGTACCCGGCGCCCGATCGCTGATGCATTCGGCCACTCGCGGCGCGCGAACGTCTCATTGACCACGACGACGGGGGGCGCGGACGCGTCATCGCGCGGTTCGATGTCGCGGCCGGCGACGAGCGGAAGGCTGACTGTCTCGAAGTAGCCCGAGCTCACCGTGTTGAGCTGCAGTATCGAGGCTTTTCCCGTTGCCGGCTCCGGGGCCCCATCCACCGCGTACGCTCGTGAGTCGCCATTGCCGCTGAACGGAATGGCGCGCACGAGCGCCGCGCTGGCGACGCCCGGAACCGACCGGATCTCCTCGATGGCACGCGTGAAGAAGTCCGAGATCTTCCGTGGCTCGTCGTACTTCATGGCTGGCAGGCGAAACTCCATCGTCACGACGTTCGATGGATCGAAGCCGAGATCCACCTCGCGCAGCTTCGTGAGGGACCGGCCGAGTAACCCCGCACCCACGAGGAGCACCACCGACAGTGCGATCTGGGCGACCACGAATGCGCCGCGCAGGTCCACGCGGCCGACGCGTGCGACGAGTCCGCTCGCGCGAGTCGCGAGCGCATCGTTGAGATCGGTACGCGAGGCGTGGAGCGCCGGGGCCAGTCCGAAGACGATACCTGTGGCGATAGCCACGGCTGCGGCGAACGCGAGCACACGAGCATCCACGGCGATGGGGCTGAAGAACGTGAGGTCGATCGGAACGATCCTGGTGAGCACGGCAACGCCGGCGTGCGCGACGGCGATGCCGAGCGCGCCCCCGAGCGCCGACAGGATGAGGCTTTCTGTCAGCAACTGGCGCGCGAGGCGGCCGCGCCCGGCACCTAACGCTGCACGCACCGAGATCTCCCGGCGACGAGCGACGGCATGCGCGAGCTGGAGGTTCGCGACGTTCGCGCACGCGATGAGCAGCACGACCGCCACGGCGCCAAGGACGATGTAGAGCGGGCCTTTCACGTCCCCCACGAGCAGGGTGTGCAGCGACTCGACGTGAACGCCGGAGCCACCGTTCTCTTCGGGGTGTAGCTCCGCCAGGCGCGCGCCGATAGCGCGCATCTCGGCGCGCGCTGCGGCGAGTGTGACTTCGGGCTCGAGGCGCGCGAGCACGGTCATGCTGTGGTCCTTCCGGGTGAGACCCGCCGCGTTGGGGTAGTACGCGATCGGCAGCCACACGTCGGTGCCCGCGAAGAACGTGAACGAGGACGGGACGATGCCGATCACGCTGAACGGCTGACCGTTGAGCACCATCGTCTGCCCGACGAGGTCGGGATCCGCGCCGAATCGGCGCCGCCAGAGCCCTTCGCTCACCACCGCGACAGGGCGCGCCGTCCCGACCTCGGTCTCCTCGGGAAGGAACACGCGACCGGCGATGGGCTCAGCGCCGAGCATGGTGAGGAGACTCGCCGATGCGAAGTTGCCGGAGAGCCGCTCGGGGGCATCCCCGCCGGTGAGGTTGACACTCTGCCAGCGCGCGACCGCGAGCGTTTGGAACGAGCTGGCCTGTTCGCGCCAGTCGAGGAAGTCGGGGTACGCCGCGGGCTCTTGAAGCGAGTTCCCGCGCGTCATGGTGACCGTCACGAGCTCGTGCGGCGCCGGGTACCGCAGGGGCCGGAACAGCAGGACGTCCACGAACCCGAAGATCGCCGCGGTCGCGCCGATGCCTAACGACAGCGTGACCGCGGCCACGATCGTGAACGCCGGCCGCCGGCGCAGGGTACGCAGCGCGTATCGCAGATCCTGGGCGAGGGTGACCATGAGCTCCTCGGGTGGAACGGCAGTGGAGGGAAGGGCAGCATCACTCGCGGCTGGGACGGGCAGCCGGTGTCGATTCAACACGGTAGCGCACCGTTCGCGCGCGGCGCCGGCCAAACCATCCGCGAGGACGTGGGCGACGAGATGCACGCGGCCGGCGCGCGTGGCGTACCGCGCTTCCGACGCGCGCGCGCGCACGAACGCGATGACGTCATCGCCGTATTCGCGGCGGAAGCGCCGGGGGTAGAGGCGCAGCAGGGCTCGCGAGAGCCGCTCGGGTGCACTCATCACGCGGGCTCCGGGCGCCGCAATACGTTCTTCGCACGCGCCAACGCGACAACGCGTGCAAGCCGCTCGGTCTCGGCCTCGAGGACACGCCGGCCTAGTAGTGTCATCCGGTAGAAGCGCCGCCGGTCGTCGTCAGCCGCGCGACCGCGCCCTTTCACCGACTCTTCGATCAGCCCGCTCGACACCATTCGACCGATGGAGCCGTAGAGGGTCCCAGGGCCCATTCGAACGGTACCGTCGGTGATCGCTTCGATGGCCTGGGCGATGGCGTACCCGTGCTGTTCGCCCTCGGCGAGGGCGAGCAGGATGTGCAATACGGCCGGGGTGAGTGGCAGGAACGACGCCGGGGTTGGTTCTCGCGATCGCATGGCCGTGCGTGGGGTGACTGACTGTCCGTCGCGGATATATCCGTCGCGGACATAATAAGCCGAACCTCATCCAGGGTCCAGCATTCTTTTCGGACATCGGCGCGCGTCATGCGCCGCCGGGCAATGAGGGCACCCGAGGATGGGGGGTGCACGGTCACACCGGACTCACCGATTTCGTCGGTTCGTCCCGCCATCTTGCGACATACCCCAGTTTCCGCAGCCCTGCGATGCTCTCCCTCGCGCGCTGCGTGCACCACCACTACAATAGAACTATCCACCACGCGCGAGACCGCGCTCGCTGACGTGATGCGACGTCGCTCACGATCGAGCGGCGCGTTAGGATGCGCTCGGGAGGTCATCGTGTTGCTCGCTCGCCATCGTCTTGCGTGCCGTGCACGCATCGCCATCACATGCTCCGTCGCGCTCGTTGCGGCCGCCGCATCTCGGGCTACGGCCCAGGACCCCTTGCCGCCGGGCGCCATTGCGATCACGGTTCGCGACTCCGTCGGCCGGTCGATCGCGGGAGCGGAGCTCACGGTGGAGGGAACGCAAGTTCGCGGTGTCACGGATGAGCGCGGCGAGATCCGGTTGTCCGCCGTCCGCGGGGGCCCGGCCACGATTCGCGTGCGACGTCTTGGATACCAACCCGCGCTGCTCGACATCATCGTCGATCAGCGCGTGCCGGCGACGTCGACCGTGACCCTCAACCCCATCCCGCAGCGGTTGGCCCCGGTCGTGGTCAAGGGAGCGACGTACAACGGCCGAATGGCCGGCTTCTACCAGCGCCGCGACCTCGGCATCGGTCATTTCGTTTCGCGCGAACGCCTCGAGCGCGATAACCCGGCACAGCTCACCGACATCTTCCGCCGTCTGCCGGGCGTTCAAATTCAATCGACGCGGCTCGTCCGCAACGCCGTTCGGTTCCGCGGCAATGGCCGTTCGTGCTGGCCCCTCGTGTGGCTCGACGGCGCTCCGCTCCCAACGGCCGAGTTCGACCTCGATTTCCTGTCGCCGCAGTCGATCGAGGGGATCGAGGTCTACAGCGGCATCTCGCAGATACCACCGCAGTTCATGGGATCGCGCGGCCTCGGCTCCTGTGGCGTGATCGTCGTGTGGTCGCGTGAGGGTGAACGGCGCCCGAAGAAGCCCAAGAAGGCCGTGACGGCCACCCAACTCGCCGAGCTCGTCGCGTCGCTCAAGGTGTACACGGCGGAGCAGGTGGACGTCCCGGCACGGACCGACAGTCTCTCACGCCCGCAGCCGCTCTACCCGGAACAACTCCTCGTCACGGGCGTCCCGGGCCAGGTACTCGCCGAGTTCGTCGTGGACACGCTCGGGCGGGTCGAGCTCGAAACCTTCGGCGTGATCTCGTCGACCGATCCGCGGTTCGCGCAGGCTGTGCAGCGTGCACTGCCCGACTGGGCATACGCGCCAGCCATGCTCAACGGGAAGCGAGTGCGGCAGCTCGTCCAACAGCCGTTCCACTTCGTCCCCGACTCGACGATCATCCGCCGCAGCAACCGCTAGCGGTTGCTGCGGGTCCGCGCGATCACCGCGCTGCTTTCAACTCCCCGAGCAGCGCGGTGATCGTCGCGAGATGGTGGTCATCGTGCTCGGCCACGAAGAGCGCATGGTCGATCACCCGCATCGGCTGAGCGAGCCGAGGGTGGAGCGCCGTGCGCGCGATGAATGCGTCGTCGTAGGCGTCGAGTCGCGCGACGAACGTAGCGCGCTGCCGGCGGAAGCGAGCGAGCACCTCCGCGACGTCGGCGCTGTTGTGGTGGGCCTCGTCCGTCGCGCGATTGGTGAGATCCGCGGAGTGCAGCCGTTCGGCGCCGGTTTCGAAATCATCCAGTCGCCTGAGCCACAGCGCTTCGAGATCGAGCAGGTGGCCCACGTTCTCCTGAATCGACCAGCGATCGCCGACGCGCGTCGTTAGGGTCGCCGCGTCGAGCCCGCGCACACGCTCTTCCAGGCGCGCCGGCGTTCCACGTAGCCGCTCGACGACGTTCGGGTACGCGGAGAGGGCGAGGTCGAAGGTGAACGCACGCGAAAACCACCGTGCGCGTGCGACCGTACTCACCAGCCCATCCGCTCGCGGAGTGTCGTCACGTGTGCCGTGTGATGCGGTCCGTGCCACGCGTAGAGCGCGAGCATCTGATCCAGTCGCTGGCGTCCCGTCTCCGGGTGGACCAGCATTCGCTCGAAGTCGGCCGCGGTCATCGCCTGAAGAATCGCGACCCAGCGCTCGTGAACGGCGTCGAGCAGAGCCAGCGAGGTCTCGAGCGGCAGGCGCGTGTCGGCGAGCTTCGCCCACTCGCTTTCGTCATACGGCTTGATGGTCGGCTCGTTCTCCGTGAGGGCGAGCTTGAAGCGGATGTACGCGTTGAGATGGCTATCCGGCACGTGATGGACCACCTGACGAACGGTCCATCCGCCAGGCCGGTATGGTGTCTCGATCTGCTCCGCGGCGAGTCCCCTGACGGCGTCGCGCAGGCGCGCCGGGGTTGCGGCGATGGTCTCAATCGCCTTGGCGCGAGCTGCCGCGTCGAGGGATGGCGGACGCTGGAATCGGCCGGTCGGGTACCGCAGCGCGTCGGGGGCGGGGGCGGAGGCGGAATCCTGCAGTGTGGACGTCATCGCGTCGCTACTCCTTGAGGTGCAGGGTGGGCGAGATCGACCAAGATGCCCACCGCCGGCTCGGACGACCAGACCGGTGGCCATGCGCGGGATGCATGGCGAACCATTCAGGAGGGAAGCAGCCGCGTACGTCGCCGGCCGCGAGCCGTTCTACGCGACGAACTCGGCGATAGAGCGAGCGATTCGCTCGAGCGGACCCTTTTCGAACGGATGCGGCGTGCCCGGATGGACCTCCAGCTCCCCCCGTGGGAGCACACGCACGGCCTCCACGCACTCATCGATGCTCACGGTGGTGTCGCGGTCGCCAACAGCGATTCGCGCGGGTTGCGCGATACGGGCGTATACCGCGGGTGTAAGGCGCGGCCGATCGCCGAGGTCACGGAGGAGCGCGGCAGTGAGGGCGAGCAACTCCACCCAACCAAGGGCCGTATGCCGCTGCTCTAGCGCAGCGGCGAACTTCGGGACCTTCTCGCGGATGGTTGCCGCGTCGAGCATGGACGATTCACGAGCGGCGACGGTTGGCGACCACGCGAGCTTCGTGGCGAGCGTCGTCACCCGGCGAACGTGCGCGGGCGCCATCGCGGCGAGATGCAGCGCGACGTACCCGCCCAGGCTGTAGCCGAAGAAATCGGCTTGCGAAATGCCGCGCTCGTCGAGCTCCGCCAACACCGCGTCGGCGAGGGCCTCGATGCAAAACTCCCGATCGCCGAGCGGCGTCGCGCCGTGGCCGGGCATCTCGATGACCGTCGGTCGCGCGACGCCGAGCTGCGCGAGGCGATCGGCCAACGGCGCGAGCTGGCGCGCGTCACCCAGGGCACCGTGCAACAGGATCGTGTCGGTGGCCGCCATTCGTGTATGGTGCCTAACGCCTTCGAAGGGACCGTCCTGGTCGGACGGATAGGTCGGTCGTCAGCGCTTGGCCTGCGCGCGGCCTGTGCCGCTCGAGCGGGCCGAGGATGCGACCGACTTGTGCCGCGCGGGCAGAACAGCGACGTGGAAGTGCGGAGGACGGCGCTCTTCGGTCGCCTCGATCGCTCCGCGGCGCTCGGCCGCAAGGAGAGTGCGGCGAAGCCACGTCAGGCACCGTCCCTTCGGTCGTCGCAAGTCCACGGCAATGCCGGTCGGGTGCACGGTCAGCGCGGATCCGTTCGCAAGCCGGCGCGACATCGGTCGTGTGGCGCTCGTGACCACCAGGCGCGCACTACACGAGCGGCGGTAGTCGGCAGCGAGACGGTGCACGAACGCGCGCGTCTCGGGACGAACGTACGGCGTCCGCACGTTCGCCACCGTGTAGTTGGCGTTCCCCTTGAGAACGACCAGCCGCTTCCGCGCGACCGCGCGTCGAACCTGCGCGGTGGTCTCGTAGAAATCGAGGCCGCCGCGAATCGCGCTCCGGTGCGTGAGTCGGACACTCGCGTTCGACCCGCGAAGCGATTGCGCCGAGGCGGACGGGACGACGCCCGCGAGGGCGGCGATGCCGAGAACAATGGCGGAGAGACAGGGGAGGTGTTTCACGACAGCGCCAGCGACGACCGGGCGAGCGGTTTGCGATTGCCGAGGCGAGACCCCGGCGGCGGATTGCTTTCGAGAGGACGACGATCGAGCGAGAACGTCGTCAGGAATTCGGCGAGCTAGCCCCGGCGAGCGTACACCCGCGTCTTCCCGGCCTTGTCGAACGCGATGATCTCATACTTGTCCACCACGCCCGTCTCCATCCCGGGCGAGCCCTGCGGCATGCCGGGGACAGCGAGCCCCACGATGTCCTTGGGCCGCTGGGCGACAAGGCGGTCGATCAGGTCCGCGGGCACATGCCCTTCGACCACGTAGCCGCTGGACACGACCGCGGTGTGACACGAGCCGAGGGCGTCGGGGACGCCGTACTTCTTCTTGTAGACGTTGATATCGGGTACGTCGTGAGCAGTGACCGTGTAGCCGGCGGCCTGAAGGTGCTCCACCCACTTCTTGCAGCAGCCGCACGTGGCGCTCTTGTAGACGGTCGCCTCCTTGGCGGGCGCAAGCGCGAGCAGGCGCGAAGCGCCTGCGACACCGAAGGCCATGCCCCCGGCAGTGATGCGCAGCCATTCGCGGCGCGAGATCATCGATCCTCCGAACGTGAATGCATTTCAGGGCGCGCGACGTCGGCGCCCGGTCGAGCGTCTTCCCGGACTCCCAGAATAAACAGGTGAGCCCGGGAGAGCCACCCGGACTATTATCGCGTTGTCATTCCGAGCGGAGGCCGCGCAGCGACCGCAGTCGAGGAATCGCCGTCGTCCCGGGAGAGGACCCTCTACCAGCACCCCTACGATCCCTCGACACCGGCGCCGGCGGGCGCCTCCGCTCGGAATGACAAATCGTACTACCTCCCGGTCCCGCGGGATGATCCGGCCTGGGTGTTCAAGAGGCCCGAGGCCGTCAGGACGTCCGGCTCCCCGAAGCGACCGGGGCCGTTCCGGCGCTGTCCGTCTGGTGGCCGGACGCCCTCGCCAGGTGCCTGTTCTGGAGGAAGTAGGCGTATCCGGCGAAGAAATACCGGCGGCGATCCCTCGCTACACCGAACTCGGGGATGTAGTCCTCGCGTGCCGTGTCTATCGGCCGGACAGCGAGCGTACGGTCACGGATGGCCGGTTCGAAGAGGAACTCGCCGTCCTCGTTACGAAAGAGAATCCACGCATGGCGACTGTTCGTGGAGCCAGGCGGTACGCGGCGGCCAATGACGAGGTCGGCATCCACATCCATCTCGAGGAGCTTCCGCCACGCCCAGAGGGCGAAATCCTCGCAGTCACCCCGGCGCAGATGCTCGAACGTAGTCGGGTGCTGCCAGAAGTCCTCTTCCTGGAATAGCCGAGTATCGGTGTCGTAACTGCACTCGCTCAACCAATGTACGAGCTCGTCGAACGACTCCACAAAGACCGCCGACTCCCCCTCGAAAACCCAATCGAACCCACGCCGGGCACCGCCACCGTAGACGGCGAGCGGTGCCTCGAGGGGGAGTCGCTCCCAGGGGTCTCGAACGAGGAACAGGCGCAGCCGGAGGTGATGCAGCGCCTGACGAACCGCGCCGATCAGTCGGCTCACCGTGCGCGGGGGCTACCCGCTGCCTGCGCCGGCCGCGACGGCTTCCGACCGGGCGAGCTGGTCTCGTAGATCCCAGACGGTCGAGTCGCGGGCATCCTTCGGGGCGAAGGTATACCGTCGTTGCTCACCGCCGTCGGCAACGAAGAGCCGATAGTGGATTGTGGCGCCGGTGGCCGCGCTCTCGCTGAAGTCCTTGTGCTTCCACCGCTGGCCGGACTCGGTGTGGAAGGCCACCCAACCATCGGGCATCGGCTCGAGCTTGTCGCGCTTGCTCATGCGATTCTCCCACGGTAACGGGGCAGAGGATGCTGTTGACCGTGGCCTGACGATAACCGGCTTGCCAGCCCGAGGCCAGCACCGGGTCACACCGCCAGCGGATTCGGAGCGGGTGGGTCCGCTGCGTAGTCGTAGAAGCCGCGCCCGCTCTTCCGACCGAGCTGCCCCGCGCGAACCAGGCGGCGCAGCAACGGCGGTGGAGCGAATCGCGGCTCGCGATACTCGTCGAACATGACCTCCGCCACGCGCTCCACCGTGTCGAGCCCCACGAAGTCGAGCAGGATGAATGGCCCCATCGGGTGGCCAGCGCCGAGCTGCATTCCGGCGTCGATGTCCGTCACCGTGGCGACCCCGTTCTCCAGTGCGCGAATGGCGTCGAGCATGTAGGGAATCAGGAGCCGGTTCACGATGAACCCGGAGCTGTCGCGTGCCGCGACGGGTTGTTTGCCGAGCTGCCGCACGAACGCCGTCGCACGCTGCGCGGTCTCGTTGCTGGTCGTGATCGTGCGCACGACCTCGACGAGCTTCATCGCGGGGACGGGATTGAAGAAGTGCAGCCCGACGAGCCGGTCGGCGCGGCCGCTCGCGGCCGCCATGGCGGCGATCGTTAGGCTCGACGTATTCGACGCGAAGATCGTCGCGGGGGTGCACACCGGGTCGAGCTCGCGCCACAGCGCGTTCTTCGTCTCGGCGTCCTCGACCACGGCTTCGATCACGATGTCGCTCGTCGAGAGGTCGTCGAGCCGCGTGGTGAACCGAAGACGGCCCATCGCGGCATCGCGGGCGTCGGCCGCGACTTTCCCCTTCTCGACAGCCTTGTCGAGCGAGCGCCCGATGGCGTCGCGCGCGGTCGAGCACAGGGCGTCGGTGAGCTCGCGAACGGTCGTCACCAATCCGGCTTGCGCGGACACCTGCGCGATGCCGCGCCCCATGAGGCCTCCGCCAACGACACCCACCCGTGCGACCGGTGCCGGTGGCTCGCCTCCGGGGCCGCGGTCGCTCATCGGTTCATGGCCGACGACAGAACGTCGAGCAATGAGCCCGTGGGGCGCGGCGGATTCGCGTGCTCCAGCTGGTCGAGCGCCTGCTCGAGCGCGAGCTGTGCCTTCTCGACATTCGACTTGAACGAGCGCGCGACGGCCACCGCGCCGACGCCGCCCAGGGCGGCCCAGACGCCGCCAACAAGGAGCGCAATCGGAATCGAGGCGCCCGGGATCGTAGCCGCGAGCGCGATGACCCCGCCGGCACCCACGATGCCCGTCCCAGCGAGCGCGCCTCCGCCGGTGACGAACTTCTGGCGCGAGGCGGCGAATGTGGCGTCGAGCCGCACGAGCACGCGCGAGGCGTCTACGGGAACGACCGTCGCGCCAACTTCGTCAGCGCGCGACAGCGAGTAGCGCCGCCCTCCCCAGCTGAACCCACGCTTCAGGTTGCCGACGAGGTCACGACTCGCCTCCCACGTGATGCGCTCCTTGTACTGACGGCGCACCCGCAGGCACTCCTCGCGCTCCATGTAGCGACTGATGCGCGCCAGCACGTCTGCTTGTGACCCCGTGATGATCCGCTGCGCCCACGTCGTCGTCGGGCCGAAGATGCCCTTCGCCTGCCCCTCGGCGGTCGGGACGGTGACCCGCGTCTGTTCCTCGGCAATCGCCTGCCTAACGTGCTCCGGCGACAGCCCGACTTCATTGCCCAGCTCGACGAGCTGCTCTTCCGTCATCGACTCGTGGGCATCCGCCATGCCCGCCTGTAACTCCGCGGCACGCGCGAGTACCCGCTCGAGCGCCGATCGGTCGAGTGCCCGGCTGGCGGGCGCGGGGGATTTTTCGGGGAGGTTCGTCATATTCCTCCGAGCACGATATCGATCTGACGCTGAATGGCGTCCCGAATCGAGTCAGGCAGGGGGAATGCCGCGGCGAGCGCTGTCCGCGCATTACCGGTCGAGAACGGCACGCGCGCCGCGCTCAGGTAATAACGTGCGTAGCCGTCCGCGAGTTCCGGCGCGGCGCGCTCAAGTAGCATCAGGCCCCCGCGAACCAGCGCCGCGCTCGCGTAGCGATCCGAGCCGCCCGAGCGCTTCTCCGCCGGGCTCAGGTTGTCATCGATGGCGAGCGAAGTCACCGAGCTTACGATCTCGTGCGCGATCGTGTAGAGCGCCTCGCGCGCCTGATCCGCATCGTCGGGAAAGTTGACCGCGACAATGCGAGTTCGCTGACCGAGGTCGAGCGTGCGCCCTTCGCCGTCGAGCGGCAGCGACAGCACGATCGTGCCGCGATCGGCGCCGGAATTGTTCAGGAAGCGCGAGAATCGTTGTCGATACCCGTTCCGCCAGAGCGAGTCGACGCTCGTTCGTGCCGCGGAACGCCGCCGCTGCTGTCCCTCCCAGTATTGCTGAAAGAACTTGGCTCGCTCGTCCTCGAGCCCCTGAGCGAACAGCCGCAGCCATTCGCGATCCGGGGATGTCGGGAAGTAGCCAGCGAACAGCCGAATGATCTGCTGCGACCGCAGATCGCCGGCGGCGCGCTCATCTCCCTCGGCGCGGAGGAACAGGTCGGCGCTTTGCCTCGTCTCCTCCCACGTGTCGAAGTACAGAGGAATGAACTGCGCAGAGACGAGGTTCGGAAACGCGATGAAACGCGCGGCCAGGCGGTCGCGGTTTGCGTCGATGAGTGTCGTAACGTTCGCGCGTCCACGCTCGGCCAGGACCGAATCGCGGTACCCGCGCCGGAAGAACGGGACGCGCGTCGAATCGGTCTGGAGCATGGCGAATCCGTGCAGCCAGAGATCGACGTGGTCGCGCGTGCGTATCGTCCACTGCCCCGACGCTGGCTCTTCCGTTGCTGGCTGCGCCACCGGGACCGCGCCACCGCCGATTCCCGTGCACGCCGCCGAACCCACGACAGCGACGAGCCCCGCGACACGCGCTACGACACGAAGCCGAGAATCCACCGGTACGTCAGGCCGTTGCCCGGCCGCAAGTCGTGCAGAACTTCCAGCCAACATCAAGCTCTGTCCCGCACGCGGGGCAGTTCTGCACGGTGAGGTTCTGGCCGCAATGGGGGCAGAACGTGATGGTCCGGCCCTCGGGCAGTTCGCCGCTACAATACCGGCACGTACCCGACGCGACGATCGAGCGGCCGGCCGTTGCCGACAAAGGCGGCGCCACCGGTGGGGCTGGCGGAGCGGGTGCTGGAGCCGGCGCTGACGGCGGAAGTGCGGCGGCCGGGCGTTGTGCTGTCACCGATGGCTGTTCCGGTTGTTCCGGAACGCCAATGGTCGGGCGGTCGGCCATCGCCGCTGCCGCCACGGATGACGGCGGCGCCGCGCCAATGGCAGCGGTGCCCCCACTCCCCGGACGTCGAACGACCGGCGGCTCCACCGACCGTGCTCCCTCGGGCGCGACCGAAACCATTGTCGTCGAATACGCTCGGAACTTCGAGAGGTCCGGGTTCGGCGACTGCAGCTCGGTGCGCAAGTCTTCCTGCATCTGCGGGTCGCCTACGAGGTACCCGCGCTCGCCTGACAGAAGTCGCAGGAGCGCGAGCTCGTAATCCTGATTCGTTTCAAACCCCAGCTCGCGGCGATTGTGCCGGTACGGGACCAGGGTGGTGTAGAGCTCCGAAACCTCGAACGGGCGGGCGAGGAGATCAGGGAAACCTGCCCGGAGGTTCTGTACGAGCCGGCGGTACATACGGTCGAGATCGTCCATGCGAGAAATGAGAGGACCGCAGTCGGTAAAGGCAAGTTCGTTACCCGTTTCGACGGGCGAAGTGCCCGACGCGGGCACGAAACGCATCGGGACGCCGTTCCGAGTGGAAGCGGCGTCCCGATGCGTTTGGAGAAAAACCGGCGGGGCCGGCAACCGGCGATGCGAGCGCGCGGTCAGCGGGTGGTTTCCAGCGCCTCCATCTTCTTGTCGACGTCCGTGCTGTACTTCCCGCGGCTGCTCCCACCCACGCGCTCCACGACGCGAGTCACGACGTTGTCGTCGTTCTTCTTCGCGTCGCCGAAGCCGTAGAAGTAGCCGATAGCGATTCCGATCACGAGGACGATGGCGTACTTCAGCATGGTGGCGGTCAGTAGGGGTCCAAAGCTACGGACGCGCGGTCGAGACCGCCGGTAACGGTGCCGCCGCACGGAAGGCGGCCGCGGTTGGAAACGCGTCCACGTCCGTGCGGATGGCGCCACGCTCGCGTTGTGATGTGAGCCACTCTTCGAAGCCCGATGCGACGACGCCGTCGGACGAGGTCTGCTTCGCGGCCGCGGTCGTCGCGAGATGATTGGCGTATTCGTTCTGCGGGTGACCGTGATGTCCGCGAACCCACCTCCAGGAGACCTCGTGCGGCCGGACCGCGTCGACGGCGGCCTGCCAGAGCTCGAGGTTCTCGATCGCGCCGGTCTTCCGTTTCCAGCCGCGCCGAGCCCAGTCGCGAACCCACGACTGCATTCCGTCGATGAGGTAGCGCGAGTCGCTCGTGAAGACCACGCTGAACCGCTGCCCCTTTCGCGATAGAGCTCGGAAGCTCTCGATCACGGACCGCAGCGCCATACGATTGTTCGTCGTCGCCGGCTCGGACACCCAGAGGTCACGTCGCACGAGCGCACTCGACTCGGGGCGCATGTACTCGATGAGCGCGCCGGCGCCACCGGGGTTGCTTCCTTCGCGGCCGTTCCCAAGACACGACTCGTCCGCGTAGATGGCGACGAGTGGGAACCGCGCCCCGCCGGCCCTGTTGCCTGCGCTGTCACTCACCGGACCACCTCGAACGACTCGATCTCGTCGAGGTAGAGCGTCATGATGTTCCCACTCGGGTGGCGCGCGTGAATCGCCTCGCGCCCACGCTCGACCGCGATGCGTGCCGGCACGACGACATACTCGGTTCCGCGCCGCATGACGGCAATGCGGCGCCGATCGGTGATTGCCCGCTCGAGCGTGTCATACTGTTCGTGCGTCAACTGCATTCGGTGCGCTCCTCCTCGAGCGTCATTCGGCGCGACAGGCGAAACCCTCCTCATCGATCTCCACCGGAACCCGGTGTGGCGCGAGTGCGGTGACGGCGGAGGTCACCGCCTCGACGTTGTCGTCGCCGGCCATCACGAGGACACATCCGCCGCCCGATGCGCCGAGTGCCTTTCCCCCTCGCGCACCGGCGGCGCGAGCACGCTCGAGGATGGCATCGATGAGCGGTGTTGGAATCGACGGGTGCAATGACCGCTGCAACTGCCAGTGCTCCCAGACGAGTGCTCCGAGCGAATCGAGATCGCGGTCGCACAAATCGTCGGCCATCGCGCGGGCGAGCGCTTTCATGCGGTCGAGCGCACGGAGCACTCGCGCGTCGCGCCGGCGGTAGGCGTCGAGCACGGCCGTGATCGTGTCACCAGAGATACGTGACTGCCCGGTGTAGACGACGATGCATCGACGCTCGAGTGCTGCCTTGAGGTCGGACGGAAGGGGAAGCCGGCGCACGCGGGTGCGGTCGCCGAACGCGAGTGCCAGCGCACCACCATACGCGGCCGCGTAATGATCCTGGCGCCCGCCCGGCACTCCCAGGTCATCGACCTCGATCGCTCGGCTCTGCTCGGCGAGGGTCGTGCGATCGATCGAGCTGCCCCGCCACGCCGCGAGCGCGCCGTTGACGGCAACGCCGGCGGCCGACGAGCCACCGAGGCCGGCTCCGAGCGGGAAGTCGCTGGTGATCTCGACGCTGATGCCGGCAATCCCGGCGCGCGTGACGGCCGCTTCGGCGAGCGCGCTGTCGGCCGCCCGGCGCGTATCGACGCCGGCGTCCGCGTCGCCGGCGGCGCGGACTCGTACGGTTGCATAGCGCTTGATGGCGAGGTTGCACACGAAGCCGCCTTCCTCATCGCTGTACGGCGGGACGTCGGTCCACCCACCGCCGAAGTCGATTCGGGTGGGAGCGCGCGCGGTGAGAACCTTCATCGAGGACGCTGGCGTGGGCTCGGGTCGTGACAAGCCGGGAAAAATATCGACTGGGGTGGGGGGTGGTAACGGCTCCGATCCGGGTAGCCGGCCGGACGATTCTTCGGATGCGCGCGGCCGTCGGGCATCTCGATCGTTTTGGGCACGGCAGGAGAACAGGATGGACGGGATGGGACCGGCTGCCGACGATGACTCGGGCGGCAGCAGCTTTGGTCTCTCAAGCGGCCTGGAACGAGAAAGGAACGGCCGCCCGGGACGCCACCGTCCGCCGCAGGTGGTTCCCCCTCATCGCCTCGGTCATTGCGAGACCGACTCACCCCCGCGAGGAGCGATCCGCCCCGATCGGTTCCATCCGCCCGATCCGTATACCTCCTCGGGATGTCGGCCATACACCGGATCTGTACACGCGATTGTGGGGCCGCCCAGCTCCTGAATCCGAATCCGATCGGTAGGATCAGGAGTCGTCCGCGAGCGACCGACCGCGATTCGTATAGCGGTCGAAGTACTCGGCGGCCGTTGCCACGTCGGACGGCGACACGAACCCGGCGCCTAACGCGGCGCAGCCATCGAGCGCCAGGTCGCAGAGGAGCGGAGCCACGCGGGCCAACGTGGGATGCGCCAGCCCCTCGCGACCCGAGCGGGCGAGCAGCTCCGGGCTCGGCGGCCCGAGCAGGTCGGCGGCCGTCTCGAGCGACGGCGGATGATACGCAAGGCCAGATACCAGCACGAGCGGCACCGGGTACCACTCCGGTGGTACGACGTCCGCCGACCGCAGCTCGAAATAGCCACGCGGTCGCACTTCCGGGAACAGGGTCGTGAGGTGTGTGCACCAGTCGGCGGCGGTGACCGCGTTCTGATCGAGCCAGCAGCCGAACGGCATCGCGCGAAGCCCCGCGTCACCGAGCAGGAATGCCGGCGCGTTCAGGGCGAACTCGAGATACTCCGCGATAGGGTCAGCTTCCAATCCGAGCACACCGGTCCGGCGCGGATCGAGCGTCGCCCAGATCTCGCGCCTGTAGCTCCGGTGTCCCGAATCACGTCCCCCGCAATGCCGTGAGTTCGCGAAGATCGCCACCATGTACGGGGCGAGCGCGTTGAGCATCCGCCATGTTCGCATGGGTGTGACCACGGCGTCGACGCAGACCTGAAACGACGCCGTCTGACGCATCATCCGCGCGCCCGACGGGCCGATGGTCTCGAAGTACGCGAGCATCCGGCGATACCGCTCGGCAAGGAGCTGCGGCGGCACCGCCTCCACCGGTGTCTCCGGATCGATGCCGACCGAGAGCAGCGCGACGTCGGGCGGTGCCGCGCCGGCGATCGCCTCCACGGTCGACCTGAGCTCGGCGACGAGCCCGCTCAGCGACACGTTAGGCGCCGCGCTGATCTCGATCTGGCCGCCAGGCTCGAATGTGATGCGCCCGCCGTCCGGCATCTCGATCTCCGGGACCATCGCTTTCACGGACGCGCGCTCGCTCCACCCCGCGGACGCGCCCGCGCGTCGCAGGATCTCGAGCGTCGACCGCTCCGCGCCGTCCAGTGGCAGCGGCCGGCCGGTCGCGCGATCGACCGGAATGAGCTCCACTTCCGCACCGATGCGCGGCGGCGCCGGGGACACGATGCCGGCCGGGAACACGCGCAACCGAAGGTCGTCCGCGAGAACGTCGCGGTCGAGGGCGACCGGCTCGGTAGCCGTATCGCGAACGCCGAGGCTCCCGCCGAGTTGCTGGGCAGCGGTCACGCGCCGGCGCTCGTGTGTTCGTGCGCCGCCACGACGAGCGCATAGGTCGCGGCGGCGTCCGTGATCCACCGCTCGATCCGCATGTTCGCCGCGGCGAGCAGCGACGCGACCGACTCGCGATCGTACTTGCAGCTGATCTCGGTGCGAATCGACTCGCCCCCGGCGAAGCGTATTGCGCCAATGCCCGGTATGTAGACCTCCTGGTCGTCCGTGGACACGAGGTGCATCTCGATGCGATGCAACAGGCGGTCGTAGAACGCACGATGCTCGAACGCCCTCAGGTCGAAATCCGCGCCAAGGTCGCGGTTCAGAACACGGAGGACATTCAGATTGAACTCCGCCGTGACGCCCTGGGTGTCGTTGTACGCGGCCTCGATCACCCGCGGGTCTTTTCGCAGATCGGCGCCCAGCAGGAAGCGGTCGCCCGGCCGCATTGCCCGCGCGATGTTCCGGAGGAGTCGGCGGGCCGCCGTCGGATCGAAGTTGCCGATCGTGCTGCCCAGGAAGGCGATGAAGGCCGGCGCAGGGAGGTCGTCGCCGACGGCGAGCGGTTCGGTCATGTCGCCGACCACCGGCTCGATGCCTAACGTGGGGTACTCGGTGCGCAGTGACTCGGCCGCGTCCTCGAGGAATTCGGCGCTGACGTCGATGGGAACGTAGACCTCGCCGCTTCCCGCGTCGACCATCGCATCGAGGAGCAGTCGCGTCTTCTCCGCGCTCCCGGCGCCGAGCTCCACAAGGGCTGCGGGGCGAAGCGCGTCCATGAGCGGGCCGCTCCAGCAGTCGAGGAGCGCGCGCTCGGTACGCGTGAGGTAATACTCGGGCAGGCGCGTGATCTCGTCGAACAGCTCCGACCCGCGCCGGTCGTAGAAGTACTTCGGCGGAAGCTCCTTCTGCGGACGCGATAACCCCTCTGCTACGTCGCGCATCAGGTCGTCGTGCCGAGCTGCGTCCGGACATCCGGCCAGGCTAGTCATCGGACGCGCACCGGAAGCCGCTGAAGATCTGGCGTCGAATGGGGTAGTCCCAGTTGCGGAAGGTGTTGCGGATCGCTCCCGGGCGCGTCGCGAACGATCCGCCGCGCAGCACCTTGAACTCGGTACCGAAGAAGGCCTCCGAGTACTCCGGGTAGGGGAAGGTCTCGTAGCCCGGATATCCGCCGAAGTCGCTCGACGTCCACTCCCAGACGTCGCCGATCATGCCGTAGCACCCGATGGGCGACACGTTGCGCGGGTACGCGCCCACAGGGGCGGTGTCGAACGCGAGCTGATCGAGATTCGCGAGCGCAGGAGTCCATGCGTCGTTCCCCCACGGGAACCCGCACCGTGTGTCGCGCTCCGGGTCGTACGACGCGGCCGCCTCCCACTCGAATTCGGTCGGGAGTCGTTTGCCCGCCCAGCGAGCGAACGCTTCCGCCTCGTGAAACGCGACGTGACACACGGGACGCCGCGGGTCTACCGGACTGGTGCGATCGAACGTGCGCGTCGTCCACGTGGCTCCGTCGCGCTGCCAGTATTTCGGCGCCACGGCCCCATCCGCTTCGCGCCACGCCCAACCGGCCTCGGTCCAGAGCTCCTGTCGCGCGTAGCCACCATCCTCCATGAACTCGAGATACTGGCCGTTCGTGACGGGCGTGACATCGATCCGGAACGGTGCGAGCTCCACGATGTGGCGGGGACGCTCATTGTCGTAGGCGACGCGCCGGTCGTCGGTGCCTAACGGCACACGCCCGCCGGGGAATCGCACCATCGCGCCCGGCTCGAAGGTGAGTGCCGGCTCGGGAACCACGACGCCGCGCGGAGCATGATACGGCGCGCCGCGCTTGAGCTGCAGCGTCTGCAGGATCGTCTCGTTATGCTGATACTCGTGCTGCGCGACCATTGCGTAGACGTAGCCGTCGCGCAGCAGCGGGTCGCCCGCGTCGAGATCCAGCGTCTCGAGTTTCTGGAGCACACGCTCGCGCACCTCGTTCAGGATCTCGACGACCTCGTCGCGACCCGGCAGGTCGAGGGTGCCGCGAACACGGCGAGGATGCTCGAATGGGTTGTAGATCCCGGGCATCTCTCCGAACTCCACCACCCCGTGCACGTTTCGTGTGAGCCAGAGCTCCTCGAAATGCGCAATGTGGCCGAGGTCCCAGACGATCGGGCTCATCAACGGGTCGTGCTGGACGCGCAGGTCCTCGTCCGACAGCGGCTCGATGAGCCGCAGCGTTCGGGCGCGGGCTTCGCGCATGAGCTCAGTGATCCGCGCGACCTCTCGGTCGACGCCAGGGTGGGTTCTCGTGGACTCGGCCATCCGTGATTCCTCTCGACGAAGATCTCGACACCGCCGTCGGCGGTGACGCCGAACATCGGCGACCTCGACCGGCTTCCCGCGGCGCACTAATGCGTGCGGGCCAGACCAGGTTCCACGCTGTGGGAACCTTGGCGTGGCAATCGCGATTTGTGCCCCCGCGAGTCCCTTCCCACGGGGGCGCTCAACCATTTGCTGAAGCTCACCTTCTCACGAGGCGGCCATGTCCACACAGGCCATCACCGACTCCACCTGGATCCGCCTCGGCGAAGTCGGTCCGGACAGGCTGACGGACGCGCGGTTACAGCTACACCACGCCGTACAGATCGCCGTTTCAGCGACGATCGCGTATCTCCCAGCCCGACACGATGATAGTCATACGGCGCTGCGCTGGTCGGCACCGCTGTCCGCGCTCGTGACGGAATCTATCCCGGCACCGGCTCGGGCGTTCCGAGTTGCCCTCCAGCCCGGGACGCTGACGCTGTCATCGGTGGATGAGGCCGGCGCCATTGAGCGATCCTTCCCCTTGACCGGGCGGACCGTGGGCGAGGGACACGCGTGGCTCGCCGACCTCGCGCGATCATTTGAACTCGACGGCGGGCGGCTTACCTCCCGGAAGCACTACACCATTCCTCCCCATGAGGTTGCCGAAGGTGCAGCCTTCTCAGCCGGAGCTCGTGACCTTGCCGAGCTCGAGCGGTACTGGTCGAACGCAGCGGTGATCCTTGAAAACTTTACCCGGGCAACGCCGGGTGCATCACCTGTACGGGTGTGGCCGCACCACTTCGACATAGCGTCGCTCGTCTCGCTGCCCGCTGACGGACGCGGGACGGGTCGGACGATCGGCGTCGGGCACTCACCTGGGGACGAGTGGTATGCCGAGCCGTACTGGTACGTTGGCCCATATCCCTACCCGCCAACTACAGCCTTGCCGCAACTCAGCCACGGTCATTGGCATACGAAGGGGTGGGTCGGGGCGGTGTTGCCGGCGTCGGCATACGTCGACGCAGACACGATGGACCAGCGCAGACTGGTGCGCGCGTTCATCGAATCGGCCGTCAGCGCGTGCCGAGCCTTGCTCGGTTAGCGCTCGGGCGGCGAGCGGTACATCTTCAGCGCACTTCAGCCTGAACGGGGCGCTCATGTCGGTCTCTCGCCGTGATTTCCTCACATCTGGCGCCAGTGCTGCTGCCGGCGTCGCCCTGGGGACGCCGTTGCTTGCCCAGACCGTACCCAATCGTGCGGCGGGCTCGACGTTCGCGCGACCCGTCGTCATTGCGTCGTCGAACGGGCTGCGCGGCGTGAAGAAGGCGTACGACATGATCGTCGCCGGCGCGGACACGCTCGACGCGATCGTCGCCGGAGTGAACATCCAGGAGCTCGATCCCGACGACCAGAGCGTCGGCCTCGGCGGACTACCTAACGAGGATGGCGTTGTCCAGCTGGACGCGAGCTGCATGCATGGGCCGACGCGGCGTGCCGGGGCCGTCGCGTGCCTCGAGGGGATCGCCACGCCGTCGCTCGTCGCGAAGGCGGTCATGGATCACACCGATCACATCCTGCTCGTCGGCGACGACGCGAAACGATTCGCGCTGAAGATGGGCTTCACCGAGCAGAATCTGCTGACGGAGAAGAGCCGGGAAGAGTGGCTGAAGTGGAAGCGGACCCGGAATGCGAACGACGCCTGGCTCGACGCGTCACAGGCGCCCGCGTCATCCGCGGCAGCGCCGCGGAGCCCGGACGGCGCCGGAAGTGGTGGAAAGGAGCTCGAGTACGATGCGCATGGCGTCGCCCACACGTGGGGCACGATCAACATGAACGCGGTGGACGCGAGGGGTGACTTGAGCTCGGTCACGACCACGAGTGGGATGGCGTGGAAGATCCCCGGGCGCGTGGGCGATTCGCCGATCATCGGGGCGGGACAGTATTGCGACAACACGGTCGGCGCCGCGGGCTCGACGGGACGTGGCGAAGCGAACATCAAGGTCTGCGGCGCGTTCCTGGCCGTGGAGTTCATGCGCCAGGGCATGACGCCAGAGCAGGCGTTGATCAAGACGATCGAGCGCGTCATTGCCATGACGGAGTCGCGCCTGCTCGACAGTCGTGGGCGGCCGCGCTTCGATCTTCAGTTCTACGCGCTCGCGAAGGACGGACGGTTCGCCGGCGCGACGGCCTACGAGGGTGCCGACATGGCCGTGTGCGACGCCCAGGGGCCTCGGCTGGTCGAGTGCGCCCATCTCTTCAAGAGCGCTGAACGACCTTGAAGCAGGAACGGCGCTAGTTGCTGTCAGCTGAGCTAACAGCTTCCGGCGCCGTTCTGTTTGTCAGAATCATCTGGCGATGCCGGATATGAAACGTGCGTGGCAGGGTCTGTGTAGTAGTACCGATATGCCAATGCTCGGACCCCGCCAGTCGTCTTCCCGCCATCATCGTCGCGCCGTACCCGCCCTGGTTGCGGCGCTTATCGTGCTGGCCGGGTGTGACGGCGAAATCCCGTTCTTCGAACCGCCGGAGCCACCCAGCGCGCACGAGCGGTATGCGAACGGCCTTGCGCGCGCAGGGCTCGACAGTACGGCACTCGGACACGACTGGGTCGCGGCGGCCGCAACCGCTCTCAGGCAGCCTCTTGCCGTGACGCTGCCCTTTCGCGAGGCAGGCTATTTCTCCGCGTCGGAGGCCCGCGCGGTGGGGTACGCAGTCCGGTTGCGCGCGGGCCAGGAGCTTTCGATCGCCGCCGAGCCCCAGGGAGCACCGTTCGCGATTTTCCTTGATCTGTTCCGTCAAACCGGTGACACGACGGATCCGCTCGATCTCGTAGCGAGCATCGATAGCGTGGGGAGCGCGGCGGGGAGCCGACTCGCGCACGAAGCGCGACGGGACGGGGTCTACGTTCTGCGGCTGCAGCCCGAGCTCCTACGAAGCGGTGCGTTCACGCTCACGATGACGACCGAGCCCACGCTCGCCTTCCCGGTTGTTGGTCGCGACAGTCGCGCGGTGAAGAGCTTCTTTGGCGCCGACCGCGACGCGGGAGCGCGGAGACATCACGGCATCGACATCTTCGCGCCGAGGGGCACGCCAGTCATCGCCGCAACACGAGGCACGGTGCGATCGACGCGCCCCAACAACCTCGGCGGCAACGTCGTGTGGCTCTCCGACTACGAGCGTGGTCAGACGCTGTATTACGCGCATCTCGATCGGCAGATCGTCGCGCCGGGACAGCAGGTCGAGGTTGGCGACACGCTCGGGTTCGTGGGGAACACGGGCAACGCTCGATCGACGCCGCCACACCTGCACTTCGGCGTCTACCGGCGCGGCCAGGGGCCGCTCGACCCGTTCCCGTTCGTGCATCGCTCGACCGCGACGCCGGCCCGCATCACGGCCGATACGTCGGAGCTCGGAACGCTCGCGCGCTCGCGTAACACGGTGCGGGTCGTCGCTTCGCCGGTGTCGGACGCAGAAGTCGTCACGACGGTTCCGCGCGCCACGCCGCTTCGCATCGACGCCGCCGCCGGGAGTTGGTTCCGCGTCAGGCTCCCCGACGGCGCCACGGGCTACGTGGCTGCGCGACTCGTCGAGTCCGCGGAGCGGCCAGTGCGCCGGGCTGATGTTGCTTCGGGAACGCCGTTGCGCGACCGACCGGCGGCCGACGGCGCCGTGATCACGAGAGCAACGGGCGGCGCGCTGCCCGTCCTCGCGGAGTTCCAGCAGTACGCGCTCGTGGAGATCCCCGAAGGGCCCACGGGCTGGGTGCTGTCAGACCGGCTGAAGTGAGACGGGCGTCGCCGACGCGACGCGCGATGTCGCCAGCGCGTTAGGCGCTGGCGCGGGGATCCGCATCTCCGCGGTCGCTCCGTCGAGCCTGAACCCGCCGACGAGTCCCGCCAGGTGAGCGGCTGCCGCGGACAACGCCGCCGCCGCGGCGGCGATCTGTTCGGTGCTCGCGCTCTGCTCCTGACTCGACGCAGCTACCTCTTCCATGGCCGAGGCATAGGACTCGGTGGCTTTCGCCACCTCCTCGAGGCGCACGGTGACATCCGACACCAGCTCGCGCGACGTCGTGGCGGCCTGCTCGATGGAGGCCGTCCAGACTTCCGACCCGCGCACGGCTTCCTCGACCTGCGCGAACGAGTGCATGCCGAGCTGGGTCGTCTCGAGCACGCCGATCACCGTGTCCATGGTGCGCGCGCTCAGCGCGCGTGACTCCTGCACCTTCGCGAGCACGTCCTTCATCAATGCTTCCGTGCGCTGCGCGGCATCCGCCGAGTTGGCGGCGAGTCGTCGCACCTCGCTGGCGACGACGGCGAAGCCCTGCCCGTGCTCGCCGGCCCGAGCGGCTTCCATGGCGGCGTTGAGGGCGAGCAGCTTGGACTGCTTCGCCATCTTCTGCACGAGCGTCACGAACGCGCCGAACTCCTCCGACGCGTCCGCCAGCGCTTTCACGGCGTCGGCACTCGCGCGTGCATCGCCGGCAAGGTGCTCGAGGGCGCTGGCGCTGGCATCGAACCGCTCGCGGTTCTCGCGCGCGAGGGCCCGCAGCGCGCCGTTTCGCTCGACGCCTTCGTGCGCGCCGGACGCCAACTGATCGGCGATCGCCTGGAGACGCGCGGCATCCTGCGCCATGCGCTGCACGGCGTCAGCCATCTCCGTCGACTGGCGGCTCAGCTCTCCGGAGGTCGACGCCATCTCCTCCGCGGCCGCGGCCATGTTCTCGCTGCCGCCGGTGATCTCGGTGGCGCGCGCACTGGTTTCGCGGGCGGCGTCGCGGAGGGCGGTCACGACTCGGCGGAGGTCATCGACCATCGCCGCCGTTGCGCGGCTCAGGCGCCCCACCTCGTCGTTGGCATTCGATGCCACCAGTGGCGCCGACAAGTCGCCTAACGCAACCGCTTCGGCGACAGTGGCAAGCTCGGTCACGGGGCCGCTGATGCGCCGGTCCAGGAATCGGCTGATCATCCACAGCGTCGCCACGAGGAAGAGGAGCAGCGAGGCGAGCGCGAGTGCAATGAGGGGGCGGGCCTGGCGGAGCGGGAGCATGACGGTCGCGTCGTCGAGCTGCGCGACGACGCGCCAGGCCCCGTTGTTCGCCGATCCGACCATCGCGCGCATTCGGGCGTCGGCAGTGTCGAAATGGAGGATCGTATCGCCCGGCGTGCTTGGCAGCTGATCGGCCCCGGCGAGGGGCTTCATGCGTTCGGCATCCCGCGTCGAGCTCGCGATCACGCGACCGCGCGTGTCGATGACCGCGAGGTGCACTTCGTCGCCCGTAGCTTTGGCCAGTGCGGCGTCGAGGCTCCCGATGCCGAATGCGATCTTGATCACACCGGCGGGGCGCTCGCGATCGGTCTCCTGAATGGCGGCCGCCATCGACACGACCGTCTGACGCGCCGACTCATCGTACTCCGCTTCGGCGTTCGTGATGCCTTTGCGTAGCGCGTCGCGCCACCACGGTTCATCGCTCTGCACGAAGTCGGACGTCCTCTCCGTCACGACGGCGTTGAAGCCGTTCGCGTCGGTGACGATCATCTCGGCGATTCCAAGCGCGGGGAGCTGGCGCTGGAGGAAACGTTTTGCCGTTTCGCTCACGGCGAGCGTTCGCGTCGCGGACATCTGCCGCTCGACGTCGGCGATGGGTCGGCCGACGAGACCGAGCTGCGCGGCGCGAGCGGCGCCAGCGCGTGCTGCGTCCGCGACGGTAGGCGCGGCGCCGATCAGCTCTACCTGCCGGGCGCGTTCCAGCAGCACCTGCTCGGTCACGAGCTCGCCGCGGCGCGCGACGTCCCGCAGCTTCGCGTCGGCCTGGGCGGAGAGGTTGTTCGCCGTGATCCGCATCCCCACGAGGGTGGCGACGCCGAGAATGGCCACGGCTGCGCCGGCGGCCGCGACGACGATGACGCGCTGGAGCGACTTCGAGCCGGCGGCGGGTGTGTGGCCGCCGGAGCTCCCCGGGCGCGGATGCAGCCTGGGAGTGCGGGGGACGGCGTGCGTCGAGGTGATCGAGGAGAGCGTCATGTGGCCATCGGCATTCGCGGCTTGTTCAGCCTTCGACCGTCGCTAAATTCCTACAGGTCAACCCCTTCCGAGATCGGGCCCGCCAGGAACCGAACTCCACCCGGCGTGGTGCCCTTCAGGCCCTACACATGACTGCTCCGAATCCAGACGAGCGCGCGCCCGTCAGCGCTCCAGTCGACTACGACCCAGCGACCGTCGAGGCCAAATGGCAGCGCCGGTGGCGTGAGCGCGGGACCAACAACACCGATCTCGCTGGCGGCGATCGCCCGTACTTCCAGCTGATGATGTTCCCGTATCCCTCGGCCGAGGGGCTCCATGTGGGGAACCTCTTTGCCTTCACGGGCAACGACATCTATGGACGATTCCAGCGGCTGCAGGGGCACACGGTGTTCGAGCCGCTGGGGTACGACGCATTCGGGATCCACTCGGAGAACTACGCGCTCAAGATCGGTGAGCACCCGATGCGCCTCATTCCGAGGAACATCGCGAACTTCCGCCGCCAGCTGGAGCGCGCGGGGCTCATGGT
>DAINRQ010000051.1:0-46736 GCA_036741775.1 Gemmatimonadaceae bacterium | reverse complement strand
CGTCGAAGGAAATGATCGACTACCTCATCAAGGGCGTGTCGGGCGAGTTTGGCCGGTCGCGCTTCACGCGCGAGTTCAACACCGCCGCCGGCGGCCAGTCCCCGATCTCGCAGTAATCCACTCGCCCTCGACGGAGGTATACGATGGCGATGTCCATGGGGTCGAGTGCAAACGTAAAGGCCGAACCGAATGTGACGCCGATGATCGACGTCATGCTCGTCCTCCTCATCATCTTCATGATCGTGATCCCGACCATCAGCGCCGGGTTCACGGCCACGCCGCCGCAAGGCGTCAATCTCAAGCCGCACCCGGAAGAGGATCAGGACCAGGTGCTCGGCATCGACGCCAACGGCCAGTACTACCTGAACAAATCGGCGATCAGGAACGAGCAGCTTCCCGAGCGCCTGAAGACGATCTACGATGCGCGAACGATCGACAAGATCCTCTACGTCAAGGCCCACAAGGATATCGAGTACGAGAAGGTCATCGATGCGCTCGATATCGCGGCGGCGGCTGGCGTTCGCGTGACCGGCCTCATTACGGATCAGCGTCCAGGCACGATGTCTACCGTTCCCGGTGACAATCTCCTGCCGGGTGCGCCGGTACCGAAGGAAGGAGGGACACCCTAATGGCCATGTCGGCTGGTGGTAACGAGGCTGGCGGTCTCACGAACGAGATCAACGTCACGCCCATGATCGACGTGCTCCTCGTGCTCCTGATCATCTTCATGATGGTCGTGCCGATGGCGCGCAAGGCGATCGACATTCAGTTGCCCGACCCGAGCCCAGCGGTCGCTCCGGCGAACGCGGTGTCGCAGCAGATCGTGCTCGAGGTGCTCCCGAACGGCGCGTTCGCCGTGAACAAGGAGCCGCTGAACAAGGACAACCTCGTGAAGCGGCTCAAGGAGATCTACGATCCGCGTCCCGACAAGCTGATCTTCGTCAAAGGCGATCCGAAGGTGACGTACCAGGATGTGATCTTCGCGATGGACATGGCGCGGCAGGCGGGCGTCAAGGTCATCGGTGTGCCGCCAAAGGACAAGAGCGCCGGCGCGGGCGCCACGAGCGACTGATCGCGGTCTGGGCGGTACTCTGAACGGTACGGCGGAGGAACCCTTTTTGGGTCCTCCGCCGTATTACTTTGCACCGTGATGTACCACGCCGACCCACCCATCACCCCGTCGAACGAGCGGCCTCGCAAGAGGCCGCCGTACCGCCCTCCCGTTGGAATTCCGATTCGCGACGAGGGGAAGGCGGCTGGGGCGCTCGTCGCCATTCTCCTGCATCTTCTGCTCGTCGTCCTTCTCATCGCGCCGCCTATTCTCGTGGCGCGACAGATCGACGCCCGGAACGAAGGCGCGGGAGGACCAGGGCCAGCGGGCGGAGGCGGTGGTGGCACGCGAGGTACGGGCGGCACAGACCGCGCGCATGAACGGCTGCAGTTCATTCAGGTCGCGCCCGCGCCGCCCGCTCCGGCGGAGGCGAAGATCGAGCCGCAACCTATACCGGTGGTACCGAAGGTCGAGCCGCCAAAGCCGGAGCCGACCCCTCAGCCCGTGGTTCCCCCGCCCGAGATCGAGCCGGTCGCCGCGCTTGCGACGACCACGATCGATCCCAGCAAGGTGCCTGGTGTTGGCGGCGGAAGCGGGACCGACGGTAGCGCGGGGAGCGGGCCCGGCTCGGGCGGCGGGGTCGGTTCGGGTGTCGGCACCGGTCGGGGATCAGGCAATGGTCCGGGCACCGGTGGCGGAGCTGGTGAGATCTTCCCGCCGACGGTAATTGCGCTGACCATCCTTCCGATTCCCGTACCATCCAAGGTTCGCCCGTATACCCTCGTTGCGTACTTCGACGTGGACACGCTCGGCAACGCGACGCTCCTGAGCTTCAACCCCTCGAAGGACGGGAGCTACAATCGCCGCATCAAGGAAATGCTGAGCGAGATCCGATTCCGTCCGGCAACACGCCCCGACGGCCGCCCCGTTCGCGACACCGCGCAGATCTCTGCCATCGCGCCGTAGCAGCGTCGATCGACACGACGTAACTCCGTCTCCTGCCTGAGTCTGGCCATTCAGGCCTCGCGCGGATACATTTTGCGCGGCAAATCCGATCCGATCGTCCCGGCTCGTCCCTCCCGCCGGCGACGTGTTCCTTTCCGCCGCCGCCTGAGGTCAGTAGATGAGCACTGTGGCCGCCGAGACCACTGCGCCACCGGCGCAGGCTAGTGACACTGGTTTCGTACCGGCCATCATGATGTTCACGTCGTTCACGTCGTTCACGGTGTTCGCGGGCACCGTTCGGATCGGAGGTCGCGCCATCGTTCGCGCACGCCAGCGGGCGCCAGCCCACTTTCGCAGCCGGTAGGCCCGCTCATCGTCATCGTTGAGTGGGCCTTTCTTGTTCCGTCGGCGGTCGAACGTGCCGCCTCACCCCTAGGAGACGGTTATCGATGAACTGGAAGGATTTGTCGTTGCGCAAGCTGTTGTCGACTGGACTTGCTGCACTACTCGTGTTCGTCGCGAGTCCATCGCTCCGGCCTGTGCTCGCGGCACAGGGCGCACCCGCGGCCGCTCAGGCTCAGCCTGGCGGCGAAGCGAACCTCGTCATCCCCGACCTCGGCGCGGTGTCATTCCTTGGCATCCCCGGTGACACGCTCCTGATGATGGGACTCGTGGTGTGCGGGCTCGGCCTCTTGTTCGGGTTGGTGATTTACGGACAGCTCAAGCGCCTGCCGGTCCACGAGTCGATGCGCGAGATCTCGGAGCTCATCTACGTCACGTGCAAGACGTACCTGACCACGCAGGGAAAGTTCATCCTCCTGCTCTGGTTGTTCATCGGCTCGATCGTCGCGGTGTACTTCGGCTCTCTCGCGGCGACGACGGATGCGACCGGTGCGCTCGTCCACGGGTTCCCGCCGGTCAAGGTGGCGGTGATCCTGCTGTTCAGCCTCATCGGCATCGCCGGGAGTTACGGGGTCGCGTGGTTCGGCATCCGCGTGAACACGTTCGCGAACTCGCGTACCGCGTTCGCGAGCCTCAAGGGAAAGCCGTATCCGTGCTACGACATTCCGCTCCGCGCGGGCATGAGCATCGGGATGCTGCTCATCAGCGTCGAGCTGGTGATCATGCTCTTCATCCTGCTCTTCGTGCCGCGGGACTACGCGGGTCCATGCTTCATCGGCTTCGCGATCGGTGAATCGCTCGGCGCGGCGGCGCTCCGCGTCGCCGGAGGCATCTTCACGAAGATCGCGGACATCGGTGCCGATCTCATGAAGATCGTCTTCAAGATCAAGGAAGACGATGCGCGAAACCCCGGCGTGATCGCGGATTGCGTTGGCGACAACGCGGGGGATTCGGTTGGGCCGAGCGCGGACGGCTTCGAGACCTACGGCGTGACGGGCGTCGCGCTCATCGCGTTCATTCTGCTGGCCGTCAACCCGGCGTCGGCCGGTCCGAACTTCGAGGCAATCCAGGTGCAGCTCCTCGTCTGGATCTTCGTCATGCGCATCATGATGATCATCGCGAGCGGTGCGTCGTACCTCATCAATGCCGCGATCGCCAAGGCGCGTTATGCCGACGCCAGCAAGATGAACTTCGAGGCGCCGCTGACGTCGCTGGTCTGGCTGACGTCGATCGTATCGGTCGTGGCCACGTACGTCGTGTCGTATTTCATGATTCCCACGCTCGGCGATGGGTCGCTGTGGTGGAAGCTTTCGACCGTGATCACGTGCGGGACGCTGGCCGGCGCGATCATTCCGGAGTTCGTGAAGGTGTTCACCTCGACGGAAAGCGCTCACGTCCGCGAGGTGGTGAGCTCCTCGCGTGAGGGTGGGGCGTCGCTGAACATTCTGTCTGGTCTCGTCGCCGGAAACTTCAGCGCGTTCTGGCTCGGCATGACGATCATGGGGCTCATGGCCGTTGCCTACGGCGTGACCTTGATCGGCGCTGACGGAGGCCTGGGCCTCGGCGCACTCATGGTCGCACCGGCGGTGTTCGCGTTCGGTCTCGTTGCCTTCGGGTTCCTCGGCATGGGTCCGGTGACGATCGCGGTCGACTCGTATGGCCCGGTGACGGACAACGCGCAGTCGGTGTACGAGCTGTCCACCATCGAGCAGATCCCGAACGCGCGCGCTGAGATCAAGCGCGAGTTCGGGTTCGACGCCGACTTCGAGAAGGCGAAGCACTTCCTCGAGGAGAATGACGGAGCGGGGAACACGTTCAAGGCGACGGCAAAGCCGGTGCTCATTGGCACCGCCGTGGTTGGCGCCACGACGATGATCTTCTCGATCATCGTGGCGCTCACGCAGGGGCTCCAACCGCAATTCCTCGCGAACCTGTCGATCCTCCACCCGCCGTTCCTCCTCGGATTGGTCACGGGCGGTGCGGTCATCTACTGGTTCACCGGCGCCTCGATCCAGGCAGTGACCACGGGCGCCTACCGCGCCGTGGAGTTCATCAAGGCGAACATTCGCCTCGAGGGCACGACGAAGGCTTCGGTCGAGGACTCCAAGAGGGTGGTAGCCATCTGCACGCAGTACGCGCAGAAGGGCATGTTCAACATCTTCCTCACGGTGTTTTTCGCGACGCTCGCGTTCGCGTTTGTCGAGCCTTACTTCTTCATCGGCTACCTCGTGTCGATCGCCGTGTTCGGCCTCTACCAAGCCGTCTTCATGGCGAATGCCGGCGGCGCCTGGGACAACGCGAAGAAGATCGTCGAGGTCGAGCTCAAGGAGAAAGGCTCGCCGCTGCACGACGCAACGGTCGTGGGTGACACGGTCGGCGATCCGTTCAAGGACACGTCGTCCGTCGCGCTGAACCCGATCATCAAGTTCACGACGCTCTTCGGGCTGCTCGCGGTCGAGCTGGCGGTCTCGCTGTCGTCGCAGCGCGGATCGACGTTGGGCCACATACTCGCCGCCGTGTTCCTCATCGCGGCGCTGGTGTTCGTCCACCGGTCGTTCTACGGCATGCGCATTCAGTCGGGTGCCGAGCGGAGAACCGAATCACGGCTCCAGGGATCCCGGGCGGCCGTCTAACCACTCACCCTCTCATCGCGAATGGCGTCGACGTCCATCCTCGCCCGCAAGTCCGTCGCCGATTGCGAGCGTGAGGTGTCAACCGGCGTGGGGCTCAAGCGGTCCCTCGGTAAGTGGCACCTCACGGCGCTCGGCGTCGGCGCAACCATTGGCGCCGGCATCTTCGCGACCACGGGAACGGCGATCGTTGGTGATGCCGCGCGTCCAGGCGCGGGCCCGGCGATCGTCTTCTCGTTCCTGCTCACCGCGATTGCATGCGGCTTTGCGGCGCTCTGCTACGCGGAATTCGCGGCCATGGTGCCGATCTCCGGGTCGGCCTACACGTACGCGTACACGTCGATCGGTGAGTTCGTCGCCTGGATCATCGGTTGGGATCTCATCATCGAGTATGCCGTCGGGAACATCGGCGTCGCCATTGGATGGTCCGGCCATTTTCGCGAGCTGTTGACCCATTTCGGGATCAGCATGCCAGCGTGGCTCGCGACCGATTACCGGTCCGCATTCGACGCGTTCACCGCCGTGGCGGCTGGGGCGAGCGATCCGCCGACGACGTACCTCGCCTCGGCGTGGTCCGAGGCGCCTCGTATCGGGACGCTGCCGTTCATCTTCAACCTCCCGGCGTTCGCGGTCGTCGCTCTGCTCACCGTCATCCTCGTCATCGGCATCAGGGAATCGGCGGCGTCGAATAACGCGATGGTGATCCTCAAGATCGCGATCATTCTGTTCTTCATCGCGGTCGGACTCTTCCTCATCAAGCCGGAGAACTACAACAACCCGGTGACGGGCGGCTTCGCGCCGAACGGGTTCAAGGGAGTCAGTGCCGCGGCGGCAATCATCTTTTTCAGCTACATCGGCTTCGACGCCGTCTCGACGGCTGCCGAAGAAGCGGAGAATCCCGCTCGGGACATGCCGTTCGGCATCATCATGAGCCTCGTCATCTGCACGGTACTGTACATCGCGCTGTCCATTGTACTCACGGGAATCGCCCCGTGGCAGCAGCTTGGAACACCCGAACCGATGATCACGGCGCTCCAGTTCGCCGATGGACCGTCTGGGCTGTTGAGCTTTTCGCGGTTCATCATCGCGCTCGGCGCCGTCGCCGCGATGGGGAGCGTGCTGCTCGTCTTTCAGCTCGGGCAACCGCGCATCTTCTTCTCGATGTCGCGGGATGGGCTGCTGCCCAAAATGTTCTCGCGCGTGCACCCGAAGTTCCGCACGCCGTACGTCGGAACGATCCTTACCGGAACGTTCGTCGCGACGTTCGCCGCGTTCGCGAACATCGCGGAGGTCGTCGAGCTGACGAACATCGGGACCCTGTTCGCGTTCGTCCTGGTGTCCGCGGGCGTGATCTTCCTCCGCCGAACCGATCCGGATCGCCCGCGTCCGTTCCGGGTACCGGGAGTGCCGTACACTCCCATCATCTCGATCCTCGCGTGTCTCTACCTGATGTTGCAGTTGCCGGCCATCACCTGGATTCGGTTTGCCATCTGGCTCGCGATCGGCGTGGTGTTCTACTTCATGTACGGGTACAAGCACTCCGTTCTCCGAGCGGGACGGCGTGCAAGAGCCGACGACACGGCCCGGTAATCGACTATGGCTGAATCGATTGGTAATACCGGGAAGGGGATGAAGCTCCACACGAAGATCCTGCTGGGTCTTCTCATCGGCGCGACCCTGGGGATCCTCGCCAATCAACTGCTTGGCGGGACGCACCCGTTCGTGGAAGGGACGAACAAGTACGTGGCGGGCCCGATCGGCCAGATCTTCCTGCGACTGCTGTTCATGATTGTGATCCCGCTCATCTTCGCGTCGATCAGCCTGGGGGTCGCCGGGCTCGGCGACATCCGGCGCGTGGGACGCGTTGGCGGGAAGGCGGTGACGTACTTCTTCGCGTCGACAGCGCTCGCCGCAACGCTCGGGTTGATCATCGTCTCCATCGTTCGCCCCGGCTCGGGGCTGGATCCCGCGATCCGCGAGCAGTTGATGCAGACGTACGCGACCGATGCGTCCGCTCGAGTCGAGGCGTCACAGCAGGGCAACTTCGGCATCGAGACGCTCGTCAACATCGTCACCCGCAACCCGATCAAGTCGGCGGTGGATCTCGACCTCCTCGGGATCATTTTCTTCGCGATCATGTTCGGCGCCGCGCTCACGCTCATCGCGGCCGAGCGAGCGAAACCGATGATCGGCTGGCTCGAGGCGGTGAACGACGTCGTCATCAAGATCGTCGAGATCGCGATGAAGCTGGCGCCGTACGGCGTCACGGCCCTCATTTTCGGCGTCACTTCCCGATTCGGCTTTCACCTCCTCAAGCCGCTCGCGGCGTACGTGTTCGTGGTGCTCGGGGCATTGCTCCTTCACGTCGTCGTGAACCTCTCCGCGATTCTGCGGATTCTCGTTGGGATTTCGCCAATCAAGTTCTTCAAACGGATCCGCACCGCGATCGTGACGGCGTTCTCGACGAGCTCGAGTAGCGCGACGCTGCCGACAGCTCTCGCCACTGCCGAGCAGAATCTCGGCATTCCTCCGCAGATCGCCGGGTTCGTCTTGCCGCTCGGCAGTACCATGTGCATGAACGGTACAGCTCTGTTCGAGGGGATCACGGTCATCTTCCTGGCACAGGTGTTCGGCGTGACGCTGAACCTCGGGCAAATGGTTGTGGTCATGATGATGGCCGTGCTGACGGCCATCGGCGCGGCCGGCGTCCCCGGCGGTTCCATTCCACTCCTCGTGGGCATTCTCGGAATGTTCGGCGTGCCGGGCGAGGGAATCGCGATCATTCTGGGGGTGGATCGCATCCTCGACATGTCGCGGACGACCGTCAACGTCTATGGCGATCTTACCGCCACGGCATTCGTTGCTCGGTCCGAAGGTGTTTGGGATGCGTCGATGGTGCCGGCGGTCGAGGGCCTGGACGTGAAACATCCCGTCGACGACAGTCCGGGCTGGCCGAAAGGCATTGGCGAGGAGCCTCCAAAAACGGTCGCCTGAGGGTAATTGCCAGGCAGCCGGTCGACGAGGTCGAGCGGGTCTCGCATCAACGATTGGACGGAGGGAACGTATCAGGTGACTCTCACGACGCTCATGCAAGCGTACGTGTTCGTGCTCGCGGGGTTCGTCGGCTTTCTCGTGATCGCGCGCGTGCCTCCCCTACTGCACACGCCGCTCATGTCCGCCACGAGCGCGATCTCGGGCATCTCGCTCGTCGGGTCACTCGTGGCGGCCGGAGCGGACCGCAGCCTGGTGAGCACCGTGCTCGGCACCATCGCCGTGACGACCGCCACGATCAACGTGGTCGGCGGGTTCATCATCACGCGCCGCATGCTCGGCATGTTCAAGCGAAGCGATCGCCCGGCGAGCGACGCGCCGAAGCCCGCGCCCAAGAACAACGGCTCCTCGGCCTGACGACGCGTCGCCATGCGAGAGACGTTCGTACAACTCAGCTACCTGGTCGCCTCGGTCCTCTTCATCCTCGGGCTCAAGGGGCTGAGTCGCGCCGACACCGCGGTTCGCGGCGTGAACTACGCCGCGTTCGGTATGCTGCTCGCGATCGTCGGTACGCTGTCCCAGCAGCAGATCATCGACTATCGCTGGATCGCCGTCGGGCTCGTGGTGGGTACGGTGATCGGCATTCCGCTCGGCACCCGCGTGCCGATGACGGCGATGCCGCAGCGCATCGCGATCGCCCTGACGTTCGGCGCAATGGCGGCCACACTCGTGGGTGTAGCCGAGTATCACGACCACGCGGATACGTTCACGTTAGGCCAGCGGGTCGCCGTCGGATTCGAGGTCGTGCTCGGATCACTGACGGTCGCGGGAAGTCTCATTGCCTTCGGGAAGCTGCAGGAGATCCTGCCGTCACGCCCGCTGACGTACCGAGGCCAGAACGTCGCGAACTTCATCCTGCTCGGCGTGATCGTCACGGTGCTGATCGCCGTGGTCGCTCGGGTGGGCGGAATGCCGCTCTTCTACACGCTGATCGGACTCGCTTTCCTCGCCGGCGTGTCGCTCGTACTGCCCATTGGCGGTGCAGATATGCCGGTGGTCGTCGCACTGCTCAACTCGTACTCCGGGCTCGCGTCGGCCGCGACGGGATTCGCGATCTCGAACAACGTGCTCATCGTGTCGGGAGCGCTCGACGGAGCATCAGGGTTCTTCCTGTCGATGCTCATGAGCAAGGCGATGAACCGGTCATTCGGGAACGTGCTGTTCGGCGCGTTCGGATCGGAGGGCGGGGCAGCGCCCGCAGTGGGTGCCGGGAAGGACCTCGTCGCCGTCCCGATCACGGCGGAGGACGCAGCGGTCCAGCTCGCGTACGCGAGTAACGTCGTCGTGGTCCCGGGGTACGGCATGGCAGTCGCACAGGCGCAGCACCAGGTGCGCGAGCTCGCGGAGCTGATCGAACGCCGGGGAGGGGAAGTCCGCTACGCGATTCACCCCGTGGCGGGGCGCATGCCGGGCCACATGAACGTGCTGCTGGCCGAGGCGAACATCCCCTACGACAAGCTCTATGACATGGACGAGATCAACGGCGATCTCGCCCGCGCGGATGTTGCGCTCGTGATTGGCGCGAACGACGTCGTGAACCCGGCCGCGCGCACGGACCCGACCTCACCGATCTACGGGATGCCGATCCTCAATGTCGATGAGGCCAAGAGCGTGATCGTCCTCAAGCGCGGCATGAGCGTCGGGTTCGCCGGCATCGACAACATGCTCTTCTACCAGCCGCGCACGCGCATGCTTTTCGGCGACGCGAAGCAGTCGTTGATCAAGCTCGTGACCGAGATCAAGTCCCTCTGACTCGTTTCGGCCTGCCGGTTCGCGGCCGTTAGGCGGACGCGACGCCGAGGAATCGCAGCGCACCGCGCACCGCACCGCGCACTGGCACGACCTCCTCGACCCGCACCTGCGCTCCGGGCACCGCTGACTTCAGCCGGTGCTCGAGTCGTTTGCGAAGCGTGGTCCCTTTCGCCATGAGTCCGCCCGCCAGCGCGACCGGTACCGCCGCCCGCTCGTCGACGAACAGCTGCCGCGCGAGGGTGCGGAGATGCAGCATCAGCTCCTCGACGGCGAGCGTGAGCAGGGCGTTCGCGCGAAGATCGCCCGAGTCCGCAACACTCATTACCACGGGTGCGAGCGCCGCGAGCTTGCCTGGGGTTGCGGCGGCCGCCCACGGGACCAGCTCGGGAACCTCGTTCACCTCGGCTGCGGTCAGGATCGCGCCCGTCAGTGCCGTCTCGGGCTCGCGGCCATCCGCCGCGGCAGTGACGACACTCAGCGCCTTGCGGCCGATCCACGCGCCGCCTCCCTCGTCGCCGAAGTAGGGACCCCAGCCGCCGCACCGCGCGAACGTCCCCGTCGGTCCGCGGCCGAACGCGACCGAGCCCGTACCGGCGATGAGCAGCACCCCAGGGCCTTCTCCGAAGGCATCGTCGAGCGCGACGGTCGCGTCAGCGTGCACGACCACCTCCTCCGCCACGTCGCGGCTCGCGAGCGCCTGCCAGAGCGCTTGCCGCTCGTTATCGCGTCCGACCCCGGCAACGCCCACGCAGAGGACCTTGGGCACCACGTGCCGCATGTCGCTCGACGCGAGCGCATCGCGGACGAGCGCGGCAATCACATCGGCGGAGTGCTCGGCTTGTCCTGGGCGGACGGCGCTCCCACCGCCCTCGACGGACACGATTTCTCGCCCCAGCTCGTCGGCAACGAGCACGCGCGTGCGCGATCCACCGCCGTCCACGCCTACCACGATCGCGCTCACGGCCGCCCCTCCTGCGCCCCGAACGCGCGGTCCGGCGCCGGGTGCGTCAGCGACGACAGAATGCCGGCGGTCAGCGTGATCGTCGTTCCAATGAGCACATACCACGGCCAGGCGATGCCGACGAACGGCCGCAGCGTGTCGGCCAGCGTCGGAATCGCAGCGGACAGCTGCCGGGCGAACACAACGAACGTCATGGTCAGAATTCCAATCGACATACCGAGGATAGCGTCACGCTGAATCGCGCGTGGCCAAAATAGCGCGAGGGAGAACCCGCCGAGGAGCCCGCCGTAGGTGAACGACGCGATCGAGAGCGCCACGACCACGACGGGCGTATCCCGGCTACCGAGCAGGAACAGGAGCGCGCCGCCGATGAGGATGGTGGCCCACACCATCGTGAAAATCTTTCCGATCCGGAGCACGCCGGGGTCGTCCGGGCGCCGACCGGTGAGCGGGAGGTAAATATCGTGGGTCGTTGCCGCCGCAAGCGAGTTGAGCGACCCGGACACGGTGCTCATCGCGGCGGCGAGAATCGCCGCGACGACCAACCCCGTCATGCCCGGCGGCATGACCTCCACGATGAACCGCGGAAAGATCTCGTCCGACGTGGGGAACTGGCGAGCGGAGTAGTACGCCCACAGTCCGATGCCGATGAACAAAAACAGGGCGAACTGCGCGAGGACGGCGAAGCCGCTGCCGATCAGCGCACGTCGTGCGTCGGGCAGCTTTCCGGACGCCAGCAGCCGTTGAACGATGAGCTGATCGGCACCGTGCGACGCCATCGACAGGAATCCGCCGCCGATGAGGCCCGCCCAGATCGTGTGTGGGCGGTCGAACCCGGTGTACAGGTCGAGCCACTGGAGCTTGCCAGCGTCGGATGCCCGTTCGAAAATCGCGCCCCAGCCACCCGGAACGCCCTGGCCGATCAGGTACACGGCCCCGACACCGCCTAACATGTAGACTCCCGTCTGCATCACGTCCGTCCACACCACGGCGCGCATTCCACCGTGGTAGGTATAGATCACCGTGAACACGCCGAGGATGAGGATCGAGAGCGGCCCCACCCACTGGGGCGGCACGACGGGCCCAATGATCAGCGCAATCGGGATGGCCGTGGCGTACACGCGGACCGAGTCGCCCAGCGCGCGCGTGGCCATGAACGTGACCGAGGTGAACCGCCGCGTGGAGGGGCCAAACCGCCGCTCGAGCAGCGCATAGGCAGTGACGAGCTCACCCTCGTAGTAGCGCGGAAGCAGCGTGTATGACACGACGATGCGCCCGAGGATGTAGCCGGCTGCGATCTGCAGAAACCCGAGGTCCCCGAGGTACGCGAGTCCCGGGATACTGATGAACGTGAGCGCGCTCGTCTCCGTGGCGACGACGGAAAACAGGACCGCCCACCACGGGATCGTGCGACCACCGACGAAATAGTCCTTCGCGTCTTTCTGGTCCCGGCCGAGCCACAATCCGAGCGCGGTCGTGCCGACGAGGTAGACCACGAGCACGACCAGGTCGAGCGCGGTGAAGCCGCGCGTCACGTCACAATCCCCGGTGTCGCTCCGGTGCTGCGCGGGCGGTCACGCGACGACATACGCCTCCATAGCGAAGTACTCTGCCAGTCCGAGTCGGTCGAGCGTCGCTGCCGTGTCCTTGTTGCGTTGTTCCACCCGCTGCCAGAACTCGCGTTCGTCCTGGCCGGGGAAGGGGGCGGAATCCTTCTGCGATTGATGCTTGAAGATCGCCTGAATCTTGCGCCGCAGTTCCTCCTGCGACATCGGCACGAGGTAGGTCGCCTCCGTCACGGGCCATTCCTGCCAGGCGCCTCGGTACAACCAGACTTCGGGAATCGGGCGGGTGCCCGGCGAAGCCGGGCGGGGCGAATCGGGAATCGGAACGGCCTCGGGAGGCTTCGAGCCGCGAGGCTGCAACGTCCCGGGATCCACCGATTCCCGATTCCCGATTCCCGATTCCCGACGAAGCTCGGCCAGCGCTTCATCGATCGCTTCCTTGCACATCCGGTGCGTCCCGTGTGGGTCGGAGAGGTCGCCCGCCACGAAGATCATCTCCGGCCGGAGCTCCTCGAGCAGCGCGCGCACGATCGTCACATCCGCCGGACCGATCGGGTCCTTCGCGACCTTGCCCGTCTGGTAGAACGGCATGTTCAGGAAGCGCGCGTTGCTCCGCGTTAGGCCCATCACCTCGAGCCCGCTCACCGCCTCGGCCTCGCGGATCACGCGCTTGATGTCCTGGATCTCCGGGATGTCCACGTCGCCGGCCCGCTTCTCGCGCAGGAAGTCGTACACCTTCGTGGCGATCGACCGCACCGACTCGGCGTCGACCTTGCCTTCGGCCGCGAGGCGCTCGAGAAAGTCGACGTATCGACGCACGTCGTGATCGAACACGGCGATGTTGCCGCTCGTCATGTACGCGACCGTGATCTCGTTCTCGTTCTCGACGAGCTTGCGGAGAATGCCGCCCATCGAGATCACGTCGTCGTCCGGGTGCGGCGAGAAGCAGATGACGCGCTGGCCGCGCGGCAGCTTGCTCTTGCCGCGGATCTTCGCGCCGAGCGTGTTGAACACCTCGCCGTTCACCGCGCCGGGCGTCCCGTAGCGCGCCACGAGCGACGACATCTTGTGCTCGGCGTAATCGCGCTGCGTGAGCTTCAAGATCCCGCGTCCCACCGTCGTCGAGAGCCAGACGACCGCCCGCACCGTCAATTCCGGGGTCCACTCGACCTCGTCGAGCAACCACGGGGTTGCGTTCCGCGTAAGCTCGGCGCCCGCGGCACGATCGACGTAGAAGGTCGTGTTCGGGTGGTTCTGCAGGAACGTGGCGGCGACTTCGACGTCGATCTCGCCCTCGACAGCGCGCTGCACGATCGGCGCCTTGTGCTCGCCGGTCGCGAGAATGGCGATCTCTCGCGCCTCGAGGATCGTCGCAATCCCCATGGTGAGCGCTTCGCGCGGCACGAAGTCCTCGCCGAAGAAATCGGCGGCCGCGTCACGCCGCGTCACGGCGTCGAGCATCACGACGCGTGTGCGCGACTCGGCGCCGGAGCCGGGTTCGTTGAAGCCGATGTGTCCGGTCTTACCGATTCCGAGAATCTGAAAGTCGATGCCGCCCGCGCGCGCGATGGCGTCCTCGTAGCGGCGGCACTCGTCGTCGACTGCGTCGCGCGCGACGTCGCCGCGCGGGATGTGGACGTTCCGTGCGTCGATGTCGATGTGCGCGAACAGATTCTCCCACATGAAGCGGTGGTAGGAGTGAATGCTGTCGCGCCGCATCGGGTAGTACTCGTCGAGATTGAACGTCATCACGCCGCGGAAGCTCAACCCTTCTTCGCGATGCATCCGGATGAGCTCGCGGTAGACGCCGATCGGGGTGGAACCGGTCGCGAGCCCCAGGACGGTGCGCTCGCCCGCGGCCTGCTTCTCGGTGATCAGCGTCGCGATTCGGTTCGCGACGAGTCGGGCAATGTGCTGGTGATCGTCGACGACGATCGTGCGGATCTTCTCGAGCGACGACGCCGCGGAGTGAGGCAAACGAGAAGGCCCGCGACTCGTCGTAGACTCGCGGGCCTCGCTCGAAACGCCGGCGTCCAGGTGGGCAACCGGAGTCACGCGGGGATTACCTCGGCAGGCGGGGGAAAAACTGTGTCAGGCCGTGAACGAGCTGCCGCAGCCGCAGCCGCCGGTGGCATTCGGGTTCTTGAACGTGAAGCCGGATCCCTGCATCGACGATACGTAGTCGATCGTCACCCCGCTCAGGTACTGCGCCGAGAACGGATCGACGAACATGCGGAACCCGTTGGTGTCGACGATGAAGTCATCGTCCGCCGACTGGTCCTCGATGAGCAGCCCGTACTTGAACCCGCTGCATCCGCCCGGCTGAACGCTCACGCGCAGCCCGCCTTTCTCTATCGCGACGCCCTCGGCTTCCATGAACCGCAACACCTCGGTAGCGGCGACCGGGGTTACCGTGATGGCCAGCGTGGGCTCCTGTACTGTGCTCATTGACATCCTCCTCACTGGAAAGTCGCGGCGCATAGGCTGTGCCCGGGCCGCGTGCAAGTGGAAATATATCCCCCTCCGAAAGCCGCTACAAGCAGCTTAGTGCAGTCATCACAAGCCGTTAGATGGCAGCCGCGGCTGCCAGCAGCTCCCGGGCGTCGATCCGCAGGGACACCCCATGGCCAAGCCACGCGAGTGACAGTCATCAAGGCGAGGATGGAGACGGTGACGGGACGACGTGTCGGTCCGTGACGCGAACGACCGCATCGATGAGTGCCACTCGCACGCCGCCGATGCGCGGATTCTGCCGCGTCGGGTTCACGCGGTTCGTCAGGAGGATGACGAACAGGTCGCGCGAAGGATCCATCCAGATCGACGTTCCGGTGAACCCCGTATGGCCGAACGCAGGACGCTTCATGATCCGACCCGCGGAATTCGACCCGTTAGGCGTCTCCCAGCCCAGCGCCCGGTTCGACAGGGTCGAGTCCTGGACAGTAGTGAACTGTCGAATCATCGCCGGCGACAGCACGCGCACGCCGTCGAGCGCGCCGCCCGCCAGGTACATGCGCGCGAATCGGGTGAGGTCGTGCCCCGAGCTGAATAACCCCGCATGTCCGGAGACTCCGCCGAGCCCGAATGCATTCTCGTCATGGACCTCGCCGTGGATCTTTCGCTGGCGCCACGGATCGAACTCCGTCGGTGCAATACGAGGGAGCAGCCCGGCAGCAGGACGATAGCCCGTCGATGTCATCGCCAGTGGGCCGAAGACGTGGCGCGCCACATACGTGTCGAGCGGCATGCCCGATACGCGCTCGACGATCTGCCCGAGGATGATGGCGCCGAGATCGCTGTAAACCATCCGCACGCCGGGCGCGGTATCGAGCGGGGTCGCGACAGCGAGCGCGCGCGCCGCGGCCGGGCTGTATGTCTCCTTGTACAACGGTCGCCATGCCGAGAGGCCCGCGCTGTGCGTGAGCAGATGGCGCACCGTTACGCGCTCCTTTCCCGGCCCAACGAATTCGGCGATGTACCGTGCGACCGGCGCATCGAGATCGACTCTTCCCTGGTCGACGAGCTGCATCAGGGCGGACGTCATCGCGATGACCTTCGTGAGGGACGCCATGTCCCAGATCGTGTTCGCGTCGGGGCGGGGCGACAGTGCCGCCCAATCGAGCGAGCCGACGCCATACTCCGCGAGCGTGCCGGTCGCGCGTCCAACGATCGCGAATGCGCCCGGGAAGGCGCTGTCCGAGCGCGCGCGATCGAGGAGCACCCGAATCGTGTCGTGAAGTTCGGCGCGCAGCGCAGCAGCTTCGCGCGCCGCCGGGCCGGATCCACTTCCACTGGTTGGCGCGTCAGCCGCGGACGGGCGTGCGGCGGACGTTGCCGAGCAGCCCACCGCCGCGGATATCGTCGCGGCAATAGCGATCCGGAGCACTGTCATTCGGTCGAGGCCGTCTCTAGAGTACAGGCATCGCAGGCGCCCAAAGGTGCCCGCCGCGCATGTGTCTTGCAAATTTCTGCGGCAGAGGTCGACGCTTGCGAATCACGATCTTCGAACCACGATCGGAGGCAATCATGCGAGCAATACTGGCGGGCCTGCTGCTCGTCGCCACAACGGCATGCGGCAGCCGGCAGGTGAACGTCGAGACCGGACCACCGGCGACCGCCGCGGCGACGGTCCGCTTCACCAACAACGAGACGACCGCCGTGAACGTGTACGTCGTGAACCAAGGCACGGACCTGTTCCTGAAGCAGGTTGCGGCCAATACCACAGAGGACCTGCCGGTTGCCGGCGTCGCGCCGGGTACGCAGGTCCGTCTCAAAGCCACGAGGACGGACGGCAGCCGCACGTACACGAGCGACCCGATGGAGCTATCGGCAACCACCACCTGGCGCGTGCCGTAGCCCGTTGCAGCGGGGTGTCCGCAGGGTTGTGACAAGTGACTGACGTTCGTAGTTTTACGGGGCTTGGACCACGCCAGGCCCCGTATCGCTTCTGCGCCTTGGGTATGGTCGCAGGCGGTCACGCCGGTCGTGTTGCCCGGCTCGGCTCCCGTCGGCCCACCTCTACCCGCGCTGCATGAAGACCCTGTGGGAATGGATAAAACGGGGATATCTGCGAGTTATCGAGCCATTCGCTGATTACTTCGTCCGCAAGCGGGTCAATCCGAACACAATCACAACCATCGGCACCCTGTGCTCCATCGCGGCCGGGGTGATCTACGCGACCGGCCACATCATGACGGCCGGCTGGGTGCTGGGGCTGACGGCGCTGTTCGACGTACTCGACGGTACGGTCGCGCGGCGCACTGGCCGGTCGACGGTCTTCGGCGCGTTCTATGACTCGACGCTCGATCGCGTAGCTGACGGCGCCGTCCTCGGTGGGCTCGCGATCTTCTTCGCGCGGAACGACGTCCATCAGCTCATCCCCTCGTTCGCCGGGACACCGATGGTCGGGGTGACGCTGCTCGGCATCATCGGGACGTTCCTGACCTCGTACACCCGCGCGCGCGCCGAGTCGCTCGGGATCGACGCGAAGGTGGGCATCATGCAGCGGCCGGAGCGCGTCACGCTGCTCTCGGCCCCGCAGGCGTTCTTCGGGCTCGTCCTCGACGGCTGGGTCCTCATCGCAATCGTGCTGCTGCTGTCGGTCACCGCGTGGATCACCGCGATCCAGCGCATCGTCTACGTCTACCACGCAACCAGGGGCCTACCACCGGAGCAGCTCGAGTCGATGCGCCAGGTGCCGCGATTCACACCGGATCAATCGCAGCTGCCAGTTCCCGGTGACCAGAATCGCGCGCACTCGACAATTGGCGAGGCCGCGCCGCGTTGAGGTCGATCAGGAGATTTCCTACGTGCAGGGAACCAGTCCGGGGAGTTCGAATAGCAACAGTACTGTCCGTCCCGCTACCGGCCGCCTGGGTGTTCTGACACCCGGACTCGGCGCCGTCGCCACCACCTTCATCGCCGGCGTCGAGAGTGTCCGGCGCGGCCTCACCAAGCCGATCGGATCGCTGACGCAGATGGCCACGATCCGGCTCGGCAAACGCACCGACAAGCGCTCGCCACTCATTCGCGAATTCGTCCCCCTCGCGAATCTCGAGGACATCGTATTCGGTGCGTGGGACCCGATTCCCGACGACGCCTACACGGCGGCGAAGAAGGCCGGCGTGCTCGAGGACAGGCACATCGAGCCGATCGCGGATTTCCTTCGCGGCATCAAGCCCATGCCGGCCGTGTTCGAGAATCGCTACGTCACCCGGATCAACGGCACGAACGTCAAGCAGGGGAAGACGAAGCGCGACCTCGCCGAGCAGTTGCGGCACGATATCCGCGAGTTCCGGACGAAGCAGGGCGTCGATCGCGTGGTGTGCGTGTGGTGCGCGTCGACGGAGACGTACATCAAGGCGGGGCCGCAGCACGCGACGGTCGATCAGTTCGAGAAGGCCATGGACCGGAACGACGACGCGATCGCGCCGTCGATGCTGTACGCGTGGGCGTGCATCATGGAGGGCGTTCCGTTCGCGAATGGCGCGCCGAACCTGGCGGTCGATACGCCCGCGCTCACCCAGCTCGCCACGGATCGCGGCGTGCCGATCTCGGGTAAGGATTTCAAGACGGGTCAGACGTGGATGAAGACGGTGATCGCGCCGGGCCTCAAGGCGAGAATGCTCGGGCTCGCCGGGTGGTACTCGACGAACATCCTCGGCAACCGCGATGGCGAGGTGCTCGACGATCCGGCGTCGTTCAAGACCAAGGAGGAATCGAAGCTCTCGGTCCTGCACACGATTCTGCAGCCGGAGATCTATCCCGAGCTGTACGACAAATTCTCGCACGTCGTCCGCATCAACTACTATCCGCCGCGCGGCGACAACAAGGAGGGGTGGGACAACATCGATATCGTCGGATGGATGGGGTATCCCATGCAGATCAAGGTGAACTTCCTCTGCCGGGATTCGATACTCGCAGCGCCCATCGTCCTCGATCTCGCGTTGTTCTCCGACTTCGCCCAGCGGGCGGGCATGAAGGGGATCCAGGAATGGCTATCGTTCTATTACAAGAGCCCGATGGCCGCACCCGGGCTACAGCCGGAGCACGACTTGTTCATCCAGCAGACGAAGCTCAAGAACACGTTGCGGCATCTCATGGGAGAGGAGCAGATCACCCACCTCGGACTGGAGTACTACGCATCGTGAACGGCCGGCTCGCCCCGGCCGCGCGGGCCGTTGTCGCCGCGTTAGGCATCGTCATCCTGGCGAGTTGCACGGCAGGTCCGCCGACGGACGAGAAGGCGATCCGCCTGTGGACCGACGACTACTACATCGTCGTCACCTCCGAGCCGTCACCGCCGCGCGCCCTGGAACAGGTGAAGTACACGGTCGTGATTCGCGACAAGGAAAACCGCGCGCCCATCGACGGCGGCGAAGGCCGGATCTTCGCCACGAACGAGGATCGCAAGAACACCCACAACGGGTTCGAGCGGGCAGACGCGCCCGGTACCTACCGGACGACGATGTTCTTCGCGACGTCGGGGCCGTGGGCCATGGGGATTCAATTCCGCCGCGATTCCACGCAGCGACTCCAGCGCACGAACGACTGGATGCAGGACGTCCTCGGGGCAACCGAGCCCGGTGCGGACGTCGAGACGCCGACGTCGACGCGTCCGAGCCAGTAACCACACCATGCGACACTTTCATCGCACGCATCTCGTGCCGGCGGACGTCATAGCCGCGGCCGATCGTTTCTTCCCGACCCTGGCGCTGACCCCCACCGCGAGCGGCGCCCGCTCTCGTACCTTCACCGGGCCACTCGGCACCCTCACGCTCACGGCGAAGCCGGAGGGCGGGCACTACACCTTCGTCGAAGTCGCGACGGACCAGATGGGCGAGAGTCGCCTCGACCGCAACGTGAAGCGCTTCTTCGTGACGCTGCACCGGCAGGCGGATCCGACGCATCAGTTGGAGGCGTCGTACTGATGGCAGGCAAGCAGAAGTCGGGTACCGGGAACCGGGAATCGGGAATCGAAACGGCAACAAAGGGTGACGGCACCGCGCGCCGCGGGCGCCGTAGCTCGCCCACGCGGCTCGCGACCGGCGATTCCGGGCTCCCGATTCCCGATTCGCGACCGTCAGCTTCGCTGACGCGCGAGCAGAAGCTCGACCTCTACTACTGGATGCGCCTCACGCGCACCCTCGAGGAACGCCTGGTCGCGCTGTACCGCCAGACGAAGGTCGTCGGCGGGCTGTTCCGATCGTTAGGCCAGGAAGCGGACGCCGTGGGCAGCGCGTACGCGCTCGAGCGGCGGGACATTCTCTCCCCGCTCATCCGCAACCTGGGCTCGATGCTCGTCAAGGGTGCGACGCCGGTCGAGATCCTGCGGCAGTACATGGCCAAAGGCGATTCACCGACGCGAGGCCGCGAGCTCAACATCCACTTCGGCGACACCGACCGCGGCTTCATTGGCCAGATCTCGCCACTGGGCGACATGGTGCCGGTAATGGCGGGCGTCACCCTCACGTTCCGCATGCGCGGCCAGGATCGTGTTGGCCTCGTCTACGTCGGCGACGGTGCGACGTCGACCGGTGCGTTCCACGAGGGCATCAACTTCGCCGCTGTGCAGCGCCTCCCCCTGGTCGTGATCGTCGAGAACAACGGGTACGCCTACTCGACGCCGATCGCGAAGCAGACGGCCGCCGCGCAATTCGTCGACAAGGCGATCGGCTACGGCATTCCCGGCGTCCAGGCCGACGGCAACGATGTGCTCGCGGTCTACGACGTGACCAAGGCCGCGGTCGACCGCGCTCGCGCTGGCGGTGGCGTTACGCTCATCGAGCTCATGACGTACCGGCGAAAAGGCCACGCCGAGCACGATAACCAGTCCTACGTGCCGGCGGGCGAGATCGAGCGCTGGGCGGCCGAGAACGATCCCGTCGATCGTTACCTGCGCGTGCTGCGTGACGACTTCGACGCCTCCGACGAGGAGATCGCAGCGATCGACGCTCGAGTGTCTGCCCTCGTCGACGCGGCGACCGATGAAGCGGAGCGGTCGCCGCCGCCCGAGCCGCTGGATGCGCTCGTCGGCGTGTACGCGGACCCACCCGCCGAACGGCCGCTCTGGTTCCGCGAAGGCACCGATCGCGCCGTGGACGTGAACGAACGGCCGGAAGGGTGGGGCACCTGGCAGGCGTCGCGCACGGCGGGTCACTGATGGCGGAGATCACGTACCTCGAGGCGCTACGCGAGGCGCTGTTCGAGGAGATGGAGCGGGACCCCGATGTCTTCTGCATCGGTGAGGACATCGGCGCCTACGGTGGGGCGTTCAAGGTGACGGAGGGGCTGCTCACCCGATTCGGGGAGCAGCGGGTCATCGACACCCCGATCTCGGAGATCGGCATCGTCGGCGCAGCCGCCGGCGCGGGGCACATGGGCATGCGCCCCGTTGTCGAGATGCAGTTCATCGATTTCATCGCGAACGCGTACGACATGCTCACGAACTACGTGGCGACGGCGCGGTACCGGGCGTTTCTGCCGTGCCCCATGGTCGTGCGCGGCCCGAGTGGCGGCTACGTCCGCGGCGGCCCATTCCATTCGCAGAACCCGGAAGCCGGGTTCATCCACACACCGGGGCTCAAGGTCGTGTATCCGGCCACCGCCGAGGACGCGAAGGGACTGCTCAAAGCCGCCATTCGCGATGACGATTGCGTGCTGTTCTTCGAGCACAAGTACCTGTACCGGCGGATCAAGGCCGAGATGCCGGCCGGGGACTACGTCGTGCCCATTGGCAAGGCGCGTGTGGCTCGAGAAGGACGCGATGTTTCGATCATCACGTACGCGGCCCCGGTGTGGAAGGCGCTCGAGGCGGCCGACGTGCTCGAGCGTGAGGACGGGGTGTCGGCGGAAGTCGTCGATCTTCGCTCGCTCGCCCCGCTCGACGACGAGGCGATCGTGGCAACGGTCCGAAAGACGAATCGCGTGCTCATCGTGCACGAGGACACGCGTACCGGGGGGATTGCCGGTGAGATCACCGCACGCATCAACGAGTCGTGCTTCGAGTGGCTCGATGCGCCGGTTCTTCGGGTAACCGCACACGATATTCCGTTACCGTACGCTCCGCAGTTGGAGGACTTCGTGCTGCCCCAGACGAGTGACATCGTGCGGGCGGTGCGGCGCCTGGCAGCGTACTGAGCGCCGTTTCGCCAGACGCGATGACCGAAGCGCCGGGGAGATCGGGGGGGAGCGATCAGGATGGGACCGACGCGACCGAGGACCGAACGGCGCGTAATATTGGCGTCGGCTGCTTCACGGCGTTCGTGGGGCTGTGGAGCGGTGCGATGGTGGCGGTGTTGATCGGAAAGGTGGTGGAAGGGATACGGGGCGCCCCGACGTGCGAGGGGCTGCCGCTCTGCAACTGGCACGTGTACGCGGCCGCCGGTGCGGTGATCGGCGCGGTGTCGCTCCCGATACTCGCGCTCAGTCGCCTGCGGGGACGCGACGCGCGGCATGAACACACAAGGCGAGGTTGATCCGTTGGCACGCATTGACGTGGTGATGCCCCAGATGGGCGAGTCGATTGCCGAGGGGACGATGTCCCGCTGGCTGAAGAAAGTCGGCGACGCGGTGAAGCGCGACGAGCCGATTTTCGAGATCTCGACGGACAAAGTGGACGCGGAGATTCCGTCGCCGACCTCTGGCGTGTTGGCAGAGGTGCTCGTCACCGAGGGGCAGACGGTTCCGGTACAAACGGTTGTGGCTCGGATCGAGACGGAAGCTGGAGCGGTGGCGACACTGCCGGCGGGGGCGGGCACGGCACCGGCGGCTGCGCCCCCTGCGGGCGCGCCGGCGCCATCGTTAGGTGGGGGCCCCCCCCCGAAAACAGAATCTACGGCGTCGGCTCCATCCGCCCCGCATCAAACGCCCGCCCTCTCGCCGGCCGCATTGCAGCCAACCGGCCGCCCTGCCGCCGGCAACGGCGGCACGCTCGAGGAACGCCTCCGCACGAAATCCTCGCCGCTCGTTCGGAAGATCGCGGCGGAACACGGGATCGAGATCGCAGGGCTCCAGGGGTCCGGCATCGCCGGTCGCGTCACCAAGCGCGACATCATGCAGCTCATCGAGTCAGGGGCCGCAGCCCCAGCCGCGCAGACCGCTACGTCGCGCGCTGCACCATCCATGCACGCGCCGGCCGGTGTCGAGCAGCACGGGCCCATGCCGGAGCCGTGGGCGGGGGACGTCGTCGAGCCGATGTCGCGCATTCGTGCGCTCACGGCCGAGCACATGGCGCTGTCGCGTCGCACGAACGCGCACGTGACGTCGTTCTTCGAGATCGACCTGACACGCGTCGCGCGCATCCGGGCGAAAATGCGCGCGGACTTCGAGAAACAGTCCGGCGAGAAGCTGACGTTCCTGCCGTTCATTCTGACGGCGGTCACCGCGGCGCTCAAACAGTTCCCCATTCTGAACGCCTCGGTCGCGGGGAACAACATCATCTACCGCAAGCAGTACAACCTCGGCATTGCCGTGGCGCTGGACTGGGGCCTCATCGTGCCGGTCATCAAGCGCGCCGACGAGCTGTCGCTCGTCGGGCTCACGCGCCAGCTCAACGACCTCGCCACCCGGGCCCGTGCGAAGAAGCTCAAGCCCGAAGAGGTCCAGGACGCGACGTTCACGATCACGAATCCCGGCGTGTTCGGCTCGCTCATGGGGACCCCGATCATCCCCGTGCCCACGACCGCGATCCTCGGACTCGGGGCGATCGAGAAGCGCCCGAAGGTCGTGGCCGGCCCCGACGGGGAAGATACGATCGCCATCCGCACGTGCGCGTACTTCTCGCTGTCGTTCGACCATCGGGTCATCGACGGCTCGGTCGCGGACCAGTTCCTCGCCACAGTGAAGCGCACGCTCGAGTCGTATCCCGACGCCGGGGCCTAACGATGCCGCGTGCGCTCACGATCGTGCGGTCGAAGGTGGCTCGTCACGAGCGCGACGCCTACTTCGCGGGCTTGCGCGACCGGCGTGACCGGCTGCGCGCCGCGCAGTGTAACTTCTGGGTGTACGAGGATCCGGGCGACCCCGGACTCTTCGTCGAATTCACCGAGGCGCGAGACGCCGGAACGCTCGTCGCGGCCCATGCGGCCGTGGCCGACGCCGAGTCGCCCCCGCCCATTCTCACCGAAGTGGATCTCTCCTGACATGCCAACACGGACCATCTCCGCCGACGGGAAGGAATGGCGGGTGTTTCCGTCCGGATACGTCACGCAGTACGATTACGACGAATTCGGGCTCATGTTCATCGCCGGCACGGGCAACAACCGCGAGGTGCGCGTGACGCGCTACTCGCCCGTCGGCGCCCGGTCGCGCGAGCATTCGCTCGCGGAGTTGCCGGAGTCCGAGCTACTCCGCCTCTTCCGCGAGTCGCAGCCGAGCTTCACGTCGCCCGAAGCCGGCTACATTAGGTGACCGGCGTGGCGGCCCCGTCCTCGTCCGGGGCGGCACCGCGGTTCGTCGACCTCCACGCGCATTCGACCGCGTCCGACGGCTCCAAGGCGCCGGCCGCGGTCGTCGCCGCGGCGCGTGCGGCGGGACTCGTCGCCATCGCGCTCACCGACCACGACACGATGGCCGGTGTGGACGACGCGCTCGAGGCAGGGCGATCGCTCGGGATTCGCGTCGTCCCGGGCGTCGAGCTCAGCGCGGTGCACGAGGACAAAGAGGTCCACCTGCTCGGGCTCCACATCGATCGGCCCCGCGCCATCGACGACGCATTGCGCACGTTCCGCGATACCCGGTTCCGTCGCGCCGAGCAGATCGTCGCGAAGTTGAACGCGCTCGGCGTCCCGCTGTCGTTGCAGTCGGTCCTCGACCAGGCGGCCGGCGCCGCGATCGGCCGGCCACACGTGGCACGCGCGCTGATCGGCGAAGGGTGGGCGCGCGATTCACGCGACGCGTTCGATCGCTACCTTGGCGCCGGAAGACCGGCGTACGTGCCGAAGCACCGCCTGTCGGTGTCCGACGCGATCGCTCTCGTTCACGAGGGCGGGGGACTCGCGGTGCTCGCCCATCCGGGCCCCGACGGTCGTCGCGATCTTGTCGAGCGTTACGTCGCGTCGGGGCTCGACGGGTTGGAGGTTCGCCATCCCGGTCACAACGCCGAGGACACCGCCCGTCTCGGGGCGCTCGTGGAGTTCTTTCGGCTCGTCCCGAGTGGCGGCTCCGACTGGCACGGCGCGACGGACGGGCCGCGCATATTGGGCTCCATGCACGTTCCGGCCGCGTGGCTCGACCAGCAGGACGCGCGGCTGTCCGCCCGCCGCGGCGCTCCGGTGACATCGTGAAGCTCGACGGACGCGTTGCGCTCGTGACCGGCGCGGGCCGACGCGTGGGTCGCGCGATAGCGACCGCGCTTGGCGAGCGCCAGATGCGGGTGGCCGTGCACTACCACGGCTCGGCGGAGGGCGCACGGGAAACGGCTGCGGATATCGAGAAGGCCGGCGGCGCGGCCACGCTTTTTCAGGCCGACCTGAGCGACCCGCGCGGACCGGACGCCCTCGTCGACGCCGTCGCCCGAGCGTTCGGTACGCTCGACGTACTCGTGAATTCCGCGGCTGTCATGCAGCGCACGCCACTCGACTCCGTGACGCCGGCCGAGTGGGATGCGACGTTCGCCCTCAACGCACGGGCACCGTTCTTCACGGCACTCGCCGCGCGCCGCTACATGACCGAGCGTGGCGGTGCGATCGTGAACATCGCGGATCTAGCCGCCCTCGAGACGTGGCCGGCCTACATTCCGCACGGCCTCTCGAAGAGCGTCGTCGTGCAGATGACGCGATCCCTCGCGCGGGCCCTTGCCCCGTCCATTCGTGTCAATGCGGTCGCCCCGGGCGTTGTCATGCTTCCGGAAGGCTGGGACCCATCTGCCGGCGAGCGCCTCCGCCAAACCACTCCCCTTCGCCGGCTCGGTTCCGCGAACGATGTCGTGGGTGCGGTGATTTATCTGTTGGAGGCCGACTACGTGACCGGTGAGACGCTCGTGGTGGACGGCGGTCGGCACATCCGGAAGTAGACGCCGGCCCGCTGGCGTCCGATGGTAGTTTTCCTGGTACCACCCCAACCCCGACATCCGTGGCGACGCGACCTCCCGAAACCCTGGTCATCATAGGCTCCGGTCCGGCCGCATGGACCGCGGCGATCTACGCCGCGCGCGCCAACCTGCGACCGGTGGTCTACGAGGGTGAACCGAGCCGGGAGATGATCCCCGGCGGTCAGCTCATGTACACGACCGAGGTCGAGAACTATCCAGGGTTCGTGCACGGCGTGACCGGGCCCATGCTCATGGAGACGCTCCGCGAGCAGGCCATGCGCTTCGGCACGCGCCTCGAGCAGGAGAACATCGCGAGCGTCGACTTCGGCTCGCGTCCCTTCCGCCTGAAGCCGTCGTACTCCGACGAGATCCAGGCCCTGGCGGTGATCGTCGCCACCGGCGCTCGTGCGAACTGGCTCGGAATACCTAACGAGGAGCGGCTCGCGCAGATGGGCGGCGGCGTGTCGGCGTGTGCCGTCTGCGACGGCGCGCTGCCGGCGTACCGCGACAAGGTGCTGGCCGTCGTCGGCGGGGGCGACTCGGCGATGGAGGAGAGCCTGTATCTGACGAAATTCGCGCGCGAGGTCCGGCTCATTCACCGCCGCGACCAGCTGCGCGCGTCGAGAATCATGGCCGAACGCGTCCTGAATCACCCGAAGATCACGCCGGTCTGGAACAGCCGCGTCACCGAAGTCCTCGGCTACGACACGATCACCGGCATCCGGCTCCAGAACACGGTCACGGACGAGACGTCGGAGATGGCGGTGGGCGGCTTGTTCGTGGCGATCGGTCACACGCCCAACTCGGCGTTTCTCGGCGGGCAGCTCGAGCTCACACCACACGGATATATCAAGACGCCGAAGGCGTGGCGCACGGCGACCAGTGTCGATGGCGTGTTTGCGGCCGGCGACGTCATGGATGACTACTACCGTCAGGCAATTACGGCTGCCGGGACGGGATGCATGGCCGCTCTCGAGGCGGAGCGCTGGCTCGCGCATCACGGGCTCGGTGAGTCGCCCGTGCTCGAGACGGCCGAGGCGCCGGTGACGTTGACGCGCGAGTGGGAAGCAACGTGAACGGCTCGGTCACCGCGCTCACCGTCGGGGCGTTTCAGGAGAACTGTTATCTCCTGGTGGATCCCGGTACGGGGAAGTGTGCGATCATCGACCCGGGCGCCGAGGGCGAGCGCATCATCGGGGCGGTCGAGCGCACCGGCGCGGTCCCCGAGGCGATCTGGCTGACCCACGCGCACATCGATCACATCGGGGCCATCGCGGCGCTCAAGCGTCGGTGGGACGTACCCGTATATCTCCACCCGCTCGACGAACCGCTCTACAAAGGGGCTGACCGCCAGGCGGCGATGTACGGGCTCCCGTGGGAGGCTCCGCCGCCCCCGGACCATGCGTTAGGCAGCGGCGACGTCCTGCGCGCCGGGGCGCTGCAGTTCGGCGTCATGCACGCGCCCGGGCACGCCCCGGGGCACGTCGTGTTCCACGGCCACGGCGTCGCCTTCGTCGGCGACTGTCTGTTCGCGGGGTCGATCGGCCGCACGGACCTTCCGCTCTCGAATCCGCGCGATATGGCCGCGTCGCTGGAGCGGATCGTCGCCCTCCCGGAGGACACGGTCGTGTACCCCGGCCATGGTCCGGTCACGACGATTCGCGAGGAGCTGCGCAGCAATCCATTCCTGACGGGCGCCGCGCGCATCGTCGGCGTATGAGGGTGTCTCCGGCGGCACTGCTCCTGGCGGCATGGCTCGGTGCGAGCGCGCTGTTCGCCGCCGTCGTTGCTCCTGCCGCCTTCGACGTTCTTCCGTCACGCGCGCTCGCGGGGGCACTCGTGGGGCGCGTGTTGCCCGTGATTTTCCTTGCCGGCATCGTCACCGCGCTGGTCGGCATCTGGGTCGAGCGTGTCACCACCGGTCGTGCTCACCGCGTGCGCCTGGGGGCGCTGGTCGTGATGGCGGTCGCGTGCGGGACCGCGCAGTTTGTGGTGGCTCCACGCATTGAGCACGTGCGAGCGGAAATCGGCGGAGCGATCGACGCGCTGCCGCCCGGCGACGCCCGGCGAGTTGCCTTCGGTCGGTTGCACGCGATCAGCGTCGGCTGGCTCGGACTGGCCATGGTTGCCGCCGGAGCGACCATCGCGCTGGCACTCCTGCCGGCGACCGCCGGCGGTGTCCGTGACCATGTCGGGACGCCGCCTGCGCGTCCCATGGAGGCGGGGCGCGTTCCCCGTTAGGCCAGGCCTCGGGCTGGCGTGACGCCGGCCCGGATCACGAGATGATTCGAGGACCGAGATGACTGATTCGACGCGCGTTGAGAAGGACCCGCTTGGAACGCTCGATGTCCCGGCCGACGCACTGTACGGCGTCCAGACCGTTCGGGCGACGCAGAACTTCCCCATCAGCGGCCTCAAGCCACTCTGGCCGTTCGTCCGGTCGCAGGTCTGGATCAAGAAGGCCGCGGCCATGACGCATCGCGAGACGGGACGCCTCGATCCGAAGGCCGCGGACGCGATCATCCGCGCGGCCGACGAGATCCTCGACCGCAAGCACGACGCTCACTTCGTCGTCGATCCCTACCAGGCCGGCGCCGGTACCTCGCACAACATGAACGTCAACGAGGTGCTCGCGAATCGCGCCAACGAACTGCTCGGCGGCAGGCGCGGCGAGTACAAGCCCGTGCATCCGAACGATCACGTGAACATGGCGCAGTCCACGAACGACACGATCCCGACGAACATCCGGCTGTCGGCGCTCGCGGAGTTACCTGGGCTCTCGCGGGCGTTCGAGGCGTTACGCGACGCCCTCGCCGCGAAGGGACGCGAATTTGATCACATCGTGAAGGCCGGGCGCACGCACCTGCAGGATGCGATGCCGATTCGCCTCGGCCAGGAGTTCACGGCGTACGCGGGATCGATCGACCGCGCGCTCCGGCGCGTGCACGAAGCCGCCGATTACCTGAGGGATCTCGGGATCGGCGGCAGCGCCGTCGGCACCGGCGTCACCGTCGAGAAGGAATACCCGGCGTTGATGAACAAGCACCTCAAGGAGATCACGGGGCTCGATCTCCGCATCGGCGAAGACCGCGTTCAGCTCATGCAGAGCATGGGCGACGCGGCTGCGTTCAGCGCTACGCTCCGTGGGCTCGCGGTGGACCTGAGCAAGATCGCGAGCGATCTCCGCCTCATGGTCATGGGGCCGCGCACCGGCATCGATGAAATAACGCTCCCGGCGGTCCAACCGGGGTCCTCGATCATGCCGGGGAAGATCAATCCATCCATCCCCGAGATGGTGAACCAGGTGTGCTTCCAGGTCATCGGTTGCGACACGACCGTGGCGATCGCGGCGGAGCACGGGCAACTCGAGCTGAACGTCATGATGCCCGTGATCGCGCACAACGTGCTGCTGTCGATGATGATCCTCACGAACGCCGCACAGGTGCTCGCGGACAAGACGGTCAGGGACACGAAGGCGAACGAGGCGATGTGCTCGTATTGGGTGGAGCGCTCCGCCGCGCTCGCGACTGCCCTCATGCCGCACATCGGCTACGCGCGCGCGGCGGACCTCAGCAAGCAGTCGGTGAAGGAGGGTGTGCTGATTCGTGACCTCGTGAAGCGCGAACAACTGCTGCCGCCCGACCAGATCGACGAGGTGCTGGACCTTCGCAAGATGACCGAGATCGGCGTCCCCGGTGGGGCGCACGCGGTGAGCGCGGGCGGCTGACCGCTCGGCTCGAGTCGTCGGCCGCTCGTCCCGACCAACCCACTCACGCCGCCCGTTCCTTCACTGTAGCTTTCCGACGTGCGCATTACGACGTGGGCCGAATACGGACTGATCTGCGCCCTTCACCTGGCCAAGCGGACGGGCGAGGGACCAATCACCGGACGCGAGATCGCCGCCGGAGAGCGGCTCCCGGGTGATTACGTGGAGCAGATCCTCCTGCGGCTGCGGCGCGCGGGGCTTGTCAACAGCACGCGCGGCGCCCGCGGTGGCTATTCGCTCGCCCGGCCACCAGAGGAGATCTCGGTCCGTGACGTCATTGCGGCGTCCGAGCTCGGGACGTTCGATCTACACTGCGTGTCGCACCCGGTGGGCGAGGAACGGTGTGCGGAGTCGCAGAGCTGCAGCATTCGCCCCGTGTGGATGATGCTGCAGCGCAAGATCGACGACGTGCTCGAGAGCGTTCATCTCGGCGACCTGCTCGTTGATGAGCGCACGGTGCGCCAACGCGTAGGGCTGCCGGTCCTCACGGTCTGACCCGAGTCGCCTCCGTCGTGGCGGGACCGTTCTTCACCGTGTGGCGGGAGCAGCGGCGTCTCAGGCGGGCCGCGGCGGCGTACGTGCAAGGTCTCCTCTCTGAGCCGGATACCGGAGACGTCAACTGGTTGAGCACCGTTGCGACCGGCGGCGACGTGGACCGCGCTCGATGGGAGCTCAGATACGCCCGTCGCGCGGCGGGCTTGCTCTCGGCCGAGCGTGACGCGCTCGATGATCGCACGGCATCAGCGGTTGCTCACGAGCTCGACGAAAGCTGGGCGGGCGATCGCAACGTCGCGGCCGGAATGCGGCACATGGCCGAGCGACAGTTCAATGCCCGTCTCGGCGCCCTGGCGCAGGCCATCGCGGCTCGTTCGTCCCCGGAGGCTACCGGGACGCGGCTTGGCCGGGCGCTGCTGCTCTCGGCCGGGGCGACGGCACTGACTGCCTCGGACATCGACCGCGCGGGTGCGATCGTCGCAGGATACCTCGAAGAGGCTAACGAATCCCTGCGCCGCCTCTTCGGGACGGCGACGCTTCCGGAGAACGTCCCCCCATCAGCGCTCAATCCGGGCGGCTCGTCGGGATAAGGGTCGCGAGGCGGAAACGCTCCGGCCCGCTCGCGACTCGAGTCGCCTTCGACAGGCACCCTTCGACGGGTATCCCAGAAAAGCGGCCCGCCTGCGTGCTGGGCACGCAGGCGGGCCGCTCATGTCGATCGACTCCGGACTAGAGAACGACTGACTGCATTGCGCGCGGCTTCGCCGCAGTTAATGCCGAAGGGGGGACTCGAACCCCCACGGGCTGTCGCCCACTGCACCCTGAATGCAGCGCGTCTACCAGTTCCACCACTTCGGCGGGGGAGAGGAAACGTATCGGGCCCTGGGGTGAAAGGCAACGCTGCCAGGTGTAATGCCGAGGCCACTTTGCCTGCTGTTTCGTCGCTCCTATTCTTTCGTCGTTCAGCGGGCACCTGCGGCGAACGCCGCGCCCGGCAGCATGCCGGATGTACCGAGCCGAATCGATGGCCAAAGACGCCAGCACCGACGACCGTCAGATCGTCGCGCGGAACAAGCGCGCTCGGCACGACTACCACATCCTGGATAGTTGGGAGGCCGGGCTCGTCCTGACCGGCACCGAGGTGAAGTCGCTTCGCGACGGGAAGGCGACGATGGCCGACGCGTACGCCCTCGTGAAGGACGGCGAGGTGTTTCTCCTGAACCTCCACATCTCGCCGTACGAGAAGGGCAACCAGTTCAACCACGAGCCGACGCGGACGCGGAAGCTGTTGCTACACCGCAAGGAGATCCGTCGGTTGATCGGGGCGGTCGAGCGACAGGGGCTCACGTTGATCCCGCTGGAGCTGTACTTCCGCAACGGAGTGGCGAAGGTGAATCTGGCGCTGGGGAAGGGAAAGAAGCTCCACGACAAGCGCGCGGACGACCGCAAGCGAACCGACGAGCGCGAGATCGCTCGCGTGGCGCGCGTGCGATGATCGCCGCGCTGTTGCTGCTGGTGCAGCAGGCCGTCGCGCAGCCGTTCACGAGCGTCACGGTCCGGAACGGCGAGCGTTCCGCCAACGTGCCCGTTGTGCTGATGGAGCGTGGCCCGTTCGTCGGCGCCGACACGCTCGCCGCGGTGCTGTCCGGTACAGTCTCTCGCGCGGATGACGAGTACGTGATCGCCGCCGCCGGCATCCGCGCGATCGTGCTGCCCCACGTCCCGTTCGTCCGCGTTGGCGAGCAGACGTTGCCGTTACCGGCAGACCCGGTCGTTCGCGGCGGCAAGCTGTACGTCCCTTACGCCTTCGTCAGCGATCTACTGCCGCGCGTGGCGAAGGGGGTGACCTTCGACGACCGCCGCGGGGTGTTGCGCCGCGAGCTTGCCGCGGCACCCGCGACGCCAGCGGCCCGGCCGGCCTCGTCCTCCAGCGCGCGCGAGAAAGCGCGTACCGAGAAACAGCCGATGTTCACCGTCGTGGTGGATGCGGGGCACGGCGGGCCCGACCGCGGCATGCGCGGTCCCATCGGCGCGAAATGGGAGATCCGCGAGAAGGACATCACTCTCGCGGTTGCGCGCGCCGTCCGCGAGGAGCTGGTCGAGCGCGGAGTCGCGGTGATCATGACCCGCACGACGGATACGCTGATCGCCCTCAGTGACCGTGGACGAATCGCGAACTCCAGGAAGGGGGACGTCTTTCTCTCGATTCACGTGAACGCGGCAAACCCGCGCTGGAAGCAGCCGGGTGCAGCGCGTGGCTTCGAGACCTATTTTTTGTCCGAGGCGCGCACCGAGGATGCGAAGCGCGTCGAGGCGATGGAAAACGAGGTCGTGAAGTACGAGATCGCGAGTGAGGTTCCCCCGGATGACCCGCTGAGCTTCATCGTGCGCGACATGGAGCAGAACCAACATCTCCGTGAGTCGAGTGAGCTGGCGGCCACTATTCAGCGCGGCCTCGCGAAGATTCATCCGGGTCCGAATCGCGGCGTGAAGCAGGCCGGATTTCGTGTTCTCGTGACCGCGTTCATGCCCGCCGCCTTGATCGAGATCGGCTTCGGCACGAACCCCGCCGAGGCGCGCTACCTTCGAGAATCAAAGCGACAGCGCGAGATCGCCACCTCCATCGCCGATGCGACGATGGAATACCTCGCGAGTTACCACCGCCGCAGTACCGCGTCGGGCCAGTGAGTCGCCCCAGCGCCATCGATCCACGGCTGGCGGTTCGGTTCTGCGGCATCGATTTCCAGAATCCCGTCCTCCTCGCCGCGGGTACAGCGGCCTACGGTGAGGAGCTGGACGAAGTCGTTAGGCTCGATCGACTCGGCGGAATCGTCACGAAGGCAGTGAGCCTCGAGCCTCGGCACGGCGCACCGGCGCCGCGGGTCGCCGAGTTCGACGGGGGCATGATGAACGCGGTGGGTCTCGCGAACCCAGGCGTTGCCGTCGTGCGGGACCGTCATCTACCGTGGCTCGCCGAGCGGTTGCACACGGCGCGCGTGGTCGTGAACGTCGTCGGCTTTCAGCCCGACGAATTTGCCCGCGTCATCGAGGAGCTTGGCCCCGACGCCCCGGCCCACGGGTTCGAGATCAACGTCAGCTGCCCGAATACGAAAGCTGGTGGGGTCGAATTCGGTGCCGACCCGCGTGCGCTGCAGGACGTCGTCACGCGCGCGCGCGCGGTAACGACCCGGCCGCTGGTGGTGAAACTGTCGCCGACGCTCGCGGATATCGGCGGTGCAGCGCGGACCGCCGTGGATGCGGGTGCGGACGCGATCACCGTCGTGAACACGATTCCCGGCCTCGCGGTCGACATCGAGCGGCGCCGGCCAGCCCTCGGGTTCGGATCCGGTGGAGTGAGTGGGCCTGGCCTGCTTCCGGTGGGCGTGCTCGCGACGTGGAAGGTGCGCAAGGCGACGTCGGTCCCGATCATCGGCGTCGGCGGAATCACGAGCGCAGAGGACGCGCTTCAGTACATTATCGCCGGGGCGTCGCTCGTCGCGGTCGGAACGGCCGCGCTTCGCGATCCGCGCTTCCCCGAACGGCTCGTCGCCGACCTGGGGGCGTGGTGTCGAACGCACGCGGTGAAGTCGATCTCATCCTTGACTGGCACACTCGAATGGCCCGCCTGACAACCACCCCGATCGTGGCCCTCGACTATCCATCCGGCGCCGAGGCTCTGCGGCTGGTGAGCTCACTTGGCGAGCGGTGTCGGTTCTACAAGATTGGAAGCGAGCTCTTCACGGCTGCAGGGCCGGAAATCGTCCAGCGGGTCCGCGAGGCGGGTGCCGACGTGTTTCTGGACCTGAAGCTCCATGACATCCCCAACACGGTTCGCGGAGCCGCACGCGTGGCGGCCGACCTCGGCGTCCGTCTGCTGACGGTGCACGCCGGTGGCGGGCTGGAGATGCTGAGGGCGGCGGTCGAAGGCGGCGTCGGTGTCGGCATACTCGCGGTCACGGTTCTGACGTCGTTCGATGACGCGTCGCTCGCGGACGCGACCGGCAGACCGGGTATCACGGCCCGCGATGAGGTTGTGCGACTTGCTGGGATTGCGGCAACAGCCGGCGTCCACGGCGTCGTGTGCGCCGGGTCAGATGCTCCCGCCGTGCGGGCGCAGTTCGGCGACCGACTGACGCTTCTGGTGCCCGGGATTCGAATGACTGGAGGCGCGGTCCACGACCAGCGCCGCGTCGTGACGCCGGCGGATGCCGCCGCGGCGGGGGCCACCTACATCGTACTCGGTCGCGCGGTGTCTGGCGCCGCCGACCCGGCCGCGGCGATGACTGCCGTGGTCGCGGAGCTCGAAGGCGTCAGCGTCTAGACGCTCGGGCGGCTCTCGGCGTTCGAGCGACCGCGTGGTCGGCCCGCAAGAGTGTGCGGGACAAGGCATTTCGCGTGCCCGCTCCCTTGCAAAACCGTGCTAAGCCCGTTAGTCTGAGTGTCTTGGCCGAAAATTATCATTTGTTCGATTGGAGCGCCCCTGTGAAAGTTCGCAGCAGCGTGAAGCCGATCTGCGAGCATTGTCGTGTCGTGAAGCGGAACGGCGTGACGCGGATCATCTGCAAGCGCAACCCCAAGCACAAGCAGCGGCAAGGCTAGGATATGGCCCGAATTGCTGGTGTCGACCTCCCTCGTGAAAAGAAGGTAGAGGTCGGCCTAACGTACATCTTCGGAATCGGGCGCTCGACCGCGCGCAAGATTCTCGACACGACGGGCGTGAGCCCTGACCTGCGCGTCCGCGATCTGAACGACGCGGACGTGAACAAGCTGCGACAGGCGATCGAGCGAGACTACCGCGTCGAGGGCGCGCTCCGCACCGAGGTCGCGATGAACATCAAGCGGTTGATGGACATTGGCTCCTATCGGGGCATTCGTCACCGCCGTGGGCTCCCGGTTCGCGGGCAGCGCACGCACACGAACGCACGAACCAAGAAGGGTCCACGCCGCGCAATCGCGGGCAAGAAGAAGGTGACCAAGTAGTCATATGGCGACAGCAAAGAAGAGCAAGCGAGTCATCGAGGCGGAGGGCGTCGCGCACATCAACGCGACGTTCAACAACACGACCATCACCATTACCGACACGCATGGCAACGCGGTGTCGTGGGGGTCGTCGGGCAAGGCCGGCTTCAAGGGGTCGAAAAAGTCGACGCCATTTGCGGCGACGGTCGCCGCGGAGCAGGCTGCACGCGAGGCCATGTCGCTCGGCGTCCGCCGGGTGCACGTGCGGGTGCAGGGTCCTGGCTCCGGGCGCGAGTCGGCGATCCAGGCGCTCGCTGCCGCCGGACTACAGGTCAAGTCCATCAAGGACGTCACGCCGATTCCCCATAACGGCTGCCGTCCTCCGAAGCGGCGGAGGGTCTAAGCAATGTCGCGCTATACCGGCCCCAGCTGCCGCCAGTGCCGCCGCGAAGGCACGAAGCTCTTTCTGAAGGGCACCAAGTGCTTCACCGAGAAGTGCCCGGTCGAGCGTCGCCCGTACGCGCCTGGCCAACATGGCCAGAACACGGCGCGCCGTCGCAAGTCGTCCGAGTACTCGAAGCAGCTTCGCGAGAAGCAGAAGATCAAGCGCATTTACGGCGTGAGCGAGCGCCAGTTCCGCAATACGTTCGAGCGCGTTGCCACGCAGCCGGGCATCACGGGGCACAACCTTCTCGCAGCACTCGAGAGCAGGTTGGATAACGTGGTGTATCGCATGGGCTTCGCCGCAAGCCGGAAAGCCGCACGTCAGCTTATTCGCCACCGCCACGTCGAGATCAACCAGAAGACGGTCGACGTGCCGAGCTACCTCGTCGATCCCGGCGAGGAAGTGCGCGTGCGCATGAAGTCGCGCGAGATGGCATCGATCATGGCTGCCATGGATCAGTCGACGCGGGGTGCGCCGCTATCCTGGATCGCGGTCGATCGCGACACGTACAGCGGCCGGATGCTGGAGCGCCCGCAGCGAACGAGCATCCCGATCGCGGCACAGGAGCAGCTGGTCGTCGAACTCTATTCGAAGTAACTGACGATACGACAGCGCTGGTCGCTGTTAGCTGGAACTGGTTGCTGCAGGGTTGAACTGCCTCGGGGCGCAACTGGTCGATGCAGGGCTCCCGAGGCAGTTCGCTGATAGCTGATGGCTGTTAGCTCCGTGAGGTCAGGGCCCTGGTCCCTGTACGAGCCCACCGCGCACCAGGGGCGGGGTGGGGCGTTGCCGAGGCGATGTCTCGGTATGACCGTTTGACAATAAGCGACGAAATGGCACAGGTTATCGATCTTACAGGGTTGGTTCGTCCGCAGTTGGTAGAAGCCACCAAGCGCGACGACAACTCCAACGTGGCGGAGTTCCGCCTCCAGCCGCTCGAGCGCGGCTTCGGCCACACCCTTGGCAATGCGATGCGGCGGATGCTGCTGTCGTCGCTGCGCGGGTCGGCCGTGTGGGGCTTCCGGATTGACGGCGTGGTGCACGAGCACCAGACGATCCCCGGGGTCGTCGAGGACGTTCACCAGATCATCGCCAATCTCAAGACGCTCACGCTGTCGCTCGCCGATGACCTCGACGAGGCGATCCTGCGCATCTCGAAGTCGGAGGCCGGTCCCGTGACCGCCGCCGACATTCAGGACCAGAGCGGGGTGCGCGTCATCGACAACCGTCACCACCTGTTCACGCTCCAGGACGACCGCGACATCAACGTCGAGCTGTACGTGAACAAGGGCCGCGGCTACGTCGAGGCCGACCAGCACGCGATCGACCGCTCGCTGCCGGTGGACCTGGTGCGCATCGACTCGATCTACAACCCGGTCCGCCGCGCAAACTTCGCCGTGGCCGAGACCCGTGTCGGCCAGCGTACGGACTACGATCGTCTCACGCTGACCGTCGAGACGAACGGGACCATTACGCCCGAGGAAGCGGTCTCGTACGCTGCGGCCCTGGCGCAGACGCACTTCCAGTACTTTGCCGCCTTCGGCTCCCACACCTCGGCCCCCGTGGGCGCGGGCGGTGAGCAGTCGAGCGGCGATGCGCACCGGTTGGCGGAGCTGTTCCGGACGCCGATCGATGACCTCGAGCTGTCCGTTCGCTCGGTGAACTCCCTGAAGAACTCGAACATCCGCTCGCTCGGCGACCTCGTACGCCAGACGGAGAGCCAGATTCTTCAGGTCAAGAATTTCGGGAAGAAGTCGCTCCAGGAGATCGCTGATCTTCTCGAGCGTGAGGGATTGAATTTCGGGATGCGTTGGGACGAGAACGGCGATGGCGTGCGGATCACCGACTGGGGGACCCCGCCGAGCCGCGCTGCCGCGAACGCGCCTGACGACGAAGAGGACTAAGACCCATGCGTCATCGCAAGGCGGGGCGGCAGCTTCGCCGCACCAGCGAACAGCGGCTTGCGCTCCTTCGGAGCCTCGCCACGTCGCTGATCGAGAAAGGCGCGATCGTGACGACGGAGGCGAAGGCGAAGGAGCTCCGTCCCTTCGTCGAGAAGCTGATCACGAAGGCGCGCACGGGCACGCTGCATTCGCGCCGGCTCGCCGGACGCCACGTGCAGAAGCGCGAGGCTGCCGACAAACTGTTCCAGGAAATCGGGCCGCGCTTCGCGAAGCGCCCTGGCGGATACACGCGCATTCTGAAGACCGGCCACCGCAAGGGTGACGGTGCGGACATGGCGCGCATCGAGCTAGTCGAGGGCTGACGACAATGGCAATCAACCGAAGCCGGTGCTACACCTGTAACCGCGGCGTTTCGTTCGGAAACAACGTCTCGCACGCGAACAACAAGACACGCCGCACGTGGAAGCCGAACCTCCAGGTCGTGCGCGTGGTCATCGACGGCAAGACCCAGCGGGTGAAGGTCTGCACGCGATGCCTCGCTGCGGGGAAGGTGCAGCGCGCTCCTCGCGGCGCCAGAGTCGCCTGACCTTGTTCTCGTCCGAAGAATCAGGGAGCTCCTTCGGGGGCTCCTTTTTTCTAGCCTGAAATGCCAACAGCACTGATCACCGGGATTACGGGCCAGGATGGGTCGTACCTCGCCGAACTTCTGCTCGGGAAGGGGTATCGGGTCGTTGGTGTGGTCCGTCGCAGCTCGACCACGGCCTTCGAGCGAATCGCCCATATCCTCGACCGCGTGGAGTTCGTGTCGGCTGATCTGCTCGACCAGCACTCGCTCGTGGACGCGGTGCGCGAGCACCAGCCGGACGAGGTGTATAACCTCGCCGCGCAGAGCTTCGTTGGCACCTCGTGGACGCAGCCGGTACTCACAGGGGAGTTCACCGGCCTTGGCGTGACGCGAATGCTGGAGGCGGTGAAGAAAGGCGCACCGCACGCGCGATTCTACCAGGCGAGCTCCAGCGAGATGTTTGGGAAGGTCGTCGAGACGCCGCAACGCGAGACGACACCGTTCTATCCACGAAGCCCGTATGGCGTGGCGAAGGTGTACGGGCACTGGATCACCGTGAACTACCGCGAAAGCTTCGGGATGTACGCGGTGTCCGGGATCCTGTTCAACCACGAGAGCCCGCGGCGTGGCCTCGAGTTCGTGACGCGGAAGGTGACGGACGGTGTCGCGCGCATCAAGTTGGGGTTGCAGACCGAGCTTCGACTCGGGAACCTGGACGCCCGGCGCGACTGGGGATTCGCGGGCGACTACGTCGAGGCGATGTGGCAGATGCTGCAACAGCCGACCCCGGACGACTACGTTGTGGGGATGGGCGTGACGCGGTCGGTTCGCGACCTGTGCCAGATCGCGTTCGAGACGGTCGGTCTCGACTACCGCGCCCACGTCGTGCAGGACGAGAAATTCTTCCGCCCGGCGGAGGTGGACCTGCTCGTTGCTGACCCATCGAAGGCGCGTGCCGTACTCGGGTGGGCGCCGCGGGTGACGTTCGAGCAGCTGGTGCAGATGATGGTGGAAGCCGACATGGAGCGGTATCAGGCCGACACGAGATGACGAATGCCACGTCGCACTGACATCCATCGGATCCTCGTGATCGGGTCCGGTCCGATCGTAATCGGGCAGGCGGCCGAGTTCGACTATTCGGGTACCCAGGCCGCCCGGGCGCTGCGGGAGGAGGGGTACGAGGTGATCCTCGTCAACTCCAATCCGGCGACGATCATGACGGATCCCGAGATCGCGCACCGGACGTACATCGAGCCGGTGACGCCGGAGTTCGTCGAGCTCGTCATCGAGCGCGAGAAGCCGGACGCGCTCTTGCCGACGATGGGCGGACAGACGGCCCTGAACGTCGCGATGACGCTGTCCGAGAGCGGTGCGCTGGCTCGCCACGGCGTCGAGCTGATCGGCGCGAAGGCACGCGCGATCAAAGTCGCGGAGGACCGCGCGGAATTCGCGCAGGCCATGCAGCGTATCGGGCTCGATGTCCCCCAGGGGCGGATCGCGCACACGTGGGACGAGGCCCTGACGATCAGCGAGTTCGTTGGCTTTCCGGCGATCATCCGGCCCTCGTTCACGTTAGGCGGCTCCGGCGGCGGTGTCGCCTACAACCGCGACGAGTACGAGACGATCGTCCGGCGCGGCCTCGCGGAGTCGCCCACGAGTCAGGTGCTCATCGAACGGAGCCTGCTCGGCTGGAAGGAGTTCGAGCTCGAGGTGATGCGAGATCACGCCGACAACGTCGTGATCGTCTGCTCGATCGAGAACATCGACCCGATGGGCGTCCATACCGGCGACTCGATCACGGTGGCGCCCGCGATGACGCTGACGGATCGCGAGTACCAGGTCATGCGTGACGCGGCGGTCGCCGTCATCCGCGAGATCGGCGTCGACGCGGGCGGCTGCAACATCCAGTTCGCGATCAACCCGCGCGACGGGGAGATGGTCGTGATCGAGATGAACCCGCGTGTGTCGCGGTCATCGGCGCTCGCGTCCAAGGCGACCGGGTTCCCGATCGCCCGCATCGGTGCCAAGCTGGCCGTCGGGTACCGGCTGGACGAGATCCCGAACGACATCACGAAGACGACGCCAGCGTCGTTCGAACCGGTGCTCGACTACGTCGTCGTGAAGTGCCCGCGGTTCGCGTTCGAGAAGTTCGCGCGCGCCAACCCGTACCTCACGACGCAGATGAAGTCCGTCGGCGAGTCGATGGCCATCGGGCGCACGTTCAAGGAGGCGTTTCAGAAGGGGTTGCGGGCGCTCGAGACGGGTCGCGCCGGGTGGACGACAGGCGAGCGGCCCCAGGACGACCGTTTGACTGACGACACGCTCGAGTCGCTCCGCGGTGCCCTCCGGCAGCCGACGCCGGAGCGGATCTTCCAGGTGAAGCGCGCGCTCGAGGCCGGGATGTCCATTGATGACATCTACGAGCTCACCGCCATCGATCCGTGGTTCCTCGCGCAGATGCAGGAGCTTCGCGACGACGAGCGATACTACGCGACCCTGGACGAGCCGTCAGCGGATGACCTGTGGGAGATGAAGCGCGCCGGCTTCTCCGACCGGCAGCTCGCCGTGCTGCGCGACGAGACCGAGCAGGACGTGCGAGCCCGGCGATGGGCGTTGGGCATCCACCCGGCGTACAAGATGGTGGATACGTGCGCGGGTGAGTTCCCGTCTGAGACACCGTACCTGTACAGCTCCTATGACGAGGAGAGCGAGGCGCCGAAGACCGGCCGGCGATCCGTCGTCATCCTCGGTAGTGGACCGAACCGGATCGGGCAGGGGGTGGAGTTCGACTACTGCTGCGTGCGCGCCGTGATGGCGCTGCGCGAGCGCGGGTACGAGACGATCATGATCAACTCGAACCCCGAGACCGTTTCCACGGACTACGACATCTCCGACAAGCTTTACTTCGAGCCGCTGACGCTCGAGGATGTGCTCGAGATCGTGCACCGCGAGGATCCCGAGGGGGTCATCGTGCAGCTCGGGGGGCAGACCCCACTGAAGCTCACGCGGCCGCTCGAAGCGGCCGGCGTGAAGATCCTCGGCACGTCGCCCGATGCGATCGATGTCGCCGAGGATCGCAAGCGCTTCGAGCAGATCGCCCGGGAGCTCGGGATCCGGCAGCCCGACAACGGCACGGCGACGAGCGTCGAGGAGGCGGTCGAGATCGCCACCCGGATCGGCTACCCCGTGCTCGTCCGACCGTCGTACGTGTTAGGCGGCCGCGCGATGCAGATCGTCTACGACGAGGCGTCGCTCCGTGAGTATTTCGTGACCGCCGTACGCGTCTCGGAGGATCGACCGGTGCTCATCGACTCGTTCCTCGAGGATGCGTTCGAGGCCGACGTCGATGCGGTGTCCGATGGCACGCGCGTCGTGATCGGTGGCGTGATGCAGCACATCGAGGACGCCGGTATTCATTCCGGCGACTCGGCGTGCGTGTTGCCGCCGTACATGATCACCGAGGCGGACGTCGACACGATGCGCGATCACACGATCGCGCTCGCGAAGGCGCTCGGCGTCGTGGGGCTCATCAACGTGCAGTACGCCGTGAAGCACGGTGTCGTGTACGTGCTCGAGGTGAATCCGCGAGCGAGCCGCACGATCCCGTACGTGTCGAAGGCGATCGGCGTGCCGCTCGCCTCGGTCGCGGCGCGCGTGATGATGGGCGAGACGCTCGACGAGCTCGGCTTCACCGAAGAGATCGTGCCGCACTACGTGAGCGTGAAGGAAGCCGTCTTCCCGTTCACCAAGTTCCGCGAGTTCGATCCCATCCTCGGTCCCGAGATGCGCTCGACCGGCGAAGTGATGGGGATCTCCGATTCGTTCGGGAGCGCGTTCGCGAAAGCGCAGCTCGCCGCGGACAACGCGCTGCCGCTCGAAGGCGCCGTGTTCATCACGGTCAACGATCCGGACAAGCCGAACGTGACGCCGATCGCGCGTCGGTTCTACGAGATGGGGTTCCAGCTCTACGCCACGCCGGGAACCGCGCGGTACCTCCGTGGCCGTGGCATTCAGGCGAAGGAAGTGTTCAAGGTGCACGAGGGGCGGCCACACGGGATCGACTACATCGTGAACGGCGAAGTCCAGCTCCTGATCAACACGCCCCTCGGAAAGCACGCGCAGCGGGACGACTATACGCTGCGTCAGGCCGCGATCGCCAATCGCGTGTCGTACACGACGACGTTGTCCGCGGCGAGCGCGGCGAGCGAGGCCATCCTGTCGCTCCGGTCGCGGAAGCCGACCGTCCGCTCGCTGCAGGAGTGGCACGAGGATCTGCGCAAGCGGCGCGAGGAGGACGCCGGCGTCGCGGCGGGCCGAGCGACGCCGGCATCCGTACCTGCGGCCCGTTAGGCGCCGCGGCACCCGATGAGCATCTTCATCCACGAGTCGAGCTACGTAGACGACGGCGCGTCGGTGGGAGACGGCACGAAGATCTGGCATTTCTGCCACGTCATGCCCGGCGCCGTCATCGGCGAGCGATGCAACCTCGGGCAGAACGTCGTCGTGATGCCCGGCACGCGGATCGGCAACAACGTGAAAGTCCAGAACAACGTGTCGATCTACGAGGGCGTCGAGCTCGAGGACGACGTGTTCTGCGGGCCGTCGATGGTGTTCACGAACGTCGTGAACCCGCGGAGCCACGTGTCGCGGAAGCGCGAGTACCGGCGCACGCTCGTGCGTCGGGGCGCGACCATCGGTGCGAACGCGACGGTCGTGTGCGGCGTCACGTTGGGAGAGTACGCATTCGTCGGCGCCGGCGCGGTGGTCACGAAGGACGTCCAAGCGTTCGCGTTAGTGACCGGAGTGCCGGCTCGCCAGGTTGGATGGATGTGCCGGTGTGGAGAAAGGCTGTCCGTCGGGGGCGAGCGGGAACCGGGAACCGGGAACGGGGAACAGGACCCCATCGTATGCGGGGCGTGCCGGAGCAACTACGTGTATGAGACCGGCGAGCTTCGACTCGCCGACGTGCCATGAGTGACGCCGCCGGGCCGGTTCGGATCGCGCTCGTCGGGTGCGGGCGCATCAGTCGCAACCATCTCGACGCCATCGAAAAGGTCGATGGCATCGAGCTGGCCGCGACGTGCGACGTGATTGCCGAACGCGCGCGTGAAGCGGGTGATCGCTACGGCGTGCCGTGGTTCGAGTCGCTCGATGACATGCTGGCGTCAGCGCAATGCGATGCGGTTGCCGTGTGCACGCCCTCCGGTCTCCACCCGAAGCACGGCATCGCGGCCGCGCGAGCGAGGAAGCACGTCATCTGCGAGAAGCCGATGGCGATCTCGCTCGAGGGGGCCGACGCGCTCGTGGAGGAGTGCGATACCGCCGGCGTCCATCTCTTCGTCGTGAAGCAGAATCGACTCAACCCGGCGGTCCAGCTCCTCCGCCGCGCGATCGAGCGCGGCCGCTTCGGACGCATCTACCTCGCGAACACCACCGTGCGTTGGACGCGCCCGCAGGAGTACTACGACCAGGCCCCCTGGCGCGGGACGTGGGAGTTCGACGGCGGTGCGATCATGAACCAGGCATCACACTACGTCGATCTCATCCAGTGGCTCGTCGGGCCGGTCGAGAGCGTGGTGGCGAAAACGGCCACCCTCGCGCGCCGCATCGAAACCGAGGATACGGGGATCGCGGTGCTCAAGTTCCGCTCGGGGGCCCTCGGCGTCATCGAGGTCACCATGCTCACCTACCCGCGGAACCTCGAGGGGTCGATCACGATCCTCGGAGAGAAGGGGACGGTGAAGGTGGGCGGCACCGCCGTGAACCGTATCGAGCACTGGGCGTTCGCCGACTACGATGACGACGACAAGCTCGTCGAAGCGGTGGCGACCAACCCGCCGTCGGTCTATGGCTTCGGACACGAGGGATACTACCGCAACGTATTGGCGGTGCTCCACGGCGAAGCAAAAGCCGAGACCGACGGTCGCGCGGGACGCAAGTCGCTGGAGCTGATCCTCGGGATCTACGAATCGGCCAAGACGGGGCGCGATGTCCCTATTCCACTCGCGACCCGCCACTGACCCGACCCGCTAGCTTTCATTCGCTCTCACACTCTCACCATGCCTGTACCTCTCCTCGACCTCCGCGCGCAGTACGCGACGATCAAGCACGACGTCGATCGCGCGATGAAGCAGGTGGTCGACGACCAGCTCTTCATCCTCGGTCCGACTGTCGAACGGCTCGAGCAGGCCGTGGCGTTGCTGTCTCGCACGAAGTACGCGATCGGGTGCGCGAACGGGACCGACGCGATTCTGCTCGCGCTCCGCGCGCTCGACATTGGACGCGGCGACGAAGTCATCACGACGCCGTTCACGTTCTTCGCGACGGCCGGCACCATCCATAATGTGGGCGCGACGCCCGTGTTCGTGGACATCGAGCCCGACACCTTCAACATCTCGCCGGACGCCATCGCCGCCGCGATCGGACCAAACACGAAGGCGGTGATCCCCGTCGATCTCTTCGGTCAGATGGCGCCGCTGGAGCGGATCGAAGGCGTCGCGCGGGGCCTGCCGATCATCGAAGACGCGGCGCAATCGATCGGCGCGCGCCGGCGCATTGGTGGCAAGTGGCTGATGGCAGGCGAGCGCGCGACCATCGGCACGCTGAGCTTCTTCCCCTCGAAGAACCTCGGCGCGTACGGCGATGGTGGGATGATGCTCACCCAGGACGACGCCCTGGCGACCCGCCTCAAGCGGCTCCGTGTGCACGGTGGAGCGAAGACGTACTACCATGACGAGGTAGGCTACAACAGCCGGCTCGACGCGCTCCAGGCAGCCGTGTTGCAGGCGAAGCTTCCGCACCTCGAGGGGTGGTCGGCGAAGCGTCGGGCGAACGCCGCGTACTACGACGCCGCGTTCGCGGATCTCCCGGACGTTCGCACGCCAGTCGTCGAAGCGTGCAACGAGTCGATCTTCAATCAGTACACGCTGCGCGTTGCCCGCCGCGATGATCTACAGTCCTATTTGAAGGACCGGGGGATCGGCACGTCGATCTATTATCCCTTGCCGCTACACCTCCAGCCGTGCTTCGCGTATCTGGGCTACCAACCGGGCAGCTGCCCCGAATCGGAGCGTGCGGCGGGAGAGGTCCTTTCCTTGCCGATCTATCCCGAGCTCACCGAGTCGCAACTCGATGAGGTCATTGGCGCCGTTCGCTCGTTCTACGGGCGCTGACGGCGCCGGCATTCATCGTCCATCCCGAGCAGAATGAAGGCGCAACTTCTCTCTCGCATTCAGGACCGGTCCGCCACCGTCGGTGTCGTGGGGCTCGGCTACGTCGGGCTGCCGCTCGCGATGGAGTTCGCGAAGGCGGGTTTCCGCGTCATCGGTTACGACGTGAGCGAACGGGTCTGCGCTCTGCTCATGCGGGGCGAGTCGCACATCCAGGACGTCCCCGCATCCGAGGTTGCGGCGATGGTCGGGGCGGGGCGGTTCGAGGCCACGACCGACGAGAGCGCTCTCGGCCGGTGCGATGCCATCTCGATCGCGGTGCCGACCCCGCTCAGCAAGACCCGCGACCCGGACATGCGGTTCGTCCAGTCGGCCACCGAAGCGATCGCGCGGAATGCACACCCAGGCATGCTCGCCGTGCTCGAGAGCACGACCTACCCTGGCACGACGCGGGAGGTTATGCAGCCGAAACTCGAGGAGCGCGGCCTGACGGTGGGCAAGGACGTGTTCCTCGCGTTCAGCCCCGAGCGTGTGGACCCGGGGAACCCGAAGTACCATACGAAAAACACGCCGAAGGTCGTCGGCGGCATCACCGCTGCCTGTACCGAGGTAGCGACCGCGCTGTATTCCTCGTGCATCGATACCGTCGTTCCGGTCTCGACGACAGAGGCGGCAGAGCTCGTCAAGCTGCTCGAGAACACGTTCCGCTCGGTCAACATCGGGCTCGTGAACGAGATGGCGATCATCTGCGAGAAGCTCGGCGTCAATGTGTGGGAAGTGATCGAGGCGGCGGCAACGAAGCCATTCGGCTTCATGAAGTTCATGCCGGGCCCGGGCATCGGCGGACACTGCATTCCGCTCGACCCGCACTATCTCGCGTGGAAGATGCGAACGCTGAACTACAAGACGCGGTTCATCGACCTCGCGAGCGAGATCAACAGCGAGATGCCGGCGCTGGTGGTCGAGAAAATCGCGGTCGCCCTGAACGACGACCGGAAGGCCGTCAACGGGAGCCGAGTGCTCGTGGTTGGCGTCGCGTACAAGCGTGACATCGACGACATTCGTGAGAGCCCTGCGCTCGATGTGATCCGCATGCTCGAGGAGCGAGGGGCGGAGGTCGCCTATCACGATCCGTTCATTCCGCGCTTCCGCGACGGCGATCACGACGGCGGCAGCGCCGAGCATCGTGAGCGCACGAGTGTCGAGTTGACGGCAGCCGAGCTCGGTAGCGCCGACGCGGTCGTCATCGTCACCGATCACTCCCGGATCGACTACCAGCAGATCGTCGATGATGCGATGCTCGTCATCGATACGCGGAACGCGACCGCCCGTGCGAGCCGCGGCCGGGCGCGCGTGGTATCACTCGCCGCCGACCCCAAGCCCGGCAGGGGCCCGTCGCCGAGTGCCACTCCGCGCCATACGGCGGCCATGCGCTGACCGCACGGAAACTCGGTTGGTGAGACGCCCGGGGTTAGCAGCCCCGGGCGTCTCACATCCGTCGGTCTCGACCGTGGCCCGACGCTTGCCCAGTGACCGGTAGTCACCGTT
>DAINRQ010000050.1:35727-47342 GCA_036741775.1 Gemmatimonadaceae bacterium | reverse complement strand
ACCAGCCACCAGCCACCAGCCACCAGCCACCAGCGCTGGTTCCAGTTGCCGGTTCACGGGGTCGCCGCTAGTCCTCCCGCAATGCACTCACCGGGTCGAGCCGCATCGCGCGCCGAGCAGGCACCCACGACGCGAGCAGCGCCACCGCGCCAAGCACGAGCGGCACGACGACCAGCGTCGCGGGATCGAACGGCGTGACGCCGAAGAGCAGCGACTCGATGACGCGCGCCAGCGCGAGCGCAGCGACCAGGCCGACTGCGAGCCCCACTATCGCAAGCCGAACACCTCGGCCGAGCACGAGGCGCTGCACGCCGGACGGAGCGGCACCGAGCGCGAGCCGCACGCCAATCTCACGTCTGCGCTGAGCGACCGCGTACGCCATCACTCCGTACACGCCGAGTGCGGCCAGGAGTAGCGCGGCCGCCGCGAAGAGACCAACGAGTATCGCGTACAGCCGCGGAAGCGCGATCGCCTCGCCGACGCGTCGCTCGATCGGCTCGAGCTCGGAGATCGGGACGAGTGGGTCCACCTCACGAAGCGCCTGAGCGTACGCCGCGATGAGCGAAGGAAGGTCGCGCGCGGGCTCGAGCACCACGGTCATCACTCGTGTCGGGAACTGCGCCTGCGGCGCGAAGAGCTCGGCCTTGTACGGCTGATCCGGCCCATCGTGCCGCGCGGACGCAACGACACCGACGATCGTGAGCCGCGGCGCGTCAGGCGAGTCACGGCCGAGTACGAGCACCCGGCCCACGGGGTCCTCTCCTGGCCAGAACCGCCGTGCCGCCTCCTCGTTCACAATGGCCACGGGCGGCGCGCCCTTGACGTCGGTCGCCTGGAACCATCGTCCCCCGACGAGTCGCATCCGCATGAGCGACGGGTAACGGTTCGTGACCGAGCGGTACCACACCGTCGGTGGCCCGTCGGCCGGGACCGGTCGCCCAGCCGGCACCACCGTCACATCCTGATCGCCCCCGCTGAGAATGGGCACATCGGTCACTTCCGCAGCGCGCACGGCTGGATTCGCCCGCAGTCGCGCGAGCAGGTCCTCGGTTACGGCGGTGAAGCGTGCGGGATCCTGGTATCGCGCGGCCGGAAAGGCGAGCGGAACGAGCGCCACGCCGCGGTCGCGATAGCCGAGGTCCACGCGCTGCATGGCCATGAAGCTTCGGAGCAACAACCCGGCACCCACGAGTAGCACGACGGCCAGCGCGAGCTGCGTGACGACCAGGCCGTTACCTAACGCGGACCCGCTGGTCGTCGCGGCCCGGCCATCGCGCAGCGACCCGATGAGGTTCGCGCGCACGGCGCGGACGGCCGGCAACAGCCCGAACGCGAGCCCCGCGACCACGGTGATCGCCACCGCGAACACCAACACCGTCGTGTCCACCCGAATCTCCTGCACCTGCCGCACCGTTGGGGGCACGAGCACGGCGAGTGCGCGGCTACCGACGATGCCCAGGGCGAGCCCGAGGGCACCGCCGACGACGGCGAGCAGTCCGTTTTCCGTGAGCAATTGCCGGGCGATCCGCCCACTCGGCGCGCCTAACGCGGTGCGGACCGCGATCTCCCGGTGACGCGCCGCGCCGCGGACGAGCAGCAGGTTCGCAAGGTTGACGCACCCGATCAGCAGGACGATCGCGACCGCACCGGCCAGCGCGAGCAGGGGACGCCGCACGTTGCCGGTCAGCTGCTCGTGCAGGGGAACGAGCCACGCTCCGACGTCCGCGTTCGTGTCCGGGTACTCGGCCGCAAGGCGGCGGGCTATTCCACCTAGATCCGCCTGCGCCGCTGCCAGCGACACACCGGGCCGGAGTCGCCCGATCACACGCAGGGTGATGCACCCGCGGCCGCACCGGCTGTCCGCCGGGCGACGCGTCGCGCGGTAGACCTCTGGCGCCCCCGACTGAATCGGCGCACGAAAGCTCGGGTCGAGAACCCCAACCACCGTAACCGGCAGCCCATTGAGCATGATGCTCCGGCCGATGATGCCGGAGTCGGCTCCGAACCGGCGGCGCCAGAACGCGTCGCTCATTACCACGGTCGTCTCGACGCCCGGATCGTCATCACGCATGGTCAGCAATCGGCCGAGCGACGCTCTTGCGTCGAGCACCTCGAAGAAGTTGCCGGACACGACGAGCCCGCTGAGCGTCTCGGGGTCGCCAGTGCCAGTCAGGTCAGGCCCCCACCCCGTGTAAGCCGCCATCCCCGAGAATGTCCGATTCTGATCTCTCCAGTCGGCGAAGTCGGTCGGTGAGAGCCATTCCGGCGTCTCGCGGCCTCGGGCGCGATGATCCGACCAGACCTGTACGAGCTGCTCCGGATTCGTGTATGGGAGCGGACGCAGCACCACCGACCGCAGGACGCTGAAGATGGCCGTGTTCGCACCAATGCCGATCGCGAGCGTGAGAAGCGCCACGAGCGTGAAGCCCGGAGTGCGCCGTAGTCCGCGCCACCCCACGATCAGATCTCGACGCAGCTCGCCGAAGCGGTCGCGACGCTGACGCTCGCGGATAGTCGAGGTGCGAATCGTTTGAACCTCACGCTCGATCGTCTCACGGTCGCCGAACGCCTCGAGCGCCGCGCGACGGGCGTCGTCGGGTGACATGCCCTGGGCCTCGAACTCACGGGCGCGGAGCTCGAGATGGAGCTCGAGCTCGCGGTTCACATCGCGCGAGACACCCCTGGCCCCGTCAGGGAGTCGGAAGATGCGCTTCATGGTCGGATGCTCCTATGCGCGGGCGGCGTCGAGGGCGGCGGTCATCACGCGCGAGTAGTCACGCCACCGCGCAGCCTCCTGCTTGAGGTGCTTCCGGCCCGCAGGGGTGAGACGATAGAACTTGGCCTCTCGATTCGTTTCGGTGAGCCCCCACTCCTCCTCGAGGAGCCCCTTCCGCTCGAGCCGATGGAGTGCCGGGTAGAGCGCGCCTTCCTGAATGGTAAGGACGTCACTCGTGCTCTGACGGATCCAGCGGCCGATCGCGTAGCCGTGGAGCGGTCCCCAGCTCGCGGCCTTGAGGATGAGCAGGTCGAGCGAGCCAGTGAAGAGATCCGAGCCGGCCATAGACGGAATCCGAGGTGGAGGGCTTATACATAAGTCACATAGGGGTTGCTGAAAGGAGTATAGGGCCGCCGCGGCTCGGCCCGCAACCTCTCTGGATGTCGGCCGCGTCACCCGGTTGATTCTCCGTGCACACTCGCACCGTGAGCCACCCGAACAAAGGAGCGTCGAGGATGTACCGCGTTCGTCAGGAGGATCTGCCGCTCCGTGGCAGCTCGCACCACTTCGTCGGCGCCAGGAACGGCGACGTGAACGTTTCGGTGTTCCTCTTCGATGGCCTCCCGGGAAGCGGTCCGGGGCCGCATCGCCACCCGTATGACGAGGTCCAGTTCATTCGCGAAGGCCGCGGTCTGTGGACCGTGAACGGCGAGGAGTTCGAGGCGGGAGCCGGCGACATCCTCGTGATCAAGGCCGGCGAGGTCCACAGTTTCCGCTGCATCGGTACGGAGCGTCTGGTTCAGCTCGACGTCCATCTCAGCCCGCGATTCATTCAGGAGAATCTGATGTCGTCATGAAATGGGGATCCCTCAGCGCTCGGTGCCCCGCTCAGCTTGGCCGGGCTCCGTGCACCGGGATACGGATTGTGCGGATGGGGCGGATTGTACAAATCGCTCCGAGGCCAGGACGCGCCCTTCCGCACCGAGCCGAATCGAAGAAAGGGGGAACTCCCGCCCGGGACGCCACCGTCCCCGAAAGCCGTTCCCCTCATCTCGTTCGGTCATTGCGAGACCATCTATCCCGCGCGACAGACGATCCGCCCCCGATCCGCCCCATCCGCAAGATCCGTATACCTCCGTTGGGATGGCAGCCCTTCACGCGATCCGTACAGGCGATTGTGGGCCAGCTACCCGACAACTGCAACAGGTCGCCGCTCATTGAATCCGTCGACGTCATGCGCTCCTCCGGCGTGAAGGTCGTACGAGGGAATGACACGACGCTATCTGGCCGTCGATCTCCCGCCCGAGGTTGACCTGACGGCCATGGCGCAGTACCTCACCGAGCGCGGTGTACAGTGGGCGCACGCCGATCCTCGCGACTTGGATCTGTACCCGGACACCTCGACCCGTGAATCACGTTAGGCAATGAGCGAGAACCACGCGGGAGGGCACGGAATCCTCGATCGCATGCGCCGGCGCGACTTTCTGGCTACCGCGAGCCGCGCCGCCCTGGCGTTCGCAGGGGCTCCACTCGTCGCGTGCTACGGTCGGAAAGCACAGCCGGCAGAGCGCCAATCACAGGCGACCAATCCCCTGGGAGACATGGTCGCCGAGCTGGAGGAACAGATTCCGCGATGGATGCAGGAAACGGCAACCCCAGGGGTTTCCGTCGCCATCATCGAGTCCGCGAACGTCGCCTGGCGTCGGGCGTTCGGCGTCAAGGACGCCGCGTCGAAGACACCGGTGGATCACGACACCATGTTCGAGGCGGCGTCCATGAGCAAACCGGTCTTCGCGTACGTCGTGATGAAGCTGTGCGAAACCGGCATCATGGATCTCGATACGCCGCTGACCAGGTACGCCTCCAGCCGTTTTCTCGAGGGCGATCCGCGGCTCGATCTCATCACCGCACGCCACGTGCTCTCCCACACGGCAGGCTTTCAGAACTGGCGGTCAGAGAACACGCCGCTGGCGATCCACTCCACCCCCGGCGAGAAGTTCCTCTATTCGGGGGAAGGCTACCACTATCTCCAGACCGTGGTCACGCGACTGCTCGGCCAGCCGTTCGAGACCTTCATGAACGCGCGCCTGTTCGCGCCGTTCGGCATGACCTCCAGCGGCTACGTCTGGACCGATGTGTTCGCCCGACGCATGGCACGGCCGCACGATCCGAGCGGGGAGCCGATGGACAACAAGAAGTCATCCCCGGAGGATGTGGCGCGATACGGGTCGGCCGGCGCAATGCTCTCCACGCCGACCGACTACGCGAAGTTCATGATCGAGGTCATCGCGCCGAAGCCGAGCGATGCGAGTCGCCTTACCCGGGAAAGCCTTGCCGAAATGCTCCGTCCGCACGTGAAGATCGAGAGCAGCCAATATCCGGCATCCTGGGCACTCGGCTGGCAGGTCTTCCACAACGGCGGTCGCGACTTCATCTACCACGGTGGCGACAACGAGGGCTTTCATTGCGCCTCGGTCGCGTCGGTCGAAGGCAGGTCCGGCTTTGTCGTGATGACGAATGGTGAGGGCGGAACCTCGGTGCTGCGGCATCTCATCCTGAGCGACCGCGTGCAGCGGTTCCTCGCCGCGTAACGCGGCGACGTCAGCGCAACGTCATGATGGGATCCACGCGGGTCGCCCGCCGCACCGGCACCAGCAGCGCCATCGCGGCGCACGCCACGAGAGTTCCGACGGCGACGCCGAGCGTCACGGGATCGAACGGACGCACGCCGTAGAGGAGGTCGCCCACCAGCCGCGCGACCGCCGTCACGCCTAACGCACTGCCGGCGAGGCCGAGTGCCAACCACACGCCGCCCTGCCGCAACACGAGCCCGGCAATGTTGCCCCGGCCGGCCCCGAGCGCCACACGGACGCCGAATTCGCGCTCACGTGCGGCCGCCATGCTGGCGAACATCGCGTACACGCCTACCGACGCGAGCAGTAACGCCAGGGCGCCGAACCCGGACATCAGCACGACCGGGAGCCGGCGGCTCGCGAGCCCTTCGCTTACCACGTCACGAAGCGTCGTCGCGTCATCGAGCGGGAGCCGCGGATCGATCACGGCCAACTCGCGTCTGACGGATGGCACGAGCGCCAGCGGGTCACCGTGGGTACGCAGGACGACGATCGGCCCGTTCCACGGGTTCTGCCGCGTCGACCCATAAACCATCGGCTCCGGTTCGGGGCGCGCCGGGTCGTTGCGGACGTCGCCGACCACGCCGACCACGGTGATCCACGGCGCGTTCGGGTTCGGGCCCATCCGCAGTCGCTTGCCGACTGCATCGCCGTTGGGCCAGAAGCGCCGGGCCATGACTTCGCTGATCACGGCCGCGGGCGGGGCCTCGCCGCCGTCCACCGGTGAGAAGGTCCGTCCACGAAGGAGCGGGATGCCTAACGTTCGAAAATACTCGTCGGACACCGCCGCGTACAGCACGAACGGGATGGCGTCATCGGGCGGCGGCGGAGCGCCCTCGACGACGATCCCATTGCGATTCATCACGCGCGTTGGCAACTCGCTCGTCGTGGCGACGCTCGTGATGCCGGGGAGCGCACCGAGCCGTTCCAGAAACCGGTCCTGGAAGCTCGATCGCGATGCCGCCGTGGTGTACGCCCCCGGCGGCAGTTGTACGGAAGCCGTCAACGCCCCCTCCGGTCGGAACCCGAGCGGCGCCGTCATCATTGCCCACAGGCTGCGTCCGAGCAGACCCGCGCCAGCGAGCAGGCTCACGCAGAGCGCGATCTGCCCCGCCACGAGTACGCCGCGCACGCGTCGCGAGCGGCGGCTCTCACTCGATCCGCGCGTCTCGTCGCGAAGCGTGCCCTGCACGCTCGAGCGACTCGCCGCGAGCGCCGGCGCGAGGCCGAACGTGAGTCCGGTGACGAGCGCGACGACCGCGCAGACGAGCAGCGCACGGGCATCCAACGACAGCTCTGCATACTCGGGCAAGCTGGACAGGGCGAGCCCTCGGAGCGCGCGCAAGCCGAGCATGGCGAGCAGAACGCCACTGACCCCGCCAGCGAGCGCGAGGACAGCGCTCTCGGTGAGCAGCTGCCTGACGATCCGGCCGCGTCCCGCGCCAAGGGCGGTACGCACGGCGAACTCCTTGCGGCGAGACACCGTGCGCGAGAGGAGTGCCCCGGCGAGGTTGGCGCACGTGATGAGGAGAACGAGCGCGGCGCTGGCCATCAGCACGAGGAGCGGCCGCCGAGTGTCACCGACGAGCGCGTCACGCACCGGTACGGTCGCCAGACTCACACCCCCGTTGTCCTTCGGATACTCACGCGCGAGGTCCGCAGCGATCGCGGCCAGCTCGCGGCGCGCGGCTTCTACCGTCACGCCCGGCTCGAGCCGCCCCACCATCCCGAGCCAGTGTGAGCCCCTCGCGCGGATCGGATCGCTCAGCGCGGCGCGAAGGCTCAGCGGGTAGTACACCTCCGCATCGGCCACCGGCCCGACGAAGCCACGCGGCAGCACCCCGACCACCGTGCGCGGGAGTCCGTTGATCGTCACCGTCTGCCCGAGAATGCCCGGGTCACCGCCGAACGTCCGCTGCCAGGTCGTGTGTGGCAGCACCACGTTGTATATGGTATCCGTCGCCGCGTCTTCCTCCCGCAGCACTCGGCCTAACGCGGCTGGCACGCCAAGCGTGGTGAACAAGGCAGGCTGCACCCACGCGACCTTGATCACGTGCGGCCCATCGTCGCTCAGGTGGACGGCCTCCTGCGGCAGCCCCGAAAAGGCGGCAACGCTGGCGAACGACCGCTGCCTCGCGGCAAGGTCGGTCACCGTGCCAGCGCTCAGCGGGCCGCGATCGTCGGAGCCGCGCACGAAGTATCCGTAGATTCGCACGAGCCGATCGGCGTCGGTGTAGGGAAGCGCGTCGAGCAGAACCGACTTCACCACGCCGAACACCGCCGCGTTCGCACCGATGCCGAGCGCGAGCGTGAGAATGGCGAGCAGGGAGAAGAGCGGCGTCCGCAGCGCGGAGCGGACGCCGTAGCGCAGATCCTGTCGCAGGTCGCCGAGCCACTCGGCCCGTCGCTCGTCCGCGGCGCGTTCCCGATCGAGTGCACGCATTGCGTTGCTCCATTGCCTGGTGTCGCCGAACCGCCGCACGGCTTCGGCGCGCGCGGCGTCCGGCGTGAGTCCGCCCGCGACGAGGTCGGCGGCACGCATCTCGAGATGGAATGCGACCTCGGTGTCCACGTCCTCCTCGATCGGCGGCCTTCGCAGCGCGAGGCGGAACGCGCGGCGGATCCCGTGTGGCAGTTGCGCCATGCCGTCCGTCTCCTATGCCATGCCTAACGCCGTCGAGACGGCCTCGGCGTAGCGGGCCCAGGTGGCGGTCTGCGCCGCGTACTGGCGACGGCCGGCCGGGGTGAGCGTGTAGTACTTGGCGCGCCGATTGGTCTCCGACACGCCCCATTCGCTCGACACCCAGCGCTTCTTCTCGAGCCGATGCAGGGCGTGATAGAGCGCTCCCTCCTCGATTTGCAGTGTCCCGCGGGTCGCGTCCTCGATCCAGCGGGCGACCGCATAGCCGTGGCGCGGCCCCCACGTCAGAGCCTTGAGGATGAGCACATCGAGCGTGCCTTTGAGGAGGTCGAGACTGTCGTCGCTCATGATGGACGGGAGTACGGAAGCCGATCCCTGAAACTCTCAGGGAAAGGATGCGATGACGCTCCACCCCGCGTCAAGGTCCGTGGATGCAGAAACGCCACACATCGCGTCGATCACTGCAACGCGGGAAACCAGATCCGAGGGTGACGGGAACCGGCTTGGTCGAGGGACCTATAGCAGGTATCAGCTATCGACCGAGACAATCTCGGCGCGTACGGACCGGCGTGGCGGCCCGGTCGGAACTACGATCGGGACGGATGACGCGGAAACGGCCGGATGACGGCCCCGCACGGACGCCGAGCCGCGCAACGAGGCCGGGACGCCAGAGGGCCGAAATCCAACTATCTTCAACGGCCGTCTCCAGCTTTCTGCTCCACCGATCCTGCGCCCAGCCCCTCGTGACCCCGCTCCTCCCCGTTCTCGCGTTAGGCTTCTTCCTCGGCATGCGGCACGCGACCGACCCGGATCACGTGATCGCCGTGTCGACCATCGTGGCCCGGTACCGGAGCACGCGCGGCGCCGCGCTCATCGGCGCCGTCTGGGGGCTCGGACACACGCTCACCATCGTGCTCGTCGGCGGCGCCATTATCCTGTTCCGCTGGGTCATCCCGCCGCGCGTCGGGTTGTCGATGGAGCTGGCCGTCGGCGTGCTGCTCATCGTGCTGGGCATCGTGAACGTCGCGGCGTTCTTCCGGGTAGCGCGACAGGCAGGGCCGCCATCCGATTCCGCGGGCGCCACCAGGGGGCACGCGCCAGCGCACGCTCACTCACACGCCCATAGCCACGGGGATTACGTGCACACGCATCCGCACGGCCACGAGCCGGAGATGCATCCTCACGCTCCCGACGCAACGCCGCTCGGTTGGCTCGACCGTCGACTCGGCGCACTTCGGCCGTACAAGCTCGCTCGGCCGCTTGTCATCGGTATCGTGCATGGCCTGGCCGGGTCTGCGGCCGTCGCGTTGCTGGTGCTGACTACGATACAGAGTGCTGGGCTCTCGCTCCTCTATCTCGCGTTGTTCGGCCTCGGCACCATCGCCGGGATGATGCTCATCACGATGGCGATCGGCGTCCCGTTCGTACTCACGGGACACCGGTTCGGGCGCCTGAACCACGGGCTCCGGCTCGCGTCAGGCGTGATCAGCCTCGCGTTCGGGCTGTTCCTCGCGTACGAGATCGGGATCGTGAACGGTCTGTTCAGCGACCAGCCGCAGTGGACCCCGCACTGACCGGGGCGCGCCGTAACAGCTGCGCGTTCACCGCCACGATGATGGTGCTCAGCGACATCAACACTGCGCCCACCGCGGGCGAGAGCACGATGCCCCACGGCGCCAGCACGCCGGCGGCCAGCGGAATGGCGACGATATTGTAGCCTGCTGCCCACCAGAGGTTCTGCACCATCTTGCGATAGGTGGCGCGTGACAGCGCGATGATCCGCGGCACGTCGCGAGGATCACTTCGCACGAGGACCACGTCACCGGCTTCGACGGCCACGTCCGTTCCCGCGCCGATCGCGATGCCGACGTCCGCCGTGACGAGCGCCGGTGCGTCATTCACTCCGTCGCCTACCATCGCGACCCGCTTCCCGGCGTGCTGCAGCTCCGCGATCTTGCTCGCCTTCTCCTCGGGCAGCACCTCGGCGAACACGCGGTCGATCCCGAGGTCTTTCGCGACCGCGTCGGCCACTGGCTTCGCGTCGCCCGTGAGCATCACGACCTCGATGTTCGCGTCGTGGAGTGCCCGGATCGCCTCGCGGGACTCCGGTCGCACGACATCAGCCACGGCGAGCGCGCCGAGCACGCGGCGCGCTGTGCCGTTCGTCTCTTCGACGAGGTAGACCACCGTCTCGCCTCTCCGGCTCGCTGCCTCGGCGCCCCGTCGAACGGCTTCCTCCGGTTCCACCTCCAGTGCGCGCAGCAGTGCCGGTCCGCCCACGAAGAGCGTGCGGCCGCCGACGCGAGCACGAACGCCACGCCCCGGGAGCGCTTCGAACCCCTCCGCCGGGGCGCGGGCGAGCCCACGTTCCGTGGCCGTACGGACGATACCCTGCGCGATGGGGTGCTCGGAATCTCCTTCCACCGCCGCCGCGAGCCTAACGAGCTCCGTCTCGTCCATCCCGCTCGCGACGCTGACGCCCGTCACGCCGAACTCGCCGCGCGTCAGGGTACCGGTTTTGTCGAATACGACCGTGTCAACGTTCCGCGCCTCCTCGAGCCCGCGCCGGTCTCGCACCAAAAGCCCGTTCCGAGCCCCCAGCGTCGTGGAGATGGCGATCACGAGCGGAACCGCGAGGCCGAGGGCGTGCGGACACGCGATGACGAGCACGGTCACGAGGCGCTCGATCGCATACGATGCCGTCGCTCCGGCGATGATCCATCCGATGAGCGTGATGGCGCCTGCGCCGAGCGCGATCCAGGTAAGCCAGAACGCCGCGCGGTCGGCGAGCGCCTGCGCGCGCGAGCGCGAGCTCTGCGCCTGCTCGACGAGGCGCATGATGCCCGCGAGGGCGGTTCGGTCACCGGTGCCCGTAACGCGCACGCGCAGCGATCCCGACCCGTTCGTGGTGCCTGCGATGACCGTCCCGCCCGGGTTCTTTCGAACGGGGCGTGACTCTCCGGTGATGACCGCTTCGTTCACGTCACTCTCGCCGGATGAGACCACGCCATCTGCTGGAAGACTCTGACCGGGCCTGACGAGCACGACGTCGCCGTCCTGGAGGGCGCTGACCGGTACTTCCTCGAGGTGCTCGCTCCCGTGATGAGCGACGACGCGCGTCGCCATGTCGGGCAGGAGCTTCGCGAGCTCGCCGAGCGCGCCCTGGGCCTGCGATATCGACCGCATCTCGAGCCAGTGGCCGAGAAGCATGATCGTCACGAGCGTGGCGAGCTCTTCCCAGAGCGGCATGCCCGGGTAGCCTAACGTGACGGCAGCGCTGAAGATGAAAGCGACGCTGATGGCGAGGGCAATGAGCGTCATCATGCCGGGTGCGCGCGCTTGAATCTCGCGCCACGCGCCCTGGATGAACGGCCACCCGCCGTACACGAACACGGCGGTGCCGAAGACCGGGGCGATCCACTGACTGCCCGGGAACATCGGCGCGTGGTAGCCGAGCGCCGATTGCAGCATGTGCCCCCAGACGAGCGTCGGCAGCGTCAGAAGGAGCGAGATCCAGAACTTGTCACGGAACATCGCGACGCTGTGGCCGGCGTGTTTGTCGTGCCCGGTGTGCCCGGTGTGCCCGGTGTGCCCGGTGTGCCCGGTGTGCCCGGTGTGCCCGGTG
>DAINRQ010000050.1:0-35627 GCA_036741775.1 Gemmatimonadaceae bacterium | reverse complement strand
GTGTGCCCGGTGTGCCCGGTGTGCCCGGTGTGCCCGGTGTGCCCGGTGTGCCCGGAGTGGCCGCTGTGGCCGGTGTGGCCGGTGTGCGCATCGCGGCCGTGGCCTTCGAGCTCGGGATGGTGCGGGTACCCCGGCTCAGTCGGGGCGGCCGCTCCGGCGTGCCGGTGAGGCGGGTGTTCGTGGTGAATGTGGTCGTCGGGTGTCAATGGAGCCTCACGTGCCGAGTATACCCCAGTGGGGTATACGAACTGTATATACCCCACCGGGGTATGTCAAGTCGCTGAGGAAATGCCTCCGCCGCGTCGCATTTGTGAGCGCCCCCACTCCAGCACGAAGGTCTCGGCGGCTCGCCCGTTAGGCAGGGTGCACGACCCGGACCGCGGCTCGCGTACCAGGCCGATCCGGTGTCAGACAGCCGCCGACTGTGGCGAACGCGCCCGGCGAGCGATCTTTCGTTCGTGCACAGCCGCTTGGGAGGCACCAATGCGCGTCGAGAAAGTCGTCGTCGGCATCGATTTCAGCAGGCCCGGGATGGACGCGGCGCGTTGGGTCATGGGGAATTTCGCTCCCGACGCCGAGATGATCCTCGCGCACGTGATCGACGTTCCCCGAACCCCGAGCTTCGCGCGGGACTCGGGTACGCTGCGCGACGAAGTCGATTCACCCATCCGGGGGGAAGTGGAGACTCGGCTCCGCGAGACGGCCAGGTTGCTGGGGGCGGATGGTGTACGAACGGTCATCCGCTCCGGCTCGCCTCATAGCGAGCTGGCGAAGTTCGCGGCAGAGACCGGCGCCGACGTCGTCGCCGTGGGTCCGCACGGTGATCGGCCGCGCCCGTGGAAGATGCTTGGCACGACCGCCGAGCGCCTCGTGCGTTCAGCCGCCCCGGCCGCGCTCGTGGTCGCGAACCCCGGCGGTATGCCACGCCGGCTCCTGGTGGCGGTGGACGACGCTCCGATCACGGTGACGGTGCTCGCGTGGGTGAAGGGGCTGGCCGACACGTTAGGCGCCGACGTGACGGCGCTGCACGTCCTGGAGCGCAGGGCCACCAGCTTTGCTCCAGCCGTGACGGGAGCCAGCGGAAATCCTGACGGTCCTGCGCCCAACGGTACGGACTTGCGCGGTGAAGCGTCGCGATGGCTCGAGGCACTCGCGGACACGAGTCTCGGTCGTGAGCGCGCCGAGACGATCGTATCGACCGGAAACGCCGGCGACTCGATCCTCGAGACCGCCGGCATCGTGGACGCCCACCTCATTGTCATCGGCCGGCGCGGAAGCGGCACACGCATCCCGGCGGTCACCGGCAGTACCGTCAGCACGGTGCTTCACGGCGCTCCGTGCCCGGTGCTCGTGATTACAGAGGAGCCCGACTTCGGGACGGACAGCTCGGTGGAGGCATAGGACGCGATGAAACTCGAGCGTGTAGTCATCGGCACCGACTTCTCGGCGCCATCGGTCGACGCCGCACGATGGACCGCCCGGCACTTCGCGCGCGGAGCGGAGCTGGTCCTGGCGCACGTGATCTCGATCCCCGAGCCGCCGCCGATCATGCGTGGCAAGTTCCCGCGCCGCGATCTGCTGGTGGACACGGTCCGCGAGGGCGCCGAGAAGCGACTCAAGGACCTCAGCCTGTCACTCGCGGCCGAACGGGTGTGGCTGGAGATTCGCGAGGGGCCGCCTGTGGAGAGCCTAACGGCAATCGCCGATGAGTATGCCGCCGATGTCGTCGTCTCGGGCGCTCACGGCGAGCGCCCTGGGCTGCAGGAGGGGCTCGGGAGCACCGCGGAGCATCTCGTCCGAGCGTCCACGCGCCCGGTATTGCTCGTGCCGCGTCCGCGGGAAACGGGGGTGTCACACATTCTCGTCGCGCTGGACAAGCCCGGGACCACGCCGCACGCGCTACAGTGGGCGAGTCTGTTGAGCGCGCGCTACGAGGCGAACGTCACGCTCATGCACGTGGTGACATCGGGCATCTCGGGTGGTGCACTCGCGGCTGCGGCCGTGGTGGCCGGCGCGGTTCCCGTCGATCTCCGCGCGCAACGGGCGCTCGCGGAGGATCGCGGCCAGTGGCGGCAGCTCGCCATCGATGCGGGCGTCCCGAGTGAGCGGGCGAGCAGCGAAGTCGCGTCCGGCGTGCCGGCCGCCGAGATCCTCAGCGCAACCGAGCGCCTGCAGGTGGACCTCGTGGTCATGGGGCGACAGGGGACTGGGAAGGTGCGGCGCGCCGTGCTGGGGAGCGTGGTCGAAGGCGTGCTCCGCGACGCGACGTGCCCGGTGCTCGTCGTGCTCGAGTAAAGAAAGCGACGGGCCGGCCGGATGGTGGCCGGCCCCCGCCTAACGCCGATTCGTTGACGCCGGCTGAATCTCGCGCGAGGCCGCTGCTGCGCTCGTCAGCGGACGACCTCGAAGTGCGCCATCATTCCCGACGCGTGATGCTCGAGGATGTGGCAGTGATACATCCACTCGCCAGGCCGATCATCGGGGAGGAACGCGATCCGCACACGTCCCTTCGGCGGCACGTTGACCGTGTCCTCCCACGAGCGGAACGCGGGGGGCTCGCCGTTCACCTCGAGCACCTGGAAGAAGAAGCCGTGCAGATGGAAGGGATGGTCCATCATGGTGTCGTTGATGACGTCCCACACCTGAAGCTCCCCGACCCTGACTGGCGCGTCCCGATGGTGCGCCTCCTTGTTGATGACGAAGTCCACACCGTGTCGCAGGCTTGGCTTGAAGCCCAGGTGGACCTCGCGTGTCGGGGCGACCGAGCCAGTGACGAGTGATTCGATGTGACGGAGCGTCGGAGGGACGACGGCACGTGACGGTGCCGCAGGACCGACGCGCAGCGTGGCGAACCGCTCGCGCTTCGCGCGGGCGACCGTCATGCGATTGTACGGCAGCGTCACGATGTCGAGCGTCTCGCCTTCCGCGAACGGGCCGACGGCGAGTTCGACACGGTCCGCCGGTGTCACCAGCACTTCGTTCACCGTCACCGGCGCGTCGATCAACCCGCCGTCCGTGCCGATGATGGTGAACGGCTGGCCGCCAATCGACAGGCGAACGTAGCGAGCGCTCGCGGCGTTCACGATGCGCCAGCGCTCGACCTGTCCGGCAGCGATGGTCAGCTCGGGCTCCTTCTTCCCGTTGACGAGCCGAGTGTTGCCCTGGCGGCCGTCGTGCTGCTCGATCCACCAGCCGGGCGGCTTGATCTGCCCTTTCCGGTCGAGTGCCACGTCGTCCAGCACGAGCACGCGGTCGGCGTCCAGCTCTGGCTCGCTCGGGCCGCGGACGATGATGGCGCCGTACAGTCCGCGCTCGAGCTGGACGACCTCGTTGCTGTGAGGGTGGTACCAGAACGTGCCGGCGTCCGGGAGCCGGAATCGGTAGGTGAACGTCTCGCCGGCCGCGATGGGCTGCTGGACCATGTCGGTGCCGTCCATCGCGGCCGGGATCTGGAGGCCGTGCCAGTGGATGTTGGTGGGCTCGGGGAGTCGGTTGGTGAACCGGACTTCGAGCACGTCGCCGACGCGTGCTTCGAGGGTGGGGCCGGGAATCTGTCCGTTGAACGTCCACGCTCGGGTGGTACGCCCGGGCGTGAACTCCCAGTCGGTCTCGGCGGCTTCGAGCTCGACCCGAACGACCGAGCGGCCTTCGTCGGGAACAGCGGCGTCGTATGCGGCCGTGTAAGCGGCGGCGGCGTCCTCGCGCACACCGTGGACGACCGGTCCGTGGGTGTGCCCGTGGCTGTGCGTGCTATGGGCGGTATGCCCCTCGTGGTGCTGCGAGTGTGGAGACATCGATTGTGCGTGGTGTGGAACGACAATGGGGAGGCGTGACATGGAAGTCGGCGCCTCCAGGGTGGCGTCCGTCAGCGGCCGCCCGAACTGCAGAACATTTGTAGTAAGCCGCAGAAACACACGACGTCAAGCGAGCTCCGCGAGAACGTTGTTCGCTGAGACTAGGTCTCGCGCGTAGACCCGGGCCCATGTCTACCAGCGATCTCATCCAGCAACACGGTCAATTTCGCGAGGATGACATCTCGGGCTACTCCGTAATCGTCGTCGACTGCTGGGATGTCGCCCCATCGAATGAACATCGGTTCCGACGGCGTAGGGAAGCTACATCCCATGGCTATAACGATACATGATCGAGACAGCATTAGATCACTAAGCCGCTCTGGTCTCTGTTGCTCGATCCGGATTCCGTCCGACGCGAGGCCATTCACGACGTTCGTTGGTATCCGGTCATCCGGCTCCAATCCAGCCGACGCCACGGCGATCCCAAGACCACGGCAGGCCGCGAGACGCCGGCAATGCTCGGCGGCAATCACGCTCTTCGCCGACCCGTGCAGGCAAACGAACAGCACATCGATCGGGGGCATCGTGCCTCCACACGAAGTAAGTCACAGTTGACTCTAGCGGTGATTCAACTGTGATATTAACATCTGCGCGATTCCTGCGCACGGTGAGTTTCCCGATATGACCCTCGTCATCACCCGAGCCGATGTTCGGTCGCTACTCGACGTGCGCGCGTGCATCGATGCGGTGGAGCAGGCATTTCTCCGACACGCGGTCGCGGGCGTGATTCCACCTGCCGTGGTTGGCACTCATGTGCCTGGCGGGGGCTTCCACGTGAAGACTGCCGGAATGCAGGCGACGGTGGTGGCCGGCCGCGCCACCTTCGTCGCGAAGGTGAACTCCAACTTTCCCGATAACCCCCGCAGCAGCGGCCTGCCCACCATCCAGGGTGTCATCTCCCTGTTTGACGCCGCCAACGGGGAGCTCCTCGCGATTCTCGACTCGATGGAGATCACCACCCTCCGGACCGCGGCAGCAACGGCGGTGGCGGCGAAGTACCTGGCGCGTGCCGAAGCCGGCGTCGTCACCGTATGCGGCTGCGGGGAACAAGGACGGAGCCAGTTGCGAGCCATCGCCTGTGTCCGCAGCGTCAGGCGCGCGTTCGCGTACGACGTGAGCGCCGAGCGTTCAGCGTCGTACGCGCGGGACATGTCGGCCGAGCTCGGAATCGACGTCATCCAGGTGGGATCACCGAGCGACGCGATCGACACGGATATCTGGATCACGTGCACCACGGCACGGCAATGGCTTCTCGGACGAGCCCATGTGAGTCCAGGTGCGTTCGTCGCCGCCGTCGGAGCCGACAACCCCGAGAAGCAGGAGATCGAGCCCGAGCTTCTGGCGGCGAGCGCCGTCGTCGCGGACATCCTCGCGCAGTGTGCGTCCATCGGCGATCTGCATCACGCACTCGACGCCGGTGTCATGCAGCGGAGCGATGTACGCGCCGAGCTGGCCGAGGTGGTCTCGGGGCGCATTGCCGGCAGACGATCGGATGACGAGATCGTCGTGTTCGACAGCACCGGCACCGCGCTCGAGGATGTGGCCGCCGCCACGCTCGCGTACGAACGGGCGACGGCGCGAGGGCTTGGGCTCGAGGTCGATCTCGCCGGGCGGTTCACGGAACCTCTTGTCGGTCGTGACCCGTCGAACGCCACGGCACGGGATAGCCGATGAACGCGCGCGACGAGCGGCCGGACGACAGGTGGCTCCTCCTCATCCACCAGATCCCGCCCAAGCCGGACTACCTGCGGGTCAAGATCGGTCGCCGGCTCCAACGCGTTGGCGCCGTCCCGGTGAAGAATTCGGTGTACGTGCTGCCCGACACCGAGCAGGCGTACGAGGACTTTCAATGGATACGGACGGAGATCGTTGACGGCGGGGGCGATGCGTCCATCTGTCGTGCCGACTTCGTGGATGGTCTCATGAGTGAACAGATCCGCGAGGCGTTTCGGAGCGTGCGAGCGGCGGACTACACGGAGGTAACCGAAGCGGCGCGCGAGCTGTCCGCATCCGCGCGACGCCTCGGGGCCGACGATCGGCGATTGCGCGCCGCGCGGTTCGATGAGGAGCTCGCTCGGCTCCGGAAGCGCCTGGTCGCTATTGCGGCGATCGACTTCTTCGACGCCCCCGAACGGGCAGCCGCGGAGCACGCCTTGGACGCCACCGAGGCCGAGCTGCACCCGCGGCTGGCGCCGGCCGCGCGCGATCACCGAGAGCACGAGGAGTATCGTCGTCGGACGTGGGTGACGCGGGCGGGGATCTTCGTCGACCGCATGGCGAGCGCGTGGCTCATCCGGCGGTTCATCGACCCCGAGGCGCGCTTCCGGTTCGTGCGAGCGGGCGATGAGCTGACGACGCCCGGTGAGCTGCGCTTCGACATGTTCGGCGGCGAATTCACACACGAAGGCGATCGATGCACGTTCGAGACGTTGCTCGAGCGGTTCTCGCTCGATGACGTGGCGCTCCGCGCGGTCGCCGAGGTCGTACATGACATCGATCTCAAGGACGCGAAGTTCGAGCGGGAGGATGCGGCGGGGATCGAGCGGGTTCTCGCGGGGATCACCGTCGCGTACCCCGACGATGCTGCCCGGCTCGAGCGGGGCTGCCAGCTGTTCGACGAGCTGTACGCCGTGTTCTCGTCGTGACTCGTCCGACGTTAGGCGCGCTGCTCCGCTTCTTTCTCTGGCTCGGGACGGCGGGGTTCGGTGGTCCGATCGCGCTCGTGGGGTATATGGAGCGGGAGTTCGTCGAGCGCCGGCGGTGGGTGAGCCGCGAGGAGCTGAAAGATGGGATCGCCTTCTCACAGCTAGCGCCCGGTCCACTCGCGGCGCAACTCGCGATCTACCTGGGGTGGCTCTGCGCCGGCGTTCGGGGGGCGACGCTGGTCGCGCTCGCGTTCGTTGGGCCGTCGTTCGTGATGGTGCTCGCGCTCGCCGCCGTCTATCTGCGCTTCGGCGGCATGCCGTGGTTACAGGGGGCGTTCTACGGCATTGGCGCCGCCGTGATCGCCATCATCGCGCGCAGCGCGGTGAAGCTCGCACGCACCACGCTCGGCGCCGAGCCATTGATGTGGACGCTGTTCGCGCTGAACGGCGTGGTCACGGCGTGGACCGAGTCGGAGATCGTCTGGCTGTTCGTGCTGAGCGGGGTCGTCGCGCTCCTCGCCCAAGGTGGGCTGAGTGTCAGGCAAGCAGCTCCCGCGCTCATCGCTGCGCCGGCTACGATGCGTCTCCCGGACTGGTTGATCGCGGGTGCGCATGGGGCGGCATCGCTGCCCGTGCTCGGGACGCTGTTCGGTTACTTCGCGGCAGCCGGCCTGTTCGTATTTGGGAGCGGGCTGGCGATCGTGCCATTTCTACACGGTGGGGTCGTGGTGGAGCATCGGTGGCTCACGGAGCGGCAGTTCCTGGATGCCGTGGCCGTCGCGCTCATCACGCCGGGGCCGGTGGTGATCACCGTCGCCTTCATCGGCTATCTCGTTGCCGGCGTGCTCGGCGCGACCGCGGCCGCGGCCGGGGTGTTCGCGCCGGTGTACGTGCTCACGGTGTGGCTTGCACCGCGGTATCAGCGGCTCAAAACGGACCGTCGGGTGCGCGCGTTCGTGGATGGGGTGACGGCGGCGGCGACCGGGGCGATCGCGGGGGCGGCGTACGTGCTGGGCCGCCGGGCGATCTACGACCTAACGACGGTCGTGATCGCGGCGGGGACGATGGTGATTCTGTTGCGGGGGCGGAGAGTTCCGGAGCCGTTGGTGATCGTTGGGGCGGGCATGCTCGGTGTCTTGGTGAACAGATGATCGGTCGCGTAAGCCGAGAGATCCAGCGCACGACTCACGTGGCTAGCCACGTGAGTCGTGCGCTGGATCCTCGCTCGGTTCACCGACCGTATTGAAACAGGATGGCGCTACCTTGGCACAGCGACCTTCTCCGGGGTTGATCTGAAGGCAGCCTGCAACTCGTTACCCAATACACCGAAGACGTTCGAGCCCCAGCAGTACGCGTCGCCGTCCGTCGCAACACCGCAGGTGTGTCGTGAACCAGCCTGGATCGATTTGAAGGCGACGCCACCTCCGACCGCGGACGGAGAAGCCAGGCCTGCGCTGCCGCTCTGGAACGATTCGTTGGCGCCCCAGCAGAATGCGGTACCAGTACTGTTGATCGCACAGGTGTGCGACCTCCCGGCGCTCAATTGCGTGAACGGACCCCCGCCAACGACGACGGGCGTGGCGCCGGAGGTCAATCCTCCCACTCCGGTCTGTCCAGAGCCGCCGTTGCCCCAACACATCGCGCTTCCGCTGGCCGTCAGCCCACACGTGTGATACGCCCCTGCGCTGATCATCGAGAAGTTTTCAGCAGTCGCGACCGCGACAGGGGTAGCCGATGCGACGCCGAGCGTGCCGCTTCCAATCTGTCCGAATTCGTTGTTGCCCCAGCAGTACGCCTTGCCGTTCGAGATCCCGCACATGTGCCGCCGTCCGGCGGTGAGGCTGGTGAATGTCAGTGGGGTGTTAACCGGAATCGGCGTCGTACTGTTGATTTCGGGAGTCTCGCCAAGCTGGTTTGTCATGTCGGCACCCCAACAGTACACGCGACGCGTCGTCGTGAGGGCACAGGCGTGCAGTGCTCCAACCGCGACGGAGTCGAACCGCAACTGTGCGACGGTCGCCAGCATTGGCTGGGCTCCGGCGCCCTTGCGGCCATTTCCGATCTGCCCGAGGCTGTTATCGCCCCAGCAGTACAGCAGCTTGTCGGTGGTGACACCGCATCCACTCGTACTGTCGACGGAAACGGAGATGAACTCGAGTGCGGGCCCAGCGAATCTCTTCGGGCTCAGTGTGCAGGGGGCTATTTCTCCTGCATCGCCGAAACAGGAACTGTCAGCTGCTGAGGCAAGCTTTCCAAGGGTGCCGTCTCCCCAGCAGTAGCCCCGGCCGAGATTCGTGTAGCCACAGGTGACTTCGTGGCCGGCGTCGATCGACAGGAACTGCCGCTCCAGTGCGCCGACGACAATGGTGCTCGTCGTGAAGGCGCTCTTCGCCGTGAAGGTCGTCGCGCCCGCGCTGAGGAAGATGGCGCGACCATTGTCATCGACCGTGGCAACCGACGGGTTGGACGAGGTCCATCTGAACTTTCGGCCGGCCATCGGCTTGTCGTCGTAGCCTACCGCCGTCGCCGTCAGCTGGAGGGTGTCGAGCGCGAGGACGGTCGTCACCGGCGCGGACACCTGGATCGCCTTCACGGCGGACAGCACGCGGACGGTCGCGCCTCCGGTCTGCTCGCCCGACGTCGCCGTGACCGTCACCGTGCCGAGGTCGCGGGCGAGGACGGTACCCGCTCCGTTCACCGTCGCGATGTTCGTCCCCGCGGAGCTCCACGTGAACGCGACGCCGGCGATCGGATCGCCCTGCTCATCATAGGCCTTCGCCACGAGGCGAATCGAGTCGCGGAGCGCGATCGGGTCCTCGACGAAGATCGTGTCGGTCCCCGGCGTCACGATGATCGTGCGCGCCGCGGGCATGACGACGATCGTCGCCTTGCCGATCTCTGTCGCGCTGGCGCTGATGGTGGTCGCGCCGTAGCCGGTCGGGATGACCATGCCCCCTTCATCGACGACGGCCACTTCGGGGTTCGACGAGCTCCAGAGGACTTTGGCCCCCGCGATCGGCGTCCCGAGCCGGCCGATGACGTCCGCCGTCATCTGGCGCCGATCGGTGGGGCGAAGGGTGTCGGCGACGAAAAGGGTGTCGAGCGACGGCGAAACAGAGACACGCACGATGCTGAGCGGGTCGACCCCGCTGATGTTCGGGCCGGTCTCCTCGGAGCATGCGGTAATGCCCACGATGCAGATCGCACCGATAAGGACCGCATGGCGCATAGGACCTCCTCTACCTGCGTTTCACGGGTGAGCGAGCGACGGGGCGTCGGATCGCCGAAGCGAGCCGAGCGGCACAGCGCAGGCACTGGACCGTGCTCAGCCGTACAGCCGTGGATAGAGTGAAGTCCTTGCGTTTCCAACATTTCCAGCCGAAGAGGTATGATGATTGACAGGCTCAGCTGTTGGTCCAGCCCGACGCAACTGTGGCGCTGCCCCCACGGGTCGTGCGCACATGCGGCATCAAAAGACTGCGGCCCCGTGTGACCGGGGCCGCAGTTCCAACGCTCACGCCTGGCGGTTACTTCACCGCCCAGTCCGCGGACAGCAGGTTCGTCCCCCACGCGAGTCGCAACTCGCCACGAGCGGCACCGGGTGCGGTCGACGGGATGAGCCACATCGTTAGGCTCTCCAGCGGCGCGGCGAGCGTCTGATGCCGAAGATCGACCCGTGCGACATCGTGCGCCGGATCGTAATCCCCCGCCTGACCCGCGCTCCGCTGCACGATCAGCTTCCAGCCTGCTTTGCTCGGCAAGGTGTAGAGCACGTACGTCCCGGCCGGAATCGCTGCCCCGCCGAGCACGAGGTCGACGCCCGTTGTCAGCGTGGTCGGGTTGTTGGCCCCGGTTCGCCACGGCTTGTCGTACGGGACGAGGCTGTCCGTATGCAGTGGCCGGCCCCGCAGATGGGGCTGGCCGTAATCGAGTTTGATCGTGATCGGCTGCGCGTCCTGCGGGGCCTGGGCGCCCTGTTCGCGTGGGACCGCGAGCGTGACCTCGCTCGTCGCGCGTCCGCTCGGGGCGGCGCGCAGTTGAGCCTGCGCGAAGAGGGGCGCGGCACCGCCGCCAGTGAGCACGATCGCGAGGACTACGCGCGGGAGTCGCATTGCGGGTACCATTCTGGTCGAACGCCTGGGTTCCTCGCCCGGCGAATCCGGGCAGTCCCACAAGCTAGACAGGTGGTCCGACCGCCGTCAACTGGCGCCTAACGCCTGACCGTTCGCGAACATCATGGCCACGCCTCCTGCACCCGTCGAATACGCCCACCGCGCGCACATCGTGACGGCGCTGGAACAGAACCTCCTGGCCCTGTGGTCTCGATTCGGCCGCGGCGACGGGTGTATGCTGCATGAGCTCGACGACGCGATCTGGTTCGATACCCCGGCGCGTACCCTGCCGTACAACGCGGTGTTGCGCTTTGCACCCGAGCGGGACAGCGAGGCCCGCATCGATGCGCTGTTCGATCATTACCGGACGCGCGGCGTCCCGTTCCTCTGGATGGTCCACCCGACGGCGCGCCCGCACGACCTGGCCGAGCACCTGAAGGCGAGAGGCATGGAGGAGGCCGAGGTGTGCCCGGGAATGTGGATGGACCTCCGCGGCCTGCCCGAGATCGGCGACCCGCCGGAAGGCGTGAGCATCCACGAAGTGACGGATGCGCTTGGCGCGAGCAGCCTGCTCGAGCTCATCGCCTGGCGGTGGGAGCTTCCCCCAGGCGAAGTGCCGTTGCTCGCCGGCATCACGCGGGCGTTCGACGTCGGCCGCCGCGGCAGCGCGGTGCGGTGCTGGGTCGCGCGGCAGGGGACGGCACCGGTGGCGAAGGCCGTGATGAACCTGGCCGCCGGCGCCGCAGGGATCTACGGTGTGGCCACGAAGCCTAACGCGCGTGGGCTCGGGCTCGCACGGCTGCTCACCCTGCACGCGCTCCACGCCGCTCGGCGCGTGGGCTACGAGCTCGGTGTGCTGCACTCGACGCCGATGGCGCAGCGCATGTACGAGCGGATCGGGTTTCGTGCCGAAGCGCCGTTTGGAATTTTCGCGCCGCCGCAGGCACTTCATGTCTGAACGTCGGACGGAGTCGTCGCTGGAGTTGCCGCCCGCGAGCACGGCTCGCATGATTCGGCGAGACCCGGAGGTGGTGTGCGGGCCGGCCGGCCGATCGTGGCCGCGCGACCAGACGGGCCTCGCCACCGGCGCCACGAACCCCGACACGCGAGAGCACACGACGAATGCCTAACGACTCACGCCTGGCGCCGGGCGCCATCGCCTGTCCGGGATGTGGTTACGTCCCGTCACCCGCTGATCGATGGGTGTGCGCCCCCGACGGTTGCGGCGCGATGTGGGACACCTTCGCGACGGGGGCGCGCTGTCCTGACTGCGGCGCGCAGTTCGCGTGGACGGCCTGTCCCGGTTGCGGCCGAACGTTCCCGCACCGGGCCTGGTACCGGCAGTCTGGCTGACCGACGGGTGACCGTCGTATCCACTTCGAGACGCTCGTTCCGGACGCGCGACGCCCGTACGACCTGGATTCTTCAGGTGCACCGCGATCTCAGTGGCGGTACCCGCGCCGGTGCGCACGCGCGAAGGATCGGTCGCCTTCGAGCACGAGGCTCGTGTGATCTCGGTTGGCCAGTGAACAGGATGACAGGAGGTGCGATGCGATCAGTACTGGTGGTCCTCGCAGCGATCGGCGTAGCGATGGTCGTCCCTGCGAGCCGTGAGTCATTCGCGCGATCCGCCGAGGCCTTCCAGGGCCCGCGTCCGCTCGGTATCACGAACGTCACGGTGATCGACGTCGAGCGAGGCGCGCGGCTTCGGGATCAGACCGTCATCATCGAGGGCGGGCGGATCTCCACCGTCGGCCCGAGCTCACAGGTGCGGGTGCCCGATGGCTACGGCGTCGTACCGATCCCGAGAATTCACGTCGAAGGAGGTACCGATCGGGGCGGAGCAGTGCATGTCGACAGCAGAGAACAGATTCCGGACGGTATGGTGGTGCGCGAGGAGTTGCGGCGCGCCGTAGAGGGAGGCCTGGCGCCGGCCGCGGCACTCAAAGCGTTGACCGTCGATGCCGCTCGCTCGCTCGGATGGCAGGACCACGTGGGCAGTGTCGCTCCTGGGCGATTCGGTGATCTCATCATCCTCGACGCGAACCCGCTCGAGGACATCCGCAACACTACGCGAATCAACGCCATCCTGGTCGGCGGGCGGTTCGTCGACTCGGACGAGCGACAACGACTCCTGGCGGGTCTTGCCCCGCGCTAGCGCGTCTCGGCATGACAATGAAGACGGCGACGTTCACCCGGTCGGCCGAAATCACGTGGAGTGGCGACGTAATCCGCGGCTCCGGATCGGTGAGCGCTGGAAGCGGAGCGTTCCAGGTACCCGTGACGTTCCCCAGCCTTCGCGGGGAACCGGCAGGCGTGACCACGCCAGAGGAGCTGCTCGCCGCATCCCATGCGGTGTGCTTCGGGATTGGACTCCGGTCGGTCATCGGCAGGAATGGCGGCGTCGCGACGACCATTCGCATGACGGCGACCATCACGGCGGAGAAGGGGCCCGACGGGATTCGTGTGCGTCGTTCGCACCTCGCGGGTGTCGTGGAAGGACTGCAGGGCATCGAGCCGGCACGTCTCCCCGAACTGGGCGCGACCGTGGAGCGGGAGTGCACGATCTCCACCGCCATCCGCGGTGCGGTGGAGATCAGCTATGACATCGTCGCGCTGACTGCGCCTCCGCAGTAGCGGAACCCATTGGCGCGATCGTCAGTCGCAGCGCAGCGACTGGAGCGGATCGACGCGTGCCGCTCGCCGCGCCGGGCGAGCCGCGGCTATGACCGATGCGACACCGAGCAATGCAGCCGACGCTACGAAGCTCACGACGTCGAGCGGCGCCACCTCGTACAACAACGCTCGCATTCCCATCGCGACCGCAACCGCCGCGAGGCTCCCGACAGCCACCCCGAGGACGACGGGGCGCAGACCGTCGCGCACCACCAGCCACAGGACGCTCGCCGGCGGCGCACCGAGCGCCATCCGGATCCCGATCTCCGCGGTCCGGCGAGTCACGAGGAAGCCGACCACGCCGAAGACGCCAACACTCGCAATGGTGAGCGCGAGCACCGCGAAGCTGCTGGCGAGCAGCATGGTGAACCGCGGCCGTACGAGTGCGTCGCCCACCACAGCGTCGAGCGGTCGCACACTCGCCACGCCCATCGCGGGGTCGAAGGCGCGCAGGCGTTCGGTCAGCGCACTGACGAGCTGCGCCGGCGCTAGATCAGACCTAACGACCAGCGACATACTCCTGCCGGGATGCTGGGCGAACGGAAGGAACACCGTTGGCGCAGCAGGCGCCGCCATCGACTCGGCGCGGATGTCGCGGACTACGCCGACGATGGTGCGGTACGCCGCGAAGTGCCTGTCATCGAACAGAAGGATCGTGCTGCCTAACGGATCGCCATCGGGCCAGTAGCGTCTTGCCAGGGCCTCGTTGATCACGGCCACCCCGGGCGACCGTGGGAGGTCGAGGTCGGTCAGCTCGCGCGTGAAGCGGTCGCTGTCCGTGAAGGCGCGGCCACGGAGTAACGCAATTCCCATGGTCTCGAAGTAGCGCGGTGTCACGAGCTGAATGGCGGCCTTCCACTGGTCGTCGGCGGACGTCGGCGGCTGATCGCCGTGCGCCCCGGGCGCGTCGGTTCGCCACAGGCTTCCCGGCGGAAGCTCGCCCGTGAGCGGAATGGTCGTCGAGCCGCCCACGGAACGCACCCCGGGTAACCGGGTCACCTCGGAGAGGAGCCGATCATAGTAGTGGACGCGGTCGAGCCACGGGTGCGGACCGGTGAAGCGACCCCCGGGGACGCGAAACTCGGCGGAGACGATGTCATGTCGTCTGAAGCCGACGTCCGTGGCGCGCAAGCGCTCGAAGCTTCGGAGAAGAAGCGCCGATGCGACGATCAGCACGAACGTGAGCGCGACCTGCGTGCCAACGAGCCACTCGCGCGCACGCAGCGTTGAAAGGCTCGTGGCGCCCGTTCGGGTGCGCAGCGCATCGAGCGGACCGGTGTTTCGCGAGCGAAGCGCCGGCGCGATCGCGACGAGTGCGGCTGTCACGACCGTCGCGAGGAGCGCGAACGTCACGGCCGGGCCGCCGAAACCGACCTCACTGAGCCGAGGGATGTCCGCGGGCGCGACAGCGAGAAGCAACCGACTGCTCCAGTATGCGACGACCAGCCCACCGGTTCCGCCGAGTACGGCGAGCAGCAACCCTTCCGCAGCCCACTGACGAAGCAGACGGCGTCGTCCGGCGCCTAACGCCACACGGATGGCTGCCTCGTGCTGCCGGGATGTCGCGCGAGCGACCGCGAGCGTAGCGACGTTGCCGCAGGCAATCAACAGCACGCACGCCGCCAGCCCGAGCAGCACCAGAAGCGCAGGACGCGTATCGCCCAGGATACTCCGGTCGAGTGGTGCCATCTGCACGGACCATCCCGCGTTCGACGCCGGGTACTCGGCGTCGAGCTGCGACGCGATCGCGGCGGCGTCGTGCGTCGCTTGCTCGAGCGTCACGTCGGGTCGGAGCTTCGCGACCGCGTCGTAGTAGCGATATTGCCGCTCCGTCGGCGAGAGCGCGCGGGCGTAGACGAGCGGCGTCCAGACCTCCGTGCCCTCGGGGAAGGCGAAGCCCGGTGGCATGACGCCAACGATGGTGTGCGTCCACTGCACGTCCATTCGGATCGTTCGGCCGATCACGTTCGGATCGCCGCCGAACCGCTGTCGCCATAGCCGATAGCCGATCACGATCTCGTCCTGAGCGCCATCCCATTTCGATCGGCCCAACTCCGGCGGAAACACGCGGCCTACGACGGGTCGCACGCCGAGCATGTCGAAGAGCGCCGGGGAAACAGTAGCGGCACGTGATTCCCAACTCTCGTTGCCGTCGGAGATGACGAATTCGCGCGATCCGACGAGCGCAACGTTCTCGAGCGTGCGCGAGCGCTCGCGGAGATCCATGACCGTACCTGGCGAGACGGTGGAGCGCTCGATCCCCTGCGCGGGGTTGGCTTCCCACAGACGTACGAGGCGATGGGGGTCGGCGTACGGTAGCGGCGCAATGACGACTTTGTAGACCACCGAGAACACCGCTGTGTTGGCGCCGATACCGAGACTGAGGGCGAGGACGGCAGCCGCGGTGAAGCCTGGTGATCGCCGAAATCCGCGCGCGGTATGGCGGAGATCCTGAAGCAGGTCCTCGAGCCACCCGATGTTGCGAACGTCGCGCACATCCTCGGAAAACCGACTCACGCCGCCGAAGGCGACGATCGCGGCTCGTCGTGCGGCGACGGGGTCCATGCCGCACCGAATGTTGTTCTCGGTCTCCATCTCCAGATGGAACGCGACTTCACGAGACATCTCGCGATCGGCATCGTTGGGCGAAACGAGTGCGCGCGTGCGCCGCCACGCCCCACGCAGGCGGTCGGGAAGACTGGGTCGGCTCACGAGCATCTCAGGCGCCTTCGAGGATGAGGTCGACGGCACGCACGTACTGTCGCCAGTTCTTCGTCTCGGTCGTGAGCGCGCGGCGCCCGGACGCCGTCAGCGTGTAGTACTTGGCGGGCCGGTTCTGCTCGGTCGTGCGCCACTCGCTCTCGATCCATCCCTGCTGCTCGAGGCGCTGCAGAGCGGGGTAGAGTGAGCCCTGGCCGACGCGCAGCAGGTTCTCGGATTGTTGCTGGATGGACTGGCTGAGCGCCCACCCATGCATGGACGCCGCAGCGAGCGACCTGAGAATGAGGAGATCGAGAGTGCCGCGTAGGAGATCGGACTGTTCGCGCGCCATCGGTGCTCACGTGCGAGAGTTGTCGACTTCCGACAATACTACAGACCTCTATTGTCGAAAGTCAACAACACTGGGTACTGGCTACGGGCAGTTCGCCGCTGGCGCTGGCGTGGCGGTCGAGGAAGAAAGCGATTTACGCGACCGTCAGGAGACGCGCCTCGCCCTCCGAAAGACGCTTGAGATCCGCGAGCCCCCTCTCGAAATCGTCGCCGACCATCCGGTCCATGTTCATCACGAGCGAGATCGCCTTGCCGACGAAGCTGTTCCGCCCGCTCATTGCCCACGTGATGGCGACACCTCCCGGGAACGGTCGGAAGGTGAACTCGATCTCGTTCGTCGCGGTGAATGGGCTGATGAACTCTGCCCTGACACGGATCCGCTCGTGCGGCACGCTCTCGACAATGGTCATCTGGCCCTCCCCGATCTTCATTCCCGCGTAGTGAAAGCTCGCGCCGACGCCGGCCCGCGCCCCGGTGTACGTCTTGGTCATCGTCGGATCACTTCTCTCGAACGGCGACCAGCGGCCCCACTGGTGAAGATCCTCGATCTGTGCGAACACCACCTCCACCGGCGCCGAGATGGTGGCGCCGCGCGCGACGCGGAATGAAGATGGGCGAGAGGCCACGAAAACGACCAGGACGGCCACGACGCCAAGAACCGTCAATGCCAGGTTCAGCAACATGAGTCCACCGAGTTGAACGGAAGAGGATGAGGTCGGAACGAGGTTCCGACCGGATCGCGCTCAAGGCTGTGGCCAACGACGGGGCCCGGGCAACGTGGCTGGGCCGAACTGTGATGCCTCAACTTCACACTGTACGCCGGTGGGAGAACACCCAGTCCACCAGCGCCGGCTCGGTGAACGCCCACTGCCAGACGTTATGTCCCACGCCGGCGTACTCGGTATGCATCGGCCGGCCACCCGCTTTACGCATACTGGCTCGTCGGGCTGCGAACAACGTCGTGGCGGAGATCGAGCCGAGAATGCTGATCGCTTGTCTACGCGTTACCACAGGATGGTGTCCCTTGGCTTCGGGTTGTGGCGGTTACGAATCCTTCGCTGACAACGTAGCGTGCTGGCTCGGTTCACCGTACGCGGTGCGGTACGGCCCAACGAACCCGGCCGGTTCTTGTTCTTCGGCGACCCATCGCCTGCGCCAGTGGCGGTGATGGCACCGACGGTGTGGACCATCGGCCACTCGACTCGAACGATCGACGAGTTTCTCGCCGTGCTCGACGCGCATCGCATCGAGGTCGTCGTGGATGTGCGCCGATTTCCGGGGTCGCGCCGCCTCCCGCACTTCCAGGCCGAGGCGCTCGAGGCTGCCCTGGCTACCCACGACATGGACTACGAGTGGACTCCGGCTCTCGGCGGACGTCGTCGTCCCGATTCCGCGTCGCCCAACGACGGCTGGCGCCATCCAGCCTTTCGGGCATACGCCGATCACGTTGCGACCGAGGAGTTTGCCGCCGGGCTGTTCGAGCTGCTCATGATCGCCCACGGTCTCCGCACCGTGGTGATGTGCTCCGAGGTGCTGTGGTGGCGCTGCCACCGGCGGATCATCTCGGACGTCGTCACGTCGCTCGGGGGCGAGGTGCTCCACATTCGGGACGCCGGCGCTGCCGAGCGTCACCGGCTCGCGGCGCCAGGACGCGTCGTACGTGGCGTGCTGACATACGTGAGCGAGACGACGTGATCGCATCCGACGGCCGCGACAACGGCCGCGTGTGAGCCACATGTCTACACGATGCGCGAGATCGTCTGGTGCGGAGCGCCGCGGTGAAGCAACGTTGATGCCCGACCGCCATCGACCGAGCGTCACGTGACAACTCCCAAGACCGAAAACATTTCCCGTCGTGACGCCCTCGTCCGACTCGGCACCTCGCTGGCGGTTGCGCCAGCGATCCTGCGTGGGCGCCACCGGCCGTTTGCGTTCTCGCAGTCGCGATACTCGGCGCGGTGCATCCGACTGCTCGAGGAGAACATTGTCGTCGACCTGCTGAACCAGTTCCGCTTCCAGGATTACAGCGAGACACCGACGCGCATCGACCGTTGGCTCTCGCAGCCGGGCAGCATGACGAGCGAGGACGCCGAGGTGTACCGGGATTCGGGAATGACGGCGCTCGCGCTCGGGCACGGGGCGGCGAACTATGAGGCCGCGATTCGGTTCTTCGCCGACTGGAACGGGTTCCTGGCCGGCTACGGCGACTGGTTCATGCGCATCGATGACGCCGGCGATTTCGCGCGCGCGAAGGCCGCGAAGAAGCTGGGCATCATGATCACGTTTCAGAACTCCGCGCATTTCCGTCGTCCCGACGACGTCCACACGTTCTGGGGACTCGGCCAGCGGATGTCGCAGTTGACGTACAACACGAACAACGGGATCGGGAGCGGCTTTCTCGAGCATCGCGACGGTGGGCTGTCGGTGTTCGGTCGCTCCATCGTCGAGCGCATGAATCAGGTGGGGATGGCCGTGGACGTCTCGCACTGCGCGGATCAGACGACGATGGATGCGCTCGAAGTATCGAAGCGGCCCGTGCTCTTCTCCCACGCGAACTGCCGTGCGCTGGCGCCAAGCCTTTCACGACTCAAGACGGACGACGCGATTCGCGCGATGGCGAAGACGGGCGGCGTCATGGGAATCGCCTTCATTCGGTTTCTCGTGCGCGAAGACGAGCCGGTAACCATCGAGCACGTGCTCGATCATGTGGATCACGTGGTGAAGCTGGTCGGGGTGCAGCACGTGGCCGTTGGCAGTGACCTCGACATGGTGGGGAACCCGAACCCGGTTGGCCGCGGTGCATCGAACCCGCGGACGCAGCCGAATTTCGATCGGTACCGCTATCACGCGGACTCCAGCGGCAAGATCACGATCCGCGGGCTGGACCACCCGAAGCGCATGTTCGACCTCACCGAGGGGCTGATTCGCCGCGGCTACAACGACCGCGACATCGCGCTCATCATCGGTGGAAACGCCGTGCGCGTGCTGTCGGAGATCTGGAGCGCGCGGAGCTGATACGGCGTTACTGTCCCGGTTCCTCATTTCCAATACTAGCGGGCTGGACTGGCAGTAGGGCGAGCCTCGACGCATACGCCGCGGACGGCCATGCTTGCGGTAGCGGACCGAAGGCGCGAACAGCAACCCGGAGACTCATGACACCCATAGCCACGGACGTCTGGGCGAGCGGTGAAGGCTATGAGTCGTACGTCGGCCGGTGGAGCCGGCTCGTCGCCCAGGAGTTCCTCCGCTGGCTGGACGTGCCACGGGGTGCGCGGTGGCTCGACGTCGGGTGCGGGACGGGCGCGCTCACTCGGCTCGTGCTCGATGTAGCGGTACCGGCTGCGGTCGCGGCGATCGACCGGTCCCCGTCGTTCGTCGAGTTCGCCCGGCATCGCGTTGCCGACCCGCGAGCGTCGTTTGCTGTGACGGACGCGCAATCGCTCCCCCAGGCGACGGGAAGCATCGACGCTGTCGTCTCAGGCCTTGTGCTCAACTTCGTCCCGCGGCCGGATGCCGCGGTCGCCGAGATGCGGCGGGTCGTGCGCGATGGTGGCGTCGTGGGCGTGTACGTGTGGGATTACGCCGACGGGATGCAGCTCATGCGTGTCTTCTGGGATGCTGCGAGCGCGCTCGACCGACGGGCGATGGAGCTGGATGAGGCGCGTCGGTTCCCGATCTGCGAACCGGCGGCGCTCGAGTCACTGTTCCGGAACGTCGGCCTAACGCGAGTCGAGAGTCGAGCGATCGACGTGCCGACACGGTTTCAGGACTTCGACGACTACTGGCGGCCGTTTCTCAGCGGGCAGGGACCGGCGCCGGGCTATGCGATGAGTTTGAGCGACGAGCGCCGCGCCGAGTTGCGCGATCGGGTCCGCGGCGCCCTTCCGATCGCGACCGACGGGTCGATCGATCTCGTCGCCCGCGCGTGGGCGGTGCGCGGCATACGCCGGTAGAGGAGGGGATCGCCGCCAGTCGACGCGTCGGCGGTCGCCTCGCCGTTCGCGCGTCGCAGTTCGCGCGTCGCCGTTCGCTTCTCTCCATGTGACCGGAGCGGCTGGCGCTGGGTAATGCCAGTCAACGGCTGCTGAAACTGGCGGCCGTGCTCCCAAGGCTCGCCGGTTCGCCGGGCCTCTGAACGAGATGCTCTGGAACACTATGATGAAGACCCTCAGACGTTCGATCTCGCCGGTCGCGGTGGCCGGCGCGCTTGCTATGGCAACCCTGGTTGCCTGCGATGAAGAAACGATTGTCGGGCTCCCTGAAGGCGCGGTGGAGGTCGTGCTCGCGTTCGACAGCTACCCGCAGGACACCATGCGCATCGCGATCACCGACACGACGGCAATTCGCCTTGCGCGCGAGTTCGTGAATACCAAACAGGGCCCCCGCATGCCGGTGGGGCGCATCGTGCGCGGGCGCGGCATCGATCCCCGGTATCCGTACCACTACGAACCGGCGTCGGTGCACTTCGCCGACTTCGCGATGGAGGTATGCGATGGCGCGCCGATGCGGACCGACAGTGCGGTCGTCGAGTTCATGCGGGGCGCGACGGGATTACAGAATCCCACGTCTGCAACGTGGTGTCCGTGGGGAGCATACCCGATCGACGTTCGCTGAGGTGCCGCTAGGCAGCTCGCATTCCCCTAATACCGCCCGAGACACGTCGTCACGGCGTGCGTCGGCGGGTCTCAGCCCGCCAGCGCCCGCACGCTGGGTCCCGTCCGCGCGATGGGAACGGGCCCGTTGCCCGACTCGCGCCGCTCACCCACCTGCTGACGCCACATTGCGTAATACAGCCCCTTCGCGTCCACGAGCTCGGCGTGTCGGCCCATCTCTGCGATGCGGCCGCGCTCGAGCACGTAGATGCGATCGGCGTGCATGACAGTGGACAGCCGGTGCGCGATCATGACGGTGATGACGTTGCTCGTGGCCGAGACGGCGCGCATGGTTCGGCCGATTTCCTCTTCGGTGAGCGAGTCGAGCGCCGACGTCGCCTCGTCGAACACGAGCAGGTGTGGACGGCGGAGCAGAGCGCGCGCAATCGAGAGTCGTTGCTTCTCACCGCCCGAGATCTTCATCCCGCCTTCACCAATGACCGTGTCGAGCCCACGATCCGCGCGCTGAAGGAGTGAGTGCGCGGCTGCCCTGTGCAGCACGTCGAGGCATTCGTCATCGGTTGCGTCTGGCTTCACGAACTTGAGGTTCTCGCGAATGGTGCCCGAGAACAGCTGCGTGTCCTGCGTGACGAGCCCGATCCGCTCGCGGAACTGATCGAGGTCCACCTCGGTGCTCTCGATACCATTATAGAGCACGCGTCCGGCTTTCGGCGCGTAGAGGCCTACCAGCAGCTTCACGAGCGTGGTCTTCCCCGCACCCGATGGGCCCACGAACGCTATCGTTTCGCCGCGCTCGACCCGGAAGGAGACGTCGCTCAGCGCTGGCGTCGCCGCCGTCTGGTGCGTGAAGCTCACGTCCCGGAACTCGAGGACGCGGAGGTCGGGGACCGTCCGCGGCTTCGCCGGCTTCGGATCCACTGGCGTGTCGAGGATAGTCTGGAAGTTCGCGAGCGACGCCTCGGTCTCGCGGTAGATGTTGATGACGTTGCCAAGCTCCTGCAGCGGGCCGAAGATGAAGAAGGAGTAGATGAGGAGCGCGAAGAACTGCCCGACCGAGATCTCCTGGCGGAAGATGAGGAAGAGCATGAGGAACAGGATCGACGTCCGCAGAAAGTTCACCGCTGTCCCCTGCACGAAGCTCAGCGATCGCAGGTAGCGGACCTTCTTGAGCTCGAGCTTGAGGATCTTGTCCGTGGTTGCGTTGAGCCGTTTCACCTCCTGATCCGTGAGGCCGAGGCTCTTCACGAGCTCGATGTTCCGGAGCGACTCCGTCGTTGCGCCGGCGAGTGCAGTCGTCTCGGCGACGATGACCTTCTGCAGCGTTTTGATCTTCCGGCTCAGGACGGAGCTCAGTCCGCCGAGGAGCGGGATGGTGAGCAGGAACGCCGGCGCTATCGCCCAGTGGACCTTCGCAGCATAGATCACGACAAACACGACGCCCACGAGCGTCGTGAAGACGACGTTCACGAACGAGGCGATGAACCGCTCGGAGTCGGTGCGTGCCTTCTGGAGCTTGCCTAACGTCTCACCGCTGCGCTGGTCCTCGAACACCTGGTAGGGCAGGGCGAGGGAGTGGCGGATGCCGTCGGAGTAGAGCTGCGCGCCGACGCGCTGGGTGATGACGTTGACGAAGTAGTCCTGGAAGTTCTTCGCCACGCGCGACACGAACGCGACGCCTACGGCGGCGGCGAGCAGGACCACGACGCCGCGCATGAACTCGCTGGTCGTGTACTGATCATACCGCGTCGCGTAGCGATCGATGATGTGCCGGAAGATCAGCGGGTCGAGCAGGGAGAAGACCTGGTTGACTGCCGCGAGGAACAGGGCGAGGAGGATGAGCAGCCGATGCTGCTTCAGGTAGCCGAGGAGGATGCGCATAGGTTGAAGTTACGGCGCCGGGTCGGCGGCAGGTCCCTCTACGGGAGGAGGAAGAAGCAAAACGCAGATTACGCGGATTTCTTGAGAAGCACGCAGATTCTCCCTCAATCAAGAGAGTTGGTACTCTCGCGCGGCAAGGCCTCAGGATAGAGGGCTTCTGCGCAATCCGCGGAATCTGCGGCCATCTGCGTCAGGTCTTCTCAGTCACCTCGGTAGAGGGGCGGAGCCCTCTACCGGGATGCCGAGGATTCCTCGCCTGACGGCTCGGAATGACAGATGCGCATAGCCCCGCACTTCCGTCGCTCGGCGGGGACCGTGTAGCCTTGTGTGACGTTTCAGAGAAATCGACATGGAATATCGGCCGTTAGGCGGTTCTGGACTCAAAGTGCCCGTACTCGGCTTCGGCACCGCCACGTTCGGTGGCGGGTCCGAGTTCTACCGCGCGTGGGGCTCGACCGACGTCGCCGAAGCGCGGCGCCTCGTGGACATCTGCCTCGAGGCCGGCGTTACGTTCTTCGATACGGCGAACTCCTACTCTACCGGACGCGCCGAGGAGATCCTGGGCGCCGCGATCGCGGGACGGCGCCACGACCTGCTGCTCGCGACGAAAGCGACGTTCCCGCTCGGCGACGGACCGAACGACCTGGGGTCGTCGCGACGGTTCCTGCTGCGTGCGTGCGAGGACAGTCTGCGCCGGCTCGGGACCGATCATGTCGATCTGTACTACATGCACACGTTCGACACCACCACGCCGGTCGACGAAACCCTGCGTGCGCTCGAGGACCTCGTCCGGAGCGGTAAGGTCACGTACATCGGATGCTCCAACTTCGCGGGGTGGCACCTGATGAAGTCGCTGTCGATCTCGGAGCGCTACGGGTGGTCGCGTTATGTCGTGCACCAGGCGTACTACTCGCTTGCGGCGAGGGACTACGAGTGGGAGCTCATGCCGCTCGCGATCGACCAGAAGGTCGGAACCGTGGTCTGGAGTCCGCTGTCGGGCGGAGCGTTGACGGGGAAGATCCGCCGGGGCCAGCCGATTCCCGAGGGGACGCGGTCCGCGCAGCTCGGGCTCGAGCGAGCGGGCGACGTCGAGCGGTTGTATGGCATCGTCGATGTCCTCGATGAGATCGCGGCGGAGACGGAGAAGACCGTGTCGCAGGTGGCGCTCAACTGGGTGCTGCAGCGACCGACCGTTGCGAGCGTGGTGCTCGGGGCGCGAAACGAAGCGCAGCTCCGGGAGAACCTGGGCGTGATCGGGTGGAATCTCAAGCCGGAGCAGGTTCACCGCCTCGATGAGGCGAGCAACGTCAGGCCGAGTTATCCGACATGGCACCAGCGGTTGAATCCGCGGCTCAGCACCGGGGGGCTGGCTTCCAGGTAGCGACGATGGGCAAAGCGAACGGCAGAGGGCGGAGGGGACGCGGAGGACCGCCTGCACGACAGGCGGTCCTCCGCGTCCCCCGCGCCCTCTGCGGTTCATTCTTTCGCGATACCCGAGTGGCGGCGCTACCGTGCACCACCACCAGTCGCCCGATAGACCGCGACCAACGCGGCCGATGCCTGGGTGCGACCGAGGGCGAGGCGGTCCTGCGCTTCGAGCAGCGTACGTTCGGCGTCGAGCACTTGGAGGAAGTCCGACGCGCCCTCCGTGAACCGGAGGCGAGCCAGGTCCGCTGCGCGCTCACTGGCCGCCGCAGCGTCCTCGAGGTGCTTCAGCCGCTCGCGTGCCTTCTGGTACGTGCGGATCGACACCTCGACCTCTTCCATCGACCGTAACACTGTCTGGCGATACCGTGCCTTCGCCTCGGCTTGCACCGCACGGGCGGCGTCGGTGTTTGCCTTCACGCGCGCCAGGTCGAACGCCGGCCACGACAACACGGGGCCGAACGTGTAGCGTGGAGTGCCCGCGTTGCCTAACGCGTCGAACCGGCTGCTGGTGTAACCTGCGCCGCCGCTCAACGCGAGTCGCGGGAGGTAATCGGCGCGCGCCGCACGCACGTAGGCGCCGCTCGCGTCCACCTGCTCCTCGGCGCTCCTGACGTCGGGCCGCCGGCGCGCGACCAGCTCGGTCGGTCCGACGGCGACCGACTCGGGAAGGGTAACGACAACACCCGAATCCCCAACCTGCGCCGTCAGCGCGCCCGGTTCGCGACCGGCGAGGACCGCGATGCGATCCTGTGCCGCAGCCACCTCGGCTTCGAACCCCGGGATGGCCGCGAGTGTCGTGCTGAGCTGCGCCTGTGCGCGTTCGACATCGAGCGCCGTGCCGCGGCCAGCGTCGAGCCGCTGCGTGGTGACCTCGAGCGTCCCGCGCTGGTTCTCCGCGTTCCGGCGCGCGACGGCGAGCCGGTTCTGCGCGCCGCGCAGATCGAAGTACGCGCGTGCCACCTGCGCGGCCAGTGCGACACGTACGTCCTTCAGATCCTCATCCGCGGCCTCGAGCAACGAGCCGCGAGCCTGTGCCGTGTTGCGAAGGCGACCGAACACGTCGAGGTCCCAGGACATCTGAAGGCCGGCGTCCCACACGTCCTGCTCCGGGAGCCGAACGCCGCTTTCGCTTCCAGGGATGACCGTGCTCGCGAGCCGCTGCCGCGAGTAGCCCCCCACGGCGGTGATGGCGGGAGTCATGTCGAGCAGCGAGCTGGTTCGCGCCGCGCGAGCGCTGCTCACGCGGGCCCGGACCGCCTCGACATCCTGGTTCTCGCGGAGCGCGTCGCCGACCAGACGCGCGAGCGTCGAATCGCCTAACGTGGTCCAGAAGTCGGCCGCGCTGGTTTCCTCGGCCGCGGCCTGGCCGCCCTTCCGGGACGACTGCGATTCCTCGACTGCGCCAGCGCTTCGCGCCGGGTCCGCTCGGAATGACGACCGTTGTGCGCCAACCGCGACGACCGGCACGAGGGTCAGGGCAGCAGCAAGGACGATTCCCCGCGCCCGGTTCCCGGTTCCCTGTTCCCGGTTCCCACCGCGCCACAGGCGCCGGCGGTTCCCGATTCCCGATTCTCGATTCCCGATCATGTGAGCGCCACCTCAGGCGCGAGATTCCCCTGTGGAAGGCGGCCGTCGGCGTCGACGGCTTTGAATTCAGCGGTCACCGAGTGAGGCTGGTGTTCCGCCGCGATGAGCGAGTAGAACACCGGCACGACCACGAGCGTGAACAGGCTTCCGACCGTCATGCCCGCGACGAGCACGGTCCCGATGCTATTCCGCGCTTCGGAGCCCGGGCCCGATACGAACACCAGCGGCAGATGCCCGAACACCGTGGCGACCGACGTCATGAGCACCGGGCGAAGTCGCGTCAGCGACGCCTCGCGCAATGCGTCGAGCTTCGCCAGCCCTTTCTTCTGCAGCCCGTTCGCGAACTCCACGATCAGGATGCCGTTCTTCGCGATGAGGCCGACGAGCGTAATGAGCCCCACCTGCGAGTAAATGTTGATCGTCGTGAGGTCGAGGAAGCTGAAGATCAACGCTCCCGAGATCGCGAGCGGCACGGAGCCTAACAGGACGATCAGCGGATCGCGGAAGCTCTGGAACTGCGCGCTGAGCACGAGGTAGATCAGGATCACGGCGAAGACGAGCGTCACGGTGAGCGCCGCACCCTCGCGGCGGATCTGCCGCGACTCGCCGGCGTAATCCATCGTGATCCCCGGGCCACCGACGGCGAGCGCCGCCTGCTCCAGCACGCGAAGTCCTTCCTCCTTCGTGACGCCGGGCTTCACGCCGCCGAACACGCGCACGGCATTCCGCTGCGAGAACCGGTTGAGCGTCCGCGGCGCGGTGCTCGACTCGATGCGCGTGAACGTCGAGACCGGCACGAGGTCCCCAGCCGGCGTCTTGATCTTGAGGTCGAGCAGTGGTGCGACCGTCGCCCTGTTCTCCTCGCCGATCTGAGGAATGACCTTGTAGCTACGGTCGAAGTAGTTGAAGCGGTTCACGTACGCACCGCCTAACAACGTGCCGAGCTCCTGGCCGACGCTCGCGAGATCGAGGCCGAGGTCGGCCACGCGCTCGCGGTCGATCACGACGCGCGCCTCCGGAAGGTCGATCTTGAGGTCGGTGTCGACGTACAGGAACTTGCCACTCTGCCAGCCCGCCCCGACGACCTGGTTCACCGCCTCGAGCATCTGCTCCGGCGATGCGTCGCTCTGCAGCACGAGCTCGACGTCATACTGGCCGGGCGTCGGCAGCGGCGGGTCGAGGCGCGGGAACACACGGAGCCCCGGGATCTGCGAGACGGCCCCATACACCTGGCCGTAGAGCTCCTGCGTCGACTGCTCGCGCTCCTTCCAATCCTTGGCGACCATGCCGCCGAACGCGCCCCACGGGGCGGTGAGCGACCACATGAACCGTGTTTCGGGGAAGGCAGTGATGGCCTTCACGACCTCGAGCGACGCGCGGTTCGACGCCGCGAGCGACGCGTCGGGCGACGCCTGCATGAACATGCTGATGTGGCTCTGGTCCTCGACCGGAGCGAGCTCCTTCTTCGACAACATGTACAGCGGCCAGGCGGCGAACATCACGAGCACCGATGCCGCGACAATCGCCCAGCGCATCTGCAACGCGCCGTCCAGCACCTTCGCGTACCATACGCGTACCACGTCGAAGCCGCGGTTCACGACCCTCGTCAGGCGCCCCTCATGACCATGCTCGTGGACGAAACGCGAGCTCATGACCGGCGAGAGCGTCACCGCGACGATACCCGACAACACGACCGCGGCGGCGAGCGTGATCGCGAACTCGAGGAACAGCGAGCCGGTGAGACCACCTTGGAACCCGATGGGCGTGTACACCGTCGCGAGCGTGATCGTCATCGCGATGATCGGGCCCATGAGCTCGCGCGCCCCGATGATGGCGGCCTGAATACGTGTCTTCCCGAGCCTCACGTGACGCTCGACGTTCTCCACCACCACGATCGCATCGTCCACGACGAGACCGACCGCCAGCACGATCGCGAGAATCGTGAGCAGGTTCAGGCTGAACCCGAACGCGTACATCACGATCGCCGAGCCCACGAGCGAGATCGGCATCGCGACGAGCGGGACGAGCGCCGTTCGGATCGATCCCATGAAGAGGAACACGACGAGGCCGACGATGAGCACCGTCTCGGTCAACGTCTTCGTGATCTCCTTGAGCGCATCCTCCATGAACACCGTCGCGTCGTACGCGAGCTGCATGTCGATGTCCGCGGGGAGCGTCGGACGGATGCGCTCCATCTCGGCGCGCAGGCGGTGCGCGACCTCGATCTCGTTCGTGCCGACGAGCGGCCAGACGCCGAGGTACACGGCTTCCTTGTCGCTGAACTTCGCGACCATGTCCGCCTCTTCGGCGCCGAGCTCGACGTGGGCGACGTCACTCAGTCGCACGATCGCGCCGTTGCGGTCGGCGACGATGAGGTCCTTGAACTCCTCGACCGAGCGAAGGTCCGTGTTCGCGAGCAGGTTGATCTGGACGAGATCGCCCTTCGTCTGACCGACGGCCGCGAGGTAGTTGTTGCGGCGCAGCGCCGAATGCACGTCGCCGGGCGCCAGGTTGTGTGACGCGAGCCGATCGGGATCGATCCACACGCGCATCGCGATGGGTCGCGCGCCCTCCATGCTCACTCGCTGCACGCCGGCGAGCGTCGCGAGTTGAGGTTGGAGCGTACGGGCGAGCCAGTCGGTGATGGCGGGGATGTCCCGTTCGGTCGACGAGAAGCTCAGGTAGAAGCTCGCGTACGGACGATCCGAGCGCTGCACCTCGACGGCTGGCGGCTCGGCTTCGGCCGGCAGCTCGGAGCGCACCTGCTGCAGCCGCGCCGACACCTCGGCGAGCGCAGTCGTGCTGCTGTGGTTCAGCTTGAGTCGGATCGTGATCGTGCTCAAGCCGGCGCGACTCGTCGATTCGATATAGTCCACGCCGCTGATGGCCGAGACCGCGCGCTCGATGGGCGTCGTCAGGAATCCACGGACCGTCTCGGCGCTCGCGCCGTAGTAGACCGTGTTGATGACGACCGACGAGCTCTCGATCTTCGGATATTGCTGCACCGGTAGCGTCGTCAGGGCGCGCCAACCCACGAGCACGAGCACGAGGTTGACCACCACGGCGAGCACCGGGTGTTTGATGAAGATGTCCGTGAAGGACTTCATGATGACCGTCTCCCCTCCGTGGGCTAGCGTGATCCCAGCACGCGAGCGTTCGGCGCGGCGGAGTCGGGGGTGATCGCGACCAGGGCGGCGTCGCGGAGCTTGAACGATCCCGAGGCGGCCACGCGCTCACCTGCCGCGATGCCGTCGAGGATCACGATCTCGTCGCCGAGCACGTCGCCGGCGATGACTTTGCGGGCCTGCGAGCGCGGCTTCCCGTCCTTGCCGGCCGCGATGACGAAGACGTGGTCGCCGCCGGGGCCTTTGCGGAGCGCGCTCACGGGGACAACGACTGCCTTGCGCTCGGGGCCGACGGGAACGCGAACACGAACGGACGCGCCGGGTGCCGGAGCCAGGTGGGAGTCGTTCAGCCGTGCGCGCACCATCGCGTTGCGCGTGGTCGGGTCGACGCGTGCATCGACGGCGACGATGCGTGCGGCCATTGGCGTGGAGTCGCGAGAGCCGACGATCTCGACCTGCTCGCCGACTGTCAGCCCGGCGGCGACCGCCTGCGCGACGGAGAAGTCGACGTTGGCAGCGTCATCGATGCCCTGAAGCGTGGTGAGTTGCGTGCCCGTCTCGAGGAACTGACCGACGTGTACGTCTGCGATGCCGACGCGGGCGCGGAACGGCGCGCGGATGGTCTTGCGTTCGATGATCGCCTTGAGGCGGGAGATCTGGGCGAGCGCCACGTCGCGCTCGGCGCGCGCCTGCTCGAGCTCCACTTGTGAGGCAGCGCGGCGCTCGGCCATGCGCTCGGTGCGGGCGAGGAGGGTGCGGGCGAGCTCGGCTTGCGCCTGGAGTGCTTCGAGCTCGGCCTCCTCGACGGAGACGTCGAGTCCGACGAGCACTGTGCCCGCGTCGACGATCTGGCCAGCGTTGAGCCTGACGTGGCGAACCGTCCCGGGAAGCTCGTTCCGCAGGGTGATCGAGCGGAGGGCGAGCATGGTGCCGATGGATGTGGTCGTCGGCTGGTGCTCGCGCTCCGAGGCGACGGCGGTTGTGACTGTCTCGACGGGTTCGGGTTGATTCGCGGCGGCGGCGTTTGCTTCGCGCGTCGCGCCGACCTTCCAACCAGCGAGTCCGCCGCCCACGCCGATGACTGTGGCGAGGACGGCGGCGGGCCGGAGCCAGGCGCGGGACTTGGTGGAGGGGGAGTGGGAAGACGTTGCGGACATTGGTTGCCTAACCTCCGGCGCCGGGGCGCCCTGTAGTGCGATAGTTGTACAACCGTCAAACAGATGATTACAACTGCCCCGCTTCGGGCGCGTCATCGCGCCCACTTAGACGGTGTTACGTCGATCCTGTGACACGGCGGACAAGCTCGTCGGCGTAGGCCTTGAGCACGTCCGGACGGGGACGCGCGCTCAGGTACTGTCCTTCGCGCTCCGTCTCGATCAATCCGGCCTGCACCAGTTCCTTCAGGTGATGAGAGATCGTTGCCTTCGTCACGGAAAAGTCCTGACAGAGCGATTGGTTGGGGCAGCCGCAGCTGGACCCGATTGCCTCGAGTATCGCGAAGCGGCGGGGGTCCGAGAGCGCCTTGGCGATGCGCTCGAACTGCCCGGGCAGGAGCTGAACGGTGGGATTCGACTTGGTACGCACGGTTCGATAGTTATCGAACCATGTTACTTTGTCAAGAGCCACCTTTGTCATCCTGAGCTCGGAATAACGGCAATACCCCGATCCGCTCCAGCGCATAACCCCGCCGCCTAACGGGCCGTCACGAACGCCCGCTGCCTCGCGGCGTCGCGAGACTCCTGGAACATCGTGCGCCGGAACGGGAGCCGCATGGGTCGGAAGACCCATCTGAGCGCCGGATCGGCGGCCCGCAACCAGCCTCAGCGCTTGAGATTGTGGAGTGAGCCAGGCATATCTCACCCATGCCATCGAAATCATCGCTCGGCACGCTCGAACAGGTGCTGCGAGACCGGGCGCTCGCGTACCCGCAAGCCACCGAAGATTTTCCGTGGGGCGAGCGAGCCATAAAGGTTCGCGGAAAAACGTTCCTGTTCATGCGACTCGGCGACGGAGAGATGAGCTTCTCGGTCAAGTTGCCGCGTACTGGATTTCAGGCGCTCGCACTTCCGTTCGTGAAGCCAACGGAATACGGGCTCGGCCGTCATGGATGGGTGACCGTACGCGTGGCATCCACGAACAAGGCGCTCGAGCGCCAGTACCTTGAATGGATCGATGAAAGCTTTCGCGCGGTCGCGCCGAAGCGCGTGGTGGCGTCGCTGGACACGCCTGACGCGCCGCCTCGAGCGCAGGGCACGCGCCCGACCGGCAAGCGCTCGACTGGCAAGCGGAGCTGACCACGCCTAACGTCGTTACGGAGGTCGCCGATGGCCAGCGTTCATGTGATCGTCGCGGACGGGTTCGCTGATTGGGAGCCGGCGCACGCGCTCGCCGAGATTCGTCGGTCGGGCGGGTACGACGTGACGGCGGTCGGTTTCACGACGGCGCCTGTTGCGTCCATGGGTGGGCTGCGTGTGCTCCCGGATGTCCCCTTGTCCAGCGTCCGTCCGGAGGAGGTCCGACTCCTCATTCTCCCAGGCGGGGATCTATGGGAGCGCGAGGACGCCTACCCGCGCGCCGAGCTGGAACGCTTCCTCAACCGTGTGCACGATGCCGGGCTTCCGATCGCGGCGATCTGCGGCGCCACGGTGGCCGTCGCGCGCGCCGGACTGCTCGACGCGCGACATCATACGAGCAACGCGCCGGAATACCTGGCGTCTCTGGTGCCGGCGTATCGCGGAGGCCAGTGGTACGAGCCGGTTCCAGCGGTGCGTGACCGCGGAGTGATCACCGCTAGCGGCCTCTCGCCCGTCGATTTCGCGCACGAGATCTTCGCCGAGCTGGAGATCTTCAGTCCGACGGACGCGGCACTGTGGTTCGACATGTTCAAGCACGGACGGATGCCCGTACCCGGCGCGTAGAACCTAATTCCGGGGACTGGTATGGCTGACATCCGCACCCCCGGCGTGGCCGGACGCATCACGCGAGCGTAGGATTGCGTCGTCCTGGAATCGCCAGGAGCTCAGCGAAACGTCACGCGTACCCCGGCCTCATGCTCCGGACCTCGATCGGCGCGGCGATCCTCACGCCCGCGCTGCTCCTCGTCGCTTCGCCCTCACTCCGCGCACAGTCGTCCCCGCCGAAAACTGCCCGCGCCACTCGTATCGTCGGACCCGCGCCGCGCATCGACGGCGAGCTCGACGACCCCGCCTGGCAACGCGCCACGGTGATCTCCGACTTCGTTCAGAAGATCCCCGTCGAAGGCGCAGCGCCAAGCGTAGCGACCGAAGTCCGGTTTCTCTACGACGACCACGCGCTTTACGTCGCGGCACGCATGCGCCGCCCCGACCCGAACGCCATCCGCACCTCCATCACCCGGCGCGACGGCGAGAGCGACGCCGAAGTGTTCACGGTGTCGCTCGACCCGTACCTCGACCGACGGACGGCGTTCAGCTTCTCCATCTCGTCAGGCGGGGTCCGCGGCGACGCGTATCACTCGCAGGACAGCGAAGATTCCGGCCGCGAGACGCAGTTCGATCCCATCTGGAATGCGCGCGCCCGCGTGGACGGCGAGGGATGGACGGCCGAGATGCACATCCCCTTCTCACAGCTTCGCTTCAACGCGGGCGCCGAGCAGACGTGGGGGCTGGAGCTCACCCGCAATATCGCCGACAAGAGCGAGCGCATGCAGTGGGTGCTCATTCCGGTGTCCGCGGCGGGGTTCGCGTCGAACTTCGGGCGGCTCGAGGGGATCTCCGGTATTCCGCCGACGCGGCGACTCGAGCTCATGCCCTACGTTGCTGGTGATCTGACCTACCGGGCGAACGTGAGCGCGCGAAACCCGTTCGACGACAAGTTCGGCGGGCGCGTCGGCGGCGACTTGAAGTACGGCCTCGGTCCCAACCTGACGCTCGACGCGACGGTGAACCCGGACTTCGGGCAAGTGGAGGCCGATCCGGCCGTCGTGAACCTCACGGCGTTCGAGACGGTGTTCGACGAGCGGCGCCCGTTCTTCATCGAGGGGAACGAGCTGCTCACCGGGCGGGGGCAGAGCTTCATCGGACGTCCGACGTGGTTCTACAGCCGGCGCATCGGAGCCGCGCCGCGTCGTGTGCCGCCCGGTCACTTCGTCGACATGCCGACAAACACGACGATTCTCTCGGCCGCGAAGGTGACGGGGCGTCTGGCGTCAGGGCTCTCCGTCGGCGCGCTCGCTGCAGTCACACCGCGCGAGTACGCGCGGACGTTCGACACGACGAACGTCGTGAGGGACAGGATTGCCGTCGAGCCACCGAGCTCATTCGGCGTGCTCCGACTGCAACAGGAGTTCGGGAGCCAGCAGTCGAACGTCGGTCTCTCCATGACGCACGTGAACCGCTGGCTCGACGATGGGGGCGAACTCGAGGCGCTATTGCCGAGCAGCGCGGTGACGGGCGGCGTGGACTGGAAGCTCCGGTACATGCAGGGGATGTACGAGGTGACGGGGTGGGTCGGCGGGAGCCGAGTCGCGGGGAGTGCCGACGCGATCGCACGCTTGCAGCGCTCGAGCGCGCACTACTTCCAGCGGCCCGACCAGGATCACGTGGAGCTCGACCCGACGCGCACGTCGCTGAGTGGTGTCTCGGCGTCGTTGCGCGCCGATAAGAACGCTGGCCGGTTCACGTTGTGGGGGATCCAGCTCTCGACGCGCTCGCCCGGGTTCGACATCAACGATGCGGGACAGATGCGGAGCGGCGACGACATCGACTTCAACGCCGACATCCAGCTACGCGACACGAAGCCTAACAAGTACGTTCGATTCTTCAACTTCGGCACATCCACGGTGGCCGGGTGGAACTACGGCCGCACCCAGCAGTATCTGCGCTTCAACCAGACCGCGCAGGCGACGCTGCACAACTTCATGAGGTTGAACGCTCGCGTGACGTTGCACCGGCGGTCGCAGAGCGACGACCTCACGCGCGGCGGCCCACTCATGGGAACACCGAACGGATATGCCGTGTTCGGTCAGGTTCTGAGTCGGCCTAACGTGCCCACGACGTGGAACGCGCGCACAGAGTACTACCACGACGAGTTCGGCGGCTGGCGCTGGGACGCGGGCGCCGGACTGAGCATCCGTCCAGCGTCGCGGTGGCAGGCGTCGGTGGACCCGACCTACTCGCGCTCGGTGGACGGACGACAGTACGTGACGACCCGCTCGGACGGCAGCGCCGTGACGTTCGGCCAGCGCTACATCTTCTCCTACCTCGAACGCAGCACGCTCTCGGCGCGATTCCGCCTGAACTACGCGTTCACGCCGAACTTCACGGTCGAGGCGTACGCGGAGCCGTTCGCGGCGAGTGGTCGGTTCTACGACTTCGGCGAGCTGCCGGAGCCCGAGAGTCGATCCCTTCGCACGTACGGAGAGTCCGGGACAGGCACGACGATCGTGAAGGACGCGAGCGGCGTGAGCACCGTAACCGATGGCGCGGCATCGTTCACGATCCCGGCGCTCGACTTCAACCGGCTGTCGTTCCGGTCCAATCTGGTGCTTCGATGGGAATGGCTGCCGGGGAGCACGGCGTATCTCATCTGGCAGCAGAGCCGGCTCGACGAGACGCGGGCGGGGCGCCTGATCAACCCGAACGACCTCTGGGACGCCACGCAAGTGGCCGGGGACAACGTCTTCGTGGTGAAGGTAAGTTACTGGCTCGGAGTGAACTGATTTCGGTGTCAATGTCATGACGGACCACACACCCGAGCTGGCGCTCGACGCTGCGACGGTCTACGAGCAGTTGTTCGTGCCCGCCGAGTTCCGGGAGTGGGCACCGCGCGTGGTTGCCGCGGCCCGAGTACAGCCGGGTGATCGCGTGCTCGACGTCGCGTGCGGAACAGGCATCCTCGCGAGGGAAGTGGCACGAGTCGTCGGACCGACCGGGTTCGTCGCCGGGGTGGATGCCGACGCGGGAATGTTGGCCGTCGCGGCTCGCACCGCACCGCAGATCGAGTGGCGTCAGGCGGCGGCCGAATCACTACCGTACGCGGATCGGGCGTTCGACGCAGTGGTAAGCCAGTTCGGCCTGATGTTCTTCGACGATCGGCGTGCCGCGGTGCGCGAGATGATGCGTGTCCTCGTTCCACGGGGTCGCGTCGCCATTGCCGTGTGGGGCTCACTCGAGGACACCGCCGCCTACGAGACCGTCGTCACGATTCTCGAGCGCGTCGTCGGGCGGCAGGCGGCCGACGCGCTGCGAGCGCCGTTTGCGCTAGGCGATCGCGATCAGCTTGCCGACTTGTTCGCCGGTGTCCCGATCTCCGAGCTTCACATCGACACGCACGTGGGTTCCGCGCATTTTCCCAGCGTTCGGGTGATGATCGAGGCCGAGGTGCGCGGGTGGATGCCGACGATTGGAATCGATATCTCGGACGAGCAGTTGCGTGCGATCGTCGCGGAAGCGGATCGCGAGCTCGCGCGGTTCGTCCAGCCGAGCGGCGCGGTTTCCTTCGCCGCGCCAGCGCACATCGCTCGGGGAACTGCGCCCGATTGATCTCGACGGACAAGCGCCGACCTGACGGGAAAGGCCATGAAACCACTGCCGGCTTCCGAGAACGCCTTCGTCTTGCGCACGGATTTCTCCGACCAGGGCGCGTGGGACGCGATCATCGCGGAGATGGCCAAACCCGT
>DAINRQ010000049.1:3247-48238 GCA_036741775.1 Gemmatimonadaceae bacterium | reverse complement strand
CGGGGACGAATGGAGCAAGAGCACAGCTATTAGCCATCAGCTATCAGCTATCAGCTATCAGCTATCAGCAAAGCGTACCCCCTCGGGATGCCTCTCGATGCGGGAGAAGCGTCCTGAGGGTTCTCGCTTTGCTGATAGCTGATAGCTGATAGCTGATGGCTGATAGCTTCATCTCCTCACCCCCGTCGCCTCCAGCAGCGCCTGCCTCACCGCATCCGCCTTCCCTGCCCGGGTGAGCGCTGCCCAGAGCCGAGCAACCGTGTCTTCGTCCACGAGTCCGGCCGGCGTGCCTAACGCCGGGAGCGAGAGCTTCTCCGCGGCACGGAACGCGTCCGCCGCGGCCACGGCCTCGGGCGTGTACAGGAGCGCGTCCGGGACATCTCGACGCAGAGGGGTCTCGCTCGGCCGGTAGTGACCGAGCGCGTTGAGCATGACCTTGAGCTGCCACACGTCGCTGCCGGCGTACAGCTGCAGGGTGCGGTAGCCTAACGTCTGCGAGATCGTGTTGTAGACGCGGCGCAACTCGCGCACAGGCTCCGGGTGCTCGCAAATATTGATGTTGGCCGTGACACCGTCGGGACGACGGGAACGGCCGGGCCGCGAATCGGCCACGACCACGGCAGCCGACTGTGTGCGACCTTTGCGCGCGTCGCCGCCGCGCGCCTGCCCGGCGGCGAGCGCGTCGATCAGCCGGTCGGCCAGATGGCGCGGGGCGCCCTCGCTGGCCTCGAACGACGCGGCCACGGCGTCGAGCACTTCGGGGCCCACGAGCAGGTTTCCCTGGGTGACGTAGTTGCGACCGGCGCGGTTCCCCGCCCACGCACTGTTGGTCCGGCCCGTGTGCTGCGCGCTCTTCCCGTTCACCGCGATCACGCCAACCTGCCGCGAGACCGCCTGTGAATCGGCGGCGAGCGCGCGGGCGAGCGCCTGGTCCGGCTCCTCGCCCCTCGCGAGCGCGTCCAGCAGCGTCGGTCCATAGTCGGTGCGTGTGTTCGCTTGCGTGGCGACCGCACCAACGCCGGCCCGCACCCATGGCACCCCGTTCCCCACGCAGGGCACGCGCGTGGTGACGGCGACGCCCACTTCGCCCGTTCGCGGATCCACCGCCGCAATGGAGAACGTATGAAACTCCAGCGGATCGCGAGCCGGGTCGCCCCATCCGCGCGGCTCCTGCGCATCGGCGCGCGAGGGAGAACCCCCGATGAGTGCGAGACTTATGACGGATCCGGTCAGCGAGCGACGGAGCAATCGGGCGATCGACATGAATCCTCGGTGCGAAGACGGACGGCGGCGATGATGATCGCGTGGACTAGCCATCGGTAGGTCCAGGCGGGCAAGACGACCGAACGTGTGGGCCAAATGGGTGATTTTCGTGCTGGAACGATTGAAAAGAGGGACGTAAAGTATGGACCGCTCGGTCTGGGCGAAAAGAAGGCCCGTACTCCATGGAGGAAACATGAGAAAGCCTGCCGTCCTGGGCGTCGCGCTACTTGCAGTAGTAGCCGCCTGCCATGACGCCACGTCCCCTCGCGATGTCGCGACGCGTCCCTCTTCGATCAACGCGGCTCGGGCCGGCGCGGCGAATGACTACATCGTAACGCTCCGCGCCGATGAGACGGATCCGCATGGTCGTGCGCGCGGCCTCGTCGCCGCGCACGGGGGCTCGCTCAAGCACGTCTATCGGGCTGCGCTCAAAGGATTCGCTGTGGCCGGCCTGCCCCAGGCAGCAGTCGAAGCACTCCGGCGTAATCCCCACGTCACCGCCATCGAGCTCGATGGCGTCGTTTCCATCAGCGGGACGCAGTCGCCCACACCGTCGTGGGGACTCGACCGCATCGACGCCCGCACCGGCTTGAACAACAGCTACACATATGCGAATGACGGCTCGGGGGTCACGGCCTACATCCTCGACACCGGCATCAACCCGAGCCACACGGACTTCGCGGGACGCATCCTCCAGGGCGTCGACTTCATCGATGGTGGCGCGCCGGATGACTGCAACGGTCACGGCACGCACGTCGCCGGCACGGTGGGCGGTACCATTTACGGCGTCGCCAAGAACGTTCGTCTCGCCGCGGTGCGCGTGCTGAACTGCAGCGGAAGTGGGACCACCTCTGGCGTAATCGCTGGCATCGACTGGGTCGCCGACCACGCGGCCAAGCCCGCCGTCGCGAACATGAGCCTGGGCGGTGGGTTCTCGTCGAGCCTGAACAATGCGGTCAACAGCGCGGTGGCGTCGGGCGTCACGTTCGCGGTCGCCGCCGGGAACAGCAACGCGAATGCCTGCAACTCCTCGCCGGCCAGTGCCGGGAGCGCGATCACCGTGGGCGCCACGACGTCGAGCGACGCGAGGGCATCGTACTCGAACTACGGGAGCTGTCTCGACATCTTCGCACCTGGCTCGTCGATCAGGTCTGCGTGGATCGGGGGCTCGTCCGCGACGAACACGATCAGCGGGACGTCCATGGCATCGCCGCACGTGGCCGGCGCCGCGGCCCTCTACCTCGCCGCTACGCCTGGCGCGACCCCGGCCGGCGTGGCATCCGCACTCGTGACGAACGCCACGAGCGGCATCCTCGGCTCGATCGGAACGGGATCGCCGAACCGGCTGCTCTACGTCGGGTTCATCGGTGGAGGCGGTACGCAGCCACCGCCACCTCCACCGCCGCCGGCGAACGTCTCATTCACCGTGAGCTGCAACAACGGGTTCACCTGCACGTTCGACGCGACGGACGGGTTCTCGTCGTATTCGTGGAACTTTGGTGACGGCTCTTCGGGCAGCGGCGACGGAGCGACGCACACATACGCGCAGAAAGGCGGCAACTACCCTGTGACCCTCACGGTCACGGGTGGCGGCGCTGCCACCGGCACCGTGTCGTGCAATCCGAAGAAGGGGTGCAAGTAGCACTCCTTCTGCCGGAACGTGAACTAAGGGGAACCACTCCGGGAGGACGACACTTACCTCCTGAGGTCGTTCCCCTTCTTTCACTGCCCTGGCGTCACACTGACTCTGACCCCGGTTGTCCTGCCGCCTCGAACCGACCCATCGTGAACATCGACACCTCGTGCTGCGACGTCCCCGTTGCGAGGAGCTCCGCCGCGATCTCGCCCACGACCGTCGCGAACTTGAATCCGTGCCCGGAGCAGGCACTCACGACGACGACCTGCTGCGGGTGCGCCGGGTGCACGTCGATGATGAAGTCCCGATCGGGCGTGTTCGTGTAGAGGCACACCTGCGATTCGCGTATATGCCCCTTCGCGTGGGGCAGGAAGCGGCGCAGAAGGTCCGTTACCCGCGCGTCCTCCTCCGCGGATGTCTCGCGCGCGACGCGATCCGGATCGACGACGTTTCCCTCGTGGTGCACGGCCACCTTCAGGCCATCGCCAAAGTCGGGCAGCGTATAGAACACTCGGCCCGGCGCATACTCCCAGAGCGTCACCGGGCAGCGCTCCGGCCTGAACTCTTCGGGACGTGAGGCCGGCTCGAACCAGTAACTCGGTTGACGCCGGACCGACAGCACGCCCGCGAGCTCGGGGACGAGCTGACGCATCCACGCCCCGCCGGCAATCACGAGTTGCTGGCCGGCATACTCGGCGTTAGGCGTACGGACCCTGACGATGGTGCCGTCCGCTTCCCACCCGACGATCGGATCCTCGAGGTGCAGCTCTGCACCGTTCTTCCTTGCCGTGGCCAGGAGCGCGGCGATGCACCTCTCGGGGAACAGCGTGCCAGCGTGCTCGTCGAGCACGCCAATCATGGTGTCGAGCGGCTGGAGGCCCGGGAACTGACGCTGTACGCCTGCTGCGGAAAGGACACGGTGCGGGATGCGGAATGCTTCGGCGCTCGCGCGTGCGCCGCTCACCAGCGCCCCGTCCTCGGGCCCGATGGAGAGTCCGCGCGTCTTCACGTAGAGTGTCGTCCCGGCCTGACGCTGCAACTCGCGCCACAGGTCGTAACTGCGACGGACGAGCGGAACGTATCCCGGGTTCTCGAAATACGCCGCGCGAATGATGCGCGTGCGTCCGTGCGACGAGCCGAACGCATGCGGAGGCGCGAAGCGATCGACGCCAAGCACGCGACGACCCGAGCGCGCAAGCGCGTGGAGCGTCGCACTCCCCATCGCGCCGAGCCCGATGACAATGACGTCGTACGGACGGTGCGCGCCGGCGTGACGGCTAGCCGTCACGCCAGTCGAGGTGAGGTGTCACGGGTGTCGGACGTGATCAAAGTGTGAAATGAATGCCTGCGCCTAACCAGCGAACCTCTTTGCGAAAGAACTGGCCGTAGGGCGAAGGGCCATTGTATGCCTCGAAGAACAACCCCCACCGCCGACCGGGTGGCTCGGTGTCGCGTGGGCGATCGAACTCCAGTCCCGCACGCACGTTGAAGGCCGGATCCCAGTCCTGCTGTTCCGATGACTTCACGTCCACCGCGGCAAGGAAGCGGGCGCCGGCCAGTGAGCCGAATCGAAGCAGGCGGCGCGCGGGGCGAAACTCGAGGCCACCGTGGGCGAGGGAGCGCTCGAGCTCCGCCGGATCTCGCCGCCACAGATACTCGCCACCACCGTACACACGGAACGGCCCACCGTCGACCGAGAGGATGAGCTCCGCCGACTCGAACGAGATGTTCTCGCGCTCGAACGTCGGATCGTCCTCGCGAAGGATGTACTCGTCGCCGAGGTGCGAGCTCTGGTGGTAGAGCCGGAGCCGGGTCGAGAACGGACCGCGCCGGAACGTGATCGGAATACCGATGACGTAGTCGGCGTTGATGAGGTCGTAGGTGTTCACGTCGAGATCGAACTGCGCGAAGACGCTGCCGGCGAGACTCACCTGAAATCCGTCGCCCGGCCGCGGGCCTCCGACGCGCAGGATCCCGATCATGTCACTGATGCCGACGGAGCCGAGATCCGCGTCACCATCGTCGCTCGACTCGCGGAGGTACGTCACGAACGAGCGCTGTCCCTTTGGATCGGCGACGATGGGGCAGAACACGTCACCACGGGGGACTGGCACGTAGCCGGACCGCTCGCTCTCGGGAATGCCGACCCCGCAGCGTGTGGATGCGGGAACCTGAGCAAGAGCCGCGGCAGGCGTGAGGCTCGCGACGGGCAGGAACCACAGCATGTGGAGCACACGACGCATGCGCATGTCATTCCTCCATCGGAATTCGTTAGGCCGCTCGACGGTCGAACCGCACCGACCTCACGCCGGTGGCTCGTTGTTCGGATCGGTGCTGGTGAGTGCGCGTACGCGCTTGCGCGTCACCCAGATGCCAACGGCGAGCGCCACGCCGACGACACCGAACAGGAACACGAGTGCGGCCTGCATGGTTCGGCCCATCTGCATGAGCCTCACGGCGGCGTAGAGGTAGTACAGGCCGAACACCAGCGCGAACGCGGAGAGGAACGGCAGGAGGGCGAGTGAGAGTCGACGCATGGGTCTCGAACCGGTAGTTGTGGAGATGTAACTAGGTGACGTCGTCCGCCGAAACCTCGGGGTCCACTACGACCGTCGGCGTCGTCGGCTGTTCGGGCACCCCGGGCGCATCGGCCTTCACCCCCGTCGTGCCTTCGTCGTCCTTCTTCTCGCCACGGATCTCCGCCAGCGCGTCCGACGAGATCCATCCATGCATGGCGGCGTGCCGCGCCGCGGCGAGCGTGTCGTCGGCCAGCACGAGCGTCGAGCCGGATTCGGCAACCTCGCGCGCGAGTGCCTGGATCCGCGCCGTCCGCTCGGCGTGCGGGGTGACGTTGCGAATGTAGACCGCGCGGATGCGCGCCGGGTATTCACGCACCAGCTCGGTGTAGATCTCGGGATCCTCTTGCCCGCTGTCGCCGATCAACAGGAATGGGAGCTCGGGGTAGGTGTCGAGGATCTCGCGAATGACGGTTCCTTTGTGGCGGGCGTGCCGCTCGCTGAGCCGGCCGAAGTCCCAGTCACGCAGCAGCAATGGGCCGGTCGGGATACGCTGCGCCTCGAGGAACCCGTCGATCACGTCATAGAGGTTCCACGGGCTGCTGGAGACGTAGAAGACCGGGTTCGCCTCCATGCCCGTCGCACCGCGCTCGAGCGCACGATAGAACGCGGCGACACCGGGAAACGGGAGGCGTGTCAGCGCATTCTCCAGCAACACCTTCTTCGCGGCGCGGAGAAAGCTCGTCACCTCCGACTGGAGGACCGTATCGTCCATGTCACTCACGACGCCGAAGGTGGCCGTCGGCGCCGGCGCGAGCACCCGTGCATCCGCCCGTACCTCGCGCCCGTTAGGTGGATCGGCCAGCTCGAGCGATACCGGGTGCCACCCGGGTTCCCGGAGCGGGTCGGGCACCGTCATCCAGTGGCGGAGAAAGCCCTCGTTGTCCGCCACGAGTTCCTGCGGCTTGCCCGCGTTCGGGAGCATGAACTGCGCGCGCACTCGCGCGAATGGCAACGGGTCGCTCTCCATTCGCTTGAGCGACGCGATCAGGTTGCGCCACGACGACTGCGCGGCGTCCGGCGCGCGAACGCCTTCGTCCTGCAACACCCGTCCCAGAACGAGCACACGCTCCGCCGTTCCGTAGCCGCGGTAGCCAACGATCTGCGCGGGATCCCGATCGATGGCGCGCGAGACGGCGCCGGCAGTCCGCCGCGCCTGCCAGGCCAGCTCGCCGAAAAGACCAATCAGGTCGTCACGCCACCGAGACATTGGGAATCGATAATTGGAATCGGAGTCTATCGAGATTGCTGGTTCTCCTGGTCGTCGGCGAACTCGAATGTCGGAAGCGTGACCCCCCACCGAATGGCCGCCAGTCGCGTGATCGCAATGAACGCCATCCCGACAACCGCCGCGATCTGCCGACCCACCCCGAGTGCGCCGAGTGCCAGGTAGACCGTGATTCCCAGGATCACGGCGCTCGCATACAGGTTGCCTCGCCGGAGCACGAACGGGATATCGGCGCTCAGTACGTCGCGAATCACGCCGCCCGCGACCGCCGTGATGGTGCCGAGGATGATCACGCTCACGGCGGGAAGCCCCTCGCGCTCCGCGATCTGCGCGCCGGCGATGGCGAACAGGGCGAGCCCGAACGCGTCAGCCACGAGCAGCGACGCCAGCGGGGGCCGCCGCCATTGCACATACGCGAACGTGATCGCCACCGCGCCGATGATGACGATGAGGAATGTCGCATCGCTCAGCCAGAAGATCGGCTGGCGATCGAGCAGCAGGTCGCGAATGGTCCCGCCGCCGATGGCCGTGACCGACGCGAGCACGAACACGCCGAGGAGATCCAGGCGCTTCCGGCCGGCCGCCAACGCCCCGCTGACGGCGAATACCCCGATTCCGAGGAGATCGAGTACCTGAACGAGCGTCACGGGACCGATGCCTAACGCCACTGACGGGATCGCGGCGGACGGCTACCGCCGCGTGCCGCGACCCCCCGCGTCGTTCACTGGCCGAGCGCGCCGGCGACGGTCGGGAGGGCACCGACGAGCCATACGATCGCGGCTGCGATGGCCGCCTTGCCGCGGCTGATCTTGCCCGTCACGGCCAGCCCGATGGCGATGAGGACGGTCACCCAGAGCGTGAACACGTCCAGTCGCCCCACGAGACCGAGGAGCACCGGCGACGCCGTATCGGGGTCGAAGAATCGCCCGGGGCCGAGCGAGAGGCTGTATCGATGATCCAGGGTCGATGGGTCGACGATGAGCCCCTGCACGCGGTTGACGATGCCTTCGACGACGCGCGGCACGTACGAGAAGGCCGCCACCACGAGCGCCGCGTTCAACGTCTGCCGAGCGTCGAAGAACTTGCCGACGCCCCACACGACGACGCCGATCATGAGGATCGCGATCGGCGGGAAGAGGAACGCGGTGACCGAGCCAATGCCGGTCGTGAACCGCCTGGCCGCCTCGGCCTGTTCGGGCGTGAGCTGTTGCCCGCTGGCCGCCATGCTACGCTCCATCTCCGCTTCCATGATCGGCTCCATCAGGTCCCGGTTCGCGAAGAACGCCAGACCGAGGAGGACGCTGACGATGAGGAGCGGAACCCAGAAACTCGCGTTCTCACGCCGCGCGAAGACCGACGATGGCGCGTAGAAGATGTCCATGAAGTCGTCCAGCAGCGACGCTTTCTCGGGCGCGGCGGGCGTCGGAGGCGGCGCGTCGTACCGGGAGTCGGACGGAGACGTGGAAGGCTGTGTCATTGCGAGGGATGTCCACCGAGGGGAGACGTCACCCCCGAAGATGGTGGCACACGGGGACGCTGTCCAGCGCCGCCCCGCCTGACGTGCGGGCGCCCGGCGGACATCCGCCGGGCGCGCTCGCACCAGCCGTTCTGTCGTTAGGCGCTCGTCTAGCGTCGCGCCGTCTTGCGCGTGGACCGCGGCCGGCCGGATCGCCTGGGGCTCGTCGAGCGCCGCCGCCCGCTGGCGCGGATCCCAGTGCCGTTGCCGCTGCCGCTCATCCCCTCGTCATCGTCCGCGTGCTCCGCCTCGACATTGATCGAGCTCTCGGCGAGCTGCGTCAGCAGCTTGTCCGTCTGGCCTTCCTCATCGAGTGTCTCCTGGAGGAGACTCGCCTGCTCGGGCATTCCGAGCTGCTGTGCGTACGTGCGCGCGGTGCCGTAGGCGGCAATCTCGTAATGCTCCACGCGCTGCGCCGCCGCGATCAAGCCCGCGTCGAGCACCTCGGGCTCCGGCCGCTCCTTGATGAGGTCCTGGCCCTCCTCGATAAGCCCTTCCATGCCCTTGCACTTCTTTCCGCGCGGGTTCTCGCCAAGCTGACGGAAGATTCGCTCGAGCCGCTTCACCTGGCGCTGCGTCTGTCGCTCGTGCTGTGTGAATGCGCGCTGTAACTGACGATCGGAGGCTGCCTTCGCCATCTTCGGCAACGCCTTCAGAATCTGCTGCTCGGCGTTGTAGATATCCTTGAGCTCTTCCACGTAGAGCTCCTGCAACGAGTTCATCTGCACTGGTGCCTCCCGGCCGGATGTCGAATCGGATGACGCTGTCGATTGGAATACCCAGCACCAATGCAATGGAGATGCCGCGCTCATCCGGCGAAGTCGAAGTCCGGATGACGGAGCGGAACGATCAGTTCTTCATCGGACTCACTTGGTCGATACGCTCGATGTGAAGGAAGCGCGTCTGCAACTCGCTACCGGGCGTCGTCGTGCCAACCATCCCGCCGCCGGATCGAGGAAGCGAGCGGGTCCACACTCGATGAACTGGCGCGGCGGAGTCACCGCGCATCGATCCCAACGGAATTCGGCGTACGATGATCCTGCGCTGATCGACGAGGCGGCCGCCTGCAGCAGGCGCGGAAGCTTGGCCCGCTGCGGAGTCCACAATGATGCGTTCGGCCGTCGCCCTCACGATGAACACCGTGTCACGCGCGGTCGGCGAGCCTTGGGGGGCCACGATCGCGCGCACGAACATCATCGTGCGATCACCCACGACCTCCCCCGCCACCGAGATGCGTGGCGCAACCACCGCCATCGCGACGAGCGCGCACGCGCTCATACCGAGCGCGCTGCGAGCCGAATGAACGCGACTCGCGTGGCCACCGCCAAGGATCCGCCGAACCCGCTGGACCAGTGGTGACCCCGGGGCCTCAACCATCGCCGACATCGCGTGCAGTCGTGGTGCGCGCCCCACCCATTCCGCCACCGCGGCGAGGCATTTCGCCAGCGTCACCGGCTGGCTCGTGCGTTGCACCGCCCAGTCGTCGCAGAGGAACTCGGCCAGCGCCTGCATCCGATGGCGCGCCAGCCGGTTGAGGGGCTGAACGAAGAACACGGCCTCGATCACGCGCGCGGCAATGAGCCAGTGTGGATCGCGTCGCACGACGTGGGCAACTTCGTGCGCCAGCATACTCTCCTGTTCGACGGCGTCGAGCTCCACGAGCGCGCGCCGCGGGAGGCACACTTCCCCAGTCGCGAGTGCGACAGGGCTCGCGATGTTCGCGGAGCACGTGAGCGTGACGTCGCGTCGAATTCCCGCTCGCGCAAGCAGCGCGCGGAGCCGTGACGCAATCGGCGCATCGGCGAGCGATGTGCGGTCGTCGAACGCGCGCGCCGCGCGTGCGTGCGCCCACGTGAGCCACAAGAGCGCGCCACCCGCGCCAGCCGCCCAGAACACAATGACGACGGCCGTCCACCGCGTGCCACGATTCTCCGAGACAAAGAGCCGAGTGCGGTTACCGTCGAGATGCTCGCGCACCGTAACTCGTATCGGCCTGCTCTCCTGAGTGCGACGCGCGTCGAGGCGCAGCTGACCACCGAGGGGCTCGCGGGCAACCACCGACTGCACCGACGCCGAGATGAGCCCGCCCACGAGCGCGAGCTTCCAGAGCACGTCGCGTGTGGTGTCGCGAAGTGACCGCACCGACGTCGCCGCCCAGACCGCGACTATCAGCAGCGTGCTGTGCACGAGGTAGGTCAGCAACCACGCCGACACGGCGTCGGTCAGACGGGGGATGAACGGCTCAGCGAGCATCGCCACTCCGTCGGTCGCCATTCCCGTTCGACGAATCCCGCTCGGCGTCGGCGATCATGCGCTTCACGCGGTCGAGGTCACCTGGATCGATGTCACGCGACCGGAGCAGATGGCTCATGAGCGCCGCGGCGCTCCCGTCGAACAGGAGCGTGGTCAGCTCCGAGACCATCGATCGGCGAACGTCCTGTTCGCTCACCAGTGGACGGTAGACGAACTGGCGGCCATCGAGCCGGTGCGCGATCACGCCACGCTTCTCGAGACGGGAGAGGAGGGTGGCGATGGTGGTCTGCGCGAGATCGCGGTCCGGCCGCAGCCGTTCCTGCACTTCGAGCACCGTCGCCTCGTCGCGATCCCAGAGGACGCGCATGATCGCGAGCTGGAGGTCCGTCAGTGACGTGGTCACGGGCGATAGGATCGTTGAGGCCAAGCGTGAACCGGGCCTGGAGTCGATGGCTCGGATCGGGACGAAGCTCCACTTCGCGGGGCTCGCAGATGGAGCCGGCTTGCTGTTTTGTGAGACAAACGCGGCAGCCGTGGGGTTGCCCGCGCTGGACGAGTCGGCTAACCCCCGAAAGAAAGGGTTGCGCTGAACCGCCGAACGTCCAAGTTCACGCTGTCACATTGATTTACCCGCCGGTACGCTCGACGAGCCGATCTGGACTCGCCGCGCGGCCGGGTCATTCCATCGAGGAGCTGACTTGATGCCACGCAAGACGCTCAACGCCGGTGCGGTCGTCGCGTTGGCGGCGTTCACGCTCGCCGGTTGCGGAAACGCCGAAACCTCGCAGACAGATACGGTTACGCCGTCCCCAGCTGCCGCCGCGGCCCCGAACATGGTGACGTTCACGGCGACCGAGTTCGCGTTCCAGGGGCCCGACACGATTCCTGCCGGGCTGACCATGTTCCACCTCAACACCAACGGCCAGGAGCTGCACCACGTGCAACTGGTGAAGCTCGAGGAGGGCAAGACCTACGCGGATCTGGAGGCAGCGGTCAAGGCTGGCGGCCCGCCCCCGGAATGGGCAGTCCCGTACGGCGGCGTCAATCCGCCGGCGCCGGGTGGGATGGCGGTCGCGACGCAAACCATGGAGCCTGGCAACTACGCGGTTGTGTGCATGGTCGAGGGCCCCGACAAGGTGCCCCATATCGCCAAGGGGATGATGAAGCCGCTGACGGTAACGCCCGTCGCGAACGCGAACATGACGGAGCCCACGGCGGACGTCACTATGACCCTGAGCGACTACACGTTCGCGTTCTCGAAGCCGCTAACAGCAGGGCGACAGATGATCAAGGTCGAAAACGTCGCCACTCAGCCGCACGAGGTCGTGCTCATTCAGCTCGAGCCGGGGAAGACGCTCGAGGACATGGGGAAGTGGGTTCAGGACTTCAAGGGCCCGCCGCCCGGGAAGCCACTGGGCGGGATTCCCGCCTTCATGCCCGGGAAGAACACCTACTTCGAGGTGAACCTCACGCCCGGCACGTACGGTCTGATCTGCTTCGTCCCTGACGCGAAGGACCACAAACCGCACCACCAGCACGGCATGGCGCAGCAGTTGACGATCAGCTGAGCTGGAAAGCTTCGTTGGGGGTCAGAGTCCTAACCCATCGTTTTCACGCGGCCGCGTGAAAACGATGGGTTAGGACTCTGACCCCCAACGCATCAACCTATCCCCACGCTCAGCGCTTCGCCGGCGTGATGCTCGCCTTCCACGCCGCTTCCAATCCCGCGACGTCGCGCGGCAGCGACACGGCCTGCGCGATCACGGCTGATAACGGTTCCCCTCGCCGGGTTCGATCGACGAGCTGCTTGATGATCCCTCGGCCCTCGCGAGCCCACATGAACTCGAGGATGCTGGCGGACTGAAGTGCCGCAAGCATCTGGGGGGGGAGCCGGCGTGGCGTGTCGGTGATCCGCCGCCCACGGGCGTCGGTGCGGCGCTGATTGCCGATCGCGCTCGCACTCGAGACGCCTGTAGGTACGGCCGCCTCCGGGATGCGCATCCGCGTCAGCGAGTCGAGTGGGATCAGATCTGCCAGCTGCGACGAGAGCTGGCTGTTTCTGGCCGAGCTGTTCGGGAACCCGGTGATCATCTGTGTCACCCCAGCAACCACCCAATCGGGGAGCGCGCGCGCGGCCGCGCTGTCGGTTCCCAGCACCCACGTGCGCGCCACCTTGTTTCGCACGGATGACACGAGAAACCGCGCGATGGGCACGGGATTCCCGGAATTGTCACGTGGCACCTCTACGCGCTCGTAGACGGTAACCGGCGCCTGGCTCGCCCGCACGAGGCTGTCCATCTTCGCGCTGTCCCCGGGCTCGACAACGAGCGCCACAGTCGTTCGTGGCGGAAGTGTCTGGAGGTAGCGGCGATACGGGAGCTGCGCGTCGTCCAGCAACAGAAAGATGCCGCCGAGTAGCGAGGGATCGCGGGAGATGACGACGACGTTGTTGCTGTCGATGGCGAAGAACCGATCGTTGGGCGTCAGCTGGTGGGTCTGAATGGTCGGCTCGAAGCCGGGGATCCCCGAGGTCTCCGGCTGTGGGCCTGACGAGCACGCCGCGGTAATTGCGATCGCGGCGCAAACGGCCGGCGTGAGCGTCCTCCTGGTACGGGGTGCTGCGGCTACGGCAAATCCTTTCATCGAATTCAGGTCCGTTCCGTTCGGGTCATGGAGTGAGCTAGAGGCTGCTGGAAGTGTACTACTATATGAATGCGATGACGGTGCCTACGGTTTCGGAACGAGCGCCACGACACGAACCGGACCACCGGAGCCACCCTCGATCTTCATTGGGAGAGCAAAGACGAGAGCGCCGGTTGGCGGCAGCTGGTTGAGGTTGGTCAAGTTCTCGAGGCCCGGCACGTTCGCCGCCGCGGCGATGCGGTGGACCATGAAGTCCTTGGACGGCCCATAGTCGATGGATGCGACGTCGGCGCCGAGCGCGGCGATGTGCCGCTCCTGGACGAGGAGGCGCGCCGCTTCCACCCCGAAGCTTGGAAAGTGGAGGTTGGACGCGTCATTCGGGGTGTCATCGCCGAGGTACGCTTTCCGGTCGGGCCATCGGCTGCTCCAGCCGGTCCGTAGTAGCACGATCGACCCGGCGGGGATGCGGCCGTTCGCCCGCTCGAAGGCCGCGACGTCGTCACTCGTTAGGCGGTAGTCGTCGTCGCCGCGGGTCTTCGCCGTCACGTCGATCACGACCGCCGGCGCGATCAGCTTCTCGAGCGGGATGCGATCCACGGTGTGGTGCCCCTCCCCGAAGTGAATCGGCGCGTCGACGTGCGTTCCCCCGTGTTCGGGCGCCGAGAACGCATAGGCGGAATAGAACCAGCCCCCAGGCGTGGGCCCGTACGACAGCTGGTCGAGCTTGAACGTCGTCGGCGACGTCGGCCAGTAGAGCGTCCGCGCGTTCAGCGCGTGCGTCAGATCCACCATGCGGTACCGGCTCAGGTCGAGCTCCTGCGCCCCGAGAGCGGGCCGACCAACGAGGCACGCCACGCACAGTGTGGTCATCACGACTCTCATATCCGCTCCAGAACGTTAGGGGGTCAGACTCCCGACCAATCGCAAACGCGCAGGGCAGGATCGCATCGACGCATGTTCATCGGTCCAGGTGGCCGCGCCGGCACGTGCGGCCCATCCGATATGCCATGCGGGCACCGTTCGAGCAAGGCACTCACGAACTGACCCACGACCCGTGCCCCGCGCGATGTTCGCCGGAACGCGCGGGCCGTGGACTGCCTCTTGCTCTCCGCCCCGATCCGCGCGTTGCGACGGTGCGCGCGCGGATGCCGCACCAGGCCCGCAGCCTGGACCTGTGTCCTGTGTCGTATGGAGGAAGTCTCGTGAACGCTCGCAGAATCACTTCCGCTTTTCTCGCGCTCGTCAGCGCCGCGACCATTGCCGCGTGCGACGATGACGACGACGATCCGATTGGCGTCGGCAACAACAACACTACGGTTCGGTTCTTCAACGCCGCATCCGGCGGGCTGAACCTCGACATTGCGCAGGGTGGCACGGTCGGTGCCGGTAACGCGAACCTCGGGTTCGGCAGCGCCAGCTCCTGTACGCGGGTGAACAACGCGAACCACCAACTGGCCGTACGAACCGCAAACAGCACCACGAGCCTGCCCGGCTTTTCGCCGGCGTTCGCGGCTGGCGGGACGTACACGGTTCTCGTGACGGGGACAGCGACCGCGCCCGTGTTCACGACGTTGGATGACGAGTTCGATGCGCCCGGTGCGGGCAACGCCGCCGTGCGCATCATTAACGCCACGAGCAGTGCGACAACGGGCGCAGGGAGCTACGACATCTACGTGAACCCCACCGCCACGCTCGGCACGCCTAACGCGACGGCCGTGCAGCGTAACGCGCAGTCGAGCTACCTGACCGTCCCCGCCGGCCAAACGAACACGCTTCGCCTGACGAACACAGGCGACACCGACACCGTGCAGGACATCACGGTCCCCAGTCTCACCGCCGGCTCGGTGACCACCATCGTCATCGCGGACGCGGCGAGCGGATCGAGCGATCTACGTACGTTCCCGCTCCCGGCCTGCACCTGATCGAGTTGACCGCGCATTGACTACCAGGGGAGTACCCATGACCGATGATCTTTCCGGCCGACAGGGCGCCCTCGGCGATGAGCCGACGCGAGTCGCGCCCGGCGTCGCGTATCTTCGCGATCGCATCGTGAACGTCGCGTTCATCGGGCCCTCGGACGGGCGTGATGGTCCATGGGTACTCGTCGATGCGGGACTCGGCGGCGCGGCATCGCGCATCGTCCGCGCTGCCGAGTCGCTCTACGGATCCGGGGCGGCGCCGGAGGCGATCGTACTCACGCACGGGCACTTCGACCATGTCGGGTCGCTCCGTGAGTTGGTCCGCAGATGGCAGGTGCCAGTGTACGCGCACGAGCTCGAGCTTCCCTACGTCACGGGACGTTCGTCCTATCCGCCTCCGGATCCCGTCGTCGGCGGTGGCGCGATGGCGTTCATGTCACGCTTCTACCCGCGGAAACCCATCGACCTCGGCGCCAGCGTCCTGACGCTCCCCGCGGATGGTGGCGTGCCGTCGGTCGGGGAGTGGCGATGGTTACATACCCCTGGTCACTCGCCGGGCCACGTCTCGTTGTTCCGCGAGCGCGATCACGTCCTCATTGCCGGCGACGCGTTCGTGACGACCAAGCAGGAGTCCTTGTTCGCGGTCGCCACACAGCGTGCCGAAGTGCACGGTCCGCCAATGTATTACACGCCCGATTGGCGCGCCGCGGAGGAATCGGTGCAGACGCTCGCGGCGCTCGACCCCGAGGTCGCGGTCACGGGCCATGGAATCCCGATGCGAGGTGAGCGCCTGGTTCGGGAGCTCCGCGACCTGGCGGACCGTTTTCGGAGTCGCGCCATGCCGGTTCGCGGGCGTTATGTCCGCGAACCGGCGGTCGCTGACCGTTCCGGCGTGGTCTACGTACCACCGGCAGTGCCGGATCCCGTGGGACGCGCGGTTGCGGGAGTGGCGGTCGCGGCAGTTGCCGCCATCGCGCTCGGTGCCGTTAGGCGGCGGTCCCGCTCCTGAGCGACTGCCGCCAATCTGATGATTTGGGGCCCCAAAGGCGCGCTGGGCCACGCCCCTGACGGCGGGCTCGACCGGTCGCGGGACACCGTCAGGGGCGGCGCGCTTCATGCGAACACGTAAATGATGTCTCCGATACGGGGGTCGGTCGGCTGACGCGGCGACTCGAACGGACTGGGCGCGGCTCTCGGGAGGCGTCGCCACTTGGTCACCAACGCGCGGTCGAGATTGATGTGGGCTCCGTTAGTCGTTGTCGCCGCTAGTGCAATTGCGCTAGCCTCAGCGGCAGCGTGCGCCGAGGATCGCGGGCAGGAGCGCAGCGACTCCGGGGTGGTGGCTGCGACGAACCCGGGCGCGATTGCCGCCGCGAATCCGCCGGGTGACACGACCAGGAGCCGGATCACCATCCCCGGCCGCGACCCCGAAGACGGGCAATGGCTTCGCCCCGCGAAGGACTACGCGAGCACTCGCTACAGCGAGCTCGCCGAGATCACCACGGCGAATGCCGCGAGTCTGAAGCTCGCCTGGACATTCTCGACGGGTGTGCTCCGAGGCCACGAGGCCGCACCGCTCGTCGTGGGCAGCACCATGTACGTCGTGACGCCGTTCCCGAACACCCTGTACGCACTCGACCTCGCTGGGCCCGGTGGACCGGTGAAGTGGCGATACGATCCCCAGCCGCTGTCCGCTGCGCAGGGCGTCGCGTGCTGTGACGTCGTGAACCGCGGTGCGGCGTACGCCGACGGCCGAATCTTCTACAACACGCTCGACAACCAGACCGTTGCCGTCGACGCCCAGACGGGACGCGAGGTGTGGCGCACACAGCTGGGCGACATCAACAAAGGGGAGACCATGACCATGGCTCCCCTCGTGGTGAAGGGGAAAGTGATCGTCGGCAATAGTGGTGGTGAGCTCGGCATCCACGGGTGGCTCACCGCGCTCGACGCGAGCACCGGCGCCGTCGCGTGGCGTGCGTATCACACCGGGCCCGACTCGCTCGTGCTCATCGGTCCGCGCTTCAAGCCGTTCTACAAGGCCGATCAGGGGAAAGACCTCGGAGTCACGACGTGGCCGCCTGACAAGTGGCGGCAGGGGGGCGCGGGGGCGTGGGGGTGGATCTCGTACGACGCCGAGCTCGATCTCGTCTACTACGGCACGGCAAACCCCGGCCCGTGGAACCCCGAGCTCAGGCCTGGCGACAACAAGTGGTCGACAACGCTGTTCGCCCGCGATCCGGACACCGGCGAAGCCGTGTGGGCATATCAGTGGAACCCACACGACCTGCACGACTACGACAGCGTGAACGAGAGCATCCTGCTCGACATGCCGTGGAACGGACAGACGCGTCGCGTGATGATTCGGCCCGAGCGCAACGGGTTCATGTACGTGATCGACCGCGCGACCGGGCAGGCACTCGCCGCCGACACGTTCGCCGTCGTGAACTCGGTCTTCAGTGTGAACCTCGAGACCGGCCGGCCGGCGTACAACCCCGAGAAGCATCCGACAATGGGGAAGGTGGTGCGCTTCATCTGCCCGGCATCGCCTGGCGGGAAGGACTGGCAGCCGTCGGCGTTCTCACCGAGGACGGGGTACATCTACGTCCCGCATCAGAATCTCTGCATGGACGCCGAGGCTGTGGAGGCGAACTACATCGCTGGCACGCCGTATGTGGGGATGAACGTGAAGATGTATGCGGGGCCGGGCGGCCACCGCGGCGAGTTCGCTGCGTGGGATCCCATCGCGCGTCGCACGGTGTGGAGTATCAGGGAGAACTTTCCCGTGTGGAGCGGGGCACTCGTGACGGCGGGCGATGTCGCGTTCTACGGTACCATGGAAGGGTGGTTCAAGGCAGTGGACGCACGTACCGGTGAGCCGCTGTGGCAGTTCAAGACGGGCTCCGGCATCATCGGCCAGCCGATCACGTACCGCGGCCCGGACGGGAAGCAGTACCTGGCGATTCTCTCGGGCGTCGGCGGGTGGTCGGGCGCCATCGTCGCCGGGGGGCTCGACCCCCGCGACTCGAGCGCCGCGCTGGGCTTCGTGCACGCCATGCGTGACCTCCCCGCCGCGACGACGAAGGGCGGGATGCTCTACGTCTTCTCGCTCCCATGACGCCTCGACGACGATCGATTCGGCGCGCGATCCTGGTCCTTGGCGTCGCGTGCGTTGCGGCCGGTTGCCATCGCACGCCGCCGAACGTGCTGCGCGTGTGCGCCGACCCGAACAACCTCCCCTTCTCCGACTCGACTGGCGCGGGATTCGAGAACCGACTCGCCTCGCTCATTGCGGCTGAGCTGGACGCGAAGGTCGAGTACACGTGGTGGGCCCAGCGACGCGGGTTCATCCGCAACACGCTCAACGCGCGGCAATGTGACGTCGTGATGGGAGTGCCGACGAGCTTCGAGCTCGCCCTGGTCACGCGACCGTATTACCGCTCCACGTACGTGTTCGTCTCGCGACGCGATCGCGCGCTTCGCGTACGCTCCTTCGACGACTCGGTACTCAGGGACCTCACGATCGGCGTCCAGCTCGTTGGCGACGACTACACGAATGCCCCTCCGGCTCATGCGCTCGCGCGGCGTGGCATCGTGAACAACGTGCGCGGCTACAACGTGCAGGGCGACTACACTCAGCCCGCACCGCCCGCACGCATCATCGACGCGGTGGCACGCGGCGACATCGACCTCGCGGTCGCCTGGGGGCCACTCGCCGGGTACTTCGCGTCGCGCCAGCCGGTCCCGCTCGACCTCGTCCCGGTGACGCCGCAGGTCGACGTGCCGTTCCTCCCGTTCGTCTTCGACATGTCGATGGGCGTGCGTCGTGCCGACAGCACGCTCCGCGACACGCTGGACGCAATCATCGTACGGCGCCGCGCGTCGATCGACAGCCTGCTCGACTCGTACGGCATCCCCCTGCTCGGCGTTAGGCGTCCGGTCGCCGACGTTGCGGCGGCCGCAACTACGACGGCAAAACCATGACCCGCGTGCGACGGCGCCGCGTCACTGGTGGGCTGGTCGCAGCAACGCTGGCGGCGCTGAGTGCGTGCGACCGCGAGGCACGCCGGTTCCGAGAGGTTCCGCCAACCGCCACGGCGGGCAGCGCCGTGTCGACTGGCGAGCCCTTGCAGGCGGGCGTGGCGACGCCCGAGCCCGCGGTGATCAACGCCTACGAATCGAACGCGTACGCGATCTCCGAGGGCAAGCGGCTCTACAACAACTGGAACTGCGTGGGATGCCACGCTCATGGCGGCGGGGGCATGGGCCCGCCGCTCATGGACGCCGAGTGGATCTACGGTTCGGATCCCGAGAACGTCGTGGCGACGATCATCGAGGGGCGGCCTAACGGGATGCCGTCGTTTCGCAACCGGATCTCGAACCAGCAGCTCTGGCAGCTCGCGGCGTACGTTCGGTCCATGGCGGGCCTTGCGCCAAAGGCGGCGAGCTCCGGCCGCGACGATAACATGCAGGTCAAGGTCGACGAGCAGCGCATGCCCGAGCAGCCGCCACGATCGTCCGCGACGCGGTCGCTTCCGCCACCGTCTCCGCAGCCGTGATCTGGTCGATCTGGTCCCAGCGACTCCTCGACGCGCAAGGCCCCCAGTCGGGGCGCATTGCGTCGTTGATGTGGTTCATCATCATCGTGTCGGCCATCGTCTACGTCATCGTCATGGCCGCGCTAGCCCTCGCGATTCGGCGCGGCCGGCAACGTGCCGCGGTGGGCGAGCTCGCTGACCAGCTACCGGAGACGGAGCGGCGGCTCACGCGTGTCATCGTCGCCGCGGCGGCCGCGAGCGCGGCACTGCTCCTGACTTACATCATCGCGAGCGCGAGCACCGGACGCGCGATTGCCTGGCCACGGTTCGGGATCGCGGCCCCTGTGCTCACCGTCGAGGTCACCGGGCATCAGTGGTGGTGGGAGTTCCGCTATCGGGATTCCGTGGCCAGCCGATCGCTCACGACATCGAACGAGCTGCACATCCCGGTCGGCCGGCCAGTACAGCTCGTCCTCGAGTCGAATGACGTGATTCACAGCTTCTGGATTCCCGAGCTCCATGGGAAGCAGGACATGATCCCGGGCCGCCAGAATTCGACCTGGCTCGAGGCGGAGCGGCCCGGCGTGTGGAAGGCACAGTGCGCTGAATTCTGCGGACACCAGCACGCGAAGATGCTCTTCGATGTGGTCGCCGAGTCGCCTGAACGCTTCGCACAGTGGTACACGAGCCAGCTCGCATCGGCGCGGGAGCCCACAGACTCCTCCTCGCGGCGCGGGCGAGACGTCTTCATGCAGGGCTCGTGCATCATGTGTCACGCGATCAACGGTACACCCGCGGGCAGTCGCGTCGGCCCTGATCTGACGCATCTCGCCAGCCGGCCATCCATTGCGGCCGGGACGCTGCCTAACACACGCGGTCACCTCGCCGGGTGGATCGTGGACCCGCAGCGCATCAAACCGGGCGCGCGCATGCCCGCCAACCAGCTGTCGGCGGCGGATCTGACGGCGTTGCTCGACTACCTCCAGACACTCCGATGAGCGCCGCGCCGCGCGTCGCCGAGCCCGAGGTCGAACACCCGCACGCCGCGTCGCTGCACGAGCGTCTGGAGCACGTGTGGCGCGACAAGCCCGGATTCTACGGCTGGCTCACGTCGGTGAACCACAAGTCCATCGCCAAGCGCGGCATCGTCACCGCGTTCATCTTCTTCGCGCTTGGCGGCATCGAGGCGGCGTTGATTCGCGTCCAGCTCGCTCGGCCCGAAAACGAGTCGATGGGGCCCGACCTGTACAACCAGATCTTCACCACGCACGGCACGACCATGATGTTCCTGTTCGCCGTGCCGATGGTGCAGTTCGTCGCATTGTACTTCGTGCCGATGATGATCGGCACGCGCAACGTCGCCTTCCCGCGGCTGAATGCCTTTGGGTACTGGACCTACCTGATCGGCGGCGTGGTGCTGTACGTGGGGTTGTTCACGAACACCGGTCCGGATCAGGGGTGGTTCAGCTACGTCCCGCTCGCGGGCCCCGAGTATTCGCCGGGCAAGCGCGTCGACATCTGGGCGCAGATGATCACGTTCACGGAGATCTCCGCCATCGTGGCGGCGGTCGAGATCATCGTCACGGCATTCAAGCAGCGCGCGCCCGGCATGTCGCTCAACCGCGTCCCACTGTTCGTGTGGGCGATGGTCATCATGTCGTTCATGGTACTCGTCGCGATGCCGTTCGTCGCGAGCGCCAGCATCATGCTCGCCATGGACCGCCTCATCGCCACACAGTTCTTCAACTACGCCGAGGGCGGTGATCCGCTCCTCTGGCAGCACCTGTTCTGGTTCTTCGCACACCCCGAGGTCTACATCATCTTCATCCCGGCCCTCGGGATCGTGTCGGCCATCGTCGCGACATTCTCGCGGCGTCCGGTCTTTGGATACACGGCGGTCGTGCTCTCCATGGTGGCGACGGGGTTCCTCTCGTTCGGCCTCTGGGTGCACCACATGTTCGCCACGCCGCTCCCGCAGCTCGGCCAGACGTTCTTCACGACGGCGAGCGCGCTCATCGCGATTCCCACAGGCGTGCAGATCTTCTGCTGGATCGCCACCCTCTGGTCCGGCCGACCGCGCTTTCAGACGCCCCTGCTCTACGTGACGGGGTTCTTCATCGTGTTCATCATCGGCGGGCTGTCAGGGATGATGCTCGCGTCGGTGCCGGCCGATCTGCAGGTGACGGACACGTTCTTCGTGCCCGCGCACATTCACTACGTGCTGCTCGGCGGGATGGTGTTTCCGTTGTTGGGCGGCGTGCATTACTGGTTTCCGAAGATCGCCGGGCGCATGCTCGACGAGCGCCTGGGGAAGGTCAGCTTCTGGCTGCTCCTCATCGGCGTGAACGTCACGTTCTTCCCGCAATTCCTCCTTGGTATGGCGGGCATGCCGCGCCGGATCTACACGTATCTGGCGGAGACCGGGTGGGGGACACTCAACCTCGTGTCGTCCATCGGCGCCGGACTGCTGACGGTTGCGCTGCTCCTGCTGCTCGTGAACGTTTTGCGCTCGATCAGGTCGGGCAAGCTCGCGGGCGCCGACCCGTGGGGTGGCGAGACACTGGAGTGGGCAACCACTTCCCCGCCGCCGGAATACGGCTTCGCGCTGATCCCGATCGCACGCGGTCGCAGCACGCTGTGGGCAGCCGGGCCTACGCTCGACGGGATATCCGGCCTTCGCGATGACCGACGCGAGGTGCTGCAGACGACGATGCTCGATGCGGAGCCCGACTCGCGCCACGAGCATCCCGATCCGACATTGGCGCCTCTCCTCGCGGCACTGAGCGTTGGGGTGGGGCTGGTCTGGGGGATCTTTCACCCGATGGGGTTCGTCGTCGGTGCCGCGCTCGCGCTGGTCACCCTGACGTGGTGGGGGTGGCCGCGGAGAGAGAAGCCGGGCACGCACGAGATCGTGGAGCTTCCCGAATGACGATCGGAGAGCGCGCCGATCGCCCGGAGCCGTTCGACGTGCCCGCCGACTCGGCGTCGGTGGCGGCGCGCCCGATGCGCGCCGTCCTCGACGTTCGCGATTTGCCGAGCGTCGTGTACGGAAGCCGCGTCATCACGTGGTGGGGGACGCTCGGTTTCATGGCCGCCGAAGCGGCAACGCTCTCCGCGGTTCTGGCCGCGTATTACTACGTCATGCGGAGCTACACCTCGTGGCCCCCGCTGCGCACACCACCGCCAGACCTGTTCGTTCCCACCATCAGCCTCGTGGTACTCATCGCGGTCCTCGTGCCCACCTACATGTTCAAGAAGGCGGCGGAGAAGCTCGATACCGCGACGACGAAGCGGTGGATGTGGGTCGCGGTCGTGGTCATGGCCGTCGCGGTCGTACTTCGGTTCATGGAGTTCTCTTCGCTCAACGTGCGCTGGGACGCGAACACCTACGCGTCCGTCGCGTGGGCCGTTCTCTTCGTCCATTTCACGCTACTCCTGGCGGACACACTCGAGACTCTGATGTTCGCGATCATGGTGACTCGGGGCGCGCCCGACCGCTACTACCCGGGTGTGGATGAGGACGCGTTCTACTCGATCTTCATGGTCGCCACCTGGATTCCGTGCTACGTGACGCTGTACCTCGTGCCACGGTGGGTGTGAGCCATGGGCACCCGCGACGTCCGTCCTGAAGCGTTGCCCCGGGAACACCCACCCGTCTCGGACCTCGCGCAGTGGGTGGCGTTCCTCGGCGGGCCGTTCGCGGTTCTGCTGAACCTCGAGGTGAGCTACGTCATGGTGGACTGGGCTTGCCTCACAGGCAATGGCTGGTCGCTCCACGTCGTGCACTTTGCATCGTTCGCGCTGGCGGTCGGTGCAGCCTGGCTCGGGCGCTCGCTATGGAAGCGTATCGGTAACGACTGGCCCGATACCCGGTCCGGCTCCACGTCGCGCTCACGCTTCCTCGCCGCGATGGGCGCGTTAGGCGGTCTTCTCTTCCCCCTCGTCATCCTGGCGCAGTGGATGACAGTGATGATACTCGGTCCGTGTCCGCGCGCGTGATCCTCTTCGCGCACGTCGGCGCTCCGCTGGAGCCACACGACCTCTGGGGTGCGTGGACGTTCGAGCCCGTCACCGTATCCGCGCTCGCGCTGTCGGCGACGCTCTATGGCGTCGGGCTCCGGCGGCTGTGGCGCGCCGCTGGCATTGACCGGGGGATCCGCCGGGCGGAAGCGTGGTCGTTTGCCGTCGGGTGGCTCTTGCTGGCACTCTCGCTCGTGTCACCGCTTCACGCGCTCGGTGGCGTGCTCTTCTCGGCGCACATGACGCAGCACGAGTTGCTCATGACCGTCGCCGCGCCGCTCCTCGTGCTCGGCCGGCCGCTCGTTCCGTTCATCTGGGCGCTGTCCCCGGCGTGGCGCCGGCGGACGGGGCGATGGTCGGAGTCGGCGCCGGTTGCGACCGTGTGGCGCGGTCTCACGCATCCGCTCATGGCGTTCGTGGTGCATGGAGCGGCGGTCTGGGTGTGGCACGCGCCGTCGCTGTACGACGCGAGCGTAACGAGCGAGGTGGTCCATACCGCACAACACGTGAGCTTCTTCGCGACGGCGTTGCTCTTCTGGTGGGTCGCGCTGCGTGGCCGAGCGGCGCGGGGAGGCATCCCGGCATCCATTGCCATGCTGTTCGGGACGACGCTGCACACCGGCGCGCTCGGGGCGCTGCTGACTCTGTCGTCGACGCTCGCGTACTCGGCATATGCCGCGACGACGGGGCCGTGGGGGCTCACGCCGATCGAAGACCAGCAGCTCGGCGGGCTGATCATGTGGGTTCCGGGCGGCGTCGCATACGTCCTGGCCGCGCTGGTCCTCATGGCCCGGCTGCTGGGAGACTCGGAGAAGCGCGCACGGCAGCATGAGGCGCGTGCGGGTGTTCCTGGGGTTCACGACGCTGGGCCGCCCCACGCGCGACGGGCAGTATGAGGAACACACGCGTCGCCCTGCGAACCTGGGTACGAGTGAACAGCGCGCGTGCCTGGTGGCTCGTGTGTCTTCTGCCGGCGGCCGTCTTTCTCGCGGCGCTCGTCGGCTGCGATCGCGACGAGCGGATGCGTGAGGCGGCGCGGCTGACCGGCGGCGATCCTGAGCGCGGACGCCACGTGATTCGCACGTACGGCTGTGGCTCGTGCCACACCATCGCCGGCGTGCGCGGCGCGAACTCGCTCGTCGGTCCGCCACTCACCGGCATCGCTCAGCGCGCGTACATCGCCGGCGTCCTGCCCAACACGCCGACCAACATGGTGACCTGGATCGAACGTCCGCAGAGCGTCGATCCGCACACCGCCATGCCCAACCTTGGCGTGAGCGCCCGCGATGCTCGCGACATTGCTGGCTACCTCTATTCCCTCAGATAGCAGCGGCTGGAGCACACGATGCCACCCTTTGAAACCGCCCCCGACGCGAAGGCGCGGGACCGCCGTGAGCCACCACCTGGTCAGGGACCCGAGCTCGACGAGCCGGAAAAAGACAAAGCCGACGAGGAGGAATCGCTCAACGCGAGCATCACCTACGAAGTCATCCGTCGTGAGGGCGAGAAGGAGCTCGAGCGCTCGCCATCTGCACTCGCCTGGTCGGGGCTGGCGGGCGGGCTCTCCATGGGGTTCATCCTGATCGCCAAGGGGCTGCTGCATTCGCACCTGCCCGATGCAGCGTGGCGCCCGCTCGTGACCAACCTGGGCTACGCGGTTGGGTTTCTGATCGTGATCCTCGGAAGCCAGCAGCTGTACACGGAAAACACGCTCACGCCCATTGTTCCGCTCCTGACGCGGAAGACGGGCGACATGTTCGCACGGGTAATGCGCCTCTGGGGGATCGTCCTCGTCGCGAATCTGCTCGGGACCATCATTTTCGGGTGGGTGGTCGCGTGGACGGCGCTGTTCGAGCCCGAGGTGCACGAGGCGTTTCTTTCGATCGCGCGCGAGGCCCTTCGCGCCGATTTCGCGACGACGTTCGTCCGCGCGATCTTCGCGGGCTGGATCATCGCGCTCATGGTGTGGATGCTCCCGGCGGCGCATCGCGAGCAGGTGCCGGTGATCGTGGTGATGACGTACCTGGTCGGCGTATCCGGCCTCGCGCACATCATCGCCGGATCCACGGAGGTCGCCTACCTGGTCGCCCGCGGCGAAGCGAGCTGGGGCGACTACTTCGGCGGCTTCGTGCTGCCCACGCTCCTCGGAAATACGTTAGGCGGGGTGACGCTCGTCGCGGCCCTCAATCACGCGCAGGTCGTCCAGAGCTGATATTCTGCGGCATTGTTCTCGCGCCATCGGGCGAGACGTGGATTGCGCGGGGACCGCAGCGCGGGCGACGCGGGGGTTGCAACGTCGCGCCCCTCTTGCTCTCGCCGGCCCGTCGCGCGAAGCGAGCCGCTCTCTCGGCGGGCTTGGGGAGGTCGGAAGAACGATTGTACGAATGAGGCGGAAACGGCCGGATCGTTTGTCGGGAATCGGGAATCGAGGAACGGCCCGCGGGGACGGTGGCGTCCCGGGCGGCGGTTCCCCTCTTTTCCTCAGGCCGCTGGTGCGACCGACGGCGCCGCAGCTTTGGTCTCTCAAGCGGCCTGGAAAGAGAAAGGAACGGCCGCGCGGGACGCCACCGTCCCCAGCGACCTCCCCCGACTCCCGATTCCCGATTCCCGACGCATCATCGGCCGTTTCCGCCCCTTCCGCGTCATCGCAGTTCCGACCGGCCCGGGCGCGCCGGACTGAATGCGCGGGAGGTGTCCTCCGCGGCTCTTCCCGCGTTCGCTGTTGGCGCGTAATCCGCCTCTCGCCCGATGGCGCGACGAAACCACTCCGCCGACGCTACTGCTCCCCGCAATCACAATGACCAGGCCGTCGGCTCCCGATCCCACCGGTGGGCGCGAAGGTTGGCAACGAGGTCGGAGTCGAGGGGGCCCAGATCACTGGCCCGGATGTTCGCCGCCACGTGCTTCGGACGCCGCATCCCCGGAATGACCGTCGCCACATCGGGGTTCGACAGGATGAAGCGCAGCGCCATCTCCGGAAGCGAGGAGTCCGCCGGCACCAGCGGCGTTAGGCGTTCCACGCGGTCCATCGTCGGGCCCAGATTTTCCGGACCAAAGTACGTCCGGCGGAAATCGCCCTCGGGAAAGCGCGCATCACGCGTGAGTGTGCCCGTGAGCGACCCCTCGTCGAACGGAACACGCGCGATCACCGCCACGCCGAGCTCGCGGCACACGGGGAACAGCTCGTCCTCGGGGTTCTGATCGAAGACGTTGTAGATCACCTGCACCGAGTCGATCAGCCCCGTGCGTAGCGTCTCGATCCCGTTGGTCGGCTCCCAACGGTTGACGCTGATCCCCACCGCGTTCACGAGCCGCTCGCGTCTGAGGTCGTCCACCGCGCGCTGCCACCGTTCGTCCCGTGCCCATGCGTCTTCCCACACGTGAAACTGGATCAGGTCCACCGCATCGAGCCCGAGGTTCTCGAGACTCGACTCCGCGTATTGCCTGATGTGGTCCGGAGGAAAGACGTCATCGAGCCGAAAGTCGCCGCGCGACGGCCAGGTGAAGTTCTTCGGCGGAATCTTGGTCGCCGTGTAGAGACGCTGCTCACGGCGTGCGCGCACCAGCTCACCGAGAAAACGCTCGCTTCGCCCCTGCCCGTACGCCCACGCGGTATCGAAGAAGTTGCAGCCGAGCCGCACCGCTTCCTCGAGCGCTTCGCGCGACGTGTCGTCATCGGACCCACTCCATGCGGCCAGCCCCCACATCCCGTACCCGACCTCGCTCACCCGCCACCCCAACCGCCCGAACGTTCGGTATCGCATCGCGCGCATCCATGGAGAAGGGCCGGGAAGAAAGGTAATCCGACCCGTGTGCGCGATTCGCGCGCGGTTTGCACGATCCGCACGTTCCGGATCATTGCCGCCACGAGGTCTCGCTCGTAGCGTGACGCGCTGAGCCGTGCTGGGAAGTACCGGCGGAGACGCCGCGGCCGCGGCTGTTCTCGACCGACGCGAACACCTACGAGGCGAACACTCATGATCATGCGCGTGCGAATCGTTCTCACCGTCACGCTCGGCGCCGCCTGCATCGGCCCGGCTCCCATTGCCGCGCAAGCCCCGACCGCGATCGTCCAGCGTGCCGTGAACGCCATCGGCGGCGTCGACGCGCTCCGTGGCCTCTCGAGCACCGTTACCGACATCAACGCCGCGATCTTCGCGCTCGGTCAGGAGGAGACTCCGCTCTCTCCACCGGCCGCGACACTCTCGACTGCGCGCATCACGTACGACTTCGCCGGGGGGAGGTACGCCATCCAGCAGGAGAACCGCGCTCCGAACGGGCCTCCAGGCCGTCTCAATCGTGTCATGGCGGGCGGAGTGGGTATGATCACGACGAACGCCGGCACGAACCCGGACTCGCGCGCCGGTATTGCCGCGAGCGAGCGCGCGATGCGGACCTCGCCGCTCCGGCTGCTGCGCACGGCGCTCGAATCCCCGCAATCACTTCGCGCGGCGCGGGCGAAGCGATGGCGCGGTGAGCTGATGGATGGCGTCCACCTCACCGGCCAGGATACGGCGACGATGTACTTCGATCGTGAGTCGGGGCGCCTCACCGTCGTCGAGACCCTGACCGACGATCCGATTCTCGGCGATCGCAGAACCGTGACGTGGTACACGCGATGGCGGAACGCGGGACCACTCGCGTTCCCACGGGAGATCAATGTCGAAGTGAATGGCCGGTTGAGTCAGCTTCAGATCGTCACGGCCGCCGAGGTCAACCCCGCGCTCGCCGACTCGACGTTCGCGATCCCCGACTCGATTCGCACACGTGCGTCGAACGCGCCCGCACCGGCATCGATTTCCGTGACCCTCGCGGAGATCGCGCCCGGCGTCTGGCGCGCGGAAGGCGGATCGCACTTCTCGCTCGTCGTCGAGCAGCCGAACCGACTCGTCGTGGTCGAGGCGCCGCTCAACGCCCAACGCTCCCGCGCCGTGCTCGACACGTTGCGGTCGCGGTTCCCATCGAAGCGCGTCGGCCTCGTGGTCAACACGCACCACCACTGGGACCACGCGGGCGGCGTCCGCGAATACATGGCGTCCGGCGTTCCCGTCGCGACGCATCGGCGAAACGTGGAGTTCGTGCGCGGCATCGGCTCCGCACCGAAGTCCGTGGTTCGCGACGCGCTCTCGCGCGGCCGCGCCGCGCCAGCAGTCACGGCGGTCGGCGATTCGCTGACGCTCGGCGCTGGCGACGGCCGCGTCGTACTCTACCGGCTTCCGTCGGCTCACGCCGAAGGAATCCTCGCCGCCTACGTACCGAGCGCGCGGATCCTGTTCGTGGCAGACGTGCTGAGCCCCGGGGCCAACCTCCCGGCGCTCGGCAGCCGGGAAGTAGCGGCGTTAGGCAGCGCCGCGGGGCTGACGATCGACCGCGTCGTCGGCGCCCACGGCGGCATTGCCCAGTGGGGCGATGTGGTGCGAGCAGCCGGTCAATAGCGGGCTACAACCGTTGCGTCCATTCGACTGGTCCTTCGTCGCTGAGGATTTGACGGATGAACGCCTCTCAGGTATCGCCCAAGCGCACGGGACGTCCCACGGTCGGGCGTACCCTTCCCGTGCGCGGCCGGCATCCTGAGCCGGTATACGGATCGGGCGGATGCACCGATGGGGGCGGATCGCTCCGCGCGAGGGAGAACTCCCCCCGGAGTAACCGGGGAGCGAGGGGAACGGCCACTCGGGACGCCACCGTCCACCGCAGGCCGTTTCCCTCATCCCTTACCGCTCGTTGCGAGAGAGCACGTCCCGGTCTTGGGTGCGATCCGCGTCGGCCCCATCCGTCAGATCCGCATCCCCTGCACGGACGCCGGCTTCACCGAGCGGGGTGCCGCGCGCAATCGAAACCATTCGCACTCGGCTTTTCCCCTCCCTCGAACGGGCGATACCAACCCGCCTTCGAGACGCCGCATAGTTCGCCCCAGCAACGGCGCGCGTCCTAGCTTTCGCTCGTCCACGCCGCGCCCGAACCAGGGAGAACACCATGGCCGGACCGTCCACCGACTCGCCGTCTGCCGGCGTCCTCGAGTCGCTCTCGAACGACCTCGCCGGCGCGGTCGAGCGCGCGGGTCAATCCGTCGTCGCCATTCACGCGCGGCGACGCATCCCTTCCAGCGGCGTCCACTGGCGGCCCGGCATCATCGTCGCCGCCCACCACACCATCCAGCGCGACGAAGACATCACCGTCTCGCTCGCCGACGGCTCATCGCTGAGCGCCACCCTGGCCGGTCGCGACCCCACGACCGACCTCGCCGTTCTGAAAATCGATGGCATTACGGCGCCCGTGGCGCGCCAGGCCGACGCGACCGGCGTCCGCGTCGGCGCACTCGTGCTCGCCCTCGGACGACCCGGACCGGCCGTCACGGCGAGCCTTGGCGTCATCAGTGCCGTTGGCGGCGAATGGCGAACGTGGCACGGCGGCACCATCGACCGGTTCGTTCGGCTCGACATCTCGATCTACGATGGGTTCTCCGGTGGCCCGCTCGTGGATGCGGCCGGGCGTGTCCTCGGCATCGATACCTCGGGACTCTCGCGCGGGGCCGCGCTCGCCATCCCCGCGACGACCGTGAACCGCGTCGCCGACCAGCTGCTCAAGGAAGGACGCATCACGCGCGGGTATCTCGGCCTCGGGATGCAGGCCGTGCGGCTGCCCGCCGCGCTCGTCGAGCGGCTGCGTCTGCCTAACGACATCGGCCTTATGATCGTGAGCGCCGAGCCCGGCGGGCCCGGCGACCAGGCTGGTGTCCTCATCGGCGACATTCTCGTGGCCGTCGACGACGTGACCGTCTCCGACCCGGCAGAGCTGGTCGCGCTCCTCGGAGGGGACAAGGTCGGGAAAACCGTGACAGCGCGGCTCGTTCGGGGCGGTGAGCCGACGACGGTGTCGATCACCGTCGCCGAGCGACCGAGCCAGCGGTCGGCGCGGAGGGGACGGTGACACCCGAACCGCTCGCGCAGGCGCTCGCCGATCTGGCCGACCACCTGCGCCGCAGCACGGTCGAAGTGCGAACCGGGGGAGCGGGCGTGGGATCGGGCGTCATCTGGACCGACGACGGGCTCGTCGTCACCAACGCGCACGTTGCGCTCACGGATACCGCGACGCTCGTCCTCGCGGACGGACGTGCGCTGCGCGGTCGCGTAACGGCGCGCGATCGCCACCGCGACCTCGCGACGATCGCAATCGCGGGCGAGACCGGCGTTCAGGGACTCGTGCCGGCGACGATCGGGCACCCATCGACGCTTCGCACCGGCGACCTCGTCGTCGCCCTCGGTAACCCGTTAGGCGTCACCGGCGCGCTCGCCGTGGGCGTGGTTCACGCGCTCGAGCCAGGGAGGGCCGGGCGACCTCGCTGGATTCGGGCGGACATTCGCCTCGCGCCGGGCAACTCCGGCGGCCCCCTCGCCGATGCGCGCGGACGCGTCATCGGCGTGAACGCAATGATCGTGAACGGCCTCGGGATCGCGGTGCCCGTCACGACGGTCGCACGGTTCCTGAGCGACGCCGGCTTCCGCCAGGACGCGACGGGGTGGCGCGCGGCGTGATACGTACGCTCGTCGCCGCCGCGTCACCGGTCGTTCGCGCGGACATCGCGGCGCTCCTCGAGCAGAGCCCCGCGATCACCGTCGTCGCAACGAGCGCCGGCGACGCCCTCGCCGACGACGTGGAGTCGCACGAACCGCAAGTCGTGTTGATGATCGCCGACGCCGAGGATGCGAATTCGGTGTCGCCCGCCGCCCTGTCGCGGCTGACGCTGTCCCCCGACGCCGCGTCGCGGGCGCCGGCGATGGTGGTGGTCGCGAACGACACGTCTGGTGCCTGGGTCAGTGAGGCACTCCGCGCGGGCGTGCGAGGCATCGTTGCTCGAGATGCGACCCCAGCAGAGATCGTTACAGCTGTCGAGGCAGCCGCGGCCGGGCTCGTCACACTCCCCGCGGAAGTTGCCGCAGCGCTCGTCTCCGCCAATCGATCCGCGGCTGCGACACGCACCCCCGGCAATACGGCTCAGCCGCTGACCCGACGCGAGCTCGAAGTGTTAGGCATGCTCGCCGAAGGGCTGGCAAACAAGAACATAGCGGCCCGGCTTGCTATCTCCGAGCACACCGTGAAAACGCATGTCGCGGCGATTCTCGCAAAGCTCGATGCGTACTCGCGCGCCGAAGCCGTCGCCATCGGCGTACGACTCGGGCTGATCCTCCTGTAAAGGCATCGACCGTCGACGGCCAGTAGCCTGGCCTTTGCGTAGAGTCCGGTGGTGATGACTACTCGACCTTTCCGCCTGACGACGATTCTGCTTATCCTGGGCATCCCGGCCTCGACCGCACCTAGCGCGGGCCAGGCCCTACCGCGGTCCGGTACCGCACGTGACACCACGACACGCGACACGACCACCGGAACGGATCAGAGTGCGCGCAAGCTCACAGGGACGTGGGAGGGTGTCATCCGTCTCGATTCAGCGTGGCGCCTTCCGGCGCGCGCGTCGGCACGCTCTACTACCGCCCGCATGAACTTTCAGGCAGTCAGCGATGCGCCGTCTTCCGTGATGAGCTCACGCTCCGTGCACCCCGGGACATTCGAGGTCGAGTTCGACCGCTTCGGCTTCAGGTTGTCTACGCGCGATGCGCTCGGCTGGTCGGTAGCGAATGACTCGATGCGTGCCGTGCTGAACCCAGCGGTGAGTCACGGCACAGTCGAGCTGGATGGGGTGTTTCGCGGTGACACCATCGTCGGGCGATGGCGCTATGTGTCCGACCCCGGTGGTGCGCGAGGGACGTTCACGCTGCGGCGGATCTCCAACAGCGAGGACGCGCATGCCGCCTTCCGCGGCGACATGCACGGCCTGGGTCCGTCTCCAGCTGCGCTGAGGTCTGCCTACATGCCCCAGCTGACGCTGAAGATGGAGTATCCACCCGGCACGGGCCCGGTCACGTTGGTGTTCCCGATCGCCCGGTAGCGAAGCCCGGGCCCGCCGCTGGCCAGATAGGAAAGGTACGCATCGTAGTTCCCGTCGCGCGTGGTCGTGAAGACCATGTTGTTGCCATCGGGCGAGTACGACGGGTTCGAGTTCCCCATTCCACCGGTGGTGAGTCGCGTGACCTTCTTCTTGCTCACCTGCCGTTCACCTGCACCTGTGCAAACCGGGCGTCATACCGGACATCTGGAGGGGCTGAGCTGCTGCCAGCACGCCGGTGGGGCCAGTCGTTCAGCGCGCTCGCTTCGATGCGTGGAGGAGTCTGCCTTCCCGCGCGACGACGTCGGGAATGGCGTCGACATCGGCGCCTGTGGTGCGAAAGTTCACGATACACGCACGCAACAGAAACTGGTCGTCGATCACGGCGTTCGAGAAGTAGACCGCCCCGCTCTCCTGCAGCCGCGTGAGCAGATCGGTGTTCAGCTCGTTGAGGTACGTGCTTCGATCGGCCGCGGAAACCGACGCGACGAGGTCGGCGGGCACGTAGCGGAACGTGGTGATGCTCAGGCCGTGCGTCACGGCCTCGAGCTCGGGGTGCGCCCTCACGCGATCGAACATGCGGCGGGCCAGCGCGATGTCGTCGGCAATCATCTTCAAGTGGCCCGCTCGGCCGATGTGGCGAAACGCGAGCCACACCTTGAGCGCGCGGAACCCGCGCGAATTCTGCGGTCCCCACTCGAAGAAGTTGATGGGCGGATCTTCGGCGAGGCCGTGGAAGTGGTAGTACGATGGGCGATACGAGAACGCCTCGAGCAGCGATGCCGGCTCACGCACGAGCACGCACGCAGCCTCGAGCGGGGCGTAGAGCCACTTGTGCGGATCGACGGCGACAGAATCGGCGTCGCCTAACGCGGCGAGGTCGGGCGGCGCACCGGGTACGCGCGCCGCCGGGGCGCCGTACGCGCCGTCCACGTGAAACCACAGTCCCTGTTCGCGGCACAGCGCCGCGATCTCGGGCAACGGGTCCACCGCACCGGTCGCTACTGAACCCGCCGTTCCCACGACGAGGAACGGACGGCACCCCGCACGGCGATCCGCATCGATGCGCTCGCGCAGCTTGTCCGTCCGCATTCGCTGCGCCGAGTCCACCTCGATCCATCGGATCGCGTCGGTGCCGAGCCCGGACAGATCGGCCGCCTTCTGGATCCAGGTGTGCGTTTCGCCAGACACGTAGACCGCGAGCTTTGCCGCGTCACCGCCAAGCCCCTTCGCCCGCAGATCCCACCCCGCACGCTTCGCGTACGCGACACGCGCGGCGAGGAAGCACACCGTGTTCGCCATATTGCCGCCGCTGACGAACAGCCCCCCGCAGGACGCCGGGAACCCGATGAACTCCGCCACCCACCTGATCGTCTGACGCTCGATCTCCGTCGCTGCGGGGGAAAGCGACCACGCACCGACGTTCGGATTGACCGCCGCGGCGAGCATGTCACCGAGGATGCCAATCGGAGCCGGGGACGACGTGATGTACCCGAAGAACCGTGGGTGTCCGTTGAACGTGGAGTTGTCGAACAGGAGCGACGCCGCCCGCTCGAGCAGGGCCGCCGCGTCCTCTCCAGACTCGGGAAGCCGGCCGTCACCCAGTCGCGCGCGGATCGCGCTCGGCGTCGTGTGCGGGGTCACCGGGCGTTCCGGGAGGGACGCCAGGAAATCGGCGACGCGATCGACCAACGCGTGGCCCGCCGCGCGAAAGGCGTCGGCGCTCAACTCCAGCGGCGCGTCGCGATGACCGTCAACCGGCGGCCCGCTAGCGAACTGCTCCTGCACTGTGTCCACGACGGCTCCTGTCATTGGCCCCTTGGAGAGCTACCCGCGTTCGGAGAAACTTAGGCAATCCCGCAACCCGATTCTTGCACGCGGGAATCTGGTTGAACGGCGTAGTTCGGAGCGAGAACGGGCCACAAACCCTTCCCTGAGTCTGCCTGTCCTATTCGGTAGCCAACCCCACGGAGCCGTTCCGGATGATTCGCCGTATTGCCGTCCCGTTTTTCCTCGTGAGCCTGCTCGCACCGCCGGTCGCCGGACAGGAGTTACAAGGGCGCGAGGGATCGCGCTTCACCTGGTCCGAGCGCATCCCGTCTGGCCAGTGGCTCCGCGTCTACGGCATCAACGGCCGCATCGAGGTGACCCAGGCGACTGGAGACGCGGCGGAAGTCATTGGCGAGAAGGTGCTGCGTCGCGGCCGACCCGAGGACATCGCGTTCGAGATCCGGCGGATGAGTGACGGCATCATCATCTGCGCGATCATCGACGACGAGGTCGATTGCAATGACGACGGCATTCGATACCGCGGTCGCTCGCGGAATGATCGCAACGATCGGCGGGTGAACTTCACCGTGCGCGTGCCGCGCGGTGTGAAGGTCGCCGCGCAGTCCGGGAATGGTGACGTGCGGGTGGATGGTGTCTCGGCAGAAGTCCGCGCGGCGAGCGGCAACGGGAAGGTGAGCGTATCCACGAGCGGCGGTCCGGTGAATGCGGCGAGCGGAAACGGTGAGGTGAGCGTGACCCGCGCCGCTGGTCCGGTACGCGCCTCGAGCGGGAACGGCGATGTGGTGGTCGCGACCACACGCGGGCCGGTGAGTGCGTCGAGCGGCAATGGCGATGTGGAGGTTTCGATGGACGCCATTGAGGACGTGCCCGAAGACATGGAGTTCTCGAGTGGGAACGGCACGGTGACGGTGACGGTGCCGGAGAACTTCAACGGCGAGCTCGTGGCGACGACCGGCTCGGGACGATTCGTCAGTGACTTCCCACTCACCATCCGCGGACGGATCGACCCACGGCGTGTGCGTGCAACGATTGGCCGAGGCGGCCGGCGCATCACGATCAGCACGGGGAACGGGGACGTGGAGCTCAAGAAGAAATAGAGGGCGAAGTGCGAACGGCGAAGTGCGAACGGCGAAGTGCGAACGGCGAAGTGCGAACGGCGGACGGAGAGCGCGTGACACGCCAAAAATGCATCCGGCCGTTTCCGCGTCATCCGCGTCATCGCCGTTCCGACCGGCCCGGGCGCGCTGGACCTACCAAGCGCGGGCCGTTCACCCTGCAGCTACCAGCACCAGCTAACAGCCACCAGCGCTGGTTGCTGTTTCCGGTTCCCGGTCGCCTAACGCCCCGCCCCGATCGACAACCCGGCGTAGATCGTGCGCCCCGGCGCCGGCTCGTAGTAGCGACCCGCGGCGGCGTTCGTGACGATGGACCCCGCGTACGTGCGGTCGAACAGGTTCGACAGCGCGACGACGGGCACGAGAGACACCCGGCCGATCGGGATGTGCCCCGTCACGCGCGCGTTGATGACCTCGTAGCCGCTCGACCGGGCCGAGTTCGCGTCATCGAGGAACGCGCTGCCTGCCGTGATTCCCTCGAGCGTCGCCGACCAACCACGCACCGTCCAGGTCGCGTAGCCCTGGAACTGCTGGTTCGGCACGCCCGGAATGGTGTTGCCGCTGAAGTCGTTCGCGCCCACGACGTACTCGCGGAAGGTGAAGTCCGAGTAGCTGTACGACGCGCCTAACGTCGCCCGACCTAACGATGCCGCGAGGCCCAGCTCGCCGCCACGCCGGCGAGTCGTGCCGGCGTTGCGGAAGTAACGACGCCCGGCGCCGCCAGGCACCTCGAACGGGATGAGCTCGTCTCGCACCCGAGTCGCGAACACCGACGCGTCGTAGCGCACCCGGCTCAGGACGACGCCCTTCACACCGGCTTCGACCGTCGTCGCGTACTGCGGATCGAGCGTCGGGTTGATTCCCGCCGACCCGTCGGGCTTGTTCGCCAGTTCCGTCGCTGTCGGCGTCTCGAACGCCGTGGAGACGTTCGCGTACGCCGAGTGCAGGAGCCCGATGCGCGCCACGAACCCCACCATGGGGCTCACCGCCCGGAGCGTTCGCTCGCCCGAGTCGTCGGGGTTCGTACCGCCGATCAGGTTGTCATCGACGCGAAACCGGATCCGGTCCGCGCGAGCGCCTATCGTGAGGAAGTACCGGTTCGCGATCGCAATCTCGTCGCGCACGAACGGTCCAACGCCCGACACCCGCTCCCGCTGGTCCACCTGCACCACTCCGCGCTCGACGGCGAGCGCAGGGCACGCCGCCGTGGGCGCGGCGAGCGGTGGATCGAAGTTGCAATTGGCGAAGTTGCGACGGTCGTCGTCCTGAAGTTGCACGTCCACGCCCGCGCTCACGCGGTGATCGAGACCGAACAGCCGCACCGGCATCGTGAACCGCGCCGCTGCACCCGAGGTCATCCGGTCCACGTCGACGATCGCGAAGGTGAGCGGATTGTCCAGCGTCCGCCACCCGACGTGGATCACTCCCGAAAGCTCCGCGCCCCCGGTCGTCCGCCGGTTCGCCGAAAGCCCGAGCTGCGATTGCTCGACCGCCTTCCGCGCCCCTTTCCGGATCTGATTCGGATCCGCAGCTCGAGGGTCGGTGGCCATTTCCGTCGCTGTCAGCGCCCCCGGGTTCCGCGCGATCGGGCTATCGTAGCCGGTGAACGTGAGCGCGACGTCCCCCGACGCGCCCACGAGCATGACGCGACCCGTGCCCGTCGTGGACTGCTGATTCGCGTGCCGCCGGAAACCATCTTGCTCCGTCCGCGAGAGATCGCCCTGGTAACGAAGGGCACCCGATGTTCCGCCGACGGCCATCGACCATCGCGCGAGCCCGTCCGAGCCACCGTACCCCGCAACTCGGCCGGCAATCGGGTCCGCGGGCGGATCGACCGTCTTCACCTCCACCACACCACCCGCCGCGTTCCCGTACAGCGAGCTGGCGCTGCCGCGAATTACTTCGATGCGCCCGACCGACTCGAGGTCGAGGTAGTCGATGGGCGTTTGACCGTCAGGAAGCGTCAGCGGAACGCCGTCGCGCACCACGCGCACACCGCGAACGCCGAACGCCGATCGTGCGCCGAACCCACGTATCGAGATGCGTGGGTCCTGCGTAGGGTTGTTCCGGTTCGCCACCGTGACCCCCGGGAGCGCCAGCAGCATCTCATCGAACGAGAGGTGGCGGAGTCCGGGACGGACGCTGTCCGGCGCGACGCGCGAGAGCGCGTACGGGAGCTCGAGCGCCGGTCGAGCCGCCTCCCGCGTGACGGTGACCTCCACGGTCGGTAGCGTCGGCGATGGCGGCTGCCCACTCGGCTGCTGTCCACGAAGGGGCGCGATGGCGACCGACGTCACCAGCGCGAGTCGAGCGCCCGAAGCGATCCCCGATCGCATGCACGACGGTAGTCCCACGAGGTCCGTTCCTTACCTGTGCGTGTGCCGCGGGAATTTCTCGCGACAGGTGCGTCACGAGCGCCGGTTTACGTTGCGTCGTTCGTCCCCGGTCCCCTGATTTCGGCGCGGCAACCTGCAAACCGGGACCCGTGCTTGCAACCCCTGCGCCTGCCACGAGGTTGTCAAACATGGTCGAGACTAGGGGTTCTCCGAGTGTTCAGGCGCGTCGGCCAGCGCTAGTGTGGCTGTGGCCGGCACGACCGCGTCGTCGGCCGCGCGTATCGCGCCGGCGCTGGAGCGAACCGTCACGGAGAACACATGTCCACCATCCGCTTCGCCAAACGTCACCTCGTTTCCCGCGATGAAGCCGTGCTCTTCCTGCGGCGACGCCCCGCCAACCTGCCCGAGCGCGGCGGCCACTTCCCGCGAGAAGTCATCGATCGAATCCTCGCGCAACCCGGCTGCAGCGGCCTCCGGTTTTACTACGGCACCAAGCCCGACGGAACAATGACGCTCGTCTTCGTCGGCATCGATGCCGACGAACGCGACATGGCGGATGGCGTGCTGGCCACGGATTACTTTCCCTGCCCGCCATTCTGCGATGCTTCGAGCGCACTTCTCCGCTGAATCGCGGTCGACCTAGGGGTAACCCCAGTATCCAGCGGGCGGACTGGTCGATATGGTTGTCGAGTTCACGCGGTCCCCCAGCCCGCGCACGGCTTCTATGCATGCGGGTGAACCTCGTCGGAGGACGTCATGACCAATCCACCCAACCCGCCCGGCCCACCGAACGAACCTCGGCGCCATAGGATCACCGCCGCCGAAGCACGCGGGCTCCTGGCCAGGCGCCCGCGCGGGCTCGAATCACGCGGCGGGCATTTCCCACGCGAAGCATTCGAGGAAATTCTCGCGCAGCCGAACTGCGCGGGCATCCGCTTCTACTACGGCACCAATCCGGACGGTTCCCCGGCTATCGTGATGGTGGGCATCGATGCGAACAACGCCGACATGACAGCGGGCGTGCTAATCGATACGCACTACCCTTGCCCGCCATTCTGCGACGAGAAGAGCAGCCTGAGGGAATGAGTGGTTCAGCGGGGCGTCCCGTGGGTGCTGCATGCCGCCACGTTGTCGCAGGCGCTTCCCCTGCTGGCGGCACTGCGGTACGGGCCAAGGCTTCCGACGCCCCGTAAGTGGGTCGTCCTGTGGTGCGTCACCATGCTCGCGAGCGACGCCGCGCAGTTCTGGCTGCGCGGCCCTGGCACGCCCAACCTCTGGCTCGAATACATCGTCGTTCCACTCCACAGCACGATCATGCTGTGGACGTTGTCGCTCTGGCAGACGGACCCGATCTCCCGCCTCGCGTTTCGCGTCGCCATCCCCCTCCACCTTCTCGCGCTCGCGGCGATCATTCCGGCGGTCGAATCGGGTGCGGCGTTCTACCAGTTCACGCGACCCTTCCAGGCGCTCGTGCTCATGGCGGCGTCGCTCTACACGCTCGTGAGACGCGCAAGCGCCGAGCCCGAGCGAGTCACGAGCCGTGACTGGTTCTGGATCACGTTGGGCACGTCTATGTTCTTCGCGATCCGTGTCGCCCTGGCGCCCTTCGTCGCGATCATGCTCGGCACCAACACCGAGCTGACTCGACTCGCGTATGTCGTCAGCGCCTGGATCGACATTGCCGCACTCGCTCTGATCGCCCGAGGCATGGTGTGTCCGCTTCCCCAAACGCGCTCTGGTGGTTCTTCGTAATGGTGGCGCTGGCGCTGCTCGTGATTCTCACCGCGTTCGCGTCCGCGCTCATCATCTACCAGCGGCGATTTCTCCGGGTGCATCGAACGTTCGCCGACAATCTGCTCGCCGCCCACGAGGAAGAACGCGCATGGGTCGCGCGGGAGGTCCACGATGACGCGCTGCAACGCGTCGCGATGCTGGTCCACGAGCTCGATGAATGGCCGGCAACGCCGGCCGCCAATACGCAGGACCGGCTCTCGGCGCTCCGCGAGGAGATCGAGGATCTGGGCGTCATGCTGCGCCGCGTCGCGCACCGGATGCACCCGGCGCTGATCGATCAGGCCGGGCTCGTCCCCGCGCTGCAGGCACTCGCCGTCGACGTGAGTCGGGCGTCGGGCGTGCGAGTCGATGTCACCGATGAGTCGCGTGGGGACGCTGCACCCCCACCACGCGAGCACGCCTTGCTCATCTACCGCATTGCGCAGGAAGCACTGCGCAACGTCGTCAAGCACGCGGGCGTCTCGCACTGCCGCATGGTCGTTGCGATCTCGCCGTCCAACGTCGCGCTGCGGGTGATTGACGAGGGAAAGGGGTTCGTCGCCGACGACTCGGCGCGTGGACGCGGGCTGGGATTGATCAGCATGGGAGAGCGCGCGCGCCTCGCGGACGGCCGACTCGAAGTCTGGTCACGCCCGGGAATCGGCACTACCGTGAGTGTCACCATTCCTCGACATCCGGCCTGAGGGGCCGGCCATGGCCTCTGTTCAGCGACGCGCCGCGGTGCTCATCGCGGACGACCACCCCCTGGTGAGCCAGGGACTCCGTGAGCTCCTGCGCTCGACCTATGCCGTGGTCGGGACGGTGGGTGACGGCCGTGAAGTGCACGATGCAGTGGAGCGACTCCAACCCGACGTGCTTCTCCTCGACCTGTCGATGCCGCATCGCAACGGCCTCGACCTGATCCCCGAGCTCGTCACGGCGTTCCCCGCGTTGCGCATCCTCGTGGTCACCATGCACCTCGACCGGACACTCGCGGATCTCGCGCTGCAGGCTGGCGCGCACGGGTTCATTCCGAAGGGGGCAACCGCCGACGAACTCAATAACGCTGTCCGCGATGTCCTCAACGGTGAGCGGTACGTATCGCCCAAGATTCCGCGGCGGAGCTTTCGCGACGCCGCGGCACTCGATGATCCGACACTCGACCGACTGACGCCTCGCCAACGACAGATCCTCGACCTGGTTGGCCAGGGGAAAAGCAGCGCGCAGATCGCGGAAGCGCTGAGCCTGAGCCCGCGTACGATCGAGTTTCACCGCGCACAGATCAGGAAGACGCTCGGGATCTCGAGCGAGATGGGACTGCTCCGCTACGCGATCATGCTGGCGAGCCGCGACTAGGCCCTCATCACTCGGCACGCGAAGCCCAACGCCATCGCGGCCACGGTCTGGCGGAGAAAATCGACGCGGTTGTCCGTCTCTACTAAACGGGTAGCGTGAGCTCGGCGGCGAGGCCGACAGCTCTACGTCGCATGTGTCGGAATCCGACGTCGAATTCCGTTATACCCTAGTAGATCCCCGAGTGGACAGACCTTGTGACGACCCGTAGAGTGGCCGGTATGAACCGGCTGACGTTGTACGTAACCGCGCCGCCCTTCATGCACGTCGCGCGGCTCAGCGAAGGGCGTCCCCCACTCGGTGCGATCCTCCTCGCAGACCTGGCCGAGCGACCTGCGACGAGTGAGGAGCTTCGGTCGTTGTTCTCCCTCGCCCCGTGGTGCCCCGTCTGCGTGCTGGTCGAATCGTCGCACGCGAGGCGACGACTTCCGCGATCGCCGCGCATGTGCTCGGTCGATTCCCTGAAGGAAGGGGGCGGTGGAGGTGCCGGGTCCATTCTCGCAGCCGTTCGTGATCGACCTCGGCCGGCGCCCATGGAGCTCGCGGAATGGCTTGCGGACCGCGTCCGTTGCCCCGGCATTCGCGCGCCACTCGCGACGTTATTCGGTCGCGCCATCTCCCCGAGCAGTCGCCCGATGCTCGGCACGACGTGGTCGGACCCGGTGGTGCCACCACTAGGGAAGTGGCCGGGAAGTGTCTGGCAAGAGGTTGCCCGTCTCGCAGACCTCGCTGTCCATCGTGAATCCATGGGCCGCCTCCTGGCCCGTCGCAGCGCAGCCGGTGCGCAGGTCCTGCGGTCCGTTGAGACCCTCCTCGGCGCTACAGAAGACGAGTTCCGCGAGCGGGCCGGCTGGGAGTGGATCCTCGAGGCCGCGGTACGCCGCTCGCGAGAGGAACCGCTCGTCGAGCCACAGGAAAGCGCTCGCCATATCGCCACCCCGCTTTCGGGGCCGGCGGACGTTGTTCGGAGGCCGGCCGGCGTCACGTCCGAGTGGGTGCGTGCGCAGCAGCTAACAGCTGCTATCAGCTAGCAGCTATCAGCAAAGCATAAACCCTCGGGAAGCCCCTCTACTTGAGAGAGGCATCCCGAGGGTTCTGGCTTTGCTGATAGCTGATAGCTGCTAGCCGTTAGCTGCTCCGCTAAAACCTATATCTCACCGACAGATACGTAGGCTCCGCCCCCGTCGCGGATGAGACCTCGTCGAACAGCCTCGCGAAATCGATGGCGAAGTTGCCCGTATCGTACCCGACGCCTATCGACGGCCCACCGAAGCCGGCGTCGCGCGACGCGTAGCCACCACGGAGATGAAGTCGTCGCTGCCAGCCGAGCTCCGCGCCGACACGCGGCGATGGGTCGATTCGTCGCATGTCGCTCACCATGTCCGCGCTCACGAGAAGCTCCGCGCCGGCCGCGAGTGCTTTCAGGGCATTCACGCGCCACTCCATTCCTGCCTGAAGTCGCGACGGAAGCGGGTCTGACTGCTCCTCGTCGTGCACCTGAACGCGAAGCCCCACGTTCCGCACACTCGCGCCGATCCTCACCGGCAGTATGGGATCGAGTGAGAATTGCGCGCCGGCGTCGAGTGCGCTCGTCGACGAGAGCACACCCGTCTCCCCCGGGCATGGCCCTGTGCAGTCGAGGCGCCACTGGACGAGCTTGTAGCTGAGCCCGACGCTCAACCTGTCCACCGATGCCGCGTACGTGGCGGCGTAGATCAGGCTGCGTGGGAGGATCGTCCCTCCCTCAGTCCCCGAGTCATCGGCGCCGGTCGTCGCTCCGAAATCGCGCAGGCTCGCCGAAACCCCGAACGACCCGAGCGACCGCGAATTCGCGACCACGGCGACGGCATCTGCGGTGCCACCAATGCTCTGGGAGTGATGAATGGCGGCGGACGTTCCACGCATGCCGGCGAGCGCCGAGGGGTTCCACCATACGGACTCGGTGGTGCCGTCGAGGGCCATCGTCGCCTGCCCGAGGGCCACTGCTCGAGCGCCGGTCGGAAGAACCAGGTCGAGCGCACCTTCGCCAATCCCCGGGCGTTGGGCCGACGCCTCTCGCGCGGCGAGCGGAGTCATCGCGATCAGCGCCGCTGCGCAAGAAAGACTCGTGCGAAGCCCGTACGCCAGCGTCATAGTCCGCTCCTCGATCCCAGGGGCGCGTCGGTGACACGATGGCCGGCGTGACAGACCGTCGCGCAACGCGAGATCATTACGTAGCCTTACCCTCAGCCTGTTCGCCAGGTCACATCCGAAACGGGACGAGACGCACATCGGTTCGTCCCAGGGCTCCACGCACGCTCTCGGAGGAACCGTGTACCGTCGTCGTGTTCAGCTCGCGCGTCTGGCCGCTGTCGCGCTCGTCTTTGCACCGTCCAGCTGGCCCGGTACGATTGCGGCACAGGCGGTGCCGCGCCCCTCGCGAGCAGCGGCTTCCGGCGCCGACGTTCGTGCCGCCGCGCGCCGGTACCGCGAATCCCACGAGGCCGAGATTGCCAGGGAGTTCGCCACGTTACTCGCGATCCCGAATGTCGCGTCCGACAGCGTCAACATCCGAAGGAACGCTGCCGCGCTCATCCAGATGCTCCAGCGTCGTGGGGTTTCGGCGCGAGCGCTCGAGGCCGCAGGCCCTCCCGCCGTCTACGGCGAGCTCGCGGTCCCTGGCGCGACGCGGACCGTCGTCTTCTACGCGCATTACGACGGGCAACCGGTGGACACGTCGCAATGGACTGGCTCGCCCTGGTCGCCTGTGCTCCGCGATGGACCTCTGAATGCCAACGGGCGAGTCATCCCCATTCCAGCCACCGGCTCGCGCATGACCGGCGAATCACGCATCTACGCCCGGTCCGCGAGCGACGACAAGGGCGCCATTATCGCGATGCTCGCCGCGCTCGACGCCATGCGCGCGGCGAACATCACGCCCTCGGTGAATCTCAAGTTCTTCTTCGAGGGGGAGGAGGAAGCAGGATCGTCGAACCTGCGACGCATGCTCGAGACGCATCGCGATCTGCTGCGCGCCGACGGCTGGATCTTCTGCGACGGGCCGGTGCATCAGAGCGGACGACAGCAGGTCGTCTTCGGTGTCCGTGGCGTCATGGGGCTCGAGCTCACGACCTACGGGCCGGCACGCGCGCTCCACAGTGGTCACTACGGCAACTGGGCACCCAATCCGGCCGTGCTCATGGCGTCGCTCATTGCGAGCATGCGCGATGACGACGGTCGCATAACGATTGCCGGATTCAGCGACGACGTTCGCCCGATCTCCGAAGCGGAACGTCGCGCGCTCGCCGCGGCCCCAGCAATCGACTCGACCCTCCGCCGCGCACTGATGCTCGGCGCGACCGAGGCGAACAATGCGCTGCTCGCCGAGCGGATCATGCAGCCCGCGCTCAACGTGCGCGGGATCAGGGTCGGCGGCGTGCGTGAGCTTGCCGCCAACGCGATACCAACGACGGCGCACGCCTCGATCGATTTCCGCCTCGTCGCCGGCCAGCGGCCCGAGCGCATCCGCGAGCTCGTCGAGGCTCACCTCCGGTCTCGAGGCTATCACATCGTGAACGACACGCCGGACTCGGCGCTTCGCATGCGATACCCGAGGATCGTGCGCGCGGAGTGGGAAGCGGGCTACGCGGCGACGCGGGCGCCGATGGACATTCCCTTCTCGCGCGCGCTCGTGGCCGCGGCCTCGTCAGGCGCCGCCACGCCGCCACTCGCGATCCCGACGCTCGGCGGTAGCTTGCCGACGTCCACGTTCGAGCAGGTCCTTGGCGTGCCGCTGGTGATCCTGCCCATCGCCAACTACGACAACAACCAGCACGCCGCGAACGAGAACCTGCGGCTCCAGAACCTGTGGGATGGCATCGAGCTCTACGCCGCGGTCATGGCGCGCGTGGGGCACGAGTGGAAGGACGCTACAGTCCCCTGACGGTCGGACGTGCCAGGCGAGCCCCTCTCGAAGGCGGAGTGGAGTAGGAGGGGAACTGCGATGGCGCGAATGACGCGGAAACGGCCAGATGACGGCTCTGCATCGGTGCGGAGCCGCGCAACGAGCCGGAACTGAACGCGGGGGACTGCCCCCCGGGGACGCGATCGT
>DAINRQ010000049.1:0-3147 GCA_036741775.1 Gemmatimonadaceae bacterium | reverse complement strand
GCCCGCTGGCGGAGCGGAAGGGACCCGAACCCTCTCCAAGGTCAGACCGCCCGGTTCTGTTCGGGCCGGCAGGGCTGGTCAGGGTGGCGGTGTTCGGAGGAAAGTCCGGTGGTAGTATTGTTCCATCGGCCCAATCCCAAGGCACCCATGCGTCCAGTCGCGTCAGGGGCTCGTTGCCGGCGACCGGCACGCGTGGGCGTACGTAGGCTCACTCTGCGAAGGCGGCAGACACGCGTATGGCGGAGACCCTCGCGCAACGGCTGCAGACAACGCTCGGTCCCTCGTTCGCCATCGAGCGTGAGCTCGGCGGCGGAGGCATGTCGCGCGTATATCTCGTCGCCGACGCGGCGCTCGCACGGCGAATCGTCGTGAAGATCCTGCCGCCGGACCTCGGCGGCAGAGTGAACGCCGAGCGGTTCCGACGCGAGATCCAGATCGCGGCGGGATTGCAACATCCCTGCATTGTCCCGGTCCTCACGACCGGCGTCATGGACGACGTCCCTTATTACACGATGCCGTTCGTGGCCGGCGAGTCGTTGCGCTCGCGGCTGCGAAGCGGGCAGCTGATTCCCGTCAGCCGGGCGGTCCGCATCTTCCGCGACGTCGCTTCGGCAACCGCGCACGCGCACGAGCATGGGGTCGCCCATCGCGATCTCAAACCGGACAACGTGCTGTTGTCGTCGGGGTATGCCGTCGTCACGGACTTCGGCGTGGCGAAGGCCGTGTCGTCGGCGCGCAGCGCCGATGACGTCGAGCTCACGACGCGCGGCATGACCGTCGGCACGCCCGCCTACATGGCGCCCGAGCAGGCCACGGCCGATCCGGACGCCGACCATCGTGTGGACCTGTACGCGTTAGGCGTCATGGCGTACGAGCTGTTCGCGGGACGCCGGCCGTTCGCGGGCAAGACCGCGCAGGAGCTGCTCGTCGCGCACATCACGAAGACCCCACCGGAGATCGCCGACCGGCGGCCCGACCTCTCGGCGTCGCTCGCCAGGCTGGTCATGCGCTGTCTCGCGAAATCCGCCGAAGATCGCCCGAGCGCCGCCGAGATCGTCGAGGTGCTGGACGCGGAGACCGCGGCCGCCGTGTCGAGCAGCAGCACGACGCCGGTCACGGGCCCCAACGCCGTCGCCTCGGCACTTCCGTCCATCGCCGTTCTGCCGTTCGTGAACCTCACCGGCAACGCCGACAACGATTACCTCGCTGACGGCATTGCCGAGGAGATCCTGAACGCGCTCGCGCGGCTGCGTACGATGCACGTCGCGGCCCGAAGCTCGTCGTTCGCGTTTCGCGGGCCGAGCGTGGATGTTCGCGCCGTGGGTGAACAGCTGGGTGTACGGTCGGTCCTCGAGGGGAGCGTCCGGCGGTCCGGGAACCGGTTCCGAGTGACGGTGCAGCTCGTGGACGTCGCGAGCGGGTTCCAGCTCTGGTCCGAGCGTTATGACCGCGAGGTCGATGACGTCTTCGAGATCGAGGAGAAGATCGCGGGTGCGGTCGTGGACACCCTGAAGGTGACGCTACTCAAGGGACACGATACGCTGCTGGCGCCACGGCGGACGCAGAACCTCGAGGCGTACAAGCTCTATCTGCGCGGCCGGTTCTCGTGGAACCAGACCGGTGCGGGCTTCGAGCGGGCGCTCGACCTGTTCGAGCAGGCGATGGAGCTCGATCCTGAGTTCGCGCTCGCTCATGCGGGCGTGGCCGACGTCTTCATCGCGGCGGGGATCTTCGAGACCATGCCGCCGTCGGAGGCGTTTCCGCTCGCGCGCGTCGCCGCGGATCGCGCGCGCGCGATCGACGACTCGCTTCCGGAGGTTCACGCCGCGCTCGGCGCGATCAGTCTGTTCCACGACTGGGACTTCGCTGGCGCGCGCGCGTCGCTCGAGCGCGCGGTGGCGCTCAATCCGAGCAACGTGACGCCGTACACGTGGCTCACGATTTATCACGCGATTCGCGGCGACCCGGACACGGCGCTGGAGTGGGCGCGGCGCGCGATCCAGCTCGACCCGCTCGCGGCCCCAGCGGCGTACAGCGAGCTGTTCGCGCTGTACACGGCCCAGCGGTACACCGAAGCCGTGGAGTGCGCCAACCGAGTACTCACGCTCAATCCGGCGTACGCCGAAGGGTATCGGTCCCTGGGGTGGTGTCTCCTCGCGCTCGGCAGGCATCAGGAGGCGTTCGACGCGCTCCGTCAGGCCGTGAAGCTCGGCGCGTCTTACGCGTGGGCAACGGCGAATCTGGCGGCGGCGCACGCGAACGTCGGCGACCACGAGGAGGGGGAACGCCTGCTCCGCGAGCTCGAGGAAAAGGCAGCGCAGGAGTGGATCTCGCCGCTCACGCTGGGAATCGTGTACCTGGCGCTCGGGCGCTACGACGACGCCCTGGCATGTGTCGAGCGCTCGTTCGAGGCGCGAGACTGTTGGGTGGTCTCGCTGGCGGTGGAGCCGGCCTGGGCACCACTTCGCGGCAACCCGCGGTTCGAGGCATTGATCGACCGGGTCGGTATCGAAGAACCGGCAGGCCTGGCCCCGTCGTTAGGCGTCTCGCGGCCGACCGCTGTCGCGTGACCGCGTCAAGGGCGCACGACCCTGAAACGGGGTCGTGCGCCTTTTGCCTGTCTCCTTACGCCGTCCAAACCTCCGACAACACTCGGATGAAATTTCCTCCGAGTATTCCTTCGATCTCCGCGTCGCTGTACTTCCGCCGGATGAGTCCCTCGGTGAGATCGAACATTCGCTTCGGGTGATCGATTCCCTCGATGTCGATCTTCTCGCGGAACCCGTAGCTCCCCTTGTAGCCCGCGCGGAGCTGCTTGTTCAGCTCCGGCGGCATGTCGTCGTAGCCGTTGAGGTCAATGTCGCTCCCCACGCCCAGGTGCTCCGGGCCGATGAGCTTCCTGACGTGATCGTAATGATCGAGCGCGTGCTCGATCGTCGTCGGCTCGTCGTTCTTCACGAACATCCGGACGCCTGTAATACCCATGACGCTCCCCGCCTTGCCCACGGCGCGGATCGCGTCGTCCGACTTGCAGCGCGGATGGCCGGGCGCGAGCGCCCGCGCGTTCGAGTGCGTGATGAGCACCGGCTTCTTCGAGATCTCGAACGCGTCGAGCGTCGTGCGGTCGCCGCAGTGCGAGACGTCGAT
>DAINRQ010000048.1:5800-49106 GCA_036741775.1 Gemmatimonadaceae bacterium | reverse complement strand
GGGCGAAGGGCGAAGGGCGAAGGGCGAAGGGCGAAGGGCGAAGGGCGAAGGGCGAGAGGCGAAGCGCGGACGGCGGAGTGCAAAGGGCGGAGTCGCGGCCCGCCTTTCGCGCTTCGCCGTTCGCACTTCGCCTCTCGCACTCGCCGTTCGCGCTTCGCTGTTCGCGCCTCGCCCTTCGCCTTTACTCCTCCCTACCAGGCAATAGCATATGCCTCCCGCCGCGGATCCGCCCCCGCCACCCTACCGCCCGAAGCCGTCACGAGAATCATCTGCGCGCCACCGAACTCCTCGCTCGGCTCCTGCACCACCACCTGATGCCCGCGCGTCGTCAGTGAGTCCCGCACCTCCGGCGAAACGCCGGGCTCCACGCCCAGTCGGTCGCGTCCGTACCACCGCCAGCGCGGCGCCTCGACCGCCTGCTGCGGCGTCATCCCGAACTGCATGACGTTCGTGATCACCTGCACGAGCGTCTGCGGCTGACCGTCGCCACCCGGCGTGCCCACCACCATCATGAGCGATCGATCCGGGCGCAGCACCATCGCCGGGCAGAGCGTGTGGTAGGGGCGCTTCCCCGGTGCAACCACGTTGGCGTGCGTGGAGTCGAGCGAGTAGAGCGAGCCGCGATTGTGCAGCGTGATCCCCGTCCCCGGCACCATCCGCCCACTCCCGAACGACGCGAACAGGCTCTGGATCATCGACACCGCGTTGCCGTTCCGATCCACGACGCCCAGGAACACCGTGTCACCGTTGCCGTCGCGGTTCACGCTCGACGCGTCATTCGCCTTGAGCTTGTCGCGCAGCCGGCGCGCGAGGTCCGCGGCATACTCCTTCGAGATCAGGCGCTCCACCGGCACCTCGGAGAATGCCGGGTCCGCGACGTGCTGGTCGCGGTCGGCGTACGCGAGCTTGGCACCTTCCACGAGCGTGTGGATGTAGTCCGTCGAGTTCCGCCCCATCGTTTTCAGGTCGGAGAGCTCGGCGAGGTTGAGCTGCTGCAACAGCGTCAACCCTTGCGTGTTAGGCGGGAAGGCGACGACGTGATGCCCGTGGTACGTGCTCGAGATGGGCTGCTGCCAGGTGGACTGGTGGCGTGCGAGGTCCTGGGCGGTCACGAGCCCGCCCTCGCGCTCGACGAACGTCGCGATCCGCCGAGCGAGCGTGCCGCGATAGAATGTGTTCGGGCCGCCGGATGCTATGGCGCGAAGCGTGCGGGCGAGCTCGGGCTGCTCGAGCAACGTGCCGACCGCGGGTGCTTCCCCGTTAGGCAGGAAGATGCGGGCGAGGACAGAGTCGGCCGAGAGCTTTCGCTTGGCGGCGTTGATGTCTGCCGCCAGGCGCGGCGAGACCGGGAAGCCGCGTTCCGCATACCGGATCGCGGGTTGCAGCGCCTGCGCCAGGCTGATCGTCCCGTGACGCGCGAGCGCGTCCGCCCACGCGCGGACGGCGCCGGGGACCGACACGGAAAGAATGCCGGAGCTCGGGACACTCGTGAGCTGCTTCTCGCGGAAGAACGCGAGCGTCGCCTTGCTGCCGGCGCGTCCGCTCCCGTTGAGCGCGTGGATCTGACCCGTCGACGCCGGCCGGATGAGGATGAACGCGTCGCCGCCGACGCCGTTCATGTGCGGTCGCACGACGGCGAGCACACCGGCCATGGTGATTGCGGCGTCCACGGCGTTCCCACCGCGCTTCAACACCTCCATGCCCGCGGCCGATGCGAGTACGTGGTCCGACGTGACGGCGCCTTCGATGCCGCCCACATCCGGGCGCATGGATGGGAGCTGGGCGAGCGACGGGCCGGCAGCGACGGCGAGTGCCGTGAGCGCGCCGAGCGCGCGGGAGATCGAGAGCATCGTGAGTACCGGGAGCTCGAGTTCTGCGTTGAATCAGACGACGTCAGCGGGCGCCGCGGACCGCTCGATGAGCCAGAGCACTCGACCGCGCGGCTCGATGAGCGCCGCGGGGTACGCCCGCGCCGCCGGGCCACCGCGGAGAATCTCGCTCACGACGCGGCGTTTGTCTTCACCGGCGACGAGGAAGAACACCGCGCGCGCGCCATTGAGGAACGGGAGGGTCGTTGTGATGCGCGGGACGGCGGGCTGTACGCCCGCGGGAGCGTCCACGCCACGCGTCCACCGTTGGCGCTCGTCGAGCGCCGGCGAGCCCGGGAAGAGCGACGCGGTATGGCCGTCCGGCCCAACGCCGAGCACAGCAACGTCAATGGTTGCTGACACGCCCGTACCTGGATCGGCGCTGCCGATGTCGGTCGTATAGTCGACAAGCACGCGACGCAGTGTCGCCTCGTACTGATCGGCGGCCTCTGCCACTGTCGCCGCGCCGGTAGGGATCGGATACACGTGCGTCGCCGGGATCGGCACGCGGCGGAGGAGCGTGTCCTCCGCCATCTTATAGTTGCTCCGCGGGTCGCTGTGGGGCACGAACCGTTCGTCGCCGAAGAGCACGTCGGTGCGTGCCCAGTCGATCGCGTCTCGATACCTGGTGCCGAGCAGCTCGTACGTCTGACGCGGCGTGTTGCCGCCCGCGAGCGCGATCGTGAAGCGCCCCCGAGCGGAGATGCTCGCCTGCGCGATTCCCACGAGCTCCGTGGCGGCGGCTTCGCTCAGGGAAGCGAGGTCAGCGAACGTGCGGACGTCGGGGTTCGGCATCTTCCGGCCGGGCTGGCATCTGGGCTATCGGGGTGGCCCTCTATCGGGACGCGCTCGAAAACACTGAACCGCAGAGGACGCAGCGAGCGCGGAGGAACGACTCGGCCGGCGAGCGCATCTCGCAACGAACGGAATGAGGGGAACGGCCGCTCGGGACGCCACGCATAGGGGTCAATAGTCGATAATGGGTAGTCGATAGCCGGTAGTCGGTACTCGGTCGTCGTGGGTCGGTAGCGTGCCGCGATCAGGTTGTTCCCTCACATCCCGGGTCCGCCGCGCCGGCCAGTGTCCCGATCAGTCCTCCCTCTGCGCCCTCTGCGGTTCATTGTTTTTTTCAGAGTCTCCCGACAGAGAGTGCGACCGGCGCGGCGGGTACCAACCTATTCTCGCCGGAATTCGTTCGTCCATCGCTGCCCCGCGCGCTGCAGGAGCTCGTCCGATTCCTTCGGCCCCCACGACCCGGCGGCGTAGAACGAGACCGCGAGCGTATTGTCGAGAATTGGTGTGAAGAGCCGCCACGCCGCCTCCACCTCGTTCGCGTGGACGAACAGCGTCTGGTCGCCTTCGATGACGTCGAGCAGGAGCGTCTGGTAGGCCTCGGGGAGCTCGGTGAAGCGCTCCTTATAGAAGAAGTCCAGCGGCAGACGCTCGAGCTTGAGCGGCTTCCCCGGCGCCTTCACGTGAAAGTAGAGCGCGAACCCCTCGTCCGGTTGAATCGTTAGGCGCAGCGTGTTGCGATGCACGTCCGGGGAGCCGAGCGGCGTGAACATCCACACCGGCGGCCGGCGAAACTTCACCACGATCTCCGTCACGCGCTTCCGGAGTCGCTTGCCGGTGCGCAGGAAGAACGGCACCCCCTGCCAGCGCCAGCTATCGATCTCCAGCCGCACCGCGGCGAACGTCTCGGTGCGCGAGGTCGGCGCGACGCCCGGCTCCTCCCGGTACCCGGGCACCGAGTGATCGTTGATCTCGCCCCGGGTATACTGGCCGAGGACGACGTTCTTCGGCGTGATCGCGCGGATGGACCGGAGCGCCTTCACTTTCTCCTGGCGGATGAACTCGGCGTTCATCATCGCCGGGACTTCCATCGCCACGAGCGCGACGAGCTGCGTCCCATGGTTCTGGAGAATGTCGCGTACCGCGCCCGCCTGCTCATAGTACGACGCCCGGCCCTCGATGCCGAGTTCCTCGGCCACCGTGATCTGCACGCTCTCGACGTGGTCGCGGTTCCAGAGCGACTCGAACACCGAGTTCGCGAACCGGAAAATGAGCAGGTTCTGGACGGTCTCCTTGCCGAGGTAGTGGTCGATCCGGTACACCTGTGATTCGTCGAAGCACCGGTGGATGAGCTGATTGAGCTGTTCCGCCGACTGGAGGTCCCGCCCGAACGGCTTCTCGATGACGAGGCGGGTCCAGTACTTCGTGCCGTTGTCGCTGCCGGTCACGTTTCGGGAGAGCCCCGCCGTCGCGAGCGCCTCGATGGTGGCCGGGAAGACGTTAGGCGGCAGCGCGAGATAGAAGACGCGATTCGGGGGGTGGTTGCGCTCGCGCTCGAGCAGCTCGATGCGCGCGGCCAGCGCCCGAAAGTCGTCCGGCGTGCTCTTGCCGATGCCCTGGTAGAACACGGTTGCGTCGATCCACTCCTCGATCTGCTCCGGCGACATGCCGTCGTCCTCGATCGCCTCCCGCACGAGGTCGCGGTACTTCGCGTCGTCCATTCCGGTATCGCGAGCGACACTGAGGACGGTGCAGTCGTCGCCGATGAGTCCCTGCAGACGCAGCCGCGAAAGCGCCGGGAGAATCTTCCGGCGCGCGAGATCTCCGGTGCCGCCGAAGATGATGAACGTGCACGGCCCGTACGTCGGCCGCTGGTGTCCGTTCCGTTCCTCGCGTGACTGAGCGCCCTTGAGCCGGCTTGCGCGCGTCGCTGCCTTGGTCGCCATTCTCCCTTCCTGTTCCCGGTTCCCTGTTCCCGGTTCCCACTGGATCCACCCGTTAGGCTTTCCGAACCGCGTGCCCACCGAACTGATTGCGGAGCGCCGCCAGCAGGCGATCCGAGAACGACTCCGCGTCACGCGACCGGAGACGCTGCAGCAGCGCGAGGGTGATCACCGGCGCCGCGACGTCGAGGTCGATCGCCTCCGCCACTGTCCAGCGCCCCTCGCCCGAGTCGGAGACGTACGGGGCGATCGACGACAGGTCCTGGTCCTCGCCTAACGCGCGTGCCGTGAGATCGAGGAGCCACGACCGCACGACGCTCCCGGTCCGCCACAGCTCGGCGATCTGGGCGAGGTCCAGCGAGAACTCCTCCTTGTGCTTCAGGATCGAGAACCCCTCGGCGTACGCCTGCATCATCCCGTATTCGATCCCGTTGTGCACCATCTTCGTGAAGTGCCCGGCACCACTCGGCCCAACGTGCCCCCACCCCTTGTCCTTCGCGGGAGCGAGCGTCTCGAAGATGGGGCGAAGCCGTTCGACCGCCTCGGCCCGTCCGCCAACCATGAGACTGTACCCTTCCGTCAATCCCCAGACGCCGCCGCTCGTTCCGGCGTCCACGAAGTCGAGCTTGCGCTCGGCAACCATCGCGCCCCGACGCATCGACTCCTTATAATTGCTGTTCCCGCCATCGATGATCGTGTCGCCGGGAGCGAGCAGCTCTGCGAGCGAGCGAACCGTGTTTTCTGTCGGGTCGCCGGCCGGGACCATGACCCACACGGCGCGAGCGGCATCGAGCTGCTTCACGAGCTCGTCGAGCGAGCCGGCACCGCGAGCGCCTTGCGCGACGCTGGCCTTCACGGCGTCCGGGCTCCGATCGAAGGCGATCACCTCGTGCCCGCCACGGATGAGTCGCGTAGTCATGTTCGCGCCCATCTTCCCGAGCCCGATCATCCCGAGTTGCATTTCACCCTCCGCTGACGGATTTCGGATCCTGATCAAACATGACTCGTTCAGAACCTGGCGGGAGGCATCGGATCAGTCCGAGTGGCCGGGACGCCACTCGGAGGCAAGCCCACACCGCTGCGACGTACAGATGCGACAGGGGTATGCGGATCACGCGGATGGAACGGATCGGGGCGGATCGCTCCCCGCGAAGGAGGGCTGATCTCGCAATGACCAGAAGAGATAGGAGAAGAGCCGCTCGGGACACCACCCTGTGCCGCCATCAGTTCCCCTAACTCCCTTTGGCTTGTTGCGCGCGGGCGTCTCCCGACCTCCGGGACCGATCCGCACGAACCGCCCCGACCTCCGCTTTCCGGCATCAGCCTCCCCGCCTATACTTAATTAGACACTTGGCTAATTATCTGAATGCCGATCCGTCTCGATCCGCCCCAGTGACCGATGTCTTCCGTGCGCTCGCCGACCCGACGCGACGCGAGATCCTGAAGCTGCTGCGCGCCGGGCCTCTCACCTCCGGCGAGATCGCAGAGCACTTCCCGTCCTCGTGGGCGACGGTATCGAGGCACCTCGGTATCCTCCGCGACTCCGACCTCGTCCTTACGGAGCGCGACGGACAAAACATTCGCTACGAGCTCAACACGACGGTGTTCCACGAAGTCATCGAACATCTCCTCGACTGGACCAAGCCTGCTCGGAGGCCCAATGCGTAAGTGGCTGCCGGTGTTCTTCGTCGCGGCGGCTGTTGCGTTCTCGCTCGCCGTGTATTCGCAGCTCCCCGAACGCATGCCCGTTCACTGGGACCTCTCCGGTGACGCCGACCGGTACGGCAGTCGCCTCGAGGGCGCGTTCTTCATGCCGTGCGTGATGGTCGCGCTGCTCGTGTTCCTCGTCTGGCTCCCGTCTCGCGACCCACGCGCCACGAACATCGCGAAGTTCCGCGACAGCTACGACCTCATGGTGGCGGCCACCATGGGCTTCATGAGCTTGCTCCACGTCGCGTTGCTCGGCAGCGCCCTCGGGTGGCCCATCAACGTCGCGACCGTGGCACTGGTCGGAGTCGGCGTCCTGTTCATGATCCTCGGCAACCTGCTGCCTCGGGCGCGATCGAACTTCATCTTCGGCATCCGCACGCCGTGGACGCTGTCGAGCGAGACTGTCTGGACGCGATCGAATCGAGTCGCTGGCTACTCGATGGTCGTCGCTGGATTCCTCACTGCCGCGAGCGCATTCATCGCGAGCCCGTGGCGCTTCCTCATCATATTCGTAAGCCTCGCCCTCAGCGCCATTCTGCCGATCGTCTACTCCTACATCCTGTGGTCCCGCGAGCGAGGCGGCCCGGCCAGCGACTGAGAGCGCGTTCGTAATCGGTCCGCGAGCACGCGGTCTGCATGAATGAGGGAGTCCATGCCATTCCGACCAGTGTGCACCCGGTTCGAGTCCTCGTCTCGAGGGCGATCCTGACCCATGGCTGTCGCCGAGCGCCGACACGAGGACCGCGGGCCCACTCGCGTGCTGTGGGACGTGCTCTACCGGGGGCTACGCGCCGCGTACAAACGAGCGCACTCGTTCACGACCGCGCTCGGGGTGCTTCTCGTTGCCGGCGCTGTCATCGCGGTGACAGGGACGTACGCGTTCGCGAAGCTCGCGGAACTCGTCCAGGACGGTTACACCCAGCCGTTCGACGAAGCGGTCCTTCGCTGGATGGGGCAAAACCAGACGGAGTGGCTCGAGCGCCTCATGATCGAGGTAACGATGCTCGGGACCTGGATCGTGGTGCTGAGCATCGTTGGCATTGCCGGACTCTTTCTCTGGCTGACGCAGCACAGATATTCGGCGCTGTTGCTGTTGGTCGCTACCGCCGGCGGAATCGGGCTCAACAGCATCCTGAAGATCGGCTTTGCCCGTCCGCGACCGCAGGTGTTCGAGTGGGGCACGCACGTGTCGACTTCATCGTTTCCGTCCGGCCACGCGATGAGCTCGGCGGTCGTGTTCATCACTGTCGCGTACCTCGCGGCGCGGTTGCAGAAAACGCACAAGGCGCGGGTCGCGACGCTCGCGGTCGCCGCATTCGTCGTCGCCAGCATCTGCTTCAGCCGAATGTACCTCGGCGTTCACTACCCGTCCGACGTGATTGCCGGCGTCATCATCGGCCTCGCCTGGGCGGCATTCTGCATGGCGACGCTCGAGGCGATACAACGGTTCGCGAAGAAGAACGCGAAACAGGTGCTCAAGCATGAGGCGCCGGCGCCAAAGCAGGTGAGTACGTAAACGGCACCGGGCCGCTCGCCGGGAATGGTCCTGCCCGCACCTCATCACGCGGCGACAGGAGCAAGATCATCCAAGAGGGAAGGCGAACTCTCGGCCATCCTGACCACGCGCTGGTCGCGCATGATCCCCGTCGCTGCCCCTGACGAAAAACCGATCGTTCGCATGCATACGATGCTTCGCGGTATGATCGCGGCACTGGCCCTCTGTCTTTGCGCACACACGCTCGAGGCGCAGTTCCGCCTGCCACTGACAAGCGCCGACCCGGGGGACCGCATCGACCCGAGCGTTCGTGCGACGATGGACACGGCGAAGACCGTGAACGTCCTGATCCTCGGACGCACTCAGCTCCTGGCGCCGATTGGCGGGCTCGACTCGTTCGCCGTTCGTAGCGCACGCGCCGATCGGCGCCAGCTTCGTCCGCGCGTGATCGCCGATCTCAAGCGGATTGCGGACACGGAGCAGCCCGCGATTCTGGGCGTGTTAGGCGACCGGAAGTCCACGCGCCTCTGGATCATCAACGCGGTCGCGTCGTCAGCGAGCCCTGACGAGATTCGTCGCCTGGCGGCATTGGACGCGGTTCGATTCATCTACCCCGCGCCGCTACAGCCGGCGGCCCCGCAGAGCGATACCGGGACGCTCCGTGCCGTGCTTCGCCCCACGGCGCGTCCGGCGTTCGACCCGACGGGGAAGCGGATCGCCTGGTATCTCGATTCGCTCCGCGTGCCGAAAGCGTGGACGGAAAGCAAGGCCACCGGTGAGGGAGTGCTCGTCGCTTCGCTCGACAACGGCGTGAACTACCTGCACCCCGACCTGACGAAGAGCATCTGGATCAATTCGCGCGAGGTCCCGCAGAATGGGCGCGATGATGACGGCAACGGCTACGTCGACGACGTCTACGGTTTCGACTTCGTGGCGATGAACGCCGAGGTGGGCGCGTTCACCCCCGGCGGACCGTCGCAGCACGGGAGTGTGACGTCAGCGATCATCGTTGGTGACGGCGCTGAAGGGATCGTGACCGGCGTCGCGCCGCGCGCTCGCCTCATGGCGCTTCGCGGCAACGGGACGATCACGGCACCGCTCGCCATTCAGTACGTCCTCGACCACGGCGCCGACGTGCTGAACATGAGCTTCAGCCTCCCCGACCTCGGCAACAACCGTGGGCTGTGGCGGATGATGGCCGATCACGCCACCGCGGCCGGGCTCGTGCTCGCCGGTGGCGCCGGCAACTTCCGCATGAATCGGCCCGTCCCGGTTCAGCACTGGAGCCCGAAGGACGCCCCGAGCGTGATCTCGGTCGGCGGCGTCGACTCCACCATGACGCTCGCGCCGTTCAGCAGCATGGGGCCGGCGGAGTGGAGCTCGGTCGTGCTCTACGGCGATTTCCCGATGCCTAACGGGATACTCAAGCCCGATGTGGTGGCGTTCCCGGGCGCAGGCTATCCGGTCGTGGCGTACCCGAGCGGCTACGCCGACCCGAACGCGACGGTTCGCGGCAATTCGCTGAGCGGGCCGCAGGGCTCCGGCGTCGCCGCCCTGATGTTCAGCGTCGCACCGAGTCTGCCGGCGTGGCGCGTGGCGGCGATCCTTCGAGCAACGGCTCGCGACCTCGGTGCCCCGGGGCCCGACAACGAGTTCGGCGCGGGGCTCATCGACGCGGCGGCTGCCGTTCGTGCCGCCATCGCCGAGGTGAGTGGAGTGGGTACGGCGGGGCGCTGATCGTCGAGAGTCTGCGACACAGCCGATCGAGTTCTCAGTCGGCAGTTCCGAGTCGGGAGTCATCAGTCGTGAGCCCTACAGTCGCCAGTTGTGAGTAAGGCAACTGAGGACTGACGACTGAATCACTGGGCACCGATGACTGCTCGACTGAACACTGCAAACTGACGACCGACCTCCCTGGGCACCGACTCTCAGTCTCGCCGCAACACGCTGCCTCGCCTAACGTCAGCGGCGGAGGTACTCGTCCGTCCGGTTGATCCAGTCTTCGCGCGGCGGACTGAAGACGTCGAGCACGCGCGTGTCCTCCAGCGCCTCCGCGGCGTGCGGCACGTTGGATGGCAGACAGATCACTTCGCCGCCGCGGAGGTCGTAAGACTCCGCGCCGTCGTCGCCGACCTTCAGGCGAAGGCAGCCGTCGAGGATGACCGTCACCTGTTCATGGACGTGCGCATGCTGGGGCACGATGCACCCGCGCGTGAGCTCGACCTGCGCAACCATGATGCGCTCTCCCGTCAGGAGCCGTCGGCCGAGCAGATCCGTCACCTGCTCGTGTGGGACGTCGCTCCAGCGGTAGAACGCGGCTTTCGGCGTGGCGGCGGGCGAGGACATGCGAAATGCCTCCGGCGAAGTGGAGAGGATTTGGCGACCGCGTCATCATGCGACCGACACCGGGCCCCTGGCAATGAGGCGATGACATGCCGACAATGCGCGGTCTATGATGCGCCGTTACCACGCAGCTCAGCGAGAAACGCGGCCGCCGAATGAATGGGCGGCTGCGGCATGACGACATCGCCGACGCCAACCCGGGCGATCTCCACCGCCACCCAGTGCGTCCGAGCCGTCGCGCTCGCGAACTCCGCCGCGATGACCGCCCCAACCGGCGCGCCGATACGCTTGGCAGCCGTGATCAATGTATCGGAGCTTTCGGGCGGGGACCCGAACCGTTCCGCCGGAAAGACGCAGACCGCGCCGCACGAGCGCCACGCGTCCACGACACCGACTTCGACCGCACTACATGGTGTGTCGAAGAGTCCCTGCCCTGTTCGCCCCGTCAACCAATCGACGATTGCCCCGAGTCGCGCGCCGTGGCGCGCTACCGTCCACAATTCACGCAACAGCCCCTCGGCTTCGGTTCTTGTAGCATCCTCGAAGCGAAGGCCGCAGAAGGTGATGTGTCCGAGGTCGTCGCGCGCGAACACCTCGATCGCGTATTCACCGCGGGGACGAAGGGGCGCAGCCAGTCGAGCGACCGCGTCATCGACATCCAGACCCGTGACGGCGGCCCGCGTGGCCCGTTCCCAGATGCCATCGATCGCCAGTTGCACGTGCGTGACCTGAGCCTCGAGGGCGAGGACTGAACGGAGCGGTGAGTGCACGCTAACGCGTCGCGGGCTCGTTACCGGAAGTGCCGCAGGTAACGTTCCGGATCCGTCAGGAAGTCCCGAGTGACTCGCACGTGCTCGAGGTCCTCGTATTCGGCATCGGACACCGGGACGGTGTCGAAGCTGACGATGCGTGCACCTGGACACGCCAGTAAAATCGGAGAGTGGGTCGCGATGATGAACTGCGCTCCGTCGCGCGCGGCGTCGATGATCAGGCCGAGCAGCGCGATCTGGCGCTGCGGCGACAGCGGCGTTTCGGGCTCATCGAGGAGGTACAACCCGCCGGGATACACCCGGTCATTGAACAGGTCGAGAAAGCTCTCCCCGTGCGATCTCGCGTCGAATCGCGGCAGATACGATTCGGCCCCGCGCTCGTCGACGTGATCGCCTGACACCGCACGGTGCTCGACCTCCTCGGGCCGCACGCCGAACAACTCGAGCTTCTCGCGCGCCATGCGTGCTTCGTTGCGTGCCTGACGCTTGAGGTACCCGAAGAAATCCTCCGCGCGCAGATAGAACCCGCGTTTCGACTTCGGTGCCCACGAGAGACGGAGCTCGCGTGCGAGCTCGCGCTGCGGACCGAGCGTGCGATCGTATGCCACCTCATCGCTGCCCACTGTCGGGAGCCCAGCGGCGATGGCGATCGCCTCGAGCAGCGTGGACTTACCCGTCCCGTTCTCTCCCACGAAGAACGTGACCGCGGTGTCGAGCTGCAGTTCCGGAAGCGTGCGGATCGCGGGGACGCTGAACGGGAACGTGTCCGTTGCGTAGGTGTCACCACTCGAGCTTCCCGCGGATGGACGAGATTTCAGCGCGATCCGTACGAGGTGGGGCATTCCTGAAGTCCGTACCGGCATCAGCCGGCAAGCACGAGCCGCATGACCGTTGCCGACGCCGGACAGGCACCGCGGAACTCTGCCGATTCGTGGAGAGCGTCCGGCACCGTAGCCCGTTCGATGACCTCGAAGCCGAACCGCGGGAAGTAGTCCTGTGCCGTGGTAGTCAGCAGCACGAGCTCACTGATTCCGGCCGCGCGGGCATCAGCGATGCACCGCTCGACGAGCGCGGCCGCGGTGCGCTTGCCGCGCTCCGCCCGAGCCACGGCGACCGATCGAAGTAACCCCGCACTCCCGTAGCGTTCGACAGCCGCGCATCCGACGATCGCTTGTCCGCGCCGCGCGACTACAAACCCATGCAAGTGTTCGCGCGCCCCGTCGAGCGGCAGCGACGACGCGGCGAGAAGTTCGGCGAGCGCGTCCCACTCGTCAGGCACCGCGGCGACTATGACGAGTGACCCCGTTGCGCCGCTGACGTCGCGGTTAGTCATGCCGTCGCCGCGGACGCGGCCCGCTCGGCGGTCGAGTCGTCGTCCGCCAGCTCGGCCAGGTATGCGTTGTGGAGCGCCTCGATCGCACGTACGACTCCTGATCGCTGAGGGGCCGGCAGCCGCTCGAAGACGCGCGCGACCTGATCGTTCAGCACGCGCTCGATGCGACGGTGCTCGGCGCGCCCTGCGCGCGTGAGGGAGAGCGCAATGGTGCGCCGGTCGTCGCCCGCGCCCTTGGCCACGAGCCCGCCCTCGACGAGCTGGTCGATGGCGCGGCTCGTCCACCCCTTGTCGAGGCGTAGGCGCCGCGCGAGCTGCGCGAGCGTGAGCGCAGGCGCGCGACCGAGCTCGGTGAGGATGGTGCACGCGGTCGCGCTCGCGCCTTCGCAGGCGAGGGTCGCGCGCTGGGCGCGGACGTGAAGCCGCGCCACCTCTCGCAACAGGGCGGGACCGTCGCCGGTCGCACCGCCCCTGCCATCGATCGTTGCCATACGCAACGATGTCGCCGGGTGAGCCGGTCGTCAATAGTAACGACGAGCACGCAGTGCGCGCGGCTTCCGCGCGAACCCGACGAACGGCCGTCGGAATCCGCCGGCGGCACCTAGCGATGCGCGGTGACGCCCACCTGCTGGCAGTACTCGAGCACCGGGCACGTCGAGCACCTTGGCAGATGTCCGGTGCAGACATGCTTGCCGAACGGGACGAGCAGGCGGTTGATCTCGATCCAGTACTTCCGCGGCAGCTTTTCCTCGAGCGCGCGCATGGTCCGTTCAGGCGTCGAGGCCGCGATGTAGCCCCATCGGTTCGTCACGCGGTGCACGTGGATGTCCACGCTGATCCGCTCCGCCCCGCACACCACGCCCATTGTCAGGTTCGCGCACTTGGGCCCGACGCCCCGGAACGATGTCAGCACCTCGAAATCACAAGGCAGCTCGCCGCCGAACTCGTCGACCGTGCGACGCGCGATGTCGCGGATCTGCACCGCCTTCGCTTCGTGAAAGCTGCTCGCCCGGATGAGCACGTCGATCTGTGTGACTGACAGCCCGGCGACGTCCTCCGGTGTCCCGGCGCCCTCCAGGAGCTTGATCGCCGTTGGAAGACTCACCTCGTCACGGGTACGGATGGAGATGATGCACGCGACGAGTTGCTGGAACACGCTCTTGAAGCCGCGCTCGGCGAGCTCGAACATCGCGGCGTCGGCATGCTCTGCAACGGCGGCTCGGATGCGACGCAGCACCGTGTGGATGTCGAACCTTCGTTTGGTGCCCTTGGTAGCCATGGGCCCGCCGGGCACTGTTCCTGATCGCGGCGGCATGCTGTCAGCGAGCGCACGAGCGGTGCCGCGCCATGTGGTCGCAGGCCGGTAATGGGTTTCGCGGCAGCGCGCATCGCCTCGCGATTGGCAGCGACGATCACGCGGGCGGCGGCGCGCGCCGACCTTGCGCGCGGGTCAGCAACGTGAGGCGCTCTTCCACCGTCATGTCAGCGCCGAATGCTCCCTGCATCCCGTCCTTCGCCACCCGGCCGATACATGATGACTCGCGCGCGTTCCAGCGTGATGAGCCCGCCGCCGATCATCTCATCGAGCTCGGGGAGAATCGTCTCGATGCGCTCCTCCGTCTCGACGCATTCGACGACGATTGGCAGATCGAGCGACAGGACCTCGATGCGATCGGTCCGCACGTGGGCGCTGGCGCCGAAGCCCATGATCGCCCGGAACACCGTGGCTCCGGCGTACCGACGAGCGCGCAGCAGCTCGACTATCGCCTGGTAGAGCGGCTTTCCCGATCTGGGGTCCTTGTCCCGCTCGCCGACGTGGATGCGCATGAGGGTGCGCTCTCCCTTGAATCCGTGCATGGCGCTCCGTTGTTCATCAGGGAACGGCTACGCTGACCGGCGGGCCGCGAGCAGCTCGCTCGCGGCGACCATCCCGGCGAACGTTGCTGCCAGGGCGAGCACGACGCTGAGGGCCACGTAGAGACCCGCTCGCCGATAGTCTCCGCCCTCGACGAGCCTGACGGTCTCGTAACTGAACGTCGAGAACGTCGTGTACCCGCCGCAGAAGCCCGCGGTCAGCAGAGCGCGGATCTCCGGCGAGACTGCCTGCGAGTCGAGCGTGTACCGGAGAATGAAGCCGAGCACCAGCGAGCCCGTGATGTTGACCACGAGCGTGCCGATGGGGAACGGGGTGTTGGCGCGCTCGTGGAGAAACGTCGAGAGCGCGACGCGGGACGCGCCGCCGACGGCGCTGCCGAGGGCGACATACCAGAGGAGGCGCATGGTGTATCGATGAGCCGAGTACGAAAAAAAGACTCCTACGCGCATGGTCACGCGTAGGAGTCATCAGCCATTGCGGCGGTTCACGGCGAACTCCATCGCCGACCGCCACGCTGGCGGTACCCCATCGTACTGTCGCCCGGGGCCCGTGTCAAACGTCACGGGCCCCGGAAGAATGCTCGACGCAGCCTAACGCGACCGTGGTGGCGCCGCCGCATCGGTCCGCGTCAGGCCGCAGCCTTGACGCGCTCGAAGAGCGAGCCGAGCGCGCGGACGACGGTGTCGTTCCCCTCGCGAAGCAGGGCGGCGAGGATGTGCTTGCAGATCCGTTCGCGCCAGATGTGGTCCCCGCAGTCGCAGCGCGGGACGGACATGGTATAGAGGTCTACCCAGTGGTCGTGATCGCCTCCGACGACGTGGTATCGGCCGTTGCCGACGCGGCGACCGTCGAGTGTGAGGCTCCGCTCGAGGCGGTCCAGGTCGACGCCGCCCGCAGCGTCGAAGTCGATGTGCGGCTGTGCCATTCCTTCTCCGTGTGTGTAGTCCAAGCCAATTCGTCGCATGTAGTTGGCACGTCCTAAAGATACTCGCGGACACCCCGAAAGTTTCCCGAAAGTCGCTTGGGTGCGGGACCTTTGCGGGGTGGCTTTGCTGGCTCGTGACAAGCTCATCCTTTCGGTTGGGCCGGCCATGCTGACCGAACCGGCGGCATGAAGTACCGATTGTGCGTCAAACGCATGATTTCTTGCGCAATCGTACAGAATTCGCCACATTTTCTGGCGTTCGCGCGATGTTTTTTGCATTTCATGCGCATTTTGCTGAACACCTGCGGGCCACCATCGTGCACCTCCGACGTTAGGCCCGCAGTACTTGTTTGTGGAACCAAACACCGACCTGTTGGACATCCTCCGCCGGGAGCCTCTGCCGAATGCCCACGACCAGTTCGACCCCGCGCAAAGCCGCGATTCAGACGATCGCGGCGCGAGCCGCCCTGAAACTGCCCCACCCGGCCGTCTCCGAAAACGGCACATCGCCCCCACGTCCGACGTCCGACTACTTCGGCATCAATACCTTCGGCTGGCGCCAGATGCGCTCGAAGCTGCCGACGGACGTCTACAGCAAGCTCCTCGACTCCATTCGCCACGGCCAAAAGCTCGACGGCGAGATCGCGCCCACGGTGGCGCAGGTCATCAAGGAGTGGGCGATCTCGCGCGGGGTGACCCACTTCACCCACTGGTTCCAGCCCATGACCGGGCTGACGGCCGAGAAGCACGACGCCTTCCTCTCGTTCGACGATCAGCGGCAACCGGTCGAGACGTTCTCCGGGTCGCAGCTCATTCAGAGCGAGCCTGACGCGTCGAGCTTCCCGTCCGGCGGACTCCGCGCCACGTGGGAAGCGCGCGGCTACACGGCGTGGAACCCGGCGAGCCCGGTGTTCATCGTCGAAAGTGGCGGCGCGAGGACGCTCTGCATCCCCTCGGTCTTCATCGGGTACAACGGCGAGGCGCTCGACGAGGAGACGCCGCTCCTCCGCTCGAGCGACGTGCTCTCCGAGAAGGCCATGGCGCTGCTCGAGTTGTTAGGCGACACGGGTGTCATTCGCGTCCACACGACGCTCGGCCCCGAGCAGGAATACTTCCTCATCGACCGCAACCACTTCGCGCTCCGCCCCGACCTCGTCATGAGCGGCCGGACGCTCGTGGGCGCGCCGCCACCGCGCGGCCAGCAGCTCGAGGATCACTACTTCGGCGGCATCCCCGAGCGCATCCAGGCGTGCATCTCCGAGGTCGAGCACGAGCTCTACAAGCTCGGCGTCCCGATCGTCACGCGGCATAACGAGGTCGCACCCTGCCAGTTCGAGATGGCGCCGATGTTCGAGGAGACGGACCTCGCGTTCGACCACAACCAGCTCGTCATGGCGACGCTGCGCAAGGTCGCGCTGCGTCACGGCCTCCAGGCGCTGTTGCACGAGAAGCCGTTCGCGGGCATCAACGGCTCGGGCAAGCACTGCAACTGGTCGATGGCCATCACCGCCGACAACGCGCTCGACGGCGTGAACCTGCTCAAGCCGGGGCGCACGCCGCACCAGAACGTTCGGTTCCTCATCTTCCTCGCCGCCGTGCTCAAGGGCGTGCACAAGCACGCCGGACTGCTGCGCGCCGGCATCGGTACGTCCGGCAACGAGCACCGACTCGGCGCGAACGAAGCGCCACCCGCGATCATCTCGGTCTTCATGGGCAACATGCTCACGCACCTCATCGAGGACATCGCGGCGGGCAAGGAAGCCGGCAAGGGCGCCGAGCAGCAGCTCATCAAGCTGGGCGTGGCGAAGCTGCCGGAGATCGAGAAGGACAACACCGACCGAAACCGCACGTCACCATTCGCGTTCACGGGGAACAAGTTCGAGTTCCGCGCCGTGGGATCGTCGCAGTCGATTGCGTTCCCGATCACGCTGCTCCACGCGGCCGTGGCCGAGGCGATCGGTGAGCTGACCGATCAGCTCCGCGACACGCTCAAGAAGACGAAGAACGTGAACGACGCGGTGATGAAGGTCGTGCGCGAGGCGTTCAAGGAAACGGCCGCCGTTCGCTTCGAGGGGAACAACTACTCCGACGAGTGGGTGCGCGAGGCGGAGAAGCGTGGGCTCCTCAACCTGCGACGCACGCCCGACGCGCTGGCACAGCTCACCACGAAGCAGTCGCGCGCGGTGATGACGAAGCTCGGCATCCTCACGAAGCCCGAGATCGACGCGCGCTACCACGTGAAGATGGAACGCTACATCAAGGACATGCTCATCGAGTTTCACACCATCGGTCAGATGGTGGACACGATGATCCTGCCGGCGTGCTACTCGTATCACGGCATGTTGGCCGACGCGGCGTCGAAGGCGAAGGCGGCCGGCATCACGTCGATCCCCCAGGTGGCGGCGGCGAACGAGGTCGGTTCGCTGATCGAGCAGCTTCGCGAGCATCGCGTCACCCTGGCGAAGGTCATCCACACGGCGGAGCACAAGCACGACGACGTCGAGGGGTGCGGGAAGCTCCTCACCTCCGACGGCGCCGACGCCATGGCGGCGCTCCGCGAGACCTGCGACGCACTCGAGCTCATCGTGGGCGACGAATACTGGCCACTACCGAAGTACCGGGAGATGCTCTTCCCGGTCTGACGTCGGGAATCGGGAATCGGGAATCGACGGCCGGATCATTCTTCTCGGTGAACAACCGCCCCTCGCGCCGTGCGAACCTTGCACATGGCCGCGAGGGGCGGTTCGTTTTCGGGGTTTCGATTCCCGATTCCCGATCCCGATTCCCGATCATTACCCTCGTTCCTTACGACAGCATATGGCCCCTCGAGTTCGCCGCCGAGGCGGACCGAATCGAGCGCGCGTGTGCCGGCTTGCCGATCCGGCTCGAGCACATCGGGAGCACGGCGATACCCGGGCTCGCGGCAAAGCCCGTCATCGACATTCTCGCCGGCCGCCCCGGTCACGTGTCAGGCGACGCGTACGTCGCTGTCTTCCGCCAGCTCGGCTACGAGCACAAGGGCGCGTACGGCATCCCGGGACGCAATTACTTTCGGCGTGGATCGCCGCGGACGCATCACGTGCACCTCGTGAGCTGGTCGAGCGAATTCTGGCGCGAGCATATTCTCTTTCGCGACTACCTTCGCGCGCATCCCGACGTCGCGCGCGAGTATGAGACGATCAAGCGCGAGCTGGCGGGGATGTACCTTCAGGACAAGGAGAACTACACGGACGCGAAGGGGCCTTTCATTCGCTCCATCGTGCGCCGGGCGCGCGGACAGGACGACGAGGGTGAGGTGTGACCTTACCTGGAAACGCGGACGAGCGAACATCACCGGTTGCGCCGCGCAAGCGACGGGCGAAACGCGCCAGCGCTGAGCTCTCGACGCTGACTGCGCTCGCGCAGGCGCTGAGTGGGCCGGCGACGCTCGAAGACTCGCTGCAGGCGGCGCTGACGACGGTCGCGGAAGTACTCGGGCTCGAGACGGGGTGGGTCTGGCTCCTCGACGACTCTGGCGAACCCATACTCGCCGCCGCTCGGGCACTCCCTTCCGCGCTTCACGAGCACCCCAACGCGATGCACGGCGACTGTTATTGCCTGAAGACGTTCCGCGCGGGAGATATGCGCGGCGCCGCCAACGTGAACGTCGTCTGGTGCAGCCGTCTCGCGATCCTCATCGACGACGACCGGGCCGACGATGTGGGCCAACTGCAGTGTCACGCGAGCGTACCGCTGGCGGTCGGCGACCGGCGGCTCGGCATGCTCAATGTGGCGAGCCGCGACTGGCGCGTGCTGTCGGACGCGGAGCTGAGCCTGCTGACCACGGCCGGCGCGCTCGTGAGCCTCGCGGTGGAGCGAAGCCGTCTCGAGGCCGCCAATGCGCGCGCGGCGGCGGCCGAGGAGCGAAACCGTCTCGCGCGTGAGATCCACGACACGCTCGCGCAGGGGCTCGCGGCGCTCACCATGCGGCTCGAGGTCGCGGACGCGCTCGCCAGCGCGCCCGGAGGCACGGTTCTGCCTAACGATGAGCGACTCGGCGCCGCGGTCGACGAGGCCCTGACGCTCGCCCGGTCGACGCTCGCCCAAGCGCGCCGGTCGGTACTGGACCTGCGCGAGGGACCGCTCGACGGACGTACGCTGCGCGACGCGCTCGAGGACATGGCGCGTGAGGCACAATCGTCGCAGCCAACCCCCGAGGTCACCGTCGTGGCGAACACCGAGGTCGATGCCCCCGCGTTGCCGCCGGCGGTGGAGGTCGGCTTGTATCGTATCGCCCAGCAGGCGGTGGCGAACGCCGTTCGACACGCGAACGCGCGCGTAGTGACTCTCCGCCTGACGCGCCGCTCCGACCACGTAACGTTGCGCATCGAAGACGACGGCACCGGATTCGACTCGGGTGCCATCCCCGCTGGGCGCTTCGGGCTCGTCGGGATGCGCGAACGCGCGCACCTCGTCGGCGGAACGCTCGTGGTCGAGAGTACGGCCGGGGTCGGGACGACGATCGCCGTGCGCATACCGCTCGAGGGCAAGCGTGGGCCGGCCGCTCAGGAGGATGCGTGACGGGCACGACATCGCCGATCCGTGTCGCGATCGCCGACGATCATCCAGTGGTACGCGAGGGCCTCGTCGCCATGCTCGAAACACAGCCCGACCTCGAGGTGGTCGGCACCGCCGCCAACGGTGAAGAGACACTCGGTCTGGTCGCGACCACGAATCCCGACGTCCTCCTGCTCGACCTCGAGATGCCTCGGCTCGATGGTGTCGGTGTGCTGCAGCAGCTGCGAGGATCCGGCGGCCGAACGCGGGCCATTGTGTTCACGGTGTTCGATACCGACGAGCGCATCATCGCCGCCGTGGAAGCAGGGGCGGCCGGCTATCTCCTCAAGGGTGCGCCCCGCGCGGAGGTGTTCGCAGCGGTGCGAGCGGTCGCGGGAGGGGGCTCGCTGCTCGCGCCCGTGGCGACGTCGGCTGTGCTTCGCCGCCTTCGCAGTGACACAGCGTCACCCACGCCGCCAACGTCGCCGAGCCTGACGCCACGCGAGCGGGTGGTACTGGAACACCTCGCCCGGGGGTTGGGCAATAAGCAGATCGCAGCGCAGCTCGGCATCGCCGAACGCACGGTGAAGTTTCACGTCAGCTCGGTGTTCACGAAGCTCGGTGCGTCAAACCGTACCGAGGCCGTTACCCGCGCCGCACAGGCTGGGCTCATCCAGTTGTCGTGAGTACACCACGGGTTTCAGGAGACATGGGAACGCCCGATCTCGATGGACTGATCGACGAGCTTCGACATGGTCACGCCGGGGACCCGTGGCATGGGCCGTCGCGGCAGCACGTGCTCGCGGACATCGACGCCGCAACGGCGGCGCGGCGCCCTGGAGGTGACGCGCACGGGATCTGGGAGCTCGTCCTTCACATGCGGGCGTGGACGAACGAGGTCGCTCGTCGTCTCGCCGAAGGAAATCCTCGACTGCCTGACGAGGGCGATTGGCCTCCGGTCCCGGAGCCGACAGCGGACGCGTGGGCGCTGACGTTGCGGAGTCTGGACGAAGCACACGAGCGACTGCTCGCGACGCTGCACGCCTTCCCGCCAGAGCGGCTCGACGAGCGCGTCGGCAGCGCGCGCGATGCCCCGTTAGGTTCCGGGGTCAGCTTCCGGGCGATGCTCCACGGCCTCGCACAGCATGACGCTTACCATACGGGCCAGATCGCGATACTGAAGAAGCAAAATACCCGACAGCTATCGGCTAACAGCTAACAGCTAACAGCAAGCGAGAACCCTCGAGATGCCTCCACACGCGGTGGAAAGCATCCCGAGGGTTCCGAGCTGATGGCTGATGGCTGATAGCGGCGCGGCGCGCTGCGCCGCGCTATGGCTTCGGTGGCCCCGGCTCGAGTTCCGCTCCGCCGCTGCCCGCAGAACCGAACTTCGGGCTCGTCATGCGCTTGGTCGTGGTGCGCGGCGGGTTGGGCTCGACGTCATCCGTCGCGATGTCGTCGCGATCGAGATCGTCTTCTGTCGTACGCTTCGGCGTGGCCTCATCCGAACGGTCGGGCTTGGCGCGATCCATGGACTCCTCCTCACGAGAGCGAGGATGTGTAGCCGAGCATGCTCTGTACCAGGACTCCGGATGATCGCCCCTGTGGCTCAGCGTAGCTGGCAGCAGCCCCGGCGGCCAGCGGGGCGGCCGCGACCCTACCTGTACCAACGGGCAGGTCCCCACTGGACTTTCATTCAATGCCACTCGGGCGGGCGGCGGGCCATCGTTAGGCCCAGGACCGCCTTCGACATAAGCGAGAAACATGACCACCAATACCGGACGTACCGCGCTCATCACCGGCGCCTCTCGCGGCCTCGGGCTCGCACTCGCGCGTGGCCTCGCGGGGCGCGGCTGGAACCTCATCATCACCGCCCGCGACGCTGCACGACTTCGTGCCGTGCGCGACGAGCTCGCCGCCATCACGCATGTCGCGGCGCTCGCCGGTGACGTCATCGAACCCGGCCATCGCGAGTCGCTCGCCGTGCTCGCGCGCGGCCACGCCGGCCTGGATGCAGTCGTCAACAACGCAGGGCTGCTCGGGCCTTCGCCGCAACCGGCGCTGCTGGACTACCCACTGGAAACGCTCGTCGAGGTGTTCCTCGGCAACGTGCTCGCCCCTCTTGCCATGCTCCAGGAGCTTCGGGACGAGCTCAAGCCGGGCGCTCGCATTGTCAACGTCACGAGCGACGCTGGCATCACTCCGTACGACGGGTGGGGCGGATACGGCGCCAGCAAGGCCGCGCTCGAACAGCTCTCCGCCGTCCTCGCGGTCGAGAACCCGGAGCTGAAGGTCTACTGGGTAGACCCCGGCGACATGCGCACGGACATGCACCAGGCCGCGTACCCCGGCCAGGACATCAGCGATCGTCCGCTGCCTGAAACGCGCGTGCCCGCATTCATCTCCCTCCTCGAGGGCGATCTACCGAGCGGCCGGTACGTCGCGGCGGATCTCCTCCCACCGACGGTGGCGGCAATCGCCGCGGCGTGAGCGGTGTGATGGCGGCCGCGGCGTTACTCACAGGCAACGGGACGCCGGAAGCGCTGGACTTCGAGGTTTCTCAGGGCCTCGTCGCGCGCGAGCCGGTAGAGGCACGCGGGCTGGCCCGCGACCAGGTACGGCTCCTCATCACCGGCCCGACGGTCGCCGACGTTAGGCACGCGTCGATGCGGGAGCTGCCCGCACTGCTCCGAGCCGGGGACCTCGTGGTGGTGAACTCGAGCGCGACGATCAACGCCGCACTGGACGGGTGCCGGATCGACGACACGCCGGCCCCCGAGTTGATTGGCGTGCACCTCTCGTCGCCCGCGCCGCACGCCGACGACCCCACGTTGTGGATCATCGAGCTCCGGCGTCCGACCGTTGAAGGAACCAGGCCGCTGCTCGACGCGGGGGCCGGCGAGCGGATCCGCTTACGCGGCGGCGGAAGCGCCACGCTGATCGCACCCTTCGTCTGGCGGGGGCGACCGAGCTCGCTGCCCAACGGCGAAGTACGCCTCTGGACAGCCAGGCTCGAATGCCCGGACGGTGTCCTGCAATACGCCGCCGAACACGGCGCGCCTATCCGGTACGGGTACGTGTCGCAGCGCTGGCCGCTATCGTATTACCAGACGGTCTTCGCCGACGAGCCAGGCAGCGCCGAGATGCCGTCGGCCGGACGCCCCTTCACAACGGACCTCGTCGCTCGTCTCCAGGCGAAAGGCGTTTCAGTCGTCTCACTGGTACTGCACACCGGCGTCGCGAGCCTCGAGACCGGCGAAGCGCCCTACCCCGAGCGCTACCGCGTGAGCGATGCCGTCGCCACTGCGGTCAATCGCACACGAGAGCGCGGCGGACGCGTCATCGCGGTGGGAACGACCGTCGTTCGCGCGCTCGAGACTGTCGCCTCACCCGACGGTACGGTGCACGCTGGCGCCGGCTGGACCGACCTCGTCATCACTCCCCGCGACGGCGTTCGCGTGGTTGACGGCCTGCTGACCGGGTTCCACGAGCCTCGCGCCTCCCACCTCGCGATGCTCGAGGCGATCGCCGGGCGCGAGTTACTCGCAATGGCCTATGCCGTCGCGCTTCGCGAAGGCTACCTCTGGCACGAGTTCGGGGACGTGCATCTGTTAGTCCGAAGTCGATAGCGTTTGGGCGTTGAGCCTGGGTAGCGGGCGAGCCGCCCAGCTATCATAGTAGCGGCATGCAGTGCGCCGTCCTCGCCCCGGCGCTGGGAATCGTCATCCTCAGCGCGGTCACCGCCCAGCGACCAGCTTCCCTCCCCGATCAGCCGGGCGCCGTCGTGCGCGCCGCCGAGCGCGCAATCTCCACCGGCCGCGCGGCGACTGTGCGCCAGGAGTGGATCACACGCCTTCGCCGCGAGCCGGGCAACAGACTCGCGCGCCTCGGCGTCGCGACCTTCGCCCGTCTCGCTTACGACTACCCCGCCGCCGACTCGTTCGCGCAACCGTTGATCGCTCGCCCCGGCACGCGGCCGGACGCCATCTCGGCGTGGGCACGGATCGAGACCGCCACCGCGCGCGCGCAACAGTGGCGGTTCGGCGAAATGGATTCGCTTCTCACGGTCGCCGCCAACGAAGCCGCCGCCGCGGGCGACGGCAGCGCACAAGGTACGGCACTCGCACGCCTCGCCCTCATTCGTGGTCGAACGCACGGAGTCGACTCCGGCCTCGCGCTGCTCGACCGCGCCACGAACGTGCTTTCGGCGCGAGACTCCGTCGGACGTGCGCTCGTCCTCGCGTTCCGGGCGCAGCTCGTCCTCGCGCGCGGTACACCGGGCGCCGGGCCAATCGCCGAATCCGCGCTGAGACTTGCACGGCGGACGGGGGCGGCACGCATCGAGGGACTCGTTTACAACATCCTCGGCCGCGAGCAGCTTCGCGTTCGGCGCGCCGACTCGGCCGAAGTCCTGTTCGGCCGCGCGGTCGATCGCCTTCGCGAGGCGGGTGACCTCGCAGGTTACGCCGGGTCGCTCCAATGGCGCGGCTACTTGCTCCTCGCGCGCGGTGAGCTCGGCGCGGCCGAGCGTGATCTCCGGGCAGGGCTTGGGGTTGGACCCATCGCGGGCCCCCTCGTGCTTGGCTGGACGCGCACGAACCTCGGCCAGGTCGAGATGGCGCTCAACGACTGGTCCGAGGCGCGGCGTCATCTCGCCGCATCCCGTGCGCTGTTCGACTCGGCACACGACCGTTGGGGGAAAGCGACGGCCACCCAGCTCGAGGCGTCGGTCCGGTGGGCGGTTCGCGATTGGGCCGGAGCCGACTCGCTCCTTCGTGCCGCGGAAGCCGAGCTCGTGGAATCGGGCAACACATCGCAGGTGCTCGACACGCGCGTGCATCGGCTGCGCTACGCCATCGCGCGACGCGACTGGCCCCGTGCCACGGAGATGCTCGCGCTCGCACGTGATTCGACCATGCGGGGGCGCTCCGCTGCGTGGGTCGATCTCGACTACTACGACGCACTGCTCGCCCTGGGAACCGGAAAGCCTGACGACGCGCGCCGGGCGCTCGACCGGTCACAGCGGGAGAGCGCTCGCAGCGGCGAGCGGCCGAGCTACCGGCAGCTGGCGCGCGGCGCGGAGGCCGAGGCGCTGCTCGGACGGCTCGACGCGGCCGAGGCCAAGCTTCGCGAGGCGATGGACGTGTTCGAGCGCTACCGCGCGTCGCGATCGACGCGCGAGCAGCGCCTCGCAGCGTTAGGCATCGCGGGCGATGATGGCGACCCCGATGTCGGCGTGGCCACCGTGGTTGCCGCACTCGCGCGTGGCGGACGGGTCGACGCCGCGTTCGACTTCGCCGAGCGGATGAAAGCACGCGAGCTGCTGGATGGCATGGCACGACGCGAGGCGTTGCGCACGCCCGCGGCGGATCGCCCGCAGGCGCGCGAAGCCGCCCTCGCGACCGTGTACGCGGAGCCGATCACCGTCGCGGAATTGCGATCGGCGCTCCCGGAGTCCACCGCCGTCGTTCACTTCAGCACCGGCGCGTGGCACGAACCGACCACCGCAATCGTCATCACGCGTGAAGGCACGTCCACACGCGTGCTTCCGCCGGCGGACTCGCTCGTGGATCCCGTTCGCAGGCTCGTTCTTGCGATGCAGGCGAAAGCCGACATCGGCGTGCAGGCGCGAGCACTCGGCGCGACTCTCGTCGCGCCGGTAACGTCAGCATTGCCCGCGGGGGTAACGCGCCTCGTCATCGTACCGAGCGCGCCGTTGCACACGCTCCCGTTCGATGTGCTCGAGCTTCCCGGCGGGCAAAAGGTGATCGAGCGATTCGAGGTGTCGTATGCGCCGAGCGCGTCGGTATACGCGACACTCCGCCGGCGGGGACTGGCTACCGATTCGCAAGCTCGCGGCCGAGGAATGACGCCGGCGCGCGGTATCCTCGCGTTCGGAGCCCCCGAGCGCCCGCGCCGATCCGGCGTCGCCCGGTGGGACACGTTGCCTCCACTGCGAGCCGCCGCCGCCGAGGCGCGCGAGGTCGCCCGCCTGGCATCACCGTCGCGGTCGCTCGTTAGGCTCGGCCGCGACGCGAGCGAGTCGTCGCTCAAGCGCGCGGCACTCGGCGACGTCGGGATCCTGCACTTCGCGTCTCACGCGGTGGTGGATCCTGCCGGCTTGCGGGGGACGGCATTGCTCCTCGCGCCCGGGGGTGGGGAGGACGGCATCCTCCGGCCCGAAGAGTTGAGCGCACTATCGCTCGACGCCGATCTCGTCGTCCTCTCGGCGTGTGCGACGGCGCTGAGCGGAGGGCATACGGGCGATGAGGGACTGCGCGGGCTCGTGGCACCGCTCATCGAGGCCGGCGCGCGTGGAGTCGCAGCCACGTTATGGGCCGTGGAGGACGAGGCCCAGCGGCGACTCATGCGGCGCTTCTACGAGCGACTCGCTCGCGGCGAATCGACTGCCGCCGCGCTTCGCGGTGCCAAGCTCGATGGGATGCGCGAGGGCCTCTCACCCAGAGATTGGGCGTCGCTGGTCCTGTGGGGTGACCCGCTGGCGCGGCCCCTGGCGACAGACCACTGAGGATCAGCTAACAGCTATCAGCTATCCGCTATCAGCAAAGCACGCGGGCCGGCCCCGCGGTCGCGTGTACCGGTCCGCTGAACAGCTGCCATCCCGAGCGGAGGATACGGATCGGACGGATGGAACGGGTTGGGCGGATCGCGCCTCGCGAGTGAACGTTGATCCCGCAATGACCCGAAGAGATGGCTGGAACGGCGTCCGGGGACGGTGACCTCCAGCCCTACCCGCTGCGCCGATGCCACAGTTTCCGGCGTCGGCTAGCGACCTTTAGTAGACGGGGGCATCATCTTCTCGTGACCCCTCCTACCCGCACCCGGCCGTGTCGACTGTGACGCGCGGCGACTCCGTGTCGCTCGCTCTGGAGTCGGTTATGTCCCGGTACTCGGGGGTGCTGCGCACGGTTGGGGCCCGGTACCGGCTTCCGACCGCCGACCTCGACGAGCTCACCCAGGAAGTAAGGGTTCGACTCTGGGGAGCACTCGGCACCGATGAGAGGATCGGCAGCGTCACGCCGTCCTATCTATACAGGGCGGCGACAACAGCAGCGATCGACATCGTCCGGCGTCGCCGATCGGCTCGTGGTGATTCGCTGGACGAGGTCGATGACGCGGAAGTGAGCGCGCGCCGAGCGCCGCCGACGCCCGATCGCGACACGGCGCTTCAGGAGCTCGGAGAGCGGATCGAGGAGGCGCTGAAGTCGATCACCGCGTCGCGGCGGCCGGTCGTGCGGATGTATCTGGCGGGGTATGGGACCACGGAGATCGCGGAGTTGATGGGCTGGACCGAACCGAAGGCGCGGAATCTCGTGTACCGCGGGTTGGCGGACCTCCGCCAACGATTGCAGGCCATGGGCATCGACGGCGGAGAGTAGAGATGAAGCTGACAGACGAACGACTTCGTCTCGCATACGCGGAGGCGCAACGGAGCGGATCTCCGGGGACCCGAGCGTCGTGCCCGGCGCCGGAAGCGCTGCTGGCACTCGTCGAGCGAACGGGAAGCGAGGCGGATCGCCTGTTCACGCTGGATCACGTGATGTCCTGCGATCGGTGTCGCCGAGAGCTGGATCTCGTTCGGGCCGGTGCGGTTGCGGCGGGGATGCCGAAGCCGCGCGTGTGGTTCCGCTCCCCGTCGATCGGCCTGGTGGCGATGGCTGCCCTGCTGCTCCTCGTGGCGGGCGTTCGCCTGTACATGGTGGCGGGCGACGCCGAGTCCGGGCCGGTGCTTCGCGGTGGTGGGGGGATGGTCACGCATCCCGTGACGCTGACCGCGAGCGGTGACGTGCGGCTCGCATGGGCGCCGGTGACCGGTGCGACCTCCTACCGTCTCGAGGTTCTCACCGGCGGGCAGGCCGTCCTCGATACGACCCTCCGAGACACGTCGTTCGTGGTCGCCGATTCGTTGGCGCGCGGCCGACCCGATGTCGTGTGGTCAGTCTCCTCGATGCTGGACGACGGGACGACCGTCAGCTCTTCCCCTGCGCGGCTGAATCCTCCTCGCCGCTAGAGCGTCCTGGCACAAACACCGGTTTACCGACCCGAATGGGTTAAATGACCGGTTACACGGCGGTGAGAGGAAGCTACATTGGCCGCCGTTCATACTCGCGCCTGGTTGCTCCATGGGCGCGTTGAATCATTTCATCGTATAAGGAGGGGTCGTGCGTCTCGGGATGCTCGCGGTAAAGAGACTCATGTCGGCCATGGTTGCGGCGGCAGCTGTGGCGGCATGTAGCGGGGGTGATGACAACGGGGTAGAGCCGACGCCGACGATCGACATCGCGCTCTCGCAGGCAGCGCTGACCATCATACAGGGCGGGCAGAATCAGACCGCGACCGTGACGCTGACGCGAGCCGGCGGCTACACGGGTGCGGTGAACATCTCTGTCGAGGGCGCACCGGCGGGCGTCACGGCGACCGCGTCGCCGGCGTCCATTGCGTCGGGTTCGACGACGAGCACGATCACGATCGCTGCCGCGGCGAACGCGGCTCCGGGGACGGCGAACCTGACCGTCCGAGCATCCGGGAACGGGGTCACCGACAAGACGCAAACGATTGCCTTGACGGTCGAAGCGGCGCCGGCGCCGAGCTTCGCGATTGCGCTGGATCCGACGACCCGCTCGATCGCGCAGGGCGCGAATGGGGCGGTGACGGTGAACATCACGCGCACCAACGGGTTCACCGGCGCGGTAGCGCTGACGGCTGAAGGGTTGCCCACGGGAGTCACGGCGGCCTTCGATCCGCAGAGCGCGACCGGCAACACCTCGACATTGACGCTGACCGTCGGCGCGGGCGCGGCGACGGGCAACTCGACGATCACCGTCCGAGGCACGGCGACGGGACAGACCGACAAGACCGCGACGTTGACTCTCACCGTGACCGCGCCACCCACGGGTAGCTACACGCTTGCCGTGACGCCGGCAACCGTGCCGGTCGCGCAGGGCGGCACCGGAACGGCGAACATCGCGATTACGCGCACCGGTGGCTTCGCGGGCGCGGTGACGCTGGCCGCGACCGGCCTGCCTAACGGTGTCACCGCCGCCTTCAACCCGGCCAGCCCAACCGGTGACGCGTCCACGCTGACACTCACGGCTGCCGCGGGTGCGGCGACGGGCAACGCCACCATTACCGTGACCGGGACTGCCGATGGTCAAGCAGACAAGACGGCCACGTTCACCCTTTCGGTGACGGCGGCTGGGGGTTTCACGCTCTCGGTCGCGCCGACCTCGGCCACCGTGCAGCAGGGCGGCTCGCAGAATGCGACTGTCACGATCACGCGGACGGGCGGCTTCGCGGGTGACGTCGCGCTCGCGGCGACGGGCTTGCCGACCGGCGTCACGGCCGCGTTCAATCCGGCGAGCACCAACGGCACGACGTCGACACTCACGCTGACCGCCTCGGCCTCGGCGGCCGTGGGTCAGGCGAACGTCACGATCACGGGCACGTCGGCCGGTGTGGCGAACCAGACGGCGACGCTCGCGCTCAACGTGACGGCGACGGGCGGCGGGAGTGGCAACACGACGTGGGAGTTCTGCACCGCCGGCGAAACGCCGATCTGGCTCGCCGTGCAGGACGGGGACGGTGCCTGGAGTGCCGTGAACCCCACCGGTACGAAGTTCCAGTTCAACATCGCGTCGGGCCGCGGCGGCGTAGCGTACGTCACGCAAACCTCGGACGCGATGATCGCGTCGCGACACACGTTCGCGAAGAAGATGTCTGCGGCGATCGAGACAACGCTGCTCATGCGCAACAAGGCGGCCGAGGCGCGCGCGAGTCGTCGTGGCGCTCGGTACGCTGCCCGCTCGCTCGCCGACGCGTTCGACCTGTCGATTTTCTACGGGACGCAGGCGGAGTTGAACACTCAGGGGACGTCCCAGTGTCTGCCCGGTTCGGGTAAGACGGTGAATGGCTCGGTCGCAAACGTGGGCGTGGGGCAGGTTGCGAACATCGACCTCGGGGGCTCGCCCGCGACGGTCACCGGCGGTCAGGCGAACAACTTCACGCTCGAGGATGTGCCGGATGGCGTGCTCGATCTGTTCGCGACCCGCGGCACGGTCAACCAGACGACGTTCCAGACGACGGTGGACAAGATGATCATCCGCCGCGGTATCAACGCGGCGAACAACTCGACGCTGCCGGTACTCGACTTCAATGCTGCCGAAGCATTCGCGCCGGCGCAGGCGAATATCTCGGTGGGGAATCTCGGCGGCGATCTGGCATTCGTGCTGACCTCGTTCTACACCGCGAATGGCACTGCCGGCGCCGACATCGCCAACCTCTTCCAGCCCGGCGCGGGACCGTTCCCGTACTATGGAGTTCCAACGGCACAGCAGGCGGCGGGTGATCTGCACGTCGCGATCGCGACGGCGTTCCCGCAGTCGGCGGATAACGCGCGCATCGCCGCGATCTTCTTCAAGGATCCCACCGACCGCACGGTGACGCTTGGCGCGCCGCTGCCCGCACAGGCGGTGAGCGTCGTGTCAACAACGCCGTATGTGCGGCTCCGGGCAACCGGGTCCGTGACATCGGCGTACAACTCGATCGTCACGGTGACCTTCAGCCAGGCGGAGAGCGGTATGCCGCGTAATGTCACGATCGCCGCCACCGGGGCTTACCTGTCCAACGCGACGACGTACGACTTCACGATCCCCGATTTCAGCGGCGTACCCGGCTGGAACAACGATTGGGGGCTCAAGACAGGCGCGGTCACGGAATGGATTGTCTCGGGCACGGGTTTCACCGGCATCGGGGTGAACCAGCCGAACCCGGTCGAGGGCGCAACGTTCCAGGGCGCAGTTCGGCTCGGCGAAATCACGCCTTGATGTGAATCGGGGAGTTGCGGCCGGGCGATACGCCCGGCCGCTTCCCTCGAGGTTGTAACGGGCGCGGCTCCGAACCGGAGCCGCGCCCGTTCGTTCGTGGCCGCCCGCGGGCAGAGAACTTGCGCCGGTGCTCGCTCATGACCAATCGCGGCCGCCCGCTCGTCACGGCCATGCGCGTGTTCGTGCTGGCGTTCGGCACTGCCGCGCTCTGGCTCGGGCGCGACGGCATGAACCCCGACGGCGTCGCCTACCTCGACGTGAGCGACGTCTACCTCACGGGCGACTGGACGTCGGGGAGCGGCTACTGGAGCCCGTTCTACCCAATGCTGCTCGCCGTCGCGCGCTTCATCGGGGGAACCCAGCCCGCCCGCGAGCTCGCGATCTCGCAGGTCGTCAACTTCGTCGCGTTCCTCGCCGCCTTCGCGGCGCTCGAGTTCTTCATCCGGTCCATGCGGCTCGCCACGACCGAGCGGCACCCCGGCGCTCCGCCTAACGACTCGGCGTGGCTGGTCCTCGTCTACGCCATGTTCGCCGTGGTGACGGTCGGGTGGATTCGTCTCTGGCTCCTCACTCCGGACATGCTCGTTGCCGCCATCGTCCTGGCTGTCAGCGGGGTCTCCATCCGAATGGCCGTCGACCGCACCGGCTGGACGAGCATCGCGATGCTCGGCGTGCTGCTCGGACTGGGCTATCTCACCAAGGCGGCACTCCTGCCGGTGGGGATCGCGGTCATCGTCACGCTCGCCGTCATGCTGCGACGTCGCCGGTCTCCGGGGTGGCCGGCGAAAATCGCGGTCGCCACCGGCCTGTTCCTGATCATCGCGGCGCCCCAGGCGAGCTACGTCTCGCGGATGAGCATTAGACCCACGTTCAGCGAGGTCGGTCGCCTGTCCTACCTCTGGTTCATCGCGGGTGTGCCCGGGCCAATATCGTCCGCGTTCCCTTTGCCGGTCAGTCTTCCACCGTCCGATGGCGAGCCGCACACGCTCGCCACGCTCGACCCATCACGCGACGGCGGGCCGGCGGTGTACGACATCGTCGCCCCGCTCCCCGGCACGCTCCCCGTCTGGTACGACGCCGGTTACTGGTACCGCGATGTCGCGGCGCCGCTTTACCCACTCCAGATCGCTCGTGCTCTCGTTAGGAACGCACGCGTGTACCTCGAGGTCTTCGGCTTTCTGCTGGTGGGTGGATTGGCATCGATGGTCGCGGGACGGCTCTCGCGCCGCGAGGGGTCGGCCATGCAACCGGCCTGGGTCATCGTCATCCCGGCGCTGGCCGCGTGTGCCATGTACGCGCTGATCCTCGTGCAAACCCGCTACGTGGCCCCATTCGCACTCCCGCTGTTCGCCGGGCTCGTTCCCCCGTGGGCGATAGACAACCTGTCGCGCCGGCTGCGACGCGGCTTCGCGGTTGGCGCGGTAGCCGTAGTGCCACTCGTCCTCCATCAGGTGAAAGTGGACACGGCCGTCTGGCGCGGGTCGGCGTCGGTGCGCGAGAGCTTCGTTGCCGCACTCGCCGCGCGAGGGATCGGCCCTGGAACGCGTATCGCCTTCATCGGTGACGCATACGATGCGCATTGGGCTCGACTCGGAGGTCTGCGCTTCGTGACACTGTTGCCGCGCGCCGAGGCGCCGAGGTTGTGGCATCTGGATGAGGCGGAACGGGCGAAGGTGCTCGACGGAATGACCCGATCGGGCGCACAGGCTATCATCGCCGAATCACCAGTGCCGGGCATGAGCTTCGCGGGGTGGCAGCGGCTACCACCGGCCGGAGCGCCGAGCCCGGAACTGCTCCTGTACGGGGCCGCGACGGGCGTCGCGCAGCGCTGACCTCCGCCCGAGGGCGGCGCGTTCCATCAACGCGACCGCTAGTTTTCGCCCGCGTGACACTCGATACGCTCCTCGGCCTCCTCGTCGCGAACCGCCTCGAGATCCTCGCCGTCATCACGGGGATCATCAGCGTGTACCTGAGCACGCGCGAGAACATCTGGAGCTGGCCGACCGCGATCGTGAACGTGTCGCTCTACTTCGTCGTGTTTTACGAGGCGAAGCTGTACGCGGACATGGGACTGCAGGTCGTGTACTTCGCGCTGTCCCTCTACGGGTGGTACGAGTGGCTGTACGGCGGCGAGAACCGCACCGAGCTCCACGTCTCGCGGGCCTCGCGATCGCTCGGCGTCAGGCTGGCGGTGCTCGGTGTCGTGTCGGCGTTGCTGCTCGGCACGGCGCTCGCGCGATTCACCGACGCGTCGCTTCCCTACATCGACTCGGCCACGACGACGACGAGCCTCGTGGCGCAGTGGATGATGACGCGGAAGATCCTCGAGAGCTGGGCCGTGTGGGTGGCGGTCGATGTCGTGTACGTCGGCATGTTCTTCTACAAGAAGCTGTACCTCACGATGGGGCTGTACGCCGTGTTCCTGGTGCTCGCGGTCATGGGGTACGTGCAGTGGAAGCGGTCGTGGAAGTCACGGGCGGTCGCGAGCGCGGACTGGGAGCCAACGGTCGCGACGTCGTGACCCGCCGAGCGTCGAGCCGTCTCGGTGCGCCGGCTGGCATCGCTGTGGTAGTTGTCACCGGCTCGGAATCCACCGGCAAGACGACGCTGGCTCGCGACCTCGCGCGCTACTTCGACACGACATGGGCGCCGGAATTCGCCCGCGCGCACGGCGACCAGGCGCACGCCGCGGGCCGCGAGCTCGACGCGAGCGATGTCGAGCCCATTGCCCGCGGCCACATCGCGCACGCCGACGACGCCATCGCGCGCGCGCGCGGGCTCGTGATTCTCGACCAGGATCTCGTGAGTACGGTGGTGTACGCCCGGCACTACTACGGAAGCTGCCCGGCGTGGATCGAGCAGGCAGCACTCGAACGCCTGGGGGACCTGTACCTGCTCTGCGACATCGACGTGCCGTGGGTTCCCGGCCCCCACCGCGACCGGCCGCACTTGCGGGAGCAGATACACCAGCAGTTCGAAACGGCCCTTCAGGCGTTAGGCGCGCGGTACGTCACCATCCGCGGGACAGGCGATGAGCGGCGGATGGTCGCCATCGCGGCGATCGCTAGTCTGATTTCTGACGGTTAGGACTCTGAACCCTTTCCCGCGCGGCGACCCGCTCGGCGAGGCAGGTGTCCGTGCAGAGGGATACGGATCGAACGGATCGCGCGGATCCTGCAGATCGCTCCCAACGCCGGGACGCGTTTCTCGCAACAAGCCGAAGGGAATGGGGGAACTGCCGGCGCACCGTGGCGTCACGGGCGGCAGTTCCCCCTTCTTCTGGTCATCGAGAGCGGAGTTCTCCCTCGCGAGGAGCGATCCGCCCCATCCGTTCCATCCGCCCGATCCGTATGGAATCGCGCGATGGCAGCCCTCCACCAGATGGTACGCGCAATCGAGCGGCCGGCCCGACGTCAGTCGACTTCCATTTGCCGGACGCCGAAGCGCAGGTACTGCTCCTGCACGATCGCGCGGAGCTTCGTCTGCACGCCATCCGGATCGCGAATGGCGCGGAGGGTAAGACGCGGCGTGCTCGCGTCGGCGCTCATGATCTGCACGTCGCCCAGCCCCGCAACGCGAGCCCAGAACGGACGCAGGATGACCGAGTCCCGAACCCGGCGAAGCTCGAGATCGTGCGTGATCGTGGACAGGATCCCGGTCGTAACACGTAGCCGCTCGGTCGTGAGCACGTACTTCGTCGTGCTCACCTTCAGATAGGACATGAGCGCGCCGATACCGCAGAGCACCCAGATCGCGACGATGATCCACGGGTAGACCGAGCGCGCGTTCAGCTCGTCGGTCGCGCTCAGCGGCGTGTTTGCCCGCAGCAGCAGTAACCCGACAGTCGCGACGATCGCCCCGATGCCGAGTATCGTGTAGACCGGCATGTTCAGCATCTGCGACGGCGACCCCGTCCATACCGCCTGTTCGCCGGGGTGACTCGTCTGCCCCGCCGGCTCGCTTGACGTTCGCTCGGACACGCGCTCCTCGGCTCGTCGATCCAGGTGCCCAGTCGCGCCAATGCTATGCGCGGCAGGCGCGATCGACAAGCCGGATGCGCCAGGCCCGCCGAACACTGGGCCCTCTACCGGGATGCTGAAGAAGACCTGACGCAGATGGCCGCGGAGTTCGCCGATTTCGCAGAAGCCCTCGATGAGGAGGGCGGCTCCCGAGACGTCGGCCGACCGATGAAGCCGACCGGCCCCATCGGGCGCTACCATCCCTCGCTCGGCGGGAGGATGTCGCTCATCCCCTCATCCCCCTCATCCGTTTCCCCTTCGTGCTGGAATGCCGGCCCCGCCCTCCTCGCCGCTGGCGAGAAGTAACCGTCCCGCTAGAGCGCTTCTGCGCAATCGGCGGAATCCGCGCAATCCGCGTCAGGTTTTCCGAGACCGTTCCGGTAGAGGATCCCTCGGCCGACGGCTCGGGACTGACAGCGTCAGCGATGATATCGGCGTCGCGGGACGTCCACCTTCCCCTTCACATCGGCGTAGTCGATCGACCCTGACCCGTCGCGCCCCACCGTGAAGTCGCCGCCCACGCGCGCCACGTCGATGCTGCCAGAGCTGTCGCGACCGACGCGCACCGAGCCGGTGACGTCGTAGACCTCGATCTCGCCCGAGCTATCGTCGTCGATGTCGACCGAACCGTTGACCGACCGGACTTCGATTCCGCCGGAGGAATCGCTGATCCAGACGTCGCCCGTGTCCCGCACGCGGATATCGCCGGAGTTGTCGTCGATGCGGACCTTCCCTGACACGCCCTCGACGGTGAGGTCACCGGACGTGTCCTCGATCTCGAGTGAGAGCGCAGCCGGAACTTCGATGACGAGGTCCAGCAGCGCCTGCTCGTTCCGCCGCCAGTTCTGCGATTCGGGCAGGATGGCTCGCACGTCCACCTGATTGCCATTGCGCGTCGCTTCGATCTTGATCTCGTCGAGCAGATCGCGACTCGACGCGCGAGCCGTTCCGCGGACGCGTACCTCGGTGAGATCACTTCGTCCGGTCACACGCAGTTGGCCAGCACGCGCGTCGATGCGAATGGAGGTCACCCCACCAGCATTGACGGTGGTATTCCGCTCGGCGTCGTATTCCTGAGCCAGGGAGGCGGCTGGAAGGGCGACGATGCCGGCAACGACGATGTGTGCGATTCTCATGATGCCATCCGGAGGTGGGACGAGGCAGGTCGCGCGCGTATCGTGACCGCGCGTCGGGACCACTGCCGAGTAAGACAGCCGCGCCGCCCTCGGGGTTTGCCTCCGTGTTTCATGGGCTGAGCCGCAGGCCGTTCCGGGTTACTCGTCCCTCAGCCGAAAGGCGACGATCGCGTCGGACCAGCCGAACGTGTCGTTGTCGCCGCCGGCCGCGATCACGACGTATTGGCGCCCGTCGCGCGGGCCGCGGAAGGTCATCGGTGTCGCCTTCCCGCCCGCCGGAAGCTCGCCTTTCCACAGCTCGCGCCCCGACTCGATGTCGTACGCGCGGAGGTAGCCATCCACCGTCGCGGCGATGAACACCACACCACCCGCCGTGCTGATCGCGCCGCCGAGGTTGAACGAGCCCAGCTTCGCCGCATCCGCCGCCGGCACGTTCGGCGGCAACAACCTGCCTAACGTGCCAAGTGGGACGTCCCATTTCTTCGTTCCGTCGTTGAGGTCGATGGCTACGAGCGAGCCGAACGGCGGTGGCGAACACGGTGCGCCGCCCGGCGCGAACATGAACTGACGGCGCATCACGTACGGTGTCCCCCTCATGTCCGTGTACTGGGCACTCGGACCGCGCGTCTCCGCCGCGTCGGTTACGGTCTTGCGGTCGAACTTCGCGCGCGGGATGAGTCGGACCTCGATCGGGATGCGGTTCACGGGAACGACCGCAACCTGGCGAACGGGATCGAACGTCACGCCACCCCAGTGCGCGCCGCCGATGCTCGATGGGTACACGAGCGAGCCCCGCTCGCTCGGCGGCGTGTACGGTCCCTCGTTTCGCAGCCCCGCGATACGCGCGCGGCAGGCCTCGCGGTGCTCTGGCGTGATCCCCCAGGCGTCCTCCGCCGTTAGGCGTTGCGGGCTCAGCGGCGGCAGGACGGTGTTGAACGGCTGAGTCGGCGCCGCCTGCTCGCCGGGCACGTCGCTCGCCGGGACCGGGCGCTCCTCCACCGGGAACACGGGCACGCCCGTTTCGCGATGCAGAACGAAGAGCTGTCCGGTCTTCGTTGCCTGGAGCACGACGGGGATCTCCCGGCCGTCCTTGCGCAGCGTCACGAGCGCGGGCGGCGAGGCGACGTCGTAATCCCAGAGGTCGTGGTGCACGACCTGGAAGTGCCACACCACTTTCCCGGTGGAGGCACGCAGGGCCACGATGGAGTTGGCATACCGATTGTCGCCGAGTCGCTCGCCACCGTAGTAGTCGGGGCTCGCGCTTCCGGTGGGCACGAAGACGAGATCGCGCTCCGGGTCGGCAGCGATGACGCTCCACGCGTTCGCTGCTCCGGTCTCGTGCGCGCGGGGACCGATCCAGGTACGCCACGCGGGGTCGGTGGAATCCTGCGGGATGGGATCCCACGTCCAGCGCAGCGTTCCCGTACGCGCATCGAAGGCGCGGACTTCGCCGCTCGCCGCGTTCCACCGGCTGTTGTCGGCGACCGCGGAGCCAACGACGACGATGTCGTTCACGATCGCCGGCGGCGATGTGACTTCGTATTCCGCGGCCTCGGAGGGCCGGTTTCTGAGCGACGCTCGCAGACTCACGGTGCCCGCGTCGCCGAACCCGGCGCACGGCGCACCGCTTGCTGCATCGAGCGCGATGAGCCGGCCGTCGATCGTCGCGAGGAAGATGCGTTCGGCGCACGCGGCCGGACGCGACGCACGCGAATCGCTCCAGAATGAGACGCCGCGATTCGTGTAGTCACCGAACGTGATCGCGCGATCGACTTTCGGGTCGAACTTCCACAGCTCGCGCCCCGTTTCCGGCTCCAGCGCCATCACTCGGCCCAATGGTGTGCTGATGTACATGCGGTCGCCGACGACGAGCGGCGTCACCTCGAGCGAGCGCTCGCGCCGGCGCGTGGCGAATTCGGGGCCTGTCTCGCCGGTGTGATAAGTCCATGCGGGCACGAGACGGGCGACGTTCTCGCGCGTGATCTCCGCGAGAGGCGACCAGCGGTTACCGAGTGCGTCGCGCCCGTAGGCGCGCCATTCGCCGTCGGGCTGTTGTCGTGCTGGTGTCTGTTGGGCGATCGCGGAAGCCGCCGACAGGGTCAAGAGAATCGTTGCGAGTCGAGTCATTACATAAGTCTCCATGCACGGGCGCACTGGCTTCGCGCGCGGTAACGGGCTGCGTGCAATATCGACGCGTTGGGTGGTCGATCAAACGACCTCGGGACATGCGGGATTTGACGGGTACAAGCGGGAACAGCCGGCCCGAGCTGGGAGGCCAGCTGGGAGGCCAGCCGGGAGCTGGCAGGTTGCTAGCTGCAGCTCCGAGCTGGAAGGCTACTGACAGCGGCTGGCTGCTGGCTGCCAGACCATGAGCTCGCAGCGAGGCAATCAGCTCGCAGCGGGGACGCGCCCTACTCTGCTCGCAGGGCGACCACCGGGTCGACGCGCGTCGCTCGCCGCGCCGGGAAATACGTGGCGAGCAACGCAACCAGCGCGAGCGCAACGCCCACCATGATGAACGTCACCGGGTCGAGTGGGCTCACGCCGTAGAGCATCCCCTGCATGAGTCGCGTCAGTCCCGATGCGGCGACGAGCCCGACCATGACGCCGAGCAACGTTAGGCGAGCACCCTGCGACATGACGAGCCGCAGCACCGCCGGCTGTCCGGCGCCAAGGGCGAGGCGAATCCCCATCTCGCGCGTGCGTTGACTCACCGAGTAGGCGATCACACCGTAGAGACCCACCGTCGCGAGCACGAGTGCCACCCCCGCGAACACGACGAGAAGCGACATGTTGAATCGCGGACCGGTCAGCTCCTTCGCGAGGATCTCGTCCGCCGTCGTAACGTCTCGCACGCGGATCGCGGGATCGACGATCGTTGCTTCTCGCGAGAGGCGGCGCGGGAGGTCTGCCACCGCTGATCCCGTCCGAGCGATGAGCGTCCCCTCGCTGAACGAGCCGTCGAACGGGAAGTACACCTGTAAGTCCGCTGAGCTTCCGGCCCGGCCCCCGGTCCGTGGGACGGTGACGTCACGCACCACGCCTGCGATCGTGATCCAATCGCCCTTGTCGCTCAAGCGCAGCCGTCGTCCTACGGCGGTAGTGCCCGGGAAATACTGCCGGGCCATCGTCTCGTTGATGATGATCTCCCGGCCGGACGAATCGGTGCTGAAGGGACGACCCGCAACGAGCGATTGTCGCATGACGCGGAAGTATTCTCCGGGTACGTACTGTGACCAGAAGGCCGACACCCGCTCGTTGTCCGCGAGGGCGCGCCCTTCGATCTGCAGATCGCCGAACGTCATCCCGGTCCGCGGCGGCACGCCCATGGACCACGTCACAGCGCCGAGTCCGGGGATCGCTCTAAACCGCTGGAGCAGCTGATCGAACACCGCGCGTCGTTGCTCGCGCGTGGTGTAGCGCGCTTCGGGGAGGTCAATCCTTGCCGACACCAAGCCCGCCGACTCGAAGCCGATGTCGGCACGTTGCATCTTCACCATCGTCCGCACCAGCAGCCCTGCCCCGACGAGCAGCAGGACCGACAGCGACACCTCGCCAATGACCAGGATACTCCGGAACCTGCGCGCAGCCAGGTGACCAGCGGCGGATCGTGTCGCGCTCTTGAGGGCGTCACCGATGTCGCGCGCCGCGGCGAACAGGGCGGGAGCGAGCCCGAACAGCACGCCCGTGCACATCGTGAGTCCGAGGCTCATGGCCAGCACCATCGGCGACAATCTCACCTCGTCCAGTTCGGCGAGGCGGTCGGGGCGAAGCGCAATGATCACGTCGAGCCCGCGGTACGCGACGAAGAGGCCTAACGCCCCGCCGGCCAGCGCGAGAAGGCCACTCTCGGTGAGCAACTGGCGAATCAGCCGCCACCGTCCCGCACCGAGGGCCGCGCGGATCGCGAACTCGCGCTCGCGCGTCGCCGCACGGGCAAGGAGAAGATTCGCGACGTTGGCGCAGGCGATGAGCAGCACCATGCTCACGGCGGCCATGAGGACGAGCAGCGTGTCGTGCGTCGCCGTTCCGAGGTAGTCCTGCGGGCGCTTCGCGGCTCCGGTCCATTCCCTGTACTCCGGGTTGTCCACCGCGAGCGCCTTGATCACATCGGTGAGCTCCCGGTCCACCTGCGCCTGGGTGTACCCGCGCCGGATCTTCGCGATGGCCTGGGTACCGGCGTCCGCCGGATCGTCCTCGAGGGGAAGCCAGAGTTGCCGGGCACCCTCCATGAACGGCGTCGCGAAGTCGCGCGGCATCACGCCAATGATCGTGTGCGGCGTACCGCTGAGCGTGATCGATTGTCCGATGACGTCACGCGACCCACCGAAGCGGCGTTGCCAGAAGCCGTAGCCCAGCATCACCACCTTCGTGGCACCGACTTTCGTGTCCTCGGGCAATACCGGGCGGCCGAGCACGGGACGTACGCCGAGCAACGGGAGCATGTTGGACGAGAGGGCACCGGCTTCGATCTCTTCGGGCTCATCCCCACCCTCGACGACGACCTCCTGCCAGCCATACGTCGCGATCGCTTCGAGCGAGCGAACGCCCTTTCGCCAGGCGTCGACGAGCTCGGGCGTCGGGGTGACGAACAGGGTCCCTTGCAGGTTCTCTCGATTCAGGTTGACGATGCGATCGCCGTCGGCGAACGGAATGGGGTTCAGCAGGAGGCGGTTGACGACGCTGAAGATCGCCGTCGTGGCGCCGATGCCTAACGATAGCGTGACGATCGCGAGTACCGTGAACACGGGACTGCGACGCATCTGCCGCACGGCGAATCGGATGTCGGACCCCAGCTCGGCGAACCAGTCGCGCCGACTCTGCTCGGTGGTGGAGCGCTCGTCCATGGATCGGCAGTACTCCCTGGCGTCGTCGACGTCGCCGAAGCGGCGCGTGGCCTCGTGGCGCGCGTCGTCCGGCGTCAGCCCCCGAGCCACGAGCTCGGCGACGCGCATGTCGAGGTGGAACTGGAACTCGTCGTCGATATCGCGCCGGATGCGTTTGCGACTCCGCCACGGAAATCGAATCAGGCGACGGAGTCCGCCCGCATCCCGCATTGGCGCCGCCTCAGGCTGTCTCGAGCACGCTGAAAATGGCGGTCGCGTACTGCCGCCACGTATTCGCCTCGGCGCGCAGTTCCTGGCGTCCGCGCGCGGTGAGGCGATAGAACTTTGCCTTGCGGTTGTTCTCACTCACCCCCCACTCGGCCTCGACGGAGCCGTCGCGCTCGAGGCGGTGCAGTGACTTGTAGAGCGCGGCGTCCTCGATCTCGAGCACGCCGCGGGTACGCTCTTCGATGAAGCGCGAGATCCCGTAGCCGTGCTGCGGTCCCCACGAGAGGGTCTTGAGGACGAGCACGTCGAGCGTGCCGTGCAGGAGGTCGATTGGCTCGCGGGCCATAGCTTCCCCTAACCTAGTTGGAGGAATAGATGCAGCCGTCTCGCAGGTTTGTCCAGGGCCCATCGACTACCGGCTCCCTCCCGCCTGGCAGCCGGCACCCAGCCGCTGTCAGCAGCCTTCCACCTCGGAGCTGCAGCTAGCAACCTGCCAGCTCCCAGCTGGCCTCCCAGCGTTCGCCCCGGCTACTCGAATTCCCGGGCCGTCTGGGCCCGGTACCGCCGGCTCCACATGAGCGTCGTACCGTCGCGCATCACCACCCGGTAGTCGCCGTGAAACCACGGCTGCAGCTCCTTCACCGCATCGAGACGCACGATCTCCGAGCGGTTGATGCGCAGAAACTTCTCGGGATCCAGGCGCTCGCTGATGGAGCTGATGCTGCCGCGGAGCGTGAACGTCGCCTCGCCCGAGTGGAGGCGCACGTAGTTGCGGTTAGCCTCGACGCGGTCGATGCGATCCACCGGCAGCAGGAATGCCTTGTTCGCGTGATGGACGAGCACACGCTGCAGGAAGCGTGGTCGGTTCGTCGCCGCCGCCACGAGCTCGGCGAGCTTCGTCAGGTGCGCGTCGCTGTCGGACTCGTGCGCGAGTTGTTGCCGCGCGCGGTCCATGACGGCACTGAAACGCTCCGGCGTAAAGGGCTTGAGGAGATAGTCGAGCGCGCGGACCTCGAAGGCGCGCAGCGCGTGCTCATCGTACGCCGTGACGAATACCACGTGCGGCATCTGACCGACACCGATCGTGTCGATGACCCCGAAGCCGTCGAGCTCGGGCATCTGCACGTCCAGGAAGACGAGGTCGGGCGTCAGGTCCGAGATCTGCTCCACGGCCTCGAGGCCATTCGCCGCCTCGCCCACGATCTCGACGCCTTCCTCCTCGGCCAGATAGCGACGCATCTTCGAGCGCGCGGGCGCCTCGTCATCGACGATCAGTACTCGCATGTCGCCTAACGGGTACCGGCCGCGGCACGCGGCGCCGGTTGCCCTCGGTCAGGGTCCATCGGGCGTGAGCCGGAGGGGTGGCCATCGCTCGAGGTGGCGGCGATGGCTCTGAGCGGAAGCGCGATCGTGACCGCGAAGCCCCCCGCTCGATTCCCCACGGCGAAACGATGCCGGTCGCCGTAGAGAAGACGCAACCGGTCGCGCGTCGCGGAGAGCCCGACCCCATTACCGAAGAGGTCCGTTTCGGCCTGCGCACCCGGGCCGTCGTCGGCGATGTCGATTTCCAGCATCTCCCCTGCTCTCGTCACGCGAACGTCGATCGCCCCGTGCCCTGTGCGCGACGCGTTCCCGTGGCGGATCGCGTTCTCGACGAGCGGCTGCAACAGAAGCGATGGCACGAGTGCGTTCTGAATATCCGGCGGCGCGTGCACCCGGACGCGAAGCGCGTCGCCGAACCGCGCACGCATGATGCCGATGTAACAATCGAGCACCTCGAGCTCGTCGCGCACCGGGACTTCCTGCGTGTGTGATGTCCGAAGCGAGAGGCGCAGAAGCTCCGCGAGCTGACCGATCATTCGATCCGCGCTCCGCGGGTCGTCGTACATCGTCGACGAGATCGTGTTGAGCGCGTTGAACAGGAAGTGCGGCTGCAACTGGAGCCGCAGGCTCCGCAGCTCCGCCTGCGCGAGCCCGCGCTCGAGCTGAGCCGTGCGCATCTCGCGTTGGCGAGCCGTCTGGAAGTGGCGGTAGGTCGTGATGACGATGATCCACACGGCATACCCGACGGCATCGTTGCCGAACTCCATGACGTATCGCGCCGGCATGTAGCCGTAGTCGTACGCACCCAGACCCACGACTGGGAAGATCAGCGAGCGCGACACCAGGAGGAGCGTCGTGTGGGCAATCGACACGGCGACCAGGACCGCGATGTGCGCGGGGATCCGCTTCCGCCATCCCGGCCGGTCGAGTGGATACTTCCACGCGAACGAGGCGACGCCGACAAAGAGGATCATCGCCGCGTATGTACCGGTCGATTCCTCGATCAGTCGCGCCGCCAGGGTCCCCGTCTCGCGGCGTGCGACGTCGTCGAAGTACACGTACGTGAAGCGGAGGAATCCGGTGATCGTGAAGAGCACGAACGCCGCCCGCCACACGAACCGCCGACTCGGGGGCTCGAGATCCTCGGCGCCGTGAGCGGCGACGTCGTGGGTCGGTGCTGCGGAGAACATGACCCGAGCTTAGGCGACGCGGGGACGGGGGGCAACACGTGCGGTTTCAGCGGGACGGGAAAGGGACTGACGGGACTAAAGGCGAAAGGCGAAGCGCCCTTCGCCTCCCTACTCGGCTCGAAGCACCGTAACCGGATCGACTCGAGCAG
>DAINRQ010000048.1:2817-5700 GCA_036741775.1 Gemmatimonadaceae bacterium | reverse complement strand
CGCCCTTCGCCTCCCTACTCGGCTCGAAGCACCGTAACCGGATCGACTCGAGCAGCTCGACGAGCGGGAATGGCCGCCGCCAGCACCGCGACGAGCAGGACCAGCACCGGTACCGCGATGAACGTCAGCGGGTCCGTGGTGCTCACTTCGTAGACGAGCGCCCTCAGCACGCGCGCACCGACGAACGCGGCAATGAGTCCGACTACGATCCCGGTACCCACCGTGCGCAGGGTTTCGCCAACCACGAGCGCTTGAAGGTCGGTGGCGCGCGCGCCCAGGGCGACACGAACGCCAAGCTCGCGCGTCCGCCGCGCCGTCGCGAACGACACGACGCCGAAGATGCCAACGGCGCCGAGAAGCAACGCGAGAGCGGCGAACGCACCGACGAGCATCATCTGAAAGCGCGGTTGCCGCATGGCCGCCGAAGCGAGCTCATCGACTGTGGCGACCTGCACCACCCTCACTTCCGGATCCAGCTCCGCAAACGCCGCGCGCAACGGAGCCGTGAGTGCCGCCGGATCTCCTGCGGCGCGCAACACGATGTGGTTCAGCGGCCACGGGCTTTGCGTGTACGGCACGTACACATCCAGCGACTCGACGCGCGGGTCGCGATACCGCGCGGCGCCGACGATCCCAACGACTTCGACCCACGGCGCCGGAGAATCGGGTGGGCCCCACTTGAGTCGCTTCCCGATCGGTGACTCGTTAGGCCAGAACCGCCGCGCTGTCGCGGCGCTCACGATGACCACGCGCGGCGATGTCGCGTCGTCCGCGGTCCCGAAATCACGTCCCTGCAGAACCGGGATTCCCGCGGCCGCGAAATAGCCTGGCGTGATCGCCTCGTAGTTCACGAGCGGCTGCGCGCGCTGCGTCGCCGCGTCGGTCCCTTCGAGCGAGAGCGGGTAGTCGAACCCGTCGGGCCCGGCCAACGGGCGCAGCAACACCGCACCGGCCGCCGTCACGCCGGGGATCGCGGCCGCGCGCGTCACCGCGTCCCGGTAGAACACGCGCCTCGCTCCCGGATCGCCGTACTTCGCGTCCGGCAGGAACACCTCGGCGGTAAGCGTCCGCGTGCGGTCGAACCCGAGCGGGACGGCATTCAGGCGGACGAAGCTCCGCATGAGAACACCTCCGCCAACGAGCAGCACGACGGCGAGCGCCACTTCCACCGCGATCAGACTCCGCTGCGAGCGCCGAGCGCGCCCACCCGCGGTCGTGCGCCCTGCGGTAGCGCGCAGCACCGCGCCGGGCGCGAGTCGCGTCCCGCGAAACGCGGGGAGAACGCCGAAGAGCACCGTCGTGACGAGCATCAACCCGGCGGTGAACGCGGCGATGCGCGCGTCGATCTCCACGGATCCCGCGCGATAGAGGTCGGCGGGCACGAACGCCACGAGCGCGTCCTTCCCCACGACGCAGGCGAGCAGCCCCACGCCCGTGCCGATTGCCGCGAGCACGCCGGCCTCGGCGAGGAGTTGCCTCACGAGCCGCCCGCGCCCGGCACCTAACGCGATGCGTACCGCGAGCTCGCCCTCGCGCGTCGCGGCCCGCGCGAGCAGCAGGTTCGCGACGTTCGCACACGCGACCAGCAGCACCAGCCCCGCTGCGCCAAGCAGCACGAGCATCCCTCGGCGCGTGTTGGCGAGGAGCTCGTCCGCGAGCGATACCAGCTGGGGAGCCGGCAGCACCGCGTTCGCGAATCCGGCCGCAATCGCCGCCTGCTTCAGCAGACGCTCGGTCTCCTCCCGTGCGCCGCTCGTCGAAACACCCGGACGCACTCGACCGACCAGGTTCAGAAATGCGACCTGGGGGTTGTCGACCATCGAATCGATCGCTGGTACGAGCGGGATCCAGACCTCGGCCCCACGCGGGTACTCGAACCCTTTGGGCATCACGCCGACGATCGTGTAGTCGGTGCCGCCGAGCTCCACGCGCCGGCCGAGTACCGCGGCATCACCGCCAAAGCGTCGATTCCAGACGCCGTAGCCGAGTACGATGGCGCGAGCCGCCCCACGCTGGTCGTCGTCAGGAGTCAGCGTGCGTCCGAGGAACGCGCCGGCGCCGAGCACCTCGAACAGGTTGCCTGACGCCATGGTCGTCGCCACGGGATCGCCAGCGGCTCCGTCCGTCCAGACGACTGGCTGCATGGACGACGGGACCGCCGCGAGCCCCGCGAACGACTGCGCGCCGTCGCGGAGGGCGCGGTACTCCGGGTAGGTCGTCTCCACGGCGACACCCGGAGAGCTCGGCCGCTCGCGCCGGACGAGGAACAGCTCATCGGCGTTGGCGAACGGCAGGGGGCGCAGGAGCACGGCGTCCACGACGGCGAAGACCGCGGTCGTCGCGCCGATGCCTAACGCCAACGTGATGACGGCGATGAGCGCGAAGCCGGGACTGCGGCGGAGTTGTCGGAGCGCCATCGCGACATCCTGGCGGAGCTCGGCGATCCAGAAGCGTTGCGACATGTCGGACTCGAGGGAGCGGAAACGAGGCGGCGGCGACCCGGGTGTGGATCGCCGCCGCCAGAATGCTCCCGGTGCGTGTCGGGCACCAGTGCTCCGTGACGAACCGTCATCCCGAGCACAGCTGCCAACCCGAGCGCAGCCGTCATTCCGAGCGCCAGCCGTCATTACGAGGGCTAGCGAGGAATCGTCAGCATCCCGATAGAGGGCGGGCCCCTCTGCTGGGATGTTCAGAGAAGACCTGACGCAGATGGCCGCAGATTTCGCCGATTTCGCAGAAGCCCTCGGCAAGGAGGCTTGCAAGCGCGCGAAAACGCTCCGTCAGGGGTCAGAGTCCTAACGGATCGTTCGAACGCGGCGCGACCGAATGACGCAGCCAGACATTGAAAGGTCGGGCCCTTGATCCCGCGTCATCGCCGTCCGA
>DAINRQ010000048.1:0-2717 GCA_036741775.1 Gemmatimonadaceae bacterium | reverse complement strand
CGCTCTTCGCCGTTCGCTCTTCACCTTTCGCCGTTCGTCCGTCCCCTCTGCTCACCGTCCCGGCATCAACCGTCTCGAAGCACGACCGCCGGGTCGATTCGCGTCGCCCGTAAACCCGGCAGTGCAGTAGCCACGAGCGCAACGAACGACAGGACGAGCGCAACCACGACGTACGTCAGCGGGTCGCTCGCCGTGATTCCGTATAGTTGACTGGCGAGCATGCGTCCGAGCGCGAACGCCGCCGCGGCACCGAGGGTCAGACCCACCGCGACGATCTTGCCGACATCGGCGAGCAGTAGACCCAAGATGTCCGCGCCGGTCGCGCCGACGGCCATGCGCACGGCAAGCTCGCGTTGACGCTGGACGATGGCATTCGCCATCGCACCGCCGAGGCCGAGCGCGGCAAGCACGAGCGCGAAGGTCGCGAAGCCTGTCAGGAGTGCCGCGAGCGCGCGTGGTCTCGCCGTCTCGTTGTCGACGGACTCTGCCAAGGGCGCGACATCACTCGGCGCAAGTGCGGCGTCGACCGATGCCAGTCCTCGACGAAGCGGCGCCGCCACCGATGCGGCGTCCGTGCGACCGCGTACCACGATCGCCGTGTACGCACGAGGCTGCTGATCGAACGGCACGTACACGTCAGGCAGGACCTCGCCCGTGATCGTCTTCCGCACGTCGCGCACGACGCCCACCACGGTCCGCCATTGCGCAGCGTCACCACTACCCACCCGAACGCTCCGCCCGATTGCAGGAGCCTGACCCCACAGTCGCTCGGCGAGCTGCGCGCTCACCACGGCGACTGGCGGACCGTCGCGATCCGACGGAATGAATGCGCGTCCGGCGAGCACGGGGATCCGGAGGACGTCGAAGTACGTGTCGGAGATCGTGTGCGGCGTCGCGCGCGGCAACTGTGCGGGGTCGGCCGTCGATAGAGCTTCGTTCGCGACCGGTGCCGGTGGAACTCCGCGGAACGGGTGCGGAAATACCGCCGCGACTCCGGTGACCGCCGGGTCGGCAGCAACGGCGTCGAGCACCTGTGTCATCGCGCGCCGCCGCTCGACGGCTCCAGGGTAGCGCGAAACGGGGAGCAGCACGTGCGCTTTGATTACGCCCGTCGGGTCGAAGCCGAGCGCGACGTCCGCCATCGCGGCCGCGCTGCGCAGCGTTAGGCCCGCCCCGATGAGCAAGGCGAACGCCAATCCGAGCTGAACGGTGAGAACTCGGGCGCGGCTTCGTCGATCGCTCACGCCAGCACCCGCTCCCGCCAGGCGGAGAGCGCCAGTGAGGTCCGACCGAGATCCGACGAATGCGTTTCGCGCGCCGATGAGGAGGACGACCAGCGCGCACGCACCGACGGCGACCGCGAGGACAGTGGCGTCGACGCGGAGCATCGCGTCACCGCCCGGGACGCTCGCGCCAAGGCGCCGCTGCACCGCATCGGCGATGGCGCGGATGCCGAGCTGGGCAATGATGACGCCGATGGCGCCGGCGACGCTGGTGAGCACAGCGGCCTCGACCAGAAGCTGCCGTGCCAGTCGTCCGCGTCCCGCACCTAACGCGGCACGCACACTCATCTCACGTCGCCGGGCCGCACCGCGTGCCGCGAGGAGCCCCGCGACGTTCGCGCAGGTCAGGAGCAGAAGGAAAGCGCCCGCCGCGGCGAGGGTGAGCAGCGTCGGTCGCACCTGGTGCACGTGCTCGTCGCGAACCGACGCGAGCGACATCCGCCATGCCGGGTCGGCCGACGGCAGCTGCGCGCGTACGGTGGCCGTGAGCCGCCGTTCCGCTTCGGCGAGCTGCATGCCGGACGGTAGCCGCACGAGCGACGGCATGCGCGGGGTGGTGAGCGGGCGGAGCACGTCGGTGAACTGATTGAGATGCCACGCCCCTTCGCCCAGCACACCGACGATCGTGACGAGCTCCGCTTCGTTCGGCCGGTCGGTGGAGTACATGCGAACCGTCGTGCCGACGATGTTCGGATCGCGACCAAAGCGGCGCGTCCAGAGTGCGTGGCTCACGAGCGCGACGCGGCGGTCGGGCTGGTAGTCGTCGGCGGTGAAGGTGCGGCCGATCGCGGTGCGGATGCCGAGGACGTCGAAATACTGGGGGCTCACCCACGCGCCGTCCTCGTACTCCGGTTGCCCCGAGCCCACGACGGTGAACCCGTCGAGGTCCCAGGCGACGGTGGCGTCGAAGAGTGGGTCGACGGTTCGCCAGTCGACGGTATTGAGGCGGGGTGCGTTCGGGAACGGCTCGCGTGAGGGGCCGGCGATGACGGCGGCGATCCGGTAGTCCTCGGGGAATGGGAACGGGCGGAGGAGGTACGCGTTGACGAGGGAGTAGATGGCGGTGTTGGCGCCGATCCCGAGGGAGAGTGTGAGGAGGGCGGCGGCGGCGAAGAGGGGGCGGCGCCGGAGCTGGCGGATGGCGAGGGCGGCGTCCTGTCGGGATTCATCGAACACGGTGGTCCATCGTCGTGCGTTTTCGCCGGCCTGATCCTGCTGTCGACAATACCGGCGCGCGTCATCGATGTCGCCAAAGCGTCGGAGCGCTTCGGTATTCGCGCGCTCGTCGCTCAGCCCGCGGGCGCGCAGCTCCTCGGCGCGCATATCGAGGTGAAAGCGGAGCTCGTCATCGACCTCGCGTTCGATGAGCCCATCGTCCCGTCTTGGAAGCCTGACGTACCGGCGGAATGCGTGCAGCCACGACATGGGTGCTCC
>DAINRQ010000047.1:19506-49614 GCA_036741775.1 Gemmatimonadaceae bacterium | reverse complement strand
GCGAACGGCGGACCCGCTCGACCCGGCGGTCCGCGCGTGGTGGAAGGACAAAGCCAGCGAGATCTACAAGATCATTCCTGATTTCGGCGGCTTCCTCGTGAAGGCGAACTCCGAGGGCCAGCCTGGGCCGCAGGACTACAGGCGTACCCACGCGGACGGAGCGAACATGCTTGCCGACGCGGTGGGGTCCCACGGCGGCGTCGTCATCTGGCGCGCGTTCGTGTACAGCAACGAGGTCCCGGTCGACCGGATACGTCAGTCCTACGACGAGTTTCACCCGCTCGACGGTGCGTTCCGCGAGAACGTGTTCGTGCAGGTGAAGAACGGGGCGCTCGACTTCCAGCCGCGCGAGCCGTTCCATCCGTTGTTCGGCGGCATGCCGAAGACGCCGCTCATGATGGAGTTTCAGATCACGAAGGAGTACCTCGGGCAGGATACTCACCTCGTGTACCTCGCGCCGCTCTTCGAGGAAGTGCTCGACGCCGACACGTGGGCGTCGGGGCAGGGCTCGACGGTCGCGAAGGTGCTCGACGGGACGGTGCACGGGTATCGCCGAACGGGGATCGCCGGCGTCTCGAACGTCGGGACCGACCGTAACTGGACGGGCTCGCACTTCAACCAGGCGAACTGGTACGCGTTTGGCCGGCTCGCCTGGGACCACGGCCTCTCGTCGTCGGCCATCGCGGACGAATGGATCCGCATGACGTTCACGAACGACTCGGCCGCGATCGCGTCCATCACGTGGATGATGCTCGCGTCGCGCGAAGCGGTGGTGAACTACATGACGCCGCTGGGGATCGTGCACATCATGGCGACGGGGCATCACTACGGCCCGGGTCCGTGGGCGGCGGACGCCGGCCGCGCGGACTGGACGCCGTCGTACTACCACCGCGCGGACACGTTAGGCATGGGCTTCGACCGCACGGCCACCGGGAGCAACGCAGTCGCGCAATACCATCCGCCGGTGCGCGACCGGTACGCGAATCGCGCGACGGTCCCGGACTCGGTGCTCCTCTGGTTTCACCGAGTGCGCTGGACGGAGCGCCTCGCTTCGGGCCGCACCCTGTGGGAGGAGCTCGTGCACCGGTACAGCGCGGGCGTCGACACCGTCCGGGCGATGAAAACGCGCTGGGCGACGGTGCGCCGGGTGATCGATTCGGCGCGTTTCGCCGAGGTGGATTCGTTCCTCACGATCCAGGTCCACGAGGCACGGTGGTGGCGCGACGCGTCGCTCGCGTACTTCCAGACGTTCTCGCGCATGCCGATCCCGGCCGGCTACGAGCAGCCCACGCATCCCCTCGGCTTCTATCAGGCGCTACGTTGTCCGGCGAACCGAGACAAGCCGAGATGCCCGGCTATCGAGCAGTGAGTCGAAACAGCGAAAGAGATGTCCGCTGCGGTTCATTGTTCTTCCTGAGCGTCCCTAACGACAATCGTACTCGCCAATGATCCACGCCGTCTCGGAAAACGCTTACGCGCCTCGCCCCGAACACCACTTCACGTTCGGCCTCTGGACCGTGGGCAACGTCGGTCGCGACCCGTTCGGTGACGCGGTGCGGCCCGCGCTGTCGCCGAACTACATCGTGAAGAAGCTCGCCGAGATCGGCGCGTACGGCGTGAACCTCCACGACAACGATCTCGTGCCGAGGGACGCCTCGGCCGCCGAGCGCGATCGCATCGTGCGCGAGTTCCGGACGGCCCTCGACGAGACCGGCGTCAAGGTGCCGATGGCGACGACGAATCTCTTCGGCGACCCCGTCTTCCGCGACGGCGCGTTCACGAGCAACGACCGCCAGGTGCGACGCTACGCCCTCCAGAAAACCATGCGCGCCCTCGACCTCGGCGTGGAGCTCGGCGCGACGACCTACGTGTTCTGGGGCGGGCGTGAGGGGACGGAGACGAACGCGTCGAAGGACCCGCAGGAAGCCCTGAGATGGTTCCGCGACGCGATCAACTTCCTGTGCGAGTACGTGCGCGAGCAGAACTACGACCTGCGGTTCGCGCTCGAACCCAAGCCTAACGAGCCTCGGGGCGACATCTTCCTGCCGACGGTCGGCCACATGCTCGCCTTCATCTACACGCTCGACCATCCCGACATGGTGGGGCTCAATCCCGAGGTCGCGCACGACACCATGCCGGGGCTCGACTTCTCGCACGCGGTGGCGCAGGCACTCGAAGCCGGCAAGCTGTTCCACATCGATCTCAACGCGCAGAAGCCGGGGCGCTTCGACCAGGACCTGCGCTTCGGCAGCGAGGACCCGAAGGGGGCGTTCTTTCTCGTGAAGCTGCTCGAGGACGCGCGCTGGCCCGGCATGCGGCATTTCGACAGCCACGCGTACCGCACGGAGGATGAGGAGGGCGTCTGGGACTTCGCGCGCGGCAGCATGCGGACGTACCTCATCCTCAAGGAGAAGGTCGCGCGGTTCAACGCCGACCCCGAGATTCAAGCCGCCCTGGCGGAGCTGAGTGATCGTGGCGCGAAGCCGGGCGAACGCGTCACGTATTCCGCGGAAACGGCACGCCGCATCCGCGACGAGTCATTCGACCTCGCTGCGCTCCGCGCGCGCGGCTACGCCTACGAGCGACTCGACCAGCTGACGATGGAGTTGCTCCTCGGGGTCCGCTGACGTGCCGCCGGCGCTCATCCTCGGGCTCGACGTCGGCACCAGCGGCATCAAGGCTATCCTCGTCGCCGAGAATGGAGACGTCCGCGCGGCCGCGACGACGCCACTCACACTGTCCACGCCACAACCCGGCTGGGCCGAGCAACATCCCGAGATGTGGTGGGAGGCGACGATCGAGTCCGTGCGCGCCGTCCTCGCACAAGAGCCCGGCGCGACCGTCGCGTCCATCGGGATCTCCGGGCAAATGCACTCGTCGGTCTTCCTCGACAGGAGCGGCGCCGTCATTCGGCCGGCGCTCCTCTGGTGCGATGGGCGGACGACCGCCGAGTGCGCAGAGATCACGGAGCGTGCGGGCGGTGAGGATCGCCTGCGGGAGTGGGTACGCAATCCGGCGCTCGAGGGATTCACCCTCCCGAAAGTGCTGTGGCTCCGCAAGCACGAGGCAGCGGCGTACGCGCGTCTCGCGACGGTCATGCTGGCGAAGGACTTCATTCGATTTCGCCTAACGGGCGACATCGCGACGGAGCCTTCTGACGCCTCCGGAACGCTGATGTTCGACCCGGCGCGCGGTCGTTGGAGTGATGACATCCTCGACGCGACGGGGGTCTCGCGCGCGCTGATGCCGCGAGTTGGCGGATCATCCGAAGTGCTCGGACTCGTCCGGGGCGAGGCGGCGCGGTTGACCGGCCTCGCCGAGGGGACGCCGGTCGTGGGCGGCGGAGCGGACAACGCCTGCGGCGCCGCCGGTGTTGGCGTCATCCATCCGGGTGAGGCCGTCGCAAGCTGGGGCACCTCGGGGACCGTCCTTGCGCCGACGGGGGAGCCGCTCGTCGATCCCGGGCTGCGCGCGCACACGTTCTGCCACGTCGTGCCCGGCGTGTGGTACCTCATGGGTGTCGTCCTCTCGGCGGGCGGTGCGTTCGCGTGGTACCGCGATCAGCTCGCGCGCGACGTCTCCTCACATCGCTCGGGGCAGGCTGCGGGCTCGAAGGGCGCGGACGGTGCGCTCGACGCCGAGGCGGCGAGCGTCCCGCGCGGGGCCGATGGCGTCACGTTCCTTCCGTACCTGCAGGGAGAGCGGACGCCGCACCGCGACGCGTCGATGCGGGCCGCTTTCGTGGGCATGAGCCTCGCGCACACGCGCGCGCACCTGACGCGTGCCGTGCTCGAAGGGATCGCGTTCGCGTTACGCGACTCCCTTTCGATCCTCCAGGCGCTCGGCCTGTCGCCGAGCCAACTGCTGCTTACGGGGGGCGGCGCGAAGAGTGCATTCCTGCGGCGGCTTCAGGCCGAGGTGTATGGCTTGCCGGTGACCACGGTAAACCGGGAGGAAGGCCCTGCCTACGGTGCGGCGCTCCTCGCGGCGGTTGGGGCGGGCGCGTTCCCCGACCTCGCGACGGCCACGCGCGCAACCCTTACCCGCACGTCGCCCGAGCATCCAGATTCGCAGGCGCATCGGGAGTACGATGCCGCGTACGCGCGGTTCAGGGCGTCGTACGGGGCGGGTCGGCCGGGTGGTGTCAGTCAGTCGTGAGTCGCCAGTCCTGAGTCGGCCAGTTATCAGTGACTGATTACTGGCCGACTCGCGACCGCCGACTCACGACTTACCGGCGAAGGTAAGCGGCTGGCTCCGAGAGACGAACTTGCCATAGACGATCGGCGATTCATGGGGCATTTCGTTCGACGGCTCATCGCCACTCCAGAGATCGGGCTCGTGCTCGTGCTCGCGGTTCTCACCGCGACGCTGACCGCGCTCGCCGGCTCGCACCCCGACCGGCAGACCGGCGAGACCGTCAACAACTTCTGGAACTCGTACACGCTGATCCAGACGGGGACCGACGCGAGCTTTTTCGCGATCATGGCCATCGGCGCGACGTTCGTGATCATCTCCGGGGGCATCGACCTGTCGGTGGGATCGATCTACGCGTTGTCGGGCGTCGTCATGGCGTTGTTCCTGCGCGCCGCCGGCCCGATGGGTGCCACGGCGACGACGCTCTCCGGCCTTCTCGTGTGCCTCGGCGTGGGCCTCGCGTGCGGCGTGATCAACGGCGCGCTCGTCGTGGGGCTCCGCGTGCATCCGTTCATCGTCACGCTCGGGACGATGTGGGTGCTGCGCGGGATCGCGTTCGTGGCGACGAAGGCCGAGAGCATTCTGGTCCCCACCCCGCTCACCTCGGTGACGAAGGCGTCGTTAGGTCTCGGTGACGGGTTGTACCCGGTGCCGATGCTGACGATGCTCGTGCTGACCGTGGTCGGGACGATTTACCTCACGCGGACGGCCATGGGACGGCGGATCTTCGCGTTCGGCGGCAACCTCGAGGCGAGCCGGTTTGCCGGGCTGTCGCTCAGTCGCATCCAGATCGGGGTATTCGCCGTGTCGGGGCTGACGGCCGGGTTAGCGGCGTTCCTCGGCGCGGGGTTCTACGGGTCCGTATCGTCCGGTGATGCGCAGGGGTACGAGCTCTACGTGATCGCGTCAGCGGTCGTGGGCGGGGCGAGTCTCCTGGGCGGGAAGGGCAGCGCGTTCGGCGCCATGCTCGGAGCGCTGTTGATCGTGCTGATTCGGCAGTCGATCCGGACGTTGCACTTCGACCAGAACTACGAGTGGATCGTGATCGGGTGCGCGATCATCATTGCGGTCGTGGTCGATCAGTGGAGCACGCGGATCACGACGCGACGCTTGAGCCAGTTGGCCGAGCGTGCCCGCGCGCCATGAGGGTCGATTGCGTACGACCGGCCCGCCGGTGTGGAGGCTTCGGTCATGAATGTGCAGTCATCAGACGAGCAGTCAGTCGAGGGAAGCTCCCACACGACGAGGTCAGTTGTCGTTAGGTATCCGTATTCACGTCGCGCCTCAACGAGGAATCAGATCATGCCAGGAATGACGCGTCGCTGCGCTCTCACGGCCATATTGGGGCTCACCCTGGTCGCCTGCGGTGGCGGCGGGGATGGGGCAGCGGACACGCAACCGGCCGGGCAGCCCGGTGGGACGCCGGCGGCCGGCGGGAAGTACACGATTGCCGTGATCGCCAAGAGCTCGACGAACCCGGTGTTCCTCGCGGCCCGCACCGGCGCGGAAGCGGCGGCGAAGGAGCTCTCGGCGAAGCACGGCATCGACGTGCAGATCGCGTGGCTCACGCCTCCGCAGGAGGACGGGCAGGTCCAGGCGCAGCGCATTCAGCAGGCCGTGAACGACGGGGCGCACGCGATCCTCATCTCGTGCTCCGACGCCGGGAAAGTCACTGGCGCCATCAACGACGCCGTCGCGCGCGGCGTTCCGGTGATGACGTTCGATAGCGATGCGCCGCAGTCACAACGGTTCGCGTATTACGGCGTCGACGACATCAAGACCGGCAACGCCGTCATGACGGAGCTGGCGACGCTCATGGGCGGGCAAGGGAAGATCGCGATTCTCGCCGGCAACCAGAACGCCCCGAACCTGCAGAAGCGCGTGCAGGGCGTGAAGGAGGAAGCGGCGAAGCATCCCGGCATCCAGATCATCGGCACGTTCAACCACGTCGAGACGCCGCAGGACGCGGCGGCCGAGGTCACGCGCGTGGGCAACGCGTACCCCGACATTCAGGGCTGGGCGATGATCGGCGGGTGGGCGCTGTTCACGCAGTCGTTGCTGACCGACCTCGACCCGAACCGGGTGAAGATCGCGTCGGTGGACGCGCTACCCGCGCAGCTCGCGTATGTGGACAAGGGGATCGCGCCGGTGCTGCTCGCGCAGCCGGTCTACCAGTGGGGACATGTCGGCGTCACCACGATCATCGACAAGATCCATCTCAAGAAGGACGTGCCGGCGATCATCCCGATGGATCTCGTCAAGGTGACGAAGGCGAACCTCGGCGAGTGGGCGCGTCAGCTTCAGGCATGGGGGTTCACCGATGTCCCCGAAGCGTATCTCAAGCTGTAATCAATGTCATTCCGAGCGAAGCGAGGAATGACCGCTGACGCATGAGCGAACCTGCCGTCCGGCTCGAGCGGATAAACCGCAGCTTTCCGGGCGTCCAGGCGCTCACCGACGTCTCGCTGGAAATCTCTGCCGGCTCGTGTCACGCGCTCTGCGGGGAGAACGGTGCGGGGAAGAGCACCCTCGGCAAGATCGTCGCGGGGATCCACGCGCCTGATGGGGGGCGGATCTTCATCCAGGGGCGGGAGGTGCGGTTCACGAGCCCGCACGACGCGCTCGCCGCCGGCGTGGGGATGGTGCATCAGGAGCTCGCGTTCTGCGAGAACCTGTCGGTCGCGGAGAACCTCTGTCTCGGCAACCTCCCGACGCGACGCGGGCTACTCGACCGTCGAGCAATGGCGCGTCGCGCGGAGGAGATGCTCGCGGAGATCGGGACGACGCTCGACATCTGGCGCCAGGTCGGGTCGCTCACCATCGGGCAGCAGCAGATGGTCCAGATCGCGTCCGCGGTGAGCGGTGGCGCGCGGATCATCGTGTTCGATGAGCCGACGAGCAGCTTGGGCCAGGTCGAGGCAGAGCGGCTGTACGAACTGATTGGACGCCTCACCGCGCGCGGCGTGGCGTGCATCTACGTGTCGCACCGGATGCCCGAGGTGTTCCGGCTCTGTGACACCGTGAGCGTTCTGCGCGATGGGCGCCACGTGGGTACGCGACCCATCGACGGGCTCTCGGAGCAGGAGCTCGTGCAGATGATGATCGGCCGGCCGCTCGCGGAGTACGCGCCACGCCCCGAGGGCGTCGTCATCGGCGACGAGGTGCTGAGCGTTCAGGGCCTGTCGTCACCCGGAAAGTTCAAGCAGATCTCCCTCTCGCTGCGCGCGGGCGAAGTGTTAGGCATCGCCGGGCTCGTCGGCGCGGGGCGGTCGGAGCTGGCGCAGGCGATCTTCGGGATCGATCCCGCGAGGCGTGGCGAGATTCGCTTGAACGGACGTCCAGTGCGCGTCGAAACGCCGGCGTCGGCCATCGCGCACGGCATCGGGCTCGTGCCCGAGGACCGCAAACGCCAGGGCATCGTGCCGCAGGAGAGCGCGCTGCACAACCTGTCGTTGGCCATCCTTCCTCGCCTGTCGAAGTTGGGTTGGCTGCGGCGCCGAGAGGAGCGCGCGGTGGCGACGGACTTCTTCGACCGTCTGCGCGTGCGCGCGTCGTCGCCCGACGCGGTCGTGGCCGGGCTGTCCGGGGGGAACCAGCAGAAGATCATCCTCGCGCGGTGGCTCGCAGCCCGGTCGCGCGTGCTCATCCTCGACGAGCCGACGCGCGGCGTGGACGTTGGCGCGAAGGCGGAGATTCACTCCCTCATCGGCGACCTGGCGTCGCAGGGGACGGCCATTCTCCTCATCTCGAGTGAGTTGCCCGAGTTGTTGAGCCTCTCCCACCGCATTCTCGTGCTTCGCGCGGGGAGTGCGGTGGGAGAGGTGCCGCGTGAGGCGGCAACGCAGGACACGCTGCTCCGAATGATGGCGGGCCTGCGTGATACCGCCCGCGATACCGCCCGTCCGCCCGAGGCGGGTGAAGCTCCCGGGGCGGGGGCCGCGTGACCGTGCTGACCCCGAAGGCGCGCGGCCTTCGCGTTTGTGGTGCGACCATCTTGCCCTTCCGTGGCTCGTTCTACGACAGCCCGGAGCGTGAGGCGGCGCGGCGAACGGTGAACGACCGGATCCGAACGGGTGGCGAGTTCGACAGCGTTATCGACTTCGACCGGTCGCGATCGCGTTTTTTCCGATAACGCGGTAGGTCGGTAGCCCGTGCGAAGTCGTTAAGAAGCAGGAACATAGGCGCTGGCCACCGGCCGCGCCGCGTGCCACGCACCCCTCCCCCTTCGTGGCTACGCCTTCCTCCACGCGAGGCGACGAATGGTCTTGACAGCAAAAAACACATCCGTAAAATCGTGTCACTATGTCACCTTATGACCTTCTGGTTTCGTCCCGGTGACTCCGTCCTGACTCTCCCGCGACAATTGCGCTGATCTTCGCCGTACCGCAGCACCCTCACGTTCTTCGGAGGTACGACCGATGGGACGCCGGATTCTCCTAGCACTGCTCGCCCTCTTCACCACGGCGGCCACTGCTCAGTCGCAGTCGGGCGGGCGGATTACCGGCACGGTGACCGCAGCCGAGGGCGGGCAGCCCATTCCCGGTGTGCAGATCACCGTCACCGGAACGTCGCGCGGTGCCATCTCGGACACTGCGGGTCGCTACACGATCGTGGACGTCCCCGTGGGGACGCAGACCGTGCTGGCACGCAGCCTCGGGTGGGCACGGGGCGAGGCAACGGTCACGGTTGTCGCCGGGGGGAGCGCCAACGCGAACTTCAGCCTGGTCGCCGCGCCGACGCAGCTCAATCCACTCGTCGTCACCGGGTACGGCGAGACGGATCGGCGCCGAGTGGTGGGCTCGGTGGCAACCGTGCCGGCGGAAAGGCTGAGAGACATCCCGACCGAGAACCCGATGAAGGCGCTGCAGGGACGGGTGGCCGGCGTCGAGATCGTCGCGGCGAACAACGAGCCCGGTGCGGCGATGAACGTGCGCATCCGCGGCGTTCGTTCGCTCACCGCGAGTAACGAGCCGTTGTTCGTCGTGGATGGGATTCCGATCACGGGCGGGATTCAGGACTTCAACCCGCAGCAGATCGAGTCGATCGAGGTGCTGAAGGACGCGGCGGCCACGGCGATCTACGGGAGCCGCGGCGCCAACGGCGTCGTTCTCGTCACGACGAAGAAGGGCACGCGCGACGGCCAACTGCACACGACGTACAGCTTCGACTCGTACTACGGCATTCAGGAGCCGGTGCAGCTGATCCCGATGATGAACCTGCAGCAGTACGTGCAGTACATGCAGGACGCCGCGGCCGCGCAGGGCCAGGATACGGCACTCGACAAGATCTTCACGGCAAAGCAGCTGCACGCGATCGAGAACAACATCACGACCGACTGGCAGCGCGCGGTGCTTCGCGACGGACTGCAGCGGAGTGTGCAGGGTGGCCTAACGGGATCGACCGCCCAGAACCGATTCGCGCTGTCGGGCAACTGGTTCGATCAGAAGGGCGTGATCCCGGGCCAGGGGTACGACCGAGGCGCCGCGTTCGCGTCGCTCGAGCATCAGGAGAACCGGTTCCGTATCGGCGCAACGGTCAACGCGTCGCGCATCAAGACGGACCAGGGGGAGGGCGGTGCGGCGTACGGGTACGCGCTCGCCATGACGCCCCTCGGCGCCCCGACGAACTACATGAACCCCGATTCGGCGGGGCTGATGGATCCGCGGCCGGACGACGACCCGCTCAACATCAACCCCGTGCTCGAGGCGCAATCAGTCGTTAGGGAGCAGACGGTGAACCGCGTGTTCGGCTCCGCGTTCGCCGAGTACCGCATCATGGAGGGGCTCAATTACCGAATCAACGTCGGCCCGGACTACACGCACCTCACGAACGGGTGCTTCAACAACTCGTGGACGCATGGCACGTGCGCGAACCTTGGCGCCAACAGCTCGAACCAGGGGCAACCTCCGCAAGCCGGCCTCTTCAACACGCAGGACTTCTCATACACGATCGACAACCTGCTCCGCTTCGATCGCACCATCGCGGGAATTCACCGCCTCGACGTGACGGGTCTGTACAGCATTCAGAAGGACCGGTTCACGAAGGACTCGCTGTACGCGACGAACCTTCCCTACCCGACGCAGCTCTGGTACGACCTCGGCTCCGGCACGGCGGGGAATGAAGTCAGTCGCATCTCGGAGTGGGCGCTGCAGTCGTACATGGGGCGCGTGAACTACACGCTGCTCGACCGCTACACGGCATCGTTTACCGCTCGCGCGGATGGCTCGAGCCGACTCGCGCCGGGGAACAAGTGGGCGTCGTTCCCGTCCGTCGGCCTGGCGTGGCAGATCGGCGATGAGCCGTTCATGCGGGGAATCGGGTTCCTCAACGCGCTCAAGCTGCGCGGGAGTTGGGGCGTGACCGGGAATACCTCGATCAACCCGTACCAGACGCAGGGGACACTGGCGCCGAGGCTGTACACGTTCGGCTCGGTCCGCGTACGCGGGTATCGCCCCGGGGCGATCCCGAACCCGGACCTCAAGTGGGAGAAGACCGAGCAGCTGGACCTCGGGCTGGAATACGACCTCTTCGGCAGCCGCGTGTCCGGCAGCATCGACTACTACAACACGAAGACGAAGGATCTGCTCCTCACGCGCCTCCTGCCGGTGACGTCGGGCTTCACGTCCACGCTCCAGAACATCGGCGCGACGAAGAACAAGGGCGTGGAGCTCGGGCTCTCGACCGTGAACCTTCGCAACTGGCACGGCTTCACGTGGACGACCGACGTCAACTGGTCGAAGAACTCGAACGAGATCACGGCGCTGGCGAGTGGTGCGCAGCAGGACCTGGGTAACGTGTGGTTCGTTGGGCAGCCGATCAGCCTCTGCAACCCGACGACGTGCCAGGACGCGCAGCGCCGCGTGTTCTTCGACTACAAGTACGCCGGCGTGTGGCAGCTCGCCGACTCGAACGCCATGAAGGCGTTCAACGCGAACGGCGGCACGTTCAAGGCCGGCGACCCGCGAGTGGCCGACATCAACGGTGACGGCCGGATCACGCCGGACGACCGCACGATCATCGGTGACAGCTATCCGGCGTGGACCGGAAGCCTCTACAACCGCATCACGCGTGGCGGGTGGGACCTGTCCGCGCTCATCACGGCGAAGTGGGACTACACGTTCCAGGACGGAACGCCGCGTCAGTACTTCGGACGGTTCGGCAACATCGCCGACATGGACTACTGGACGCCGGACAATCCGACGAACAAGAACCCGGCGCCCACGACCGGCGCGGTCAGCCGGCTCTACGCGGATTCGCGCCTGTACCGCGACGGGTCGCACTGGCGGATTCGCAACATCACCGCCGGCTACACCCTAACGGGAAGTCTCCCGGCGCGCGTCGGTATCCGGAGCGTCCGGTTCTACGCGACGGCGCAGGAACCGTACATCCACACGGACTACGTGGGGATCGACCCAGAGGTGGCCGGTGCGGTACCGACGCTCCGCACGATCCTCGTTGGTTCGAACATCGCCTGGTAGACGAGCGCCCACCATACGAACGAGACCATTCGGATGAAACGCACACTTGTTGCCACGTTCGGGCTCGTCCTGGGAATCAACGGCTGTGTGGACCTCGACGAGAAGCTCATCAGCGGCGTCAGCAGCCAGTATTACTCGACGCCCGACGGATTGAACGCCGCGGTCGTCGCCGGCTACGCCCAGCTTCGCAACTTCTACGGCCGCGAGCAACTCCTGTCGCTCACGCAGGTTGGCACCGACACCTGGATGGCGGCCGACCAATCCGGCTCGAACAACAAGGACTTCGACAGTTATGGCGGCGGCTTGAGCCCGACGGTCGCGCCACTGGCCAACACGTGGAACCCGGCGTATCAGGCAATCAACACGTTGAACGCCGCGCTCGAGCGCGGGCCGAACACGCAGGGCATCCCGGCAAGCACGAAGGCGAGATTGCTCGCGGAAGCGCATTTCCTCCGGGCACTGAACTACTTCACGCTCGTCCAGACGTTCGGGGACGTGACGCTGACGCTGACGGAGAACCAGGGCGTCGTCGCGACCGCCGAGCGTGCCCCGGCGAGTGAAGTGTACGAGGCGATTCTCGCGGACCTCGATGCCGCGGTGGCCGATCTGCCCGTGACGCAAACGGAGTTCGGGCGCGCGACCAGGGGCGCGGCCCTGACGCTGCGATCGAAAGTGTATCTCACCCGCGCGTACAAGGACTACTCGCCTAACAAGCAGGCGGACTTCCAGGCCGCGCTCGCCGACGCGGAGGCCGTGATCAACTCCGGCACGTACACGCTCGAGCCCGTGTACGCAGACCTGTGGTGCGTCGCCCGTGCCGCAGACCCGAACCGCACCGGATACTGCGAGAACACCGGGTACAACGGGAACAAGCCCGAGTTCATCTTCACCGTCCAGTTCTCGCACGACCTCACGCATTACGACGGCGGCGATCAGTACAACTACCTGCACCTCGTCTTCCTGAGCCAGTACGATAACAACGGCATCTGGGTGGGCACACCGCGCGACCTCAATAACGGTCGTCCGTTCCGCCGCCTCATGCCCACGCCATACGGGTTGAGCATCTGGAACAAATGGACCGGGACACCCGGCGCGAGCGAGATCCTCGATACGCGATTCGACGGCTCGTTCCAGACGGTGTGGATCTCCACGCAGAACAACGTGCGCAACGCGACGGGGACGTGCCCGTCGTGCACGAGCGGCGGCGTGATCAACGCCGGTGACACGGCGGCCTTCATGCCGAACTACCCGGTCACGGACGAGTTCCGTCTGAGCAAGCCGTACAAGATTCTCACCCCCTGCCCGAGCAACGTGGCCGACCCCACGGCCGCCGGGTATTGCGGCGATCGCAACAACGCGAATGACGGGTACACGAACTGGCAGCGTTTCCCGTCGCTCAAGAAGTACCAGGACAACCTGCGCGCCAACCTCACGGCGCAGGAGGGCGGCAAGGTCTTCGTCGTCTACCGCCTGGGCGAGGTCTACCTGATCGCCGCGGAAGCCGCGCTCGGCCTCGGCAACACCGCGCAGGCGTCGAACTTCATCAACGTCATCCGCCGGCGCGCCGCGAGCCCGTCGCAGAAGGCCAACTACGACATCACCGCCGCCGACGTCACGCTCGACTTCATCATGGAAGAACGGGAGCGCGAGTTGGCCGGGGAGTTCAACCGCTGGTACGACCTCGTCAGGCCGGGCGCGGAATTCTTCCTGAACCGCGTGAAGACCTACAACCCGCACGCGACGAACGTACAGGCCCACCACGCCCTGCGTCCCATTCCGCAAGCGCAGATCGACGGCGTCATCGAGGGACCCAAATACCCGCAGAACCCCGGATACTGATGTCGCGCGCCAGTGCCGCCGGGACCGCGGTCCCGGCGGCTCGTAGCTCGTCGCACTCTCGCACCCGCATGGGCGTGACCGGCATGGTCACGGCATGCGGGTGTGTCGTCGCGGTGCTCGCCCTGGCGTCGACCGCCGACGCCCAAGACTCGGCGTCGGGGCGCGGGTCGCTTCGGCTCCCGAAGCTCTTCTCACACGGGATGGTCGTCCAGCGCGACACGCCGCTCCCCGTGTGGGGATGGGCCGCACCGGGCGCGGCGGTGGACGTCAGGTTCGCCAACCACACGGTGAAGGGGACGACCAACGCCGCCGGAACGTGGGAGGTGACCGTGCCCGCACAGAGTGCGGGTGGGCCGTACGAGCTGATGGTCGAATCGAACGGGGCGCGCATCCAGGTTCGCGACATCCTCGCCGGTGATGTGTGGGTGGCGTCGGGACAGTCGAACATCGAATGGCCCGTGAGTAGCGCGAACGACGCATCGAAGGAGATCGCGGCGGCCAACGACCCGGCGATTCGCCACTTCAAGGTCCCGAACTCGTGGGCGGAGACGCCGGCCGACGATGTGGTGGGTGGGAGCTGGGCGCCGGCCACCCCGCAACACGCCGGCGAGTTCAGCGCGGTCGGCTACTTTTTCGCGCGCGCGCTCCGTAGCGCGGTAGACGTCCCCATCGGATTGCTCAACGCGTCATGGGGCGGCAGTAACATCGAGACGTGGCTGAGCCGCGAAGCTCAGGGGCTCAGCGACAGCGCGTGGGCAGAAATCGTTAGGCGCGAGCGCGAACGGCTCAACGGGTTTCGCGATTCGCTGGTCGCGCGGCTCGGGACGCTGCCGACGGTCGATAGTGGACTCGTGGAGGGGCATGCCGTCTGGGCCGAGCCGAGTTACGACGACGCGTCATGGGCGGAGATCAGCGTTCCGTCACTCTGGGAATCCGCGGGATATCCAGGCATGGACGGCGTGGCATGGTACCGCCTCTCGTTCACGCTTTCGCCCGAGCAGGCGACGCGGTACGCGCGACTCTCGCTCGGCCCCATAGACGACAACGACATCACCTGGCTCAACGGCGTGGAGATCGGCCGCACGAATGGGTACGCCACGCGCCGGATGTACGTGATACCGGCGTCGACCCTTCGCGCTGGCCGCAACGTTCTCGCCGTTCGCGTCACCGACGGCGGCGGGGGAGGCGGCATCTACGGCCAGTCGCCGCAAGTGTTCCTCGACCTGCGTGGTGTCAAACGGCCGCTGTCGGGCACGTGGAAGTTCAAGGTCGGCGAAGCATCCCTGCGCCCGGACGGCCAGCGCGTCAACAAGATGCCGACCGTCCTCTACAATCACATGATTCACCCGCTGCAGCGGTTCCCGATCAAGGGGGTGCTGTGGTATCAGGGCGAGTCCAACGCGAATGACGTAGAGCAAGCCGCCGCGTACCGCGGGCTGTTCACGAGACTCATCACGAGCTGGCGGCGCGACTGGGTTGGAGGGAAGGCATTTCCATTCGTCTGGGTCCAGCTTCCGAACTTCAACGACCCCGACTCCGTGCCGCCCACGCGAAGCGCGTGGGCAACGCAGCGCGAGTCGATGGCCGCGGCGCTCGCGCTCCCCAACACCGGGCAAGCCATCACGATCGACATCGGTGACGCGAACGACATCCACCCGCGGAACAAGCAGGACGTCGGAGCGCGTCTCGCCCTCGTCGCGCGAAAAGTCGCATACCGACAGCCTGTCGCAGCGTCTGGCCCGACGTATCGCAGACACACCGTGCGCGAAGGCCGTGCATGGGTGGAGTTCGCCAACGTCGCGAGTGGGCTCGTGTCGCGTGACGCGAGCGGGAGGGTCGGCGGTTTCGCCATCGCTGGGGCTGACCGCAATCTCGTGTGGGCCGAGGCGCGCATCGACGGCGATCGCGTAGTCGTCTGGAGCGACCGCGTTCCGTCGCCTGTCGCGATTCGGTACGCGTGGGCGGACAATCCGAGCACGGCGAATCTCTACAACCGCGAAGGGCTGCCGGCGGCGCCGTTTCGCACCGACAAATGGCAGTGAACGTGGAACAGCTCACCACGCAGCCATCCACCGCGGAATCGGCCCTGCCATATCGTGACGCTTCCCTGCCGGCCGAGCAGCGCGTCGCGGACCTGCTCGGGCGAATGACGCTCGAGGAGAAGGCCGCTCAGATGATGTGCGTCTGGCAGAAGAAGGGAGAGACGCTCGTCGACGCGGCCGGCACCTTCGACCTCGAGAAAGCGCGCCGCGCGTTCGCGCACGGGCATGGGCTCGGCCAGGTCGGACGTCCGAGCGATGCCGGCAGCAGCGGGCACGAGCCGGAAAAGGGACGCGACCCGCGCGCGATGGCCGAGCTGACGAACGCCATCCAGCGTTTCTTCATCGAGGAGAGCCGGCTTGGCATCCCGGTTGTCTTTCATGAGGAGTGTCTGCACGGACACGCCGCCGTGGGGGCGACGAGCTTCTCCCAGCCCATTGGGCTTGCGGGCACGTTCAACCCCGCGCTCGTCGAGACGCTGTACGCGATGACGGCGGAGGAAGCGCGGGTGCGTGGTACGCACCAGGCCCTGACGCCCGTCGTGGACGTCGTACGTGACCCGCGCTGGGGGCGAGTGGAAGAAACGTTCGGCGAAGATCCCTACCTCGTCTCGGAGATGGGGAAGGCGGCTGTCCGCGGATTCCAGGGTGACCGATCGTTCCGCGACAAGACGCGCGTGATCGCGACGCTCAAGCACTTCGTGGGACACGGCCAGCCCGAAGCGGGGCAGAACTGTGCGCCAGCGAACGTGTCACTGCGCGAGCTGCGCGAGGTGTTCCTGCGGCCATTCCGCGTCGCCATCCGCGACGCTGGTGCGATCAGCGTGATGCCGTCGTACAACGAGGTGGACGGCGTTCCGTCACACGCCAATCGCTGGCTTCTGCGCGACGTGCTGCGGGACGAGTGGGGGTTCGAGGGCTACACGGTCTCCGACTACTACGCGATCTGGGAGCTGGGGGACCGGCCCGACACGCACGGCCATCACGTCACGCACGACCGCAACGAGTCCTGCGTGCTCGCCGTTCGCGCAGGGGTGAACATCGAGCTGCCCGAGCCGGACTGCTACCTCGGCCTCGTGGAGCTCGTGCGAGGCGGCACGCTGTCCGAGGCGGAGCTGGACGACCTCGTCCGACCCATGCTCCTCTGGAAGTTCCGCCTCGGGCTGTTCGACGACCCGTACGTCGATCCCGAGCATGCCCCGCGTGTAGTCGGCTCCGACCGGAACCGCGCGCTCGCACTCCAGGCCGCGCGCGAAACGATCACGCTGCTCGAGAATCGCGGCAACGTACTTCCGCTCGACCTGGATCGGACCGGGACCATCGCCGTCATCGGACCTAACGCGGACCGAACGCTGCTCGGCGGGTACAGCGGTGTGCCGACGCACGAGGTCACCGTGCTCGAGGGGATCAAGGCCCGCGTCGGGGATCGGGCACAGGTGGTGTATGCCGAGGGCTGCAAGATCACGGTCGGTGGCTCGTGGACGCAGGACGTCGTGACGCCGAGCGACCCTGAGGAAGACCACCGCCAGATCGCGGAAGCAGTGAAAGTCGCGGCTCGCGCGGACGTGATCGTTCTCGCGATCGGCGGCAACGAGCAGACGTCGCGTGAGGCGTGGTCGCTCAACCACATGGGGGATACGACGGACCTCGAGCTGGTCGGGCGCCAGAACGAGCTCGTCGCGGCGATGCTCGGGACGGGCAAGCCCGTGGTGGCGCTCCTGTTTACGGGGCGCCCACTCGCCGCGCGGTACGTGAGCGAGCATGTGGCGGCGGTCGTTCAGTGCTGGTATCTGGGGCAGGAGACCGGGCGCGCCGTGGCGGAGATGTTGTTCGGGGACTTCAACCCTGGAGGGAAGCTCCCGATCACCATCCCGCGCTCGGCGGGGCACGTGCCGGCGTTCTACAACCACAAGCCGTCCGCTCGGCGCGGTTACCTGTTCGACGATGTGTCGCCGCTCTACGCGTTCGGCTACGGGTTGAGCTATACGACGTTCGCGGTGAGTGACGTGACGCTGGAGCGCGCGACGATAGCGCGGTCGGAGTCGACGCGTGTCACCGCGACGCTCATGAACACCGGCACGCGTTCCGGAACGGAAGTCGTGCAGATGTATATCCGCGACCGTGTGAGCTCGGTGACGCGGCCGGTGAAGGAGCTGAAGGGATTCGCGAAAGTGTCGCTGGGTGCGGGCGAGTCGACGTCCGTGGCGATCGACATCACGCCGGAGTCGTTGGCGTTCTATGACATCGAGATGAACGAGATCGTGGAGCCGGGCGAGTTCGAGATTATGCTGGGGGCGTCGTCGCGGAAGGAAGATCTGCAAACAGTGGTGTTGAAGGTGACCTAACGTCGGAGCGATATGGCCAGGATCTCCGTCACTGAGAAGATCGGGTACGGCCTCGGCGATGCTGCGGCGAACTTCATCTTCCAGACGATGCTCGTATTCCAGCTCGCCTTCTATACCGACACGTTCGGGATAACGGCAGCTGCGGCGGGCACGTTGTTTCTCGTCGTGCGGGTGTGGGACGCGATCTTCGACCCCATCATGGGGGTCATCGCTGACCGGACGAACACGAAGTGGGGGAAGTTCCGGCCGTGGATCCTCTGGACCGCCGTGCCGTTCGGGATCATGGGCTTCCTCACGTTCACCACGCCGCCCTTCGGTCCCGAGGGGAAGCTGATCTACGCCTACGTGACCTACATCATCCTGATGATGGTCTACTCGGCCAACAACCTGCCGTATTCCGCGCTCAGCGGGGTGATCACGGGCAACCTGACCGAGCGCACGAGTCTGTCGTCGTATCGATTCGTCTGCGCCATGAGCGCGGCGTTCGTGATTCAGGGGCTCGCGTTGCCGATGGTGAACTACTTCGGCCAGGGCGACACCGCGAAGGGGTACCAGTACACGATGGGCATCTTCTCGGCTCTTGCCGTCGTGTTCTTCTTCATCACGTTCGCGACCACGCGTGAGCGAGTCCAGCCGGACCCGACGCAGCACAGCTCCGTGAAGCAGGACTTCGCCGACCTCGCGAAGAACGGGCCGTGGATCGTGATGTTCGTGCTGACGCTCGTCCTGTTCATCACGCTGTCCATGCGCGGCGGCGTGATGCTGTACTACTTCAAGTATTTCGTGGGGCGCGAGGACCTGTTCAGCTTCTTCAACGTGTGTGGTCTCGGCGCGACCATCGTCGGGGTGATCCTGTCGACGCCGCTCGCGAAGCGGTACGGCAAGCGTGACGTGTTCATCGCGGGGCTGACGCTGACCGTCGTGTTCACGGCGGCGTTCGTGTTGCTGCCGCGCGACGCGATCATCGCGATCTTCGCCACGGAGACGCTGCGCCAGTTCGCGTACGGGTTCACGATCCCGCTCCTGTGGGCGATGATGGCGGACGTCGCGGACTATTCGGAGTGGAAGAACCGCCGCCGGGCGACGGCCATCGTCTTCTCGGCCATCGTGTTCGCGCTGAAGGCGGGACTGGGCTTCGGCGGGGCGATCGGTGGATGGGTACTCTCGGCGTACGGGTACGTGCCAAACGTCGACCAGACGGAGCGCGCGCTGCAGGGGATCAGGCTCACGGTGAGCGTGTTCCCCGCCGTCACGTTCGCGATCTGTGTCGTCTGCCTGTTCTTCTACCGCATCGACAAGAAGCTCGAGATCGAGATCACCGACGAGCTGGCCGAGCGCCGACGCCGGTACGCGCCGTCGGCGGCCGCTCCTGTTCCGGTACCGGCGCCATGAACCGGCTCACGACTGAATCGCTCCGCGGCCTGCCGACGTCGGCGCTGCTCGCTGCCCTAGTGTCCTCTGCGTGCGCGACGAACGCGCCGTCGCCAGGTCCATCTCCGGAAGCGACACCGGCCACCGCACCGGCGACGGCGCGCACGCTCAGGGACGCGTACGCTGGCAGGTTTCTCGTAGGCGCGGCGCTCAACGAGGCGCAGTACACGGAGCAGGATGCGCGCGGCGCTGCGCTCGTGAAGGCGCAGTTCAATACCATCACGTCGGAGAACATCCTCAAGTGGGAAAACGTGCATCCGCGGCTCGGTCAGTACGACTTCTCGTCTGCCGACCGCTTCGTGGCATTCGGTGAACGGAACGGGATGTTCATCGTCGGGCACACGCTCCTGTGGCATCAACAGACGCCGCGCTGGGTGTTTCAGGACGCGACCGGGAACCGCGTGAGTCGCGACACGCTTCTGGCGCGCCTGCGCGATCACATTCATACGGTGGTCGGGCGGTACAAGGGGCGGATCAAGGGGTGGGACGTCGTGAACGAGGCGGTGGACGAAGACGGCTCGTTGCGACGGACTCCGTGGCTCGAGATCATCGGGCCGGATTACATCGAGAAGGCGTTCCAGTGGGCGCACGAGGCCGACCCGGCCGCGGAGCTGTACTACAACGACTACTCGGTCGAGAACGCGCCCAAGCGAAACGGGGTGGTGAGGCTCGTGCGCGATCTGCAAGCGAAAGGGATTCGCATCACAGGCGTGGGGCTCCAGGGGCACAACCGGATCGAGTGGCCATCGGTCGCGCAGCAGGACTCGACGATCGCCGCGTTCGGGGACCTCGGCATGAAGGTCATGATCACGGAGCTCGACATCGATGTGCTGCCGCAGGTCACGCGCGGGCCGACGGCCGACGTGTCGGCGAGGGCGGAAGCGCAGGCGCGGCTCGACCCGTACACGGCGGGACTGCCGGATTCGGTGCAGCAGGTGCTGGCGAAGCGGTACGGCGAGCTGTTCGGCGTTTACATGAAACACCGTAACACCATCAGCCGCGTCACGTTCTGGGGTGTGGCCGACGGCGACTCGTGGCTCAACAACTGGCCAGTGCGGGGGCGGACCAGTTACCCCTTATTATTCGATCGGGCGGGGCTGCCCAAGCCGGCCTTCGACGCGGTGATCCGGGCCGCGACGCAACCAGCTTTCGTCCCGTGACGCAGGTTCGTGGTCGCGACCGTGTAGTGTCTCGGGTAACCCGCGGGAGACGGAATGAAACACGCATTCGAGCCGGTGCTGCGCCAGAGCTTGGCCGACAGATTGGCGCGGCGGATCAGGGGCATGATCCAGAACGGCGATTACGCGCAGGGCGACCGCCTGCCACCCATCATGGAGATGGCGCGTCAGTTCGGCGTCGGGCATCCGACCGTGCGCGAGGCGCTCAAGAAGCTGGAGACGATCGGGGTGGTGGAGATCCGCCACGGCTCCGGCGTGTATGTCAGTCGCAGTCAGGACGTCCTGGTGCTGGCGAGCCCCGACTTCGCCGGCAAGGTCACGAAGAAGCTGCTGCTCGACCTCATCCAGGCACGCATTCCGATCGAGCTCCAGGCGACGGCGCTCGCGGTGCGCAACGCGACGCAGGAGCACTTCGACGAGATGCGCCAGTTGCTCGCCACGGCTGGCGAGAACCTCGATAACGACGACGTGTTGAACCCGATCAACATGTCGTTCCACCGCCAGATCGCGCTCGCGTCAGGCAACACGGTGGTCGCGCAGCTTCGTGACGTGCTCCAGGACCTGTTCACCGAGGAGCAGCGACTCATCCTCGGCATCTTCGGGTCACGCTCGCGCGACCATCAGGAGCATCTCGCGATCTTCGAGGCGCTCGAGCAGCGAAACGAGGAGCTGGCCGTCGAGCGCATGAAGTTACATCTCGAAGGTGTTCAGGATGCGGTACAGCGCTGGGATCCGGAGCACCATCCCGTGAGCTAGCGTTGTGTCGGCGTGAGTGACGTGCTCGCGACGTGCGCCGCAACCTGGCGGCCCAGTGTCGCCCCGGCGTCCGTCGCGTAGCGAAAGTGCCAGCCGAGCCTAACGCGCGAGTCGGCGCACTCGGCCGCGGCGGCAGTGAAGCTGCCGAACGAGCGCGTCGGCATGTCCGGGGGGGCCGTAACGGTTCGCATCGCGAATGACGTGTTCTCGCCGAAGACCCGCCGCATCAGGTCGAAGGCGACGGCGCACCCGGCCGCGTGGGCCGAGACGTACTCGGGGAACGGCGGCGTCGGTCGGAGCGGTTCCCACGTTGCGTCAGGCACTGTCGCCGCGTTGCCATCGCTCGCTGCCTGCCGCACCGCCGTATACGGCCGCCAGTGATTGTACTCGTACTTCGCGTCCCAGACCGCGACGTAGACGTCGAACAACGCCATGTTGAGATGCGCGAACAGCCGGCTCGCGACCCAGAGGTTCGTGTGCTCCTCCGCGAGGAGCTCGCGGGCAAGCCGGTTGACTGATCCTTCCGCGAACTCCATCCACCAGATCGCGTAGGCCGTTTGCTCGGCCGTTCGGGATGCACTGCTCGCGGCGCCGACGTCCTTCACTTCATTCAGCGCCGACGTGTAGAGCTGCGATGCGAGGTCCGGAGGTGGCGGCGGCCGAAACTGCGACGGTGCGACGAGCGCAAATGGTTTGGCATGACGGAAGCCAGGCTGCAGCACGAACCCGTTCCAGTCCGGAGTGGTCTGGTACTGTCCCGGCTCGCTCTGAAAAGTGTAGTTCCCGGCGACGTCCCAGCCGTCCTTCTGCCGCTTCGCGAGGATGGCCATGGCCGTCGATCGTCCCAATTCGATCCCCCGCGCTCTTGGGGGGCCACCGTTCACGCCGTCGAGCCACCGCCCGAGCTCCGCATCGAGTGCTGCCTTCGCGCCGGGGTACTGTGAGAGCAGCACCTCGTAGGCCGCCTGCACGGCCGCGGCTATCGGGTCGGCGCCAGGAACGTGGTCGCCCGAATAGGCGTACCTGCCATAGACACTGTGGATCGCGTTGAGCGCGTCGTGCATCGCGAGGTGCATCAGCGCGAACGCCCGATGTCCCTTGAACGTCAGGAACTTGTCTTCGGCGAAGGCGAGCTGGTACGCGAGCTCGTTCCACGCAATGGCCGCGCTTCCGTCCTCCCGCGCAGGACCCTCGCGGTCGAACACGGGGAGTGGAGGCGCAGCCTGCGCCGTTACGATGGCTGGCGCGTCGACCGCGCACGCCGTCGTTGCGAACACTACGAGCACGACGGAGGTCGCTGTGGTGCTCACCGGTCCTCCCCCCCGACCGATGCGTCGGGATCGATATTGTGATTGAGGCAGAACACGTTGTGCGGGTCGTATCGACGCTTGACCGCTACGAGCCGGTCGTGGTTGGGGCCGTACGCCGATTCCACAATGGAGCGCCCGTCATCGGAGGCGAAGTTGACGTACCGGCTGCCTGACGAGTGTCGAGAGTGGAGCGCGGCATCGCAGGCGCGAACCCAGTCCATGCCTCGTGTATCGTCGTCTCGGCTCCACCAGTCACCGTGGACCCCGATGGCGAACCGCGCCTCGCGATGCGGGAAAGCGCTGTCGTGGACCGACACATGGTGACACGCGCCATCGATGGGATAGAAGAAGACACCCGATGCGGCGCTCGGCACCGCCTGGCACTCGCTGACCAGCGCCTCGAGTGCGTCGCCAGGCATCTCCGGAACGATGTGTGACCGCCAGTAGTGCCGCATCCCACGCGGCAACAGGCTGTCGAACAGCGTGTTGACGACGGGATACGGCATTGGCCCGACGCTCTGGCCAATCGCGGGACCGAGATCGTCGAACTCACGAAGTACCGTGTCCGCCTGATCTCGTGGGCCGGTCCAGCAGACGATGACTACGACTGCGGGCTTGCCGTGCCATGCATCGGGCACGAAGGGAGCGGTCGGTGCCAGCGTGAGCCCGAGAATCGTCCCGAGCTGCGTGGGCGCCCGGCGAACGAGCTCGCCCCAGGCGCGCACCACGTCAGCCGACAGCGGGAAGACGATCGGGCCCGCTATCACTTCGCCAACATCGTGGAGACGGAACTCGAACGAGGTGACGACCCCGAAGTTGCCGCCCCCGCCGCGCAATGCCCATAGCAGGTCCGCGTGCTCCTCGGTAGTCGCGCGTAATCGATCCCCATCAGCCGTCACAACGTCCGCGGCGATCAGGTTGTCGCATGCGAGACCGTGCAAGCGAGCCAGATATCCGATGCCGCCACCGAGCGTCAGGCCGCCGACGCCAGTGGTGGAGATGAGTCCTCCCGTGGTGGCCAGCCCATGGCGGTGTGTCGCGTCGTTGACGTCAGCCCACGTGCATCCGCCGGCCACCGACACGATGCGCCGGTGCGGATCCACATCCACTCGGCGGATGCCACCGAGGTCGAGCACGAGCCCATCGTCGCACGACCCGAATCCGGGCATGCTGTGGTTGCCACCCCGCACGGCAATGATGAGCCCATGCGAGCGCGCGAACTGCACACCCGTCACTACGTCATTTTCGTCGGCGGCTCGAAGAACGAGCGCCGGCCAGCGGTTGTGAATGGTGTTGTAGACCGACCGCGCCTCGTGGTACCCCGCGTCCGCCGGCCGGATGATCTCTCCGCGAATCTGGCGGCGGAGCTCGTCGATGGCTGCCGCACGTACGATCATCGTCACGCTTCCCCCCTCCGTCATGGCGTGCGACACCACGATAGATACGCAGCGTTTCGGAAGCGTTTGGTCGGGCGTTTTGGTGTGGCGCGAGCGTCAAACCCCGTCTGCGATCAACTGCGCGGCTTCGCGGAGTGTCGCCAGCTCGACCCCGCCGCTGAAATGCGCACTCGCGCGCGCCAGTGTGCGCCGGCTCTCGGCTCGCTGTTCCGGAGTTCCTCGGCCCAGCTGCCAGCGCGCCAGGTCCAGGGCCGTGCAAAGCTCTACCCAGGCCGCCCCTTGCGCCTGGGCAGTCTCGAGCGCCTGGGCGAACGCCGCGTCGATCGAGTTGTCGTCCGCGCCGCGTGTAATGAGCAACCGGGCGCGGAGTCGGTGCAGCTCGCTTTCCCACACGTGCAGACCTTTGGCGGCGATCGCCAGCGCCTCGTTCACCGCGTCGAGTCCGCGGCAGGCGTCCCCGCCCGAGGCGTGGGCGCGAGCCAGCAGCAGGAGCGTCTGAGGGCGAAGCACCGAATCCTGTCCTGCCGCTCGCGGGTCCGAGAGCGCGGCTTCCAGACGCGCGACGCCACGGTCCCATTCACCGTCGAGCGTCTCGCGGTAGCCCACGAAGCTGTCCACGATCGCGGCGATGTAGACGAGACCATGGTCGGCGGCTACCCGCTCGAGCGCCGAAACCTGTTCTCGCACGGCGGCTCGGTCGTCGGCGTCGATCGCGATGAAAAGCGAGAACCAGAGCGCGTAGGCATGACTGTAGGGGTCCGCCAGCGTACGCGCGAGCTCGATCGCATCCTCCCTGGCCTTGACCGCGTCCTCGGGATGGCCCAGCAGCCACAATGTCCATGAGAGCCGCGATAGGCAGACCACTTTCGGGTCCTGGGTATAGAGCGCGACGTGGTCTCGGTGGCGCTCGGGCCGATAGCGCGCGATCGCGCGCGTGAACGAGTCGCGCGCCGCATGCAGACGTCCGCGCCAGAACGCCGCGACACCAAGGACGTAATGCCCCTCGACCGCGACCAGATCGTCGTTGTCCCCCGCCACGAGCAGCTGGGTGCCGCATGATTCGGTCGCATCGAGATCGGAGGTGGCGACGCCGACGAGGGCGAGCGCTCGGAGGATTGGCGGTGGGACGGGCCGCCCGAGGCGCTCGCACAGTACGTGGGCGCGACGATAGGTCTCCGCCATCTCGACGGACGCGTACCCTTGAAGCGCGACGAGCGCCGCGCCGAGCTTGAGCCTAACGGCGAGCTCCTGTTCGTCCCGATCACGCGTGTCCGGAAGTCGTTGCAGGAGGTCGAGGGCGCGCCGGAGGAGCCGCGCCACGGTGTCGAGCGCGGAGAGCTGAAGCGCCGCGTCGGCGGCTCGTGCGTACCAGCTAACCGCTCGGTCGGGAGTGCCACCGCGATCATAGTGCCACGCGAGCTGTCCGGCCGCCGAGGCGTCGGTGCCGCGGAGATTCTCGAGCGCGCGCGCGACGCGAAGGTGATAGGCGCGGCGGCGCAGCGGCCCGGCGTCGAGGTACGCGACTTCCCGGATCCGGTCGTGGCTGAAATCATATGCGTCGATGCCACGGGCACGAATGATCCGGCGGCGCCACAGCTCATCGAGCGACTGCAGAATCGACGTCTCATCCACGCCGCACGCGCCCGCCAGGAGATCGAGCGTGAACTCACGGCCGATGGTGGCAGCGACGCCCGCGAGCGTCATTGCGTCGGGGGAGAGCTGGCGCAACCGCGATTCGATGATCGCCTGGACTTTCGGGCTGACCACCGTGACGCCCGCTTCCTCGGCGTCGTGGCCAGCCGGCTCCGCCGTGTGGGGTGGTGCGGACCAGCCCGTTCGCAGGGTCTCGATGATGAAGAGCGGGTTGCCCTCGGTCTGCTGATACAGCGCAGCTGCTTCATGGGCGACGAGCGGTCGCCCTACGTGTTGCTCGGCGAGCGTGGCCGTATCGCGGGCATCCAGACGACCGAGTTCGATCGTCACCATGCGGTCAACGGCGGTGAGGCCGCTGACGATGGCATGCAGCGGATGGTCTGCGTCGAGCTCCTCACGCCTAACGGTGCCGAGAACGCCCAGTGGAGGCGTCGCCGCGGTGGCGGAACGACGGACGAGGTAGTGCAGCAGCTCGAGCGTCTCTCGATCACACCACTGGAGGTCGTCCGCGATGAGCGCCAGCGGCCGGCGCACACCCTGCACCGCGCGTACGACTGCATCGTAGATGCGCTGGCGTCGTCCGGGCTCGCCGAGTGCGGTGGCCGCCGCCAACGCGGGCCCGCCGGTGGTGAGCTCGGGGAGTAAACTCGCCAGGTCGGACTGCGTTGCGTTGTCGAGCTCGGCGACGCTGTTGCGCAACGCATCGGAGCGCAGCCATTCGATTACCGGGCCAAATGCGAGTGCGCCTTCGGCGGCGTATGAGCGTGCCGTTGCCGTCGCGTGACCCTGCTGCGCCATCCACTGGGCGAGCTCCTCCACCAGTCTCGTCTTACCGATCCCTGCTTCGCCCGCGATGAGCACGAGTCGCGCGCCGCCGCTCTTGGTCGCGTCCCATGCGTTCATGAGCACGCTCCAGTCACCCTCTCGCCCAACGAGTGAGCGAGCAGCCGAGCTCCGGCGCCCGGACGACGACGCGGATGTCCGACCGCGGACCGGAGATGGGCTCGTGTCGAGGCTGAGAGCGGCCTCGTACGCGTCACGCGTGAGGCGGCCCGGTGTAACCCCAAGCTCCCGCTCGAGCACCGCGGCGCACTCGTGGTAGGCGCGGAGGGCGCGCGCCCGGTCGCCGCGTCCGACGTGTGCAACGATCAGTGCTCGATACGCGTCCTCGCGAAGTGGGTCCAACCGCAACAGACGCTCGGCGACGCCGATCGCCTTTTCATGGGCGTCGGCCTGGGCGTGCAGCGCGAGTAAGTGTTCAAGGGCGCCGGAGTATCGCTGCCTGAGACGACCCTGCTCGGCCAGCAGCCACTCGTCGTAGCAACCGGGAAGTAGGTCGCCGCCGTAGCATGCGAGCGCCGCCTCGAGCGCCGCCTCGGCCGCGGTCCCCTGTTCTCGCCCTGCGCGGTCGAGGACTTCCTCGAATTCCGCTACGTCGGACTCGATCGGAGCGGCATCGCGCCACGCGAGTGTCCGTGAGCCGATCTCGAGATACGCATCGATCGAGGGCACGGCGCGGCGCAACTGGTGCAGCACGTTGCGAAGGTTGGTTTGCGCCTGCTTCTCGGTGGAATCGGGCCAGAAGAGAAAGGCGATGCGCTGCCGCGGGTGGCGATCATTGTGGGAGAGCGCGAGATAGGCGACCAGCGATTGCAGCCGCGGCGCGTCGAGCGCGATGCGGAGATCGCCCTGAGACAGCTCGAACGTCCCGAGGAGCCGGACGCGGAGGGTTGGCCGGTCCATGCATCGAACATACGGCCTTCCTATGCCTGCTGTCAGATCGGGGATGCCGGCACTCGGGCAATGCGCAGTCTCGACTATGGCGTTACGCGAATGACTCGGTCGAGCCTGATGTCCGATGATGATGCGCCGACCTGCAGCCGGATCTGCTCGGGCTCGGATACCCAGCGATCCGCGTTGACGTCCCAGTACGCGAGCGAGGAAGCGGGGAAGGCCATCGTCACCGTGCGCGTTTCGGCCGGCGCGAGCCTAACGCGGCTGTAGCCGCGCAGGTCACGGATGGGCCGCTCCACTGTCGATCCCAGGTGCTGGACGTAGAGCTGCACCACCTCGTCGCCCGCGCGCTGTCCGCTGTTCGTGACGTCTACCAGCACCACGATCGAGTCGCCGGACGCCACCGAATCCGCACGCGTCCGCAGGTTCGCGTACGTGAACGTCGTGTAGCTCAGGCCGTGCCCGAACGGGTAGAGCGCCTCACCCTTGAAGAAGCGGTAGGTCCGGTTCGCCATCGCGTAGTCCTCGAACGGCGGCAGGTCGCTTACGCTCTTGTAGAACGTCACCGGCAGTCGCCCGGCCGGGTTATAGTCGCCGAACAGCACGTCAGCGATCGCGGTGCCGCCCGCCTGACCTGGATACCACGCCTCGACGATGGCGGGCACGTTCGCGTGCGCCCAGTTGACGGCGAGCGCGCTCCCATTGAGCAGGACGAGTACTGTCGGCTTGCCGACCGCGACCACGCGTTCCAGCAGGCGTTGTTGCGCTGCCGGAAGATCGATCGACGTCCGATCGCCGCCCCGAAAGCCCTCGACCTGCACCGACATTTCCTCGCCTTCGAGCCGTGCCGTGAGCCCGAGGAACATCACGACGGCGTCCGCCTGCTCCGCCGCGCGCACGGCCTCGGCCTCGAGGCCTGCGGTCGGCGGGGACCACACGAGCTCGAGCTGCGCTTCGCCATACGTCTCCTGTCCCACGAGACGGACCTGATAGCTCCGGCCGGCCTCGAGCTGGAGCGGCGCGCTCTGCGCGAGGCGCGGGTCGGGGAACTCGTCGTCGCGCTGCGCGTACACCGTGCGCACGACGACGCTGTCGTCGATCGCGAGCTCGGCCCTCATCGTCCCGATCACGCCGAGCCTATACGTGCCGGCCGTCGTGGGGCGGATGGTACCGGTCCACCGGACGGCGAAGTCGTTCGCGTTCATCCCCTGACGCGGCGCGCCCTCGTGCCAGTCGGCGTCCACGGTCGTGTCCACCGTGGCGAACACCGGCGCGCCCTCGAGCGCGCGATTCCCGAAGTACTCGGCCTGCAGTCCCGGGCGGCCGTTCGGTGTGCGCAGCACCGCCGACGGCACGGTCTCGAGCATCGGGAAGTTGTCCGCGAGGTCGGAACCACGCGCGTACAGCACGCGCGTGCGTGACGAGACGGCTTCGCGAATGCCGCGGAGGGGCGTGACGGGATCGGCGGGGAGACCGTTGTAGTTGCCGAGGAGCATCCGCCACTGGTTGGCGTTAGGCCCGATGACGGCGATCGATCCGAGATCCTTCCGGAGCGGCAGCGTGTTCCGGTCGTTCTTGAGGAGCACGATGGATTCCCGCGTGACCTCCTCAGCGAGGTCGCGATGTGACTTCTGGTCGAGCACCGAGTAGGGGATGCGCGCCCACTTCATCATCTCCGGCGGGTCGAACATCCCGAGGCGCATTCGGGCCAGAAACAGGCGCTGAGCGGATGTGTCGATCTGCGCTTCCGTGATGTGGCCGAGGCGCACGGCCTCGACGAGGTTGGGATACACGCGACCGCAATCGAGATCGGTGCCGTGCTTCACGGCGGTCGCCGCGGCCTCGGCAGCCGTCGGCACGATTTTGTGGCGCAGGTAGATGTCGTCGATGGCACCGCAATCCGAGACGATGAAGCCCGGGAACTTCCATTCGTCGCGCAGAATGTCCTGGAGAAGATCGTCGCTGGCACACGCCGCCTTTCCGCCAACACGGTTGTAGGCACACATGAGCGAGTACGCCGGCCCTTCCTTGATGCCCATCTCGAAGTGCGGGAGGTACGTCTCGCGCAGGTCGCGCTCGCTCACGACAGCGTCGAACACGTGGCGCTCGGGCTCGGGGCCGCTGTGTACCGCGAAGTGCTTCACCGTCGCGACGGTCTTGAAGTACTTCGGGTCGTCGCCCTGTAGGCCGCGAATGAACTGCACCGCGAGCCGCCCGGTGAGGAACGGGTCCTCGCCGAAGGTCTCCTGCCCACGCCCCCAGCGCGGATCGCGGAAGATGTTGATGTTCGGCGACCAGAACGTGAGCCCCTGGTACCGGCCGAAGCTGTTGTTGCGGACGTACTCGTGGTGCTTGGCGCGGCCCTCGTCCGAGATGGCGGTCGCCATGCGAAAGATCAGGCTGTCATTCCACGTGGCGGCGAACCCAATGGCTTGCGGGAACACGGTGGCCAACCCGGACCGCGCGACGCCGTGCAACGCCTCGTTCCACCAGTTGTAGGCGGGGATGCCTAACCGCTCGATGGCCGGCGCCACGTCCTTCATCTGCGAGACCTTCTCCTCGAGCGTCATCCGCGACACGAGGTCGGCGGCGCGTTGCTCGAAGGGCAGCGACGTATTCCGGTACGGCAGCTCTTGTGCGAGCGCCGGAGTTGCGGTCGCGAGGAAGAGAAGGGGGGAGAGTCTCATAACGAGAACAGTCGGGGTAGTCGGTTGCCTGGCTAATTCCATCCGGAGGATGCGCGATAGCCTGCCC
>DAINRQ010000047.1:6043-19406 GCA_036741775.1 Gemmatimonadaceae bacterium | reverse complement strand
CAGGCCACGAGAGACTCAGCATACGAGAAACCGGTATACGGTCCGCGACGAGAACGTCTCCCCCGGCCTCAGAATCGTCGAGGGAAACTCCGGCTGGTTAGGCGAGTCGGGAAAATGCTGCGTCTCGAGCGCGATGCCGCCGTGTAGACCGTAGACCGCGCCGTTCTTTCCGCTCACCGGAGCGAGCGTCCCGCCGGCGTACACCTGGATCCCCGGTTCGGTCGTGAAAATCTCGAGCGTGCGTCCGCTGCGCGGGTCGTGGAGCCGGGCGGCGAACGTGAGGGTGCGATCGTCGTCGGCGCTCCGATCGAGAACAAAGTTGTGGTCGATCCCCTTGCCTATCCTCAACTGCTCATCATCGGCGGCCATCGCGTCGCCCACCACGCGCGCCTTCGTGAAATCGAATGGGGTACCGCGCACGTCACGCAGCTCGCCCGTGGGAATGAGATTCGCGTCCACAGGCGTGAATCGCGACGCCCCGAGGGTGAGCTCGTGAGCGAGAATGTCACCCGCGTCATGGCCCGCGAGGTTGAAGTACGAATGCTGCGTCAGGTTCACCGGCGTCGGCTCGTCCGTCGTCGCCTGATAATCGATCGCGAGCTCGTTGTCGCCGTTCAGCGTGTACGTGACGGTCACGGTCAACGTCCCCGGGTATCCCTCGTCGCCCGTCACGCTCGTGTACGTGAGCACCGCGCCTTCGTCACCGTTGCGCGCGAACGGGACGACGCCCCACGGCACCTTGTTGAAGCCGCGCCGACCACCATGCAGATGATTGGGGCCGTCGTTGATCGTCAGCGCGTGGGCTCGCCCGTCGAGCGTGAATCGCCCGCGAGCGATCCGGTTCGCGTAGCGGCCGACGAGCGAGCCGACGTAATAGCGGTCGGCTTCGTAGCCGGCGAGCGTGTCGTAGCCGAGGACTATGTCGCCAAGCGCGCCGTCGCGGTCGGGCGCGTGAATGGACACGATCGTCCCGCCGAAGTCGACGAAGCGCACGGCGACACCGCCGCGGCCTTCCAAGGTGTACGTCTCCATGCTTGTCCCTACTGAGCGATACTCTGGGCGTACATCCCAAACATCGTGCCGACGAAGCCGCCCGCGACCCGCGTGCTGAGGATCGTGCCGTCAGCGTCGCGCTCCAGATCCCGCCATTCGTCCTCGCGCGTGGCGTACGAGAAATCGTAGCGCCCGTCCCGTGCCCGGACCCTGAGGAACACTCGGCCGTCCTGCGGGATGTCGATGGGTGCGGACGCCACAACGCTGTCGGCGGCCGGCGTGAGGGGACCTGCGCGCATCCAGAGCCGGACCACCGGCCCGGCATCGTGCTGCGTCACGCCGAGGAAGTAGTAGTGGTTCCCGTTGTGGAACGCGACGATGCCGGCGCGGTCGCCCGGCTTCTCAGGCCGGTAGATCATGGCCGCGGACGCCGTCGCGGTGCCGTGCTGCTGTCGGCGGAAGAGCGCCGAGGGTTGACCGACGCCGCTGAGCTCCTCGGGGCGCGCCCGCAAGGTGAGGGAGCCGGTAGTCGACGTCAGGTCGTACCACGACTCGCGGGGAGTACGGAGCATCGCCCAGTTCGGCGCCAGCGTTTTCGCATCGAACTCGTCGCGGTGAGCGAAGTTGCCACTGTGCGGTATCGCAGCCCTGGGTTGCGGTGGGAGATTCGGTCGCCTGTGCGCGTACGGCACTGTCGCCTGACCGGTGAGCATCACCGGCCACCCATCGACCCATCGCACGGGCAGGAGGAAGGTCTCGCGTCCAGTGTTCCACGTGTCGCGGGCGTAGTTGCGGGTCGCGAGGAACGCGGCCCACCACTCGCCGTTAGGCGTCTCGACGAAATCGGCGTGACCAGCGGTCTCGATGGGGAACGGCCGCGCCGGGTCGAGGTGCCGCTGTGTGAGGATGGGGTTTCCCCGGTACGGCACCCACGGTCCCCAGACCGAACTGCTTCGGAACACCACCTCGGAGTGCTGGTCGGCCGTGCCGCCCTCGGCGCAGATGAGATAGTACCTGCCGTCGCGCTTGAAGACATGGGGGGCCTCGATCCAGATCGGCTTCTTCGCGAGGTCCACGCCGCCGTTCACGATCACGCGACGCGGACCGACGAGCTTCTTCGCCGCCATGTCGTACTCCTGCATCCAGATGGCGCGATGCCCGTCGTAGAGCGGCGTACCCTCCGGGGGCCCGTTGTTGAGGATATACACCTTGCCGTCGTCGTCGAAGAAGAACGACGGATCGATGCCGTCGATCTCGGAGAGCCAGACCGGGTCGGACCACGGGCCCTTCGGGTCGGTGGCGGTGACGAAGAAGTTCCCCCCGCGGTCGACGAGCGTCGTGATCATGTAGAACGTGCCGTCGTGGTAGCTGAGCGAGGGTGCAAAGATGCCACGCGACACGCCGGCGCTGTCGAGATCGAGCTGCGACGGGCGATCGAGGACGTGACCGACCTGCGTCCAGTTGACGAGGTCCTTGCTGTGGAAGAGCGGGACGCCCGGGAAGTACGCGAAGCTCGAGGTCGCGATGTAGTAGTCGTCGCCGGCGCGGATCATCGTGGGGTCGGGGTAGAACCCGGCGATGATCGGGTTGGCGTACTGCGTGGAATCGGCGGGAAAGACCTGGTAGACGGAATCGTTTCCCTCGTACGCGAACCACTCGAACCGCGGATTCGCCGACGGTTCAGGTCCCGAGGCTGACTGGCGCTCACATGCAGCGCTCGCGATGAGCACCAGCAGCAGACCAAGGCGGCCACGTTGCGCTCGGAATGACATCATCGGTGGAAACTCTCCGGCGGACCGAGGTAGCTGGGACGCTCTCCGCCAGTGTCGATCACGAGCTTCTGGAGGACGACCCCGGGATCCACGAACCAGAACGTCAGCACGTGTGCGCCCGGTCGCGCGAGCGTGTGCTGCGTGGTGACGATCTTGATGTTGTCGGCCACGGATCTGTTCCAGGTGGCGGTCGAGGTGTCGGCGGTGGTGTTGATGACCTGCGGCGGTTCGTCGTCGATGGAGATCGCGTACCGCAGGCCGTGTGTGCTCCCCTTGAAGTCGAGTGTCGGCGAGAGGTACGTCTTCACCGACACCGTCCCACTGTCGAACGTGAACACCTGGTACTCGAGACGCGGGCTATTCCCTCCCGGCGCGGTGCTCGCCGCCGTGACGGGAAACAGCGTCATGCCCGACAGCGTGCGTCCGAGGTCCGGAATCCGCTGCCACCGCTGCGACGGACGGGCCACGGCGCGCGTGTAGTGCTCGGCCTCCATCGACACGTAGCCGTTGCTCTCGACGAACCCCTTCACCGCGTCGCGTTTCGGGGCGGTCGGATTGTGGACGACGGCCTGGATCACCCGCGGCCCGAGCGCGAAGCCTGATCCGGGGCCGCTGAGTGTAATCGGCACACGATGCTTCCCGTTAGGCGCCCGACTCCAGTCGACGCGGACCTGGAGCCGCTGTTCCTTCTGGACCGTTCCCCGGGAGGGCGTGACGATCACCCACGGTTCGCCGGCACTCGCCTCGAACTCGAATGGCGTCTGTCCCCTGTTATAGACGTCGATGTAGTGTGACTGCTGGTTGAACACATCGAACTCCGGGAGCGCCGGCTCACGCGGGCGTTGCGCGCCGGCGGGCGGCGGGGGCGGGCCCTGCCCGGGGATGCCTAACGGGATCTGACCCTCGTACGCCACACCCATCTCCGCCGGGACAGGTATGTGAATCCAGTCCACCCGGGGCATCACGTTCCGCGGTGGCTCCTGCCAGTACGTGTAGCCAATGTGGGTCTGGTCCATCATGTGGCTCCATTTCCCACCGGCGAGCTCGGTGTTGTAGTAACGCGAGATCTCGGCGTCGCGCTCGAAGAGGCGTCGGGCGCGGTCGGCGAGATCGTTCGTGTTCGCACGCCCCTGTGCCGCCGCGCGGCGGTTCAGGGCGACGGTCACGTACAGGTCGTTGAGGTTCGCGCTCGCCTGCACGGGGTGTAGCACGAGCTGGTAGAACGCGTCGCGGTACTCCGCCGGAAGCGAGCGCGAGATACGCTCCGCACGCTCGGCCAGCCGGTTGTACTCGGCGACGACGGTCTCCGCCTCGCGGTAGTTCGTCAGGCTGTAGGTCTCGGGCGCGAGGAGCTCGGGCTTCCGGCGCCCGTTGAACTTCGAGTACGTCGTGACGATGTCCGCGATCTCCGCGGCGTGCGTCGGCCCGAACGTTCGCTCCGCCCAGCGTCGCGTGTACTCCGGCAGTCGTTCAGCCGGCCAGCGCTCGGGGTTCCACGCGTAGTCGAGGAAGAACTGTGTCGGGAACTCCATCGGCTTGATGTCGCCGACGTTCACGATCCAGATGCGTGTCGCGCCCGTACGGTAGGCCAGGTGCATCTGCTCCCATACCCGCGCGATGGGGTTCGTGTTGATCCACTTGTAATTGCGCGGGCCGCCGACGTAATCGAAGTGGTAATACACCCCGAACCCGCCGGGTCTCCCGAGGTCTTCGGGGGAGGGAAGGCGGCGAATGTTGCCCCAGTTGTCGTCGGCGAAGAGCAGCGTGATGTCGTCGGGGACGCGCATCCCCTTGTCGTAGTAGTCCTGTACTTCTTTGTAGAGCGCCCAGAGCTGCGGGGTCTCGCTGGGGTCCTTTCCCGTCTCCTCGGCGATGATCCGTCGCTGGTCGGCGACGATGCGCTCGAGCAGCGAGATGGCCGTGCCCTGGGTCATTGGCTCGTCGCCGTCGCCGCGCATCCCGACCGTGACGATGTTCTCGCGCGGGCCCATGCGACGGATGCCACCGCGCCAGAACTCGCGCAGGACCGAATCGTTCGTCTCGTAGTTCCACTCGCCTGTGCCGGAGCGGCGCCATTCCGCCTGCGCGCGCGTGAGCGGTTCGTGGTGGGACGTGCCCATCACGATGCCGTACTCGTGGGCGAGGCGCGGGCTCAGCGTGTCGTCGTCGGCGAAGGCGTTCCCCCACATCGCGGGCCACAGATAGTTGCCCTTCATGCGGAGAATGAGCTCGAACACCTTCACGTAGAGCTTCGAGTTGAAGCCGCCGAACTTCTCGTGCGTCCATCCGGAGAGCGCAGGGGCTTCATCATTGATGAAGATGCCGCGGTACTTCACCGCGGGCTCACCTAACGTGTGGCGCCCGGGGAGGACGTAGAGCGATGCCTGTTTGCGAACCGGCACGTCGGCCCACCAGTACCACGGCGAGACGCCGATCTGCTCCGAGACGTCGTAGAGCCCAAAGATGGTGCCTCGCCGGTCGCTGCCCGCGATGACGAGCGCCTGATCGACGCCCGGCAGCGGCCGCGGTACGACCTGCACGACGAACGTCTCCCATCGGCCAGCGAGCCCGCGCGTGTCGAGTTTGCGTTCGCGCACCAGTCGGTCCACGACCGGGCTCTTGCCCAGCGTGCCGGCGATGACAACGCGGCGAGCATTCGGAACGGAATCGGTCGAGAGCGTCGGCTCGGTCCCGGTAACACGGCCGATGTCGGCCTGGAGGTCGCGGGCCGCCCGTGCCACGCCCGGATGGTCGTCGGCGCTGACGTGGAGCGGGACCACCCGCCCGTTTTCCGCGAGCGGGAAGCGCCCCGGTCCGGCGTTAGGCACGATGTACGAATCGGGTGCGGGCGTGGGCGCCTGCGATGGCGCGGCCGCGGGGAGCCCGCACGCGAGCGACGCCGCCAGCGCGAGGCGCCGGCGGGTGATCATCGGATCGTGGTGACTTGAATGACGCCCTGCCCGTGGTCCATCCCCCACCGCGCCGTGGCCGAGATGCCGTCGTAGTAGCGAATGCCGCGGATGGTGTTGGCGTCGATGTTCTTCAGCGACTCGACGTTGCCGAAGAAGGTGTTGTCGACGTAGACCCGCACCTGCGAGGGAGACGAGAAGCTGTCCGTACCCTTAGCCAGGAGCCAGTTGGAATGAAGCGCCGCGACCGCGTCGTACGCGTTCGTGAAGTGGTGCTCGTCGATCTGCTCGCGAGTGATGAGCGTGTTGTCGCTCCGCGTCCGGCGGGACGAGCCGGAACTGGCGCACGCGGCGGAAGCGAGCAGAGAGGCGGCCAGTAGGAGGCCCAAGGGTCGTCCGATCGCTGATCGCATGGAAGGTCGCAGTGGGAGGTTGGCCAACCTGCGGAACTATACGGGGCCCAACTGCGGATTCTACAAGATCATATTGTCATCTGACGACGCTCCGCAAGACCGGAATTTTGACTCGTAAGATCAACATTGGTGACTGGTGGAGGGCGGGCTGTGCCCGGTCAACCCACGTTACCGAGCTGCGGTTGTCGCTTCGTTGGGGCGATGCAGGTAGGCATAAACCGCCGCAACCTCAGCGTCGGTGAACTTACTGAACCTGCTGCGCGCGACCTCGCCCATGAGCCCGACCTTCCGGCCGTCACGCGGCACGCCTTCTCGCATGAGGCGGGCGAACTCCTCCGCCGAGTAGGCCTGGACGACGACCAGCGATGGTGTGGGGGCTGGCCCGCCAGCCCCACCCTCGAAGTTCTGACCGTGACACTCGGTGCAGGCGGACTTCGCGAGGTATTGCCCCCGCGCGACGAGGTCCGATTCGCCTGGCTCGACCGCTCGTGGCGCATCGTGGTCGATGATCGACGCCTCAGTGTGGTACTGCCCCGTGACGATCCCGACGCGTGCGAGGAGCCGCATCGAGTGACCCGGGAGGGTCGATTCGGTTGGCGGTACGGTGCGCAGGTACGCGATGAGTGCCCCGAGGTCCGCGTCGCTCAGGTGGTAGAACATGGACGACGGCATGACGGCCACGCTCGTGCCGTTTTTCCGCACCCCGTGTCGGATTGCTCGCGCCAGCTCGGCGTCCGAGTATTCACGCACGATCTTCGTGACGTTCGGCGCGACGATCCGGGCGATCTTGGGGTCGTCGAACATCACCTTCCCCTCGAGGTTCTGACCGTGGCAGCCGTCGCAGCCTCGCGTGAGCGCGACGTGCTTGCCGCGCTCGATGCTGGCCGAGTCGGTGGGAACGCTGATGGGCGTCGCGGCGACGTCGTACGTTCGGCGGAGCTGGTACTCACTCAGTCCGTATATGAGGAGTAAGGCGACGGCGACGAGCGAGCCGAGGCTGATCGCCGTCCATTTCAGGAATCGCTTCACAGGCGGTGTCTCCAGTCGCGTGGCTGAGCAGTCGGTGTCCGGGCACGGTCTGTGTTCTCCGGTCGACCGAAGCCGAGAGCGAGAACCTAAAAGGGGGGCTACGCAGGCGAATGGGTCATTCTCCCCACGGAGGCACCATGAACGAACACGACGCCATCCTCGGCCTCATCCGGCAGCAGATCAGGCGCCCATCGCGATCGCGCCCGACCGGACCGCGCTCCTCGTCATCGACGTCCAGCGGTACTTCGTGCGCCCGGAGGCCTCGTTCGGGCAGGTCTTCGAGCGCCTCGTTCCGGGCGTGACCGCCGGCTACTTCGAGCGGGTGCGCGACATGGTGTTGCCGAACATCCGGCGGCTCCAGGAAGGCTTTCGCGCGCGGGGGATGCCGATCACGACGCTGAGCGACGCGATGCATCGCTCGGCGGTCGAGTGCTTCAACATCGCGTTCGGGCGAGTGCGGAGCACAGCGGAGATGTTGGAGTTGCTGCACCCTGCGGGTTCGACCATGGCCGGCGCGCCTCCTGCGTCGCGAGCAGAGGCGGCATTCGTCGGGTCGTGAGCCGAGGCAACCCTCGTCGCGACGTTAGGCAGGCACGACACTTACGGGCAGCAAAAAGGCGGTGCCGCAACCGGAGAAGGCGCTCCTGAAACCAGGATCAACAAAGATTCTCGCGAATCGTGTCCTGACGCCCCGGGACTATGTTCTCCGAACCCGGTATTTGGACCCGGCGGTCACCGCCCACGTCATGTTGGTACAAGCCGCAACGGACGTCAAGCTCGACGGTGGGCAACGCTAGCAGGCTCCACGGAGATGCCACGCCTTCGGTTGCACGAACGCCCGGATTCCGGCGACCGAGAGCGTGGCCCCGATGCCCGAATGCTTACGTCCCGACCAGGGAAGACGAGGGCTGACCCGGTCGCAGCAGTTCCAGTACACGCTCCCCGCGTTCACCCGCTCGAGAATGCGCTCGGCGCGCACCCGGTCAGGCGTGTACACGGCGGCGGTCAGCCCGTACTCGGTGTCGTTCATGTGGGCGATTGCCTCGGTGTCATCGGCGACTGATTGGATACCGATGATCGGGCCGAAGCTCTCCTCGCGCATCACCTGCATCCTGCCGTCGACACCGGTGAGGACAGTCGGCTGGAAGTAGAAACCACGTCCCTCGCGCCGTGCGCCGCCGAGCTCGAGTCGCGCGCCGAGCCGTGTCGCGTCGGCGATCTGCTCCTCGAGGACCGCGAGCTGTTCTCGCCGAGCCAGGGGTCCGAGGTAGGTGGCTTCGTCCGTCGGGTCGCCGACGACGAACTCGCGGACAGCGCCCAGGAACGCGCCGATGAACGGGGTTGCGATGTCGTGATGGACGTAGATCCGCTCGACGGCGCAGCAGCTCTGCCCGGCGTTGTAGAACGCGCCGTCGGCGAGCGCGGCGGCGGCCGCGCTGACGTCCACGTCGTCGCAGACGTACGCCGGATCCTTGCCGCCGAGCTCGAGCTGGACGCGGATGAGCCGCGGGGCGACGGACTCCGCGATGCGACGGCCGGTCGCGTACGAGCCGGTGAAGAACACGGCATCGATGTCCTGCGCGAGCAAGGCCGCTCCCGCGTCGGCCGCGCCGACAATGGGAATGAACACGTCGTTAGGCAGGCCGGCCTCGTGAAAGAGATCGGCGATGGCGAGACCGGTGAGCGTCGCGTGCTCGGATGGCTTGTACAGCACGGTGTTGCCGGTGAGCAGCGCGGGGAGAAAGACGTTCGAGCCCACGAAATACGGATAGTTCCAGGCGGAGATGTTGGCGACGACGCCTAACGGCTCGTAGCGGATGACCTCATCGAGGCGGCTGGATTGGTCGGCCGATGTGTACACGACCTCATCGCCGATCGCACGCTCCGTGTGCTCGAGGAAGAAGCCGATCCTCGTTTGCATTGCGGTCAGCTCGTTCCTGGACTGGCGGATGGGCTTTCCCATCTCCGATGTCAATGTCCGCGCGAGCGTCTCCTTCCGTTCGGATAGGAGCGATCCGAATCGGCGTACGATTTCGCGCCGCGTCTGCAGTGGGGTACGGGCCCACGCGGGCTGCGCCTGGCGTGCGGCGGCGGCCTTCTCTGCTACGGATTCTGCGTCGTCTTCGTCGAGATCGCGGAGGAGATACTCCGTCGCCGGGTTCACCACCTTCATTGGGCAGACATCCACGCCAGGGGATACGGATGCAGCGGATTGAACAGATTTAGCGGACGAAACGGCGAAGGTATTCGTGTCGGAATGCGCTCGTATGATGATGGGCAACACGGAGTTGAAAGCTACCGTAGGCCATGACGAATCATGAACTCATTGAGGAAGCGCTGACTTACTCGATCCGTATCTCCTGGCTCGGATGGCTGCGGTCGTGGATGAGTGGGCGCGAGCTGGATGGCCGATTCTAGAAGTAGTTGCTCGTAATCCCACCATCAATGACCATAACCGTCCCGTTGGTCCACGTCGATTCGTCGGACGCCAGGTAGATACCGGCGTTGACAATGTCTTCCGGCGATCCGAAACGCCCCGTCGGATTTCTCGCCAACCGAATCCGCTTCGCCTCGGGATCCGACAACAGCCATGCCGTCATCAGCGGCGTCTCGATCGGCCCCGGACAGATCGCGTTGCTCCGCACGCCGCGCGGCCCGAACTGCACCGCTAACGATTTCGTCAACGCGATCACCGCACCCTTGCTCGCCGTGTACGCGTCCTGCGGCACGCTGCAGCCGAGCAGCGCAACGAACGAGGCAATGTTGATGACCGATCCGCCACCCGACTTCAGCATCTCGGGGATCCCGTACTTGCAGCACAGATAGATCCCCTTGACGTTCACGCCTAACGTGCGGTCCCATACCCATTCTTCGGTGTCCACCACCGACGCGTCCTCCGCCATCATGATCCCCGCGTTGTTGTAGAGGACGTCGAGGCGTCCATAGCGCGTCACGGTCGCGGCGATGGCGCCTTTCACCTGCTGCTCGCGCGTGACGTCGCATTGCACGGCGAACGCATCCCCACCGCCCTGCGCCGCCGCCTTCGCTTCGGCCACCGCGGCCTCGAGCTGCTCCAGGCTCACATCAGCGACGGCCACCTTCGCGCCCTCGCGGCAGAACATTGCGGCGGCCACGCGGCCCATGCCGCTCGCGCCGCCGGTGACGAAGCAGACCTTCCCCGCTAATCGCACGCTCGATTACCCCCGCTCCAGGTATCGTTCCCGTTCCCAGCACGTGACCACCGTATCGTACGCGTCCTGCTCCACGCGCGCCGTGTTCACGTAGTGCGACACGACGTCATCGCCGAAGATCGACCTCGCCAGCGTGCTCCGCTCCAGCAATTCCGCCGCTTCCCACAGGGCGCGCGGAACGCGAGGCGCGCTCGTCGCCTCGTACGCGTTGCCGCGATGCTCGTCAGGCGGCTCGATCCCGTGCTCGATGCCGTGCATCCCGGCGCCGAGGATCGCGGCGTAGGCGAGATACGGATTTGCATCGCCGCCGGGAAGGCGCGTCTCGATGCGAAGCGCCTGACCGAATCCCACGATGCGAAACGCGCACGTGCGATTGTCCCGTCCCCAGACGAGACGCACCGGGGCCCAGCTCCCCGGCGCGAACCGCTTGTACGAGTTCACGAACGGCGCGATGAAGAACGCGAGCTCGCGAATCCCGCGAATCAGGCCACCGAGGAAGTGGCGCATGACGCTCGACATCCCATACGGCGAGCCGTTGTCGTCGTGGAACAGGTTCGCGTCGCCGTCAGTGCCGCGGAGGCTCACGTGCACGTGTGCGCTGTTCCCGGTCCACGAGTGATCGGGTTTCGCCATGAACGTGACCGCGTGCCCGTTCTGCCACGCCATCTCCTTGAGCCCGTGCTTGAAGAGCGCGTGGCGGTCGGCCGACTCGAGCGCGGTCGCGTAGTGAATGTTGATCTCGTGCTGTCCCGGCGCCGCCTCGCCCTTGCTGAACTCCACGGGAATGCGGGCCGCCGTCATGTTGTTGCGGAATTGCCGATAGAGCGGCTCGGCCTTCGTCGCCTGCAGGAGATGGTAATCCTCGTTGTACCAGCCGAACGGCTCGAGATCGTGGAAGTGTTTCGTTGCCGCCTTCTCGTAGCTGTCACGCAGCAGGTAGAACTCGAGCTCACTCGCCATCATCGCGTCGAAGCCGCGCTCGCGGGCGCGCTCCACCTGTCGGCGCAGGACGGTCCGCGGCGCGACGGGAATGAGCGCACGCGACGATTCATCCCTGGCATCGGCGAGCACGAGCGCCGTTTTCTCCAGCCACGGGATCACACGCAGCGTCGACCAGTCCGGATCGGCGAGCCAGTCGCCGTAGCCGGTCTCCCAGCTCATGAGCGTGTAGCCGGCGGGGGTGCGCATCTCCATGTCGGTGCCAAGGAGATACGTACAGAAGTGGGTGCCGTGCCGGGCGTGCTCGAGGAAAAACGAGCCGGTCACGCGCTTGCCCATGAGCCGCCCCTGCTGATCCGGGACGGCCGTGATCACGGTGTCGATCGCCCCCTCGCGAATCTGCGCCTCGAGCTGGTCGAGGCCAAAGCCTTGATGACGCTCGTCGGACAGGCCCATGCTTACGCCTCACGGATAGCGGCCGGTTGAACGACGTACGGGAGCACGGCGACCCACCAAGGTAGGCACCGCGGCCGCGCGGGCCAACCCGGCCGGCGCTCCTGTCGAGCGTTCCAGCGACGTTAGGCACCCATTCGCGGAGAGTCTCGAGTGACGACTGCCCCCGCAGTGACGGAGCAGGCCACGGTTCCCCCGGAGGCCCGGTCCGGCCTCGAACCCTGGGCCCGGGCGGACCTGCCCGCTGCGCCCACGCCCCGAGGTCTCGGCTGGCTCGCCGTCGTCGGGCCCGGCGTGATCGTCCTTGGGCTCTCGATCGGCAGTGGGGAATTCCTGCTCGGACCGGCGGCGTTCGTGCGGCACGGGTTGTCGCTACTCTGGGTGACCGGGGTCGCGATCTTCCTGCAGACGGTGTTCAACACGGAGCTCATGCGCTACACCGTGGCCACCGGCGAGCCCGTGTTCACGGGTTTCATGCGGACGCGTCCCTCGGCTACGGGGTGGGCCTGGTTCTACTCGCTGCTCTACTTCTTTCAGGTGGGCTGGCCGGCGTGGGCCGCGAACGCCGCCGGGGCGATCTACTTCCTCTTCGCCCGCCGGCTTCCGGGGGCGGGCGACGCGGCGGTCGCCTTCTACATCGGCGTAGCCACCTTTCTCGCGTGCGTTCTCGTCCTGCTGGTGGGCCGTCGCATCGAGCGCACGCTGGAACTGCTCAACTGGGTTCTGGTGGTGTGCATCCTCGGCGCCTTCACCGTGCTCGCGGTGATGTTCGTGCCGTCGGACACGTGGCTCGCAGGGGTGGCGGGGTTCGCCGGGTTCGATACCGTGACCGGGTCGTTCGACTTCATTCCCGAGGGCGCGGACTACGTGCTCCTGGCGGCGCTCGCGGGGTACGCCGGGAGCGGCGGCGTCTCGAACATCACGCTCGCCAACTGGGCGCGGGACAAAGGGTACGGGATGAGCGAGCGCGCGGGTTACATTCCCGCGGCTGTCGGTGGGCAGAAGGTGCACCTGGCGCACAGCGGCTTCATCTTCACGCCTAACGCGGAATCGATGGCCCAATGGCGCGGGTGGTGGCGGATCGTGCGCGCGGACCAGTGGGGGGTGTTCTTCGTAGGCGCGATTCTCGGCATGGTGCTTCCGGCCTTGCTGTATGTCACGTTCCTCCCGCGAGGCACCGAGATTCGCGGTCTCGGTATCGCCGCGGCGCTCGCGCAAGCCGTGGGGGCGGCGGCGGGCCCCATGCTGGCGGGCGCCATCGCGTTCCTCGGCGCGTGGATCCTGTTCAAGACGCAGCTGGACCAGCTCGAGGGGATGACGCGCGCGATCACCGACATCCTGTGGACCGGGAGCAGCCGAGTGCGTACGTGGCGTGGCGGCGACGTGCGGGCGGTCTACTACCTGGTGCTGGCCGTGATCGTCGTGTGGGGGATCATCGCGCTGCGGCTCGCGCCGCCGATCGTCTTGCTGCAGCTCGCGGCGAACGTGGCGAGCGCGGTCATGGTCGTGGCCTCGCTGCATCTGCTCTACATCAACACGCGGCTGTTGCCGGTCGAGCTGCGCCCTCCGATGTGGCGGCGCGCGGCTCTCGTGGCGACGGCTCTGTTCTACGTGTTCTTCGTGACGCTATCGGTCCGGAGCGTCCTGAGCTAAAGGCCGGGAAC
>DAINRQ010000047.1:0-5943 GCA_036741775.1 Gemmatimonadaceae bacterium | reverse complement strand
CCGGGAACCGGGAACCGGGAACCGGGAACCGGGAATTCGGTACGGGACGGGATCTTGAAGGCCTCAGGACGCGGCTTCAACGAGATTCACGAAGGTCTTCCCGCGTCTTCCGCGTACGTCGTTGCCGCGTCATCCGTGACCTGCTCGATGGCGCGACGGCGCCCGGCGAGTCCGGCCGATCGCGCATCCCAAGGGCGACACGGAGGACGCGGCACGAACGAACGCGGAGAACGCGGGGGCTCCTCGGCGGTGAAAGCGCCGCTCGCGAAGAAATACGAGCAAGGGGGTGCCCGGCTCCACAGCGCGCTTCGCATATTCGTACCTCCCTGCCGCGTGCCCCATGAGCGATACTCCCAATGGCGCCGGTTCGAGGTGACCGTACGGCCATGGTTGCAGTACGCGCTCGAGGACCGGTGCGCACGGTAGCTGCACCGCCTGGACAGCACGGAGGTACACGTTCGATGTGGCGTAGTCTGGCTCGCCTCGCGGCGCTTGCCCTTCTGGTGTTCACGGGAGGGGTCGGGGTATACAACGGCGTGAACGAGTGGCGGGACGTCACGAACGGGCTGCAGGCAGTGGTGACTGGTGGCGTGTTCGGCTATGGTGTGCTCGGACTCGCGTCTATTGCGGGGGTACTCCGGCGGTGGCCGGCCGCGCGATGGCTCGTGGCGGCGTGGGGCGCCGACGTGACGATGGTCGCCACATTGGCGCCGCTCGCGTATGGTGGTCCGGACGTCCCTCTCGGTGGTGCCCTGGCCGGCGGGGCTGCTACTGCGGCCATCGCCGCCGGAGTCTGGTGGGCGACGGTTTCCAAAGCACGTCCGGTAGTCTCGGGCGAGCTCGTACGACGATAGTCAGGAGTGACCGATGTCCGACTCGAAGATCGACCGACGTGAATTCGTGCGCACGACCGCGGTGGGACTCGCGGCCTCGATCCCCGCTGTCCCGGCCACTGCGTCGGCGTTAGGTGCGCCGCGCAGCCCGCGCGCGCCCGAGGTGCTCGTCCGCTCGGCGGTCAAGCCGCTCGTCATCGCCGACGCGAGCGGCATCCAGTTCAAGAACGGCGGCACCGAGAGCGCCGTCGAGCGCGCGTTCCGCCTCATCACCGAGGGGAAGGATGTGCTCGACGCGCTCATCGCCGGCGTGAACATCCCCGAGCTCGACCCGGAAGAGACGGGCATCGGATACGGCGCGTTGCCGAACGCGGACGGCGTCGTGCAACTCGACGCGAGCTGCATGCACGGGCCCAGGCGCCGTGCGGGTGCGGTTGCGGCCATCGAAGGCGTGCGCACGCCCTCGCTCGTCGCGCAGGCGGTGATGGACCAGACCGACCACCATCTCCTCGCCGGCAAAGGCGGGCAGGACTTCGCGCGCGCGCTCGGCTTCACGATCGAGGCCGACCTCAACACCGAGAGATCGCGTCGCCTCTGGCTCGAGTGGCGTCGGCGGATGGACCCCGATCACTGGCTCGATCCGGCCAGGCGTCAGATCCGCGAGAAGGACAAGCACGAGAAAGACCCTGGTGATGGCGCGCTGTCCTCGGCCATGGCGCGACGCGACGTCGCGCGGCGAGCGGTGGAGGCCGGGTGGTCGATGGTCGAGGACGGTCTCATCCCCGAGGGCACGTTCTGGGGCACGATCAACTGCAACGGCATCAACGCGAACGGCGACATCTGCGGCGTCACCACGACGAGCGGGCTCGCGTGGAAGATCCCCGGGCGCGTCGGCGATTCCCCCATCCTCGGCGCCGGACTCTACGTGGACAACGACGTCGGCGCCGCCGGATCGACGGGCCGAGGTGAAGCGAACCTCTACAACCTGTGCTCGTACCTGATCGTCGAGAGCATGCGTCGCGGGATGCACCCCAAGGATGCCGGGATGGAGGCGCTCAAGCGGATCCGCGCGAATACGGTCGAGACGCGCCTCCTGAACGCGCGCGGGCTTCCGAACTTCAACATCCGCTTCTTCGTGCTCGACAAGAAGGGGCAACACGCCGGCGTCGCGATGTACAGCTCGGGAGAGAAGACCTTCGCGTTATGCACCGAAAAGGGCGCGGAGGCTCCGATGCTCGAGCCGTTACTCGCCGGCAACCCGACGGATTGAGCCTACCGGATCGATGACGGCCTCGGCGGGACGCGCGAGTCACACCCTACCCCCGTTCTGGCTGCTGCACGCCGGCGGTTGGCTGGCGTACGGCGTAGCCATGACCGTGTCGCGGATCGGCGTGTTCCCGCTGCGTTACATGATCGTGTCCAAGGGGCTGCTGATGGTGCTGGGGTTCGCCGTCAGCCTCGGCCTCCGGTATCTCTACCGTCCGCTCGTGCGTCGCGGGACGTCGATGGTCGCGTTGCTCGTGGTGAGCGTCGTGGCCTCGTACGTTGCGTCGGTCTTATGGACGGCGGCATCCAACGGGCTCGATTACCCGGTGACCATGGCGTTTGGCGCCCGCGGCGACTGGGGGCGCGGGCCGTTCAGGCCGTTCTACGGCGCCGTGTACAACGCGTTCACGCTACTCGCGTGGAGCGTCCTGTACATCGGGATTCGGTACTACGCAGCGTTGCAGGCCGAGCGGGAGCGGTCGCTACGGGCGGAGGCGGCGGCGCATCAGGCACAGCTCGAAGCGCTCCGCTACCAGATCAACCCGCACTTCCTCTTCAATGCGCTCAACGCGGTGTCGACGCTCGTGACGGAGCGACGCAATGACGAGGCATCGCGGATGCTCGCTCGCGTGAGCGACTTCCTCCGTCTCACGCTCGCCTCTCCGGTACGCGACGAAGTGCCGCTGGCAGAGGAGATCGATTACGTCCGGCGATACCTGGACATCGAGCGCGTGCGGTTCGATGACCGATTGCGTACCGAGATCGATGTCGCGGCGGATGCCTGGGAAGCGTCGGTGCCGGCATTCGTGCTGCAGCCGCTGATCGAGAACGCGGTACGCTACGCCGTGGCTCCCCGGGAATCCGGCGGGTCGATCGTGATCGAGGCGGGGCGTGCAGGGGACCGGCTGCGTGTGTCGGTGATCGATGACGGGCCAGGCATTCGTGAGGCCGTGAGCGGGAACGGGGCGGGGAAGATCGGCCTCGCCAACACGCGCGAACGGCTGCGTCAGTTGTACGGTGATCGCGGGCGCCTCGAGCTGACGGAGGCGAGCGGCGGCGGCACGCGGGCAACCATCGAGATCCCGTATACGCGCGCACGTCCTGGCGCGCCCCCGCGCGACTCTGGCTCCGAGCGCCCCGTGGGCGCCGAGCCCGAGGCCGTCGTTCGTTAGGCGCCGAGTCTAGCGCTGCGGGCGTGATTCGCACCCTCATCGTCGACGACGAGCCGCTCGCTCGACGCGGCATCCGCGCTCGGCTCGCGCGCGCGGCCGACTACACGGTCATCGCGGAGTGCGCGAGCGGTCGAGAGGCCATCGCCGCCATTCGAGAGCATCGGCCGGACGTCGTGTTCCTCGATGTGCAGATGCCGGGCGTCGACGGCTTCGGCGTCATCCGCGAGATCGGCGCCGATCGCATGCCCGTCGTGATCTTCGCGACCGCCTACGACACGCATGCCCTGCGTGCGTTCGAGGCGCACGCGCTCGACTACCTGCTGAAGCCGATCGACGACGATCGCTTCGCGGCGGCCGTGGAGCGTGCGCGGCGTCGCGTCGCCGAGCGTGACGAGAGCGCCGTCGCGCGCCGGCTCGTCGCACTCATGCAGGAGGTCGGGGCGACAGTCGACGGCTCGCCCGCCGGACACCGCGGGCGAGCCGAACCCCCGGCGGCGCCGAGTCCCGGTCGTATCGTGGTGCGCGACAGGGACCGCGTACTCCTCATTGACGTCACCGACATCGACTGGGTGGGCGCGGACGGCGACTACGTGCGCATCCACACCGCGGGCAAGAGCCATCTGCTGCGCGACACGATGGCGGCAATGGAGGAACGGCTCGATCGCGCGACCTTCGTCCGAATCCATCGCTCGGCGATCGTGAACGTCGATCGCATTCGCGAGCTGCGGCCGCACTCGAGTCGTGAGTACTCGGTGATTTTGCGCGATGGTACGCGCCTGCGGCTCAGCCGTCGGTACCGCGACCGGCTTCGTCCGCATCTGGGGGGCGATCTCTAAGGTCGGATCGCGCGTTGCCCGCTCGTCGCGGGCCGGAGCCCGCTTGTCGCGCGGGAGGAGCCCGTGGGCTCCGTGCGATGGTGCTCCGGCCCGGGCCGACGTAGCGTCGGGGGTCACTGTCGGCGCCGTCGGCGCCGACCGACCTCAGATCCAAGAGAGGGAGAATGAGTTATCCAAATTCGCGCTCGTCCATGCGCGCGCGCTGTCGTCTTGGACGTCGCGTGGCGGCTGGCAGCGCTATCGCGGCTCTCGTCGCCTCACCGCTCTCGGCGCAGGGCGGGGCTGAGTCCGACCGCGAAGGGGTGCGTCGAGCCGCGTTGGATTACGTGGAGGGCTTCTATGAGGGCGACTCGGCGAAGCTTGTGCGAAGCGTCCGGCCCGAGGTCTACAAGTACGGCTTCTTCAAGGGTCGCGACGCGACGGAGTATCGCGGCATGCAGATGACGTGGCAGGGCTTCTTCGACTACGCGCGCGGGATAAAGACGAACAACCGTCAGGCACCGGCCACTGCCCCTAAGACGGTCGAGATCTACGACGTCCAGGACCAGACGGCGAGTGTGAAGCTCACGGCGTTCTGGGGGACAGATTACCTGTTGTTAGGCAAGTACGACGGAAAGTGGATGATCAGCCACGTGTTGTGGCAGGGACCGCTCTCCACGCGCGCATCGTCGAGCGGGGCGGGGGCAGGCAGGTAGGAATCCGATACCGCGGGAACCCTCTCCCAGGAGCGTAGGTGAGAGAGAGGAACTACGATAAATCGGATGAACGCGGAAACGGCCGGATGACTGTCATCCGGCCGTTTCGGCCCTTTCCGCGTCATCGTCTTTCCGACCGGGCCCTGGCGCGCCGGACTGGACGCGCGGGGGGTGCTCCGCGGTCCTTCCCGCGTCCGCCGTCGCCGCGTCCTCCGCGTCCGCCCGATGGCGCGATGAAGCGAAACGATGCGTTAGGACTCTGACCCCTTATCCGCTTCCGGCTTCGATTTGTCCTGATACGGCCGCAAGATCCACTCGAAGAACACCCACGTGCGGTTCCACGAGTCGATCTGCGCCGGTGAATCGACGCGCTCGAGTGTGTTCGGATCCACGCGCCGGCTGAACGCGTGGCCACCCGAGCTCCCCCAGGGCGCCGGGTCCACGTAGACCTTCGTCTCCGCCAGGTCCGGCTTCAGCGCGCGCAGCTTCCACACCATCTGCTCATCTTCGTAGAAGTCCACGTCCGTGTCGTTCGTGGCCACGTGCACGAGGATCGGGACGTTCAACTTCTCGACCTGATAGAGCGGCGACCGCTTGATGTACTCCTCGCGCCTCTCGTGCGGCAGGCCGCGAATGCCAGACTGCGTCGAGAAGCTGCGCTGGTACCGCGGTCCCTTGTAGCCGAGGCGAAAGACGAGGTTCGTCACCGGAACGATGGCCGCCGCGGCCTTGAACGGCGTCTCCTCGCGCATAACGAGATGCGACGCAATGAACCCGCCGTGACTCCACCCCATCACGCCGATGCGATCGGAATCGACGTACGGGAGCGTCTTCAGGTAATCGAACGCGCCCATCACGTCATCGACTTCCTTTCCGCCGTAATCGATCGCGTTGTAGTGCGCGGCCCCGTGCCCAGTGCTGCCGCGGTAATCCGGGGCGACAATGACGTATCCGCGCTCGATCGCTTCCTTCACGAACGGGAGCATGTTCGGCCCCCAGTCGCCGTGCACGCCGCCGTGCACCCACACCATCGCGGCGTGGCCGCGTGCGCCCCGCTTGTCGAGCGGCGCGAACAGATACGCCGGGACATCCATGTCGCCGGCTTTGCTCCGGTACTTGATCTTCGTGAACTCCATGACGC
>DAINRQ010000046.1:0-49879 GCA_036741775.1 Gemmatimonadaceae bacterium | reverse complement strand
AAGCCGACGTTGCCGCCACTCTGGTCGCGCATCCGGAACGTCGCCGGGGCCTGACCAGGCGAGCGGTTGCTCAGGAAATACACACCCGAGCCCGACTGCGCCGTCGTAACGACCGGCGCGCCGGGCGTATCGACCCGCAACGGGTAGTTGCCGCCGACCGTTCCTGCGACCGCGTCGCGCATGTTCCAGCTCGCGTAACTGTAGCGTGCGTCGAGCCCCGGGATGTTCAGGTTGTCGGCGTAGTTCGCGATCAGCCATCCCGAGATGATCTGATCGAAGGGCACGCCGGCCTTCTCGGCGAGGTTCGTTACGCTCGATCGGGGTCCGGCAGCGAGACGACGGGTGAACTGCCTCGCGTTGCCTGGCGCGAACTGATCGATCGTGTACCGCACGAGCGCCCACGCCGCGCCGCGCGGCGCGAGGTCCTGGTCCGCTCGCGAGCTGATCGGTGATGACGTATCGGGCCGAGCGAGCCAGGCCGAAAATCGCGCGAGGTTCTGCTGGAAGTACGCCGCGTAGTCCGGGGTGTTCGCACGAACGTCATTGAAGGACAGCTGCTGGAAGTCGTCGAAGCCGCGCGACGCGCGGCCCACCGCCTCCTCCGCGAAGTGCGACAGTCCCTCGTTGAGCCAGTCGACCTCGAACGGGTCCGAGTTCTGATTGAACTGACGGAGCCCCTGGTTGATCATGTGCTGGAGCTCGTGAGCAATGGTTCCGCGCGTCGATTGCCGCACGAGCGCCGTGGTTCGCGGATCGCCGAACGCGCCGGTGGGGTCGGCCGCGAGCAGATAGAAAATCTCCTGCGCGTTCGTCTGCGGACACGTCAACCCGGCGGCCTGATAGTCCGCCGGCGTGAACAGATCTCCGCCCCAGAAGAAACCGCCGATGTAGCTCGAGGATCCCTTTTTCGTGAACTTGTTCACCTCGGGCGTATAGAGGATCGTGATGCGGTTGTCCCGATTGATGTCCGTCGGCGACCCGAACCAGAGCGTATCGGTTCTATAGATCAGGTCATCGAACTCCGTCGCGATCGACGCGAAGTCCGCATCGGAAAATCCGTTTGCCGGCGAATTGACGTCGAGGGCGACCTGGACGCTGCGTCCCACGGCCTTGATCGCCCCTCGCACCGTGAAGTAGTCCTGACACAGGTTCGCGGGCGGAAGGACATTCGGCACGCGATAGGTAATCGTGTCGCCGACATCCACTGCCGCAGCGAGAACCGCGGCGTTCGCTCCGGTGCGGGTGGTCGCTGATGTTCCGATCTGACCGCGTGGCATGTTCCGGAGGATGCTCGCCTCCGTCGCGCGGATGCGCGTCTCGATCGCATCACGCCCCTGGAGCGATGCCGCGACGCGCTGCATCTCGCTCGACAGCGAGAGGAGAACCGGCGGCGCCACCGACGCCGCGGTGCCGTTTTCCAGCGCAACGGTGAAGGTCTGATGCTGATCGGGAGTCGGGCTCGCGTTGGCCGCGATGAACAGGTACTGGCTCGCGGCGGCAACGGTGCCGATCGTTATGCACGACACCGCGGCTGGACCGCTGATCACCGACACCTGCCCGACGTCCAGGACGAGCGGGTTCGCGCATCGGTCGACATCGACCGTGAGCGGCCACGTCCCCTTCGCGTTGTCCGCGCTCGCGGTGATCGTCGCGGCGCCTGGCGCGACGGCGGTGACGAGGCCGGACTGGTCGACGGTCGCGACCGAAGTGTTGCTCGTGGACCACGCGGCGCTCTTCGCCGTGACCTCGTCCCCGTCCGAGTTGAGCAGACGTGCCGTCACCTGCATTGTCTCGCCGACCTGCAGGGACGGGGATGGCGCGGTCACGATGATGGCCGTGACGTCCGTCGGATCCGGATCGACCGGGTCCTTCCCGCACGCGGTGATCGCCACACACGTCGTCAACACGACGGCAATTGCGTTCCACTTCATGAGCACGCTCCTGGCGCGCGAAATGGGCGGCGAGCCTCCCCCTGCCGCCGCCCCACCTTCACTTGTGCGCGAGGCGTGCCGACCTGCGGCGCGTCGCGGGACGAATCGGTCGAAACTTTACGGGCTCTCCCAAGGAGAACAACCGACTCCGTGAGCACCCCTATGTCACCTGCTTCACTGCCGAGTCAAAATCGAGAGACGAGTGTTCGGCGGCCAGGTCAACGCGTGAGACCTACCCGATCGTGTGGGTCGCGGTTCCTGAACCCCATTGAATCTCGCCCTGAAGGTACCCTCGTGTGATGCAGCCAACGCACGTGATGTGCGCCAGGTCACGATTCGCTCGACTACCGGAACGTGTACGCACCCCCGAGCCGGAACGTCGTCGCGTCGGACGGAACGGAATACAGCTCACCCGTCAGCGCAGCGGCCGGTCCGAGCCGATACCAGCCCCCCGCCCCGACGGCGAGCCGCGTCATATTCACCTCGATCTTCGTGTCGTCGAACGCCCCTTCCAGATACTGAAAACCCACCTGGAAGCGCGGCCGTAACATTGTCGCGCCGCCCGTGCCGTATGCGCCCCAGCGCTCACCGGCGCCTTTGCGGGCGAGTATCAGCTCGCCGCCGTACATGTTGGGTTTGTACGTGTCCTTCGACGCGGATTCGCCATAGCACGCCGCGCCGGAATTCTCTTGCTGGAGGTTCTGTTCGGGGCAGGTGATGGAACCGCGCACTCGACCGAGCGTGCCGTGCGCGCGGACGATCAGGGACAGGTCCGCGCCGTCCTCTCGTGCGCGAAGCGTCCAGGGTCGAGACAACGCGACGCTTCCGAGATTCGGCTCCGCATCCGCGACGGTGATGGGTGGGAGATAACTCGCTTCGACCACGAGCCCGCCGGGGAGACCCACCGCGATCCGCGGCCGCGGAAAGACCGGTGACAGGTCGGTGTTCTCCGTCTTCCTCACAGCGTAGCATGCCTCCGGCTGCTGCATCTCACGGCTCGGCGAGGGGACGTAGGCAGCGTCGAACGCCAGGCGGATGCGCCACGGCGACAGTCCATCGGCCATACCGCCGGCGGAGAACGCGATAGGGGTCGCGAAGAACGCGAGCAGCTTCGCCTCGTTGCTTTCCTCCGGCGGCCGGCAGGTAACGCCCGTTTGTGCGACCAACGTGCGCGGAAGGATGATGGCGGCGGAGGCAAGTGCCCCAATGGCAGCGGCGCGCACGGTCAGGCGCGGTAGCAGCGGGATCGACAACGACGGACGGATAATGATCATGAGCGGTGCGGTAGAGGTCCGCTACGATAACGAGGCGGTCTCGTGGATCGCCAACCTGAAATGCCGAACCAGCGGTGGATTCGCCCCGTTACACCCCAGCGTCCGAGTCGTTCTTTTCAGGAACGTAGCATCCCAGGCCGTCGGATATTTGACGGTTACGGCTCGAGCCCACGACGACGCGTGCCAAATCAAGAGCTGGACGCGAAACCGGCGGACGCCGATGGCCTGTTCCGGTCTGTGTTCGACAATACGCTCGAGGCCATCGTCATCACCGATGCCACCGGGCGTGTCCTCGAGGCGAACGCCGAAGCGTGTTACCTGTTCGGGCGTACGCTCGACGAGATGCGCTCGACCGACCCCGGGGCGCTCGTGGACCTCGGCGACCTCGTTGTGCGCGAAGCGCTGGCGAGCAGCGGCCGCGCAGGGCGGTTCGCGGGACTGCTTCCCCTGCTCCGCCGCGACGGCGCGCGCTTCAACGCTGACGTCTCGGCAACGCGGTTCAGGGACACCGACGGACGCGTGCGGATCTGCGTCTTCGTGCGCGACATCGCCGCGCGCGACCTCGCGGAGCGTGCGCTACTCGCGAGCGAGAACCGATACCGTTCGCTGATCGAGACCACGGGAACGGTGCTCATCGGCATTGCCGCCACCGGCAGCATCTTCGAGTGGAATCGCGAGGCCGAGCGGCTGTACGGCTATGGGCGCTCCGAGGTGATCGGCCGGGACTACTACACGTTGTTCCTGCCCGAGGACGTTCGCGATACCGTCCGTGCTGACGTCGCGAAGGTACTCGGCGGCGAGCCGACGCGAAGCTTCGAGAACGCCGTTCGGTCGCGCGACGGATCGCACTATGACGTGCTCTGGAACGTCGCGCGGCTCGTTGACGTCGACGGCGCGGCCCGCGGCGTCATCGCGAGCGGTCAGGACATCACGGGGCTCAAGCGGCTCGCGGCAGAGCGGCGTGCACTCGAGGCCAAGGTCCAGCACGCGCAGAAACTCGAGAGCCTCGGCGTGCTGGCCGGCGGAATCGCCCACGACTTCAACAACCTGCTCGTCGGGATCCTCGGCAATGCGAGCCTGGCGTTGATGGACCTCGCAGAGGATTCACCCCTGCGGGAGATCGTGGCCGAGATCGAGACAACGGCCCTGCGCGCCGCGGACCTGACGAAGCAAATGCTCGCGTACTCGGGGAAAGGACGGTTCGTAGTTCACCGGGTGAACCTGAACTCGCTCGTACGCGAGATGGCGCAACTGCTTCAGACGGTGATCAGCAAGCGCGCCGCGCTCCGGTTCGATTTCGAGCACGACCTGCCGGAGGTCGTCGCGGACGCGACGCAGCTCCGGCAGATCGTCATGAATCTCATCACGAACGCCTCCGACGCGATCGGGACGACCGACGGCGTGATCACGCTCCGCACGGGGGTCACACACGCGACGCGTGAGTATCTGGTGTCGAGCTACGTCGACGACGAGTTGCCCCCTGGGGATTACGTGTTCATCGAAGTGCGCGACACCGGCTGCGGCATGGACGATCAGACGGTTGTGCGAATATTCGATCCCTTCTTTTCGACGAAGTTCACGGGGCGCGGACTGGGGCTCGCCGCGACGCTCGGCATCGTTCGCGGCCATCACGGCACGATCAAGGTCGAGAGCGCCGTCGGACGCGGTACGACGTTCACGGTGCTGATCCCCTGCGCGCCCGCCGCGTCAGCCGTCCACTCCACCGAGACCCGGTTACGGGCTCGCTTCCGGGGAAGCGGGACCGCCCTCGTCGTGGACGACGATGAGACGGTTCGCGCAGTGGCACAGCAGATGTTGCAGCGGAGTGGATTCACGGTGCTCACGGCCGCGGATGGGCGTGAGGCGGTCGAGAAATTCGGCATGGCGCGCGACGAGATTGCACTCGTGCTCCTCGACCTCACGATGCCGGTGCTGGGCGGCGAGGAGGCGTTCCGCGCGATGCAACGAATGCGTCCCGACGTGCGCGTCGTGCTGATGTCCGGTTACAGCAGCCACGAGTTGGCCTCCCGCTACGGCACGGAAGGGCTCGCCGGATTCGTGCAAAAGCCGTTTCGGCTCGAGGAGCTCGAGGCGTGCCTAACGGGGGCGCTCGCGCGGGATCAGCGACCCAGCGCCTGATCCAGATCGGCAATCAGGTCATCGGCGTGCTCGAGGCCGATCGATAGCCGCAACAGGTTCTCCGGGGTCCCGCTGCCGGGAGATTCCACCGACGCGCGATGCTCGATGAGACTCTCGGGACCACCGAGGCTCGTGGCCCGCGTGAAGAGCCGGATGCGCGCCTTCATGGCCAGCGCCGCGTCGCGCCCTCCGCGCACCTGGATCGACACCATTCCGCCGAACGCCGACATCTGCCGGGCCGCCACGGCGTGACCCGGATGCGACGGTAGTCCAGGATAGTGCACGGCTTCGATGGCCTCGTGCGCCTCGAGAAACGTTGCCACGGCGAGCGCGTTTGCCGAATGCGCCCGGACGCGGTGCGGCAGCGTTTTGATCCCCCGCACCACGAGCCAGCTGTCGAAGGGAGACGCCACCGCGCCGCCCGCCGCCTGGATGCCGCGAATCGTTTGGAACAGCTCGTCGTCGGTGTGCGTGACGATCGCGCCACCCATCACGTCGCCGTGGCCGCCGAGGTACTTCGTGGTCGAGTGCATGACGAGGTCCGCACCGATGGCGAGTGGCCGCTGCCCGACCGGTGTGGCCCACGTGTTGTCGACGGCGCATCGCGCGCCCGCTTCGTGCGCGAGCGCCGCGACCGCGGCAATGTCCGTGACGGCCAGAAGTGGGTTCGAAGGGGTCTCCACCCACACGAGCCGCGTCGCCGGACGAAGCGCGGCGGCGACGTTCGTCGGGTCGCGCATGTCGACCGCGGTGCTCGTTAGGCCCCATCGCGCGAATAACTGGTCCACGAGCTTCCGCGTCCCGTAGTAGACCGACAGCGGTAGGACGACATGGTCCCCCGGTGCGAGCGCCTGCAGTACGGCCATCGTCGCCGCCTGCCCCGACGCGAACGCGGCCGCGGCCACTCCTCCTTCCATGGCCGCAAGCGCTCGCTCGAGCGCGGCGCGCGTGGGATTGTTGTCACGAGCGTAGTTGTAGCCGTGTGGCAGTGACCCGTCTGCGGCACGCTCGAACGTCGTGGACAGGTAGATCGGCGGAGCGATCGCGCCGGTAGCGGGATCAGCGCCGTGCGCGGCATGGACGGCGATCGTGTCCGGGTGCATTACGGTTTGCCGCCTGGTTTCCATTCCGGCTTCGTCGGCGAATCCGCGAGCAGGCGCGCCGCTTGGACGGCGACGTCCACGAGTTGGGTCATGTGCGCGAAGTCCACGCGGCTCACCTCATCCCTTGGCGAGTGGTAGTCCGAGTGCATGTTGTACGACGAGAGCGTGTGCGCGACGATCCCGGCGCGCGCGTACGCAATGTTGTCGCTCCGCATGAAGAACTGCTGGTCGAGGCGCTTGTCAGGCACGATCGGCAGCCCGGCGGCGGCGAACATCTCGCCCATCGTGGAGCGCTCGTAGCCCGTGAGCCACCCGCGTCCCGGCCCGCCGGCGAGCGAGTCCGGACGCCCGATCATCTCGATCTCCATGTTCGCGACCATCGACTGCAGTGGGCGCACCGGGTTCGCGACATACCATCGCGTCCCGAGCAACCCGACCTCCTCACCCGTGGTGGCGGCGACGATCACGGTGCGGCGCGGCGGCGGGCCCGCGGCGAGCGCGCGCGCGACCGCCAGAACCGCCACGACACCGGACGCATCGTCGTCGGCGCCATTGTAGATCGAGTCGGGCGATTCGTTCCGGCGCATTCCGACGTGGTCGTAGTGAGCGCCGATGAGCACGACCTCGTTGCGAACGGACGGATCGGCGCCCTCGATGATCCCGATGACGTTCACCGCATTCGCCCGGGCACCCAGGGCCATCGTGTCGCGCGCTCCGAGCGACGGCAGTAGGGTGAGACGTCGGCGTCCATCGCGTTCGACCCACGCCACCGGGACGCGCTGGAAGTAGCCACTGTCGCCCGCGGGGCGAACGCCCGCGCGCTCGAGCTCAGCGGCGATGAAACGTGCGGCGCGCTCCGAGCCGCGAGTTGCCGTCGCGCGCCCTTCCATAGAGTCGTGCGCGAGCGCGTCGAGGAGTCGGCGCACCTCGGTCTCCGCGAGCGTGCTGCCCGCAGCCGTTGGCGAAGGCGCTATCGGAGCAGGCGTGGAGGTCGTAGTGACCTGTCGCGAGCACGCCGCCAACGCAGTGGCGGCGAGGAGGGCAACGTACCGGGGCGTGAGAACGCGCATGCAGGTGGCTCGAGGGGGACGAGGAAACGCCGCGTGGTGGTGCGACCGTGGACGTAAGCGGCCGCGAGCACGTCGCGCAACCCGGCGTGACTCGCGCGGTGCGGTACCTGCGGCTATACTCGCCTCGAGACCGGTTCATGGCAGGGACGATCGATGCTGACCTTCACGCTCGCCGGTGCCCTCGCGGCTGCTCTCGCGCTGCAGACCGGCGTGACGGGTCGCCTCACGCTCGCTTCGCCGAAGGATGTCGCGGCCGACTCCCAGCGCGTGCTGCGCGGAGCCCGGTCGGCACAGGCCGCATTCGAGCGAACGCGCCGCGCGAACCTCCCGATGAATAACCGCGGCACGTCGGGACGCTGCGACGTGCGCGTGGGGCGACTGTGTTACTGGTGGGACGAGGGCGAGTGGGCCGGACCGCCCGAGCCCGAGAAAACGAAGTCCGCTCGAACGGCGCTGCTGCGCACGCTCGCGGGTGCCGGTGACCGGCTTCCCGGTGACGGCTGGATCGTTGGCCAGCGAGTTCGCTACCTCGTCGAGGACGGCCGCGCGGGAGACGCTGCGCGCGTGGCTCGCGAGTGCCGAGCCACGGCGAGCTGGTGCGCCGCGCTGGGCGGCTTTGCACTCCACGCCGCCGCCGACTTCGCGGCCGCCGACAGCGCATTCGAGGCGGCGCTCGCCGCCATGACCGAAGAGGAGCGGTGCCGCTGGACGGACATCACGCTCTACCTCGACGGTGATCCGCTCGAAACGTACGAGAAGCTCGCCTGCCCGGAGCGCGAAGCGTTCGAGCAGCGATTCTGGGCGCTCGCGCGTCCACTTCACCTGCTCGCGGCGAATGACCTGCGAACGGAGCACTTCGCGCGCCTGACGATGGCGGAGCTCATCCGCACGTCCCGGTACGCGCATGACATGTCCTGGGGCAGCGACGTCCGCGAGCTCATGCTCCGGTACGGGTGGGAGACCGGATGGTCTCGCGAGCCGCCCACCATGTCGGCCACGGCGTCGGTACACGTCGTCGGGCACGAGCCAACGCCGGCGTTCTCGTTCGTACCGGCAACAGACGTTATCGAGTCGCCGGGATCGGCGAAGCCTTCGGACTGGGAGTTGCGCGACCGTCTGGCCCGCACTCGTTATGCACCGGGTTGGGCCCGAACGGTGAGTGGCCTCGAGCCGCAGATCGCGTTCTTCCGCCGAGGGGATTCGGCGGTCGTCGTTGCCGCTCTCGATCTTCGACGTGACACGCTGTTCAGGCGCGACTCGATCGCCACGGCACTCGCGGTCGCGCCCGCAACGGCACCGGAATCAGTGACGGTGGTACGTGACGCGCTCGCAAAGCGCCACCACGTGATGAGTGCAACAGGACGATGGGACCCGCTGCTCGTGAGCGTCGAGGCGCGCGATTCCTCGGAGCGTCGCGTGGCGCGAACCCGCCTCGTCGCGCGTCCGCCCGCGATGACCGACTCGAGTCGGGTTACGGTCTCGGACCTGTTGCTGTTCGATGACCCGGCGGCGCTTCCAACCTCCCTCGACGAGGCGATGCAGCGCGCGCGCGGAACGTTTCGCGTCGAGCGGAACGAGCCCGTCGGTGTCTACTGGGAGATGTACGGGATCGCTCCGGGCGGCGAGCCGCTCGAGTACACTCTCACGGTGACGCGCGTGGGAACCCGCTGGCTCAGACGGGCGGCCGAGAAGATGGGCGTCGTCGAACGACGTGCGCCCGTGCGAATGAAGTGGGACGAGCCCGCGGCACGACCCGACGGCGTGCGCGCCCGCGCGCTGGCGGTCGACTTCTCTACGCTGCCCGAAGGTCGCTACCGTATCGACCTTGCCCTGGACGCCGAGGGTCAGCCGCCGGCCGTGGCATCCCGCGTCGTCGAGGTCAGCGACGGGGCGCGCCATTGACGCCGGCGCGGTGCCGACCGGTTTCTGGTAGTGATCCCGCTGACCGATATAACCGATACGCGGGCATCACGACGGGACGGTTAGCGGCGCTCGGCAACCTGACTGGCGAGGCTGGGCTCCGTGAAGGGTGATGCGGATCGCTCCGCCGCCGCCGGGACACGCCCTCGCCAACGGACCGAATCGTGAGGGGGAACGGCCGCCCGGGACACGCAGCCGTTCACCGGACCGGTAGGCGCGACCGTGGGGCCGGCCCGTGTGCCTTGCTGATAGCTGATAGCCGATAGCTGATAGCTACCGAGGATCAGAACACGAGCACCAGCACGTCATACAGCGCATGCGTCCACGCCGTGATGCCGAACCCGCGCGTGACGTACAGCGCGCTGAACGCGACACCGGCAATCGTTCGAAAGACGAACGAGTCGAGCTGCAGGGGATCCCCGAACGGCCCGATGTAATGAAACGCCGAGAAGATGAGTGCGCCGACCCCCACCGCGAACACGTTCGCGAGCCTGGGCGCCCATCCCATGACGCGACGGGCCAGCAGCACGAGCCCCGACACGAGGAGTACCCGGAACAGGAGCTCTTCGTAGAGGCCGGCGCCTAACGACAGCATCAGACGGGTCGCAACGCCCTCCTGGGCGGGCTGCGCAGTGCCCACTGCCACGAGAAACGGCGTGAGCAGGCGAGCGGTCAGCGTCCCGATCACCACGCCGAACGCGACCGCCAGCGCCATGCTTTCCGCGAACATCGCGGCGAAGATCCGGGGGCGCAGCGGTCCGCCGGACCGTCGAAGGTCGCGTCCAACGATCCAGATGCTGGCGCCGATGAGGGCCACGCCGAAGGCGAGCGGCCCGTACGTTCCCGCCACTCCATAAAAGGCGGATCGGAGCAACACATCCGCGCCATTCCGCATCCCGGCGCCGGACGGCGTCGACAGCAAGGCCGCGAGCGCTTCGTAGAGGATGAGCAGCGGAATCGCGAATACCACGCTGTACCGCGGCGCGCGGCTCAGCTTCCAATACGACGTGATTGCCTGCGTTGGCATGGCGAAGCGGGTCGACGGCTGACGTCTCGAGCAAGCGGCCACTCCTCCCTACGAAAGATCAAGCCGGTTCGTTTTCGCTTACCGCCCGCGCGAGCGCTACTCGCGTGAGAGATGGGCGGACCGAAGCTCCTCGGGGAGCGCGTCCAGCAGTGGCTTGAGCTCGCTGGCCCGATCGAGCGTGGTCACGAACGTCAGCCCGGCAAGCGAGACCACCAGCATGCCGGACAGGCCATACAGGACCACGGGGACTCCCTCGGAGTGTACGACGTTCCCGGTGCACTCCACGAAATGTACCGGACCGTGAGCGCCATTCCCGTTGTCGTCGAGCTCGCGCGCGCGGCGGAGCGACGCCCATGTGCCAACGTCATCCCACCCGAACTCCCCCGGCACCACGATGAGGTTGGAGCATCGCTCCAGGAGTCCACGCTCGATGGATACGGATTGGATCATCCCGGCGAAGCGAACGAAGTCCCGTTCGCGCAGCGCCTGGAGCCCGTGCGCCAACTCCGATGTGTACTCGCCGAGCGAGTCGAGAACATCCTGCGCCCGCCAGACGAACACACCCGCGTTCCAGAATGCGCCGTCCGCGACGAGCATCTCCGCGAGCACGGTCCCGGGCTTCTCGATGAACGACTTCACTCGGCACGGGGTGCTGTCGTCCACGCTTCCGCCGCCGAGCGGTGCGCCTGGACGCATGTACCCGAACGCCGTTTCAGGACGCGTCGCACGCACACCCACGCTCACGAGTGACTTCTCGCGCGCCGCTACGCGCCCGGCCCGGATGACCGTGTGACGGAAAAACTCCGGGAACGCGACCGCGAGATCGGCGTGGAGGCAACAGAAGACGGTCTCTGGCCCAGCACGCCGGACGATCTCCTGCGCGCCCCACGCGAGTGCCGCGGCCGTGCCGAGTGGCCTCGGCTCGACGAGCATGTTCGTCTCGGGCACTTCCGGAATCGCGGCGTGGATCGCGGGGGCGATGTCGCGGCTCGTGAGCACGAGGACGCGCTCGGGCGGAATGAGTGGTGCGAGGCGTGCGACCGTTTCCGTGATGAGCGGTCGCTCGCCGATGAGGTGCAGGAGCTGCTTCGGACGCTCCGGCGAGCTCAATGGCCAGAAGCGTGAGCCGATACCGCCGGCGAGGACGATCGCCCACATCGACGCATCCGTGCTGAGCTCCGCCTCGAGCTGCGGCTCCTCGCGCGGGAGCGTTTCCGCCGGCTCCGCTGCCACGCCCTCGGCCGGAACGACGGGAACGATCAGCTCGCGCATTGGAGAAGGCGCGTCGTCTGCGACAGTGGGATGCCCCTCATCGTTTGCTCCTGGCGTCGGTGTCCTCTGGGCTCGGCCCGTGCGACCGGCGCACCGGCGACGACCATGTCGGGCCGTGTAAACTACACCGGAGGCCCGCTGACGTCTGCCACCCACCTTCTCTCTGACCGCCACCCATGCCCCGACAGGACACTAGGCACGAGACACCGGTGCGCCTGGCGGAGCTCGACCTCGAAGCACATCTCGCGGACCCGGCGCTCAAGCAGCGGTTCGTCACCCCGATGTTCGACCTCATCGCGCCGCGCTACGATCGATTCACGCGCGCGTTCTCATTCGGGATGGATCGGCGGTGGAAGGGCGAGTTGATGGCCTGGGTGACGCAGACGCTGGCCCCCGACGCACGCGTGCTCGATCTCGCGTGCGGGACCGGGGACCTGGCGTTCGCCGCTGCCACACGAGCCGCTCGCGGTGAGGTGGTGGGTATCGACACGTCGGCGTCGATGATCGCGATTGCCCGCGACCGAGCGCGCTCGGAGGCGCCGCACGGCAAGGTCCGGTTCGCGGTCGGTGACATCTCGTCGCTCGCGGAAGAGAGCGCGTCGGTCGATGCCGTCACCGCAGGCTACGCGTTACGAAACGTGCCCGATTACGAGCGCGTGATCGCCGAGGTCGCGCGGGTCCTCAAACCAGGCGGCAGGTTCGCGACGCTCGACTTCTACCGCCCAGAGTCGCTCATCTGGCGGCGGCTCTTCCTCGGGTACCTGACGGTCGCGGGCAACTGGGTGGGCTGGCTCTGGCATCGCGAGCCGGTCGCCTACGGGTACATCGCGCCCTCCATCGACCACTTCGTGTCGTGGCAGCGGTTCACGCGATCGCTCGAGAAGCATGGGCTTCGGGTCGAGCACGTCCGGACCAAGCTCCTCGGCGGCGTCGCGCTGCACTTCGCGCGTCGCGTGTAGTCAATCGAAGTGGTCAATCGCGATGGGTTCGATCGGTGTGGGACCACGTTGATACGGATCGCGGCGCTGCGGATCGCGGCGCCCCGCGCGACTGGGCCGGGCTCCGTGCAGGGGGTTACGGATTCAGCGGATTGAACGGATGAAAACGGATCGCTCCGCCGCCGGGACGCGCCCGCGCGCAACGAGCCAGAATTAAAGGGGGAACGGCCCGCGCGGACGACGGCGTCCCGAACGACCGTTCTCTCATTTTTTTTGGTCATTGCGAGATCAGCTCGCCCTCGCGCGGAGCGATCCGCCCCGGTCCGTTCAATCCGCTCGATCCGTATCCCGCCTCGGGATGGCAGCCGTTCACCGGACCGGTACGCACGACCGCGGGGCCGGCCCGTGTGCTGATAGCTGATAGCTGATAGCTGATAGCTGATAGCTGATAGCTGATAGCTGACCGCTGACCGCCGCCAGATCGGACTAGGTGTCGCTCAGGCGCTCCGCGAGTCGGTCGAAGCCCGACGCGAGCGCGACGTATCGAACGCGCTCGATCGTACTTTCGAGCGCACGTACGCCGCACGCGGCGAGTCCGGCCGCACATTCCGCCGCAATGAGCGCCACCGCGAACGCGTCGTTCGGCTCGGCGAGTGTGAGAGCGTCGGCGAAACGCTCAGCGGCCAGCCCGGAGTGTCCCGCGGTCGTAGCGAGGCGAATCGCCAACGCGTCGATGACCTCCCTTCCCGCGAACCAGCCTGTTGTCCCCGCTCCCGCGAGTAACGCCTCCGCCTGGGACAAGCGTTGGGCGCCGGCATCGGTGTCGCCGCCGTCGAGCTTGATGTGCCCGGCACCCGCTTCGGCAATCGCCTCCGTGAGCTCATCGCCAAGGTCACGCGCCCGCAAAACGACGGCATCGAATCCGGCGAGCGCCTCCTGAAGCTGTCCGGCCGCCCGTGCGGTGTGCGCCGCCATGAGGAGGACCGCGGTGCGGCGTCGCTCATCGCGCACGCTCGTGAAGAGCCGGAGCGCTTCGTCCAGGTGGTCACGCGCGCGGTCGATGGTTCCCAGACGATAGTCTGCGGTACCGAGGGCGAAGCAGGCAACCGCCGCGAGGTCAGGCGCATGCGCCTGACGCGCGTTCTCCAGCGCAACCTCGTACGCTTCGCGGGCCGCACTCGAGCGGCCCGCCGTGGCGTGAGCATTCCCCGTTGCCAGCCAGCATCGAGTCTGGCCGTGCTTGTCGCTCAGTCGAATGTGCAGCGCGAGCGCCTCGCGGTAGCGGTCGAGCGTTTCCTCGAGGCGGTCGGCCGAAAGCGATGCGCCGAGGCGCAGGAGCGCATCGGCGTGCGCGCGGCGATCGCCGTGCGCCGCGGACAAGCGCACTGCGCGTCGAGCGGAACGCTCGGCCGCGTCCGCGTCGCCGAGGGCCGAGTGTGCCTCGGAGATCATGATATGCAGCGCAGTGGCTTCGTCCTCCGAGTCGGACATTTCCGCTTCGGCGAGCAACGCGCTGCATGCGTCGAGGGTACGGCGCGGCGGTTGCCCGCGGCGCGCGCGCAGCCGTTCGCGAATGCGTCGGACGAGGATCGTGCGCGTGGTGTCCCGGCTATCGACCACGTGGTCGAGCACGAGGTCGCAAAGCTCTTCCGCCTGATCGAGCCGGCCCGCGGATTCGGCGACGATCGCGTTGCGAATGCGGGCGGCCGCAAGCTCGTCGGGCGATGGAGCGTGACGCTGCGCGACGGCGAGGCAGGCCGAGGCTTCATCGTGCGCGTGGACGCTGGCAGCACGATCGGCGGCGAGCATCGCGTACCGGTACGCACCCACGTCGTCGCCCGCAGCGTGATAGTGCCGCGCGATCTCGGCCACCGCCGTCGGGGCACGCAGCTCCAGTGCCTGGGCGACACGATGATGCATCGCCGCGCGCGCGCGATCGGGAATCGACGCGCGTGCCGCGTCTGCGAGCACGGCATGCGCGAAGTCGTACTCTGGTGCGTGACTCCGGTCGGCCTGGACGAGCACTGCCGCGGTCACGGCTTCGGCGAGCGCGCCCTGCACCGCCTCCGCCGAGCCGGCGCCGGCGGCGACGAGCAGGTCGGCGTCGAACGGCCGACCCAGCAGCGCAGCGCACGATACGATCACGGCGGCGCGAGGTGACAGGCGTTCGATCCGTCGGCCAACGATCTGCGCGCATGAGGGCGGTAGCTGCAGCTGGTCGAGTGGGCGCCATTCCCAACGGGTTCCGGCGTACCACACGCCGCCGTCGTCCACCAGGGCACGCAGCACCTGCGCTACGAGAAGGGGGTTCCCCTCGGTATATCGATGGAGGAACGTCGGCAACTCGGTTCCGATGTCGCCCTGGTGGAAGACCGTCTCGAGCCACCGCTTGAGTTCATCACGCGTGAGGCGCCGCAGGCTGATCTGCGCAAAGCCGGGCGAGCGAGCGAGCCGACGACGGCGGTCGGCCACGTCGCGTGCCTCTTCCGCGCGGATCGTCGCGCAGACGAGGAGCGGCGCGCCCCGGAGCTGCGACGCGACGAACTCCATGCCGTCCCACGTGGCGCGATCGGCCCACTGGACGTCCTCGAGCACCACCACGAGTGGCCGCGTGGCCGCAGCGCCTCGCAAATAAGCCGCGAGTTGCTCCAGCAACGCGTAGGGGCTCTCTTCGCCAGGCGCCGCCGTCGTCGTCGCGCCTAACGCCGGCACGATCCGATGGAGCGCGTCCCAGGCGCCCGCGGGGGTGGCCCCCTGGGCGTGGATGGCGGCGACGATCTCCGCCCATGCCCCGAACGGTGCCTTCACCGTGGACGCGGCGCTGCGTCCAACCGCGAGCACCCCAGCGCGCACGCGCACCTCGGGCTCGAGCTGGCGCACCAGCGTCGACTTTCCGACCCCGGCCTCGCCGGCGATCATCACGAACCGACCGTCCCCGCGGGCGGCGGCGTCCACCCAGCCAGCCAGCTTACGCAGCTCATCCACGCGGCCGACGAACCGATCGAGATCCAGCCGCGGTATCGACGGGCGCAGTGCGGCGTCGTCGGCGGTCGCCAACGAGTTCGCACCGCCGCGCCGAGCCACGAACAACGCGCGATCGGCGGACGCAACGAGCGGCTCCGCGGCGCTTGCGTGAGCGGGCGCGGATGCCACGCCAGCCGAGACGGTGACGCCCATGGTCGTGTCGGGATCGGCACGAACCGGCGACCGGAGGCGCGCGACGCCCGCCTGCAGCCGCCGTGCGACCTCTCGCGCGACGTCGAGTGTCGCGCCGGGCAGCAGGACGGCGAACTCGTCGCCGCCATAGCGTCCAACCACGTCGCCGCCGCGAAGCCCGTGGTGCATGACGCGTGCGACAGCCCAGAGAACGTCGTCGCCCTGCAGTTGTCCGTACGCATCGTTCACCCGGGACAGCTCGTCGATGTCGAACAACACGAGTGATACCGGACGATCCGTGCTGGTGCGCCGAGCCAGTGTGTCCGCGACCACGCTCAGGAATGCGTGTCGTGACAGCACACCGGTCAGCCCGTCCTGAGGACCCGTCGCGTCTATCACACGCGGCGTGACGGCTGCCGGCGCCGGACGGGCCGGTTGCTCTGCGGGCGGACGCGCCCATTCGTCGATGACTTCCTCGAAGACGCGAAAGACCGCGGGGTCGAACTGGCGGCCGACGTCGCGTCGCATCACGTCGAGCGCGTCCTCGTGCGAGAGCGCGCGCTTGAACGAACGATCGGATGTGAGTACGTCGTAGACATCCGCGACGCACACAATGCGGGCCGCGAGCGGAATCCGTTCACCGGCGAGGCCGTGCGGGTAGCCCGACCCGTCCCAGCACTCGTGGTGGCACTCGACGATCGGCCGCACATCCCACGGGAAGTCCACGTCGGCCAGCATCTCTGCGCCGGCGGTGGGGTGCTGCCTGACGAGTGCCCACTCGGATTCTGTGAGTCGACCAGGCTTGTTGAGGAGTTCGGCCGGCACGACGAGCTTCCCGATGTCGTGCAGCAGCGCGCCGACGCGGTACCAGAACAGGCTCGAGGGCGCGGCGCCCATGCGCTGGGCAATGGTGCAGGCGAGATCAGCCACGCGCTCGCAGTGCCCGTGCGTGTTCAGATCCTTCGCCTCGATCGACTGACCCCACCGGCGCACCACGTCGACGAACTGGGCTTCGAGCCGCCGCGTCCGCCGTGCGAGGTCGGCCATTGGCGCACTGCCACGGAGCTGTGACAGCGCCCGGTGGGCGCGATTCAGCGCAACGATCGTCTCGCGATGCCGCTCGAGGCGGTGGAACAGCTCGGCGCGCTCGGCCGCGAGCTCGGCCTCGAGCGCCGGCTCGGTCACGTCACGCGCCGCCGCCTCCGCCGCGGCGAGGCGTTCCTCGGCGCGAGCGAAGTCGCCTCGCTCGCGCGCGACCATCGCCTGAGTGCGCGCCGTGGCGGCGAGGGCGCGCGGGTCACGCAGCCGGCGAGCGACGTCGGCCGCGCGATCGGCTGCCGCCTGCGCCCCCTCCCCGTCCCCGCGGTGCGCCAGAAGCTCCGCATGCCGGAGTTCTGCGTCGAGCACCGCATCGCGGTCTCCCAGGGCCGTCGCGACGGAGACGGCTTCACGCAACGTCGCATCGGCGTCGTCCCATCGACGCGCGTCATCGAGGATCTCCGCCAGCGATATGAGCGTGCCTGACATCTCTGTCACGTGCCCGAGCGCGCGGAGCTCGCTCAACGATTCCTCATACCGGGCGATCGCGTCGTCCAGCGCACCGCGCGCTACAGCTAGCGCTCCGCTCATGCTCAACGCCGCAGCGGCCTCGCGTCCATCGCCGGCCCGGCGAGCCCAGTCGGTCGCGCGAGCTGCCTCGCGCTCGGCACCCGCCGCATCGCCCGTATCCCATAACACCCGCGCGCGCAGCGTCGCCGCGCGAGCCAGATCCGCCTCGGAACCATACGCCGCGGCAGACGCGCGGGCCGCGTCGAGCACGTCGAGCGCAACGCCGGACTCACCCGACGCGTGGGCGAGTCGTGCGATGGCGAGGAGAGCAACAGCGGCGACCGGCGCGTCGTCCGGGGCGCGGCACCCCTGAAGCGCTCGCTCGTACAGCTCGCGTGCATCATCGGCGCGGGAGCGAGCCTCGGCTTCGCGCGCTTCCTCGACGAGCGCCTGCGGCGTGGCGTCCGATCCGGCCACCAGCCGAAGGGGCGGCGCCCCAGGGCGACCGCCGAGCGGCCGCGCGGGCCTCACGTCGCGCGCCATTCGCCCCTGCTCGCGCGGCGCCGCGCACGGGGTGCACGGCGCGTCGTCAGAAGACCGAAACGCGCGGTAGGCATGGGCAAAGTTGGAGACGAGTATCAACTGTTAGGCAACGTCGATACCACACGGCCACCTTCGGCCACTCGCGTGCGCGCACCCATCGAGAATGCTCGATCGGCGCACGATTCCGGGCCAATCGGTGATCGTGCTCACGTGTCGCGTGTCGGGTGTCGCACACCCGGACGCATCGGACCGATTCGCCGACGCGTTCGCGCACGAATTCGCGGTGCGCGCGCGGCCTCCGCGCGCGCCGCGCCTCACACGGATGTCTGGCGAAACACGCCGAGCGTGGCCGTTCGCCAGAGCGATAGCCGACCCCCGCGATGGGTCAGAAGATGCGGAGGTTCACGTACTTCTTCGGGTTTGCCTTGAAGTCCGCGACAAGCGCCCGGAGCTCCACCACGAGCGAGTCGCTGTGGTGGTAGAGGGTCGGATCGTTGACGAGCAGGCCGACCGAGCCCTGCCCGTTGTTGATCTTCATCATCACCGAATCGGTCGTCTGCAGCACCGAGTCGAGCCGTCCCTGCGAGCGCGTGAGCTGACGCGACATGGCGCGCATTTCTTCACTCATCTCCCTCAGCGTCGCCGCCGCCGTGGCGACGTCGTCAACGATGTGGCGAACCTGGCCCGTGGCCGTCGACGAATCGACACGCTCCGCGACCTGCTGCACGCTCTCGGCGGCGTCGGCGAGTCGGCGCATCCCGCGACGCATGTCGCCGGACAGCGCATCGAGGTTCGCCGATTGCTGGCGGACGGTGCGAGAGAGCGTCGCGGAGAGCGTCGCGAAATTCTGGATGGAGCTGCGAAGCTCGCGCGCCGCCTGGTCATCGAACGCGACCTCGAAGCGGCCGGCAACGGACGCGACGTCCCCGGCGATCCGGCCCGCGACGGCGGTGAGCTGCGCAATGTCGGGCAGCGTCGCGCCAGGCAACGCATCGCCGCCCGCCTGCCGCGCTTCCGCAAGCTGTCGTGCGACGACCTCGTCCCGTGGGATCGCTGACTCCTCGGTGATCGTCGCCTGCCACTCGCCGAACAGGCTGGACTCGTTGAGGAGGACCACCGGATCACGTGGCAGCTGAACCTCGGGATCGAGCATCATCGAGACTTCGACCCAGCCGTCGCGGCCGAGCTCGATGCGCTCGACGCGGCCCGCGCGCACCCCGCGTAGCACGACCGCGGCGCCAACGCGCACGTTCCCGACATCGCGAAAGCGTGCCGAAACGCGCTCGTTCCGATCACGCAGGTCGGCCTGCTTCACCCAGAGCGTCGCCGCGACGATCGCGACGACGCCGAAGAGAACGGTGAGGCCGACAATGAAGTCGTTGGTGCGTTTCATCGGGACTTTCCGAGAAGCCAGACAACGGCCCAGAAGGCGTCGAGAACGAGGATCATTGTCGCCGAGTACACCACCGCCCGCGTGGCTGCCTGGCCGACGCCCTGCGCGCCGCCACTCGCGCGCGACCCGTGCATGCATCCGATGAGCGTCACGGCCGCCCCGAAGCTGGCTGACTTGACGAGACCATAGCGCACGTCGAAATCGGTGAAGAAGAGTCGCATTCCCTTCACGAACTCGGCCGACGACAGGTCGAGCAACACCACCGAGGAGACCCAGCCGGCACCGACACCGACGATCATGGCGAGTCCCACCACAATGGGAAACATGATCGTTCCCGCGATCACGCGCGGCACCACGAGGTACGAGTACGGGTCGTAGGCGAGCGTCTCGAGCGCGTCGATCTGCTCCGTGACGCGCATCGTACCGAGCTCCGCCGCGATGTTCGCGCCGACGCGACCCGCGAGCGCGAGCCCGGTGAGTACCGGCGCCAGCTCCATCGTCACGGTCTTCTCCACCAACGTGCCGACGAAATACAGCGGTACTGCGCCGGTGATGGAATAGCTCGCCAGGAGCGACAGCACGATCCCAGTGAACAGCGCGATGAACAACGCAATGGGGAGTGAGTCGACGCCGAGCGAGCGCGCGTGAGTGGTAGCGAGCGGCAGCCACGTTCGCACGTCGCGCGTGGCAGCGGCGCTCTCCGCAACGAAGTGGCCGGCCCGCCCTACCCCTTCGACACCCTCCCGTACCGAACGCCCGATAGCCGCGATCATTCCACTCACGACGGCCCGGGTGTGCCTCAGGTCACTGCGACAGCAGCCCCAGTCGCAGCGCGAACTGGATGTAGTCCGAGCGATGGCCGAACCCGAGCTTCTCCTGAATCCGCTGCTTGTATGTGTCGACGGTTTTCGGCGAGATGAACAGCTTTTCGCCGATTTCCGGCGCCGAGTACCCCTGTGCCGTCAGGCGGAGGACATCGCGCTCGCGCTCGGTCAGCTTCTCGAAGCGCTCGCGGTCCACCTGTCGCGGATCCTTCCGCGTGAGCCCTTTCGCCAATACGCTGGCCGCCGTGGGGCGAACGTAGACATCGCCGGCGGCAACTGCCCGGACGGCATCCACCAGCTCACGGTCGGCTGCGCTCTTCACGAGATACCCGGCGGCGCCGGCCTCGAGCAACGGAACCAGATAGTCTTCCTCGGGGTGCATGGTGAGCACGAGCACGCGAGTCGCAAGCCCCTTCGCCACGATCTCCTTCGTCGCGCTCTTGCCGTCGACTTCGCCCATGGACAGGTCCATGATCGCGACGTCAGGCTTGAGGCGCTCGACGAGCGCGATGGCATCCTTACCATCGCTCGCCTCTCCGATGACCTCGATGTCCTTCGCGGTACGCAGCACGGCTTTCAGCCCTGCCCGCACGACCGCATGGTCATCAGCCAGAATGACGCGAATGGTATCCCCGCTCATGCAATGCCTCGCTGATCGAGTGAAAGCGTAACGGTGATTTTCGTGCCGCGTCCGGGGCGGCTGTCGATAGCGAACACGCCGTTCACCAGAGAGACTCGCTCGCTCATGGTGAACAGCCCCATGCCCGGCCGCCGACGCTCGGCTTCCTCGACGTCGAAACCGCGGCCGTCGTCGTCCACCTCGAGTGTTACTTCCGACGCGGACTTCGTGAGCCGGACCTCGACGTTGGTCGGCGCGGCGTGTCGGACCGCGTTGTTCATCGCCTCCTGGGCAACGCGATACAGGACGGACGCGAGCGGTGCCGGCACGTGCGCGGCGTTCTCATCGGCCTCGATGGTGATCGTCGCTCGTGAGGTGGCCTGGATCTCCCGTCCGAGCCGACGGAGCGCCGCGGGGAGCCCGAGGTCATCGAGCACACGCGGATGCACCGTGTGCGCGAGCATCCGTACTTCCTCGAGGACCGAGCTCGCCATTTCCTTGATCTGCGCGAGCCGCTCCGCGAGCTCCACATCGCCCGGGACGTGATCGGTAACGTCGCGCTCGGCCGCGCTGAGCTGGTAGACCAGGGCCGCGAGGGTCTGCGCCGCGGAGTCGTGCAGCTCGCGGGCAATGTGCGCGCGCTCGCGGTCACCGGCACTGATCACTTCCGCCGCCAGCCGACGCATCCGCGCCCGGTCCGACGTCAGCCCATCGAGCAAGACGTTGAGCGTACCGCCAATACGCGCGACGTGCGCGTCGGCGAGCAGCGATGTCGGAACGCGCGCATCGAGGTCGCCCTGCCAGATGCGCGCGGCGGTCGTCTCGAGATCTCCGAGCGGTCGCAGCGCGATGATGACGAGGGTGAGATTCACCACCAGGCTCCCACCGAGCGCGAGCCCGAGGATCAGGAGCACACGCGCGTCAGCGGCCGCACCGCCATGAACGGCGAGCGCGGCCGCTGTGGCGGCCAGGACGATAATGGCGTTCGCTCCGGCCAGCTTCCCGGCGAGCGGCACGCGCAGGACGCCCTCGACCCACCGCGGCACGGCCGGTCGCGCGGGTCGAACCGGCCGCGCGTTCGGCGCGGGGCGGTCGAGGGCCGGGCCGACTCGGCGAGCTGATAAGTGTGGCTGGGGGGTCCGCACAGGCATCGTCGAAGTCAGCAAATCAGGGGCAATCGCATCGCGCGTCCTTCTGCACGACGAGCGCGGTCACCATCCCGAACATACCGCGCTCCGAATCGGCGCGTCGGAGAATGTCGGAGTGGAACGCTCACGTGCCAGGGTTGTTACCGTCTCGACTGTCAGTCTTGCGCTCCGCGCTCGGAGACAAGTCGGGTTCGGCTGAAGCCTCGCGAACCTTACCCGAAACCAAGGTGCGGCTCTGTCGGGGATCGGGAGAATGCTCCTCCTCCGAATGCCTACCGACTCGTGAGGGTTTCCCTTACAGAGGCACCCCGGTCGTGTCGGGCCGAGAACCGACCCTGGGACGCAGCGTAAGCGCCAACCGTGGGATTCGCCGCGCGACCACGCGTTGGCAGGACCAGCACCGGAACGCGCGCGGCGCGGAGCAACCCCGTTGCGACGTTCCCGACAAGCAGGCGATGCAACGCCCCGTCGCCGTGGCTCCCGGCCACGATGAGGTCGACGCGACGCTCCCGCGCGACACGCAGCAACTCTCGCACGGGGCTCCCACGGACGAGCTCGCGGCCGACTATGGTGCACGCCGATAGCGGCAGCGCGTCGCGGACCTCATTGAACGCCTGTTCCGCAGATTCGACAAACCGTCCTTCGGACGACGCAACCAGCTCGAGTGAGGGCTGTGGCGACGGGGCGACGTGCACCAGATGAATCACATCCAGGTCGGGAAATAGCGTCAGCGCCACGCGTCCCGCTCGCACGCTCACGTCGCTGAAATCGACGGCGATGAGTGCCGACTCCGGCAGCTGCCCGCAACCGCGAGGAACGACCATGAGGGGCACATCCGCCGCCCGGGCGACGCGCGCGGCCGTGCCCGCGCCACACAACCGGTTGACCACATTGTTGTGCTCGGCCATGCCGAGAAGAATCAGCCGCGAACCGACCTCTCGAGCTACGCGAACAATGAGAGAGGGAGCGTCGCCGATTCGAATGTCCGTCGCGATCCTTCGCACCATCCCGGGGCGGCCCAGCCGCCGGAGTTGCGCGTCGACCCTCCGCCGGAGCAAAGCAACCCCCTCGAGGTCGTCCGAGGAATGCTGAATCGGGACCTCCAGCTGGGGTGGGCCCGCGGGGCCGGGGACAACAGCAGCGAGCACGCGAACGGGAGAGCCGGTCGCACCGGCGAGCGCGAAGGCCAGCTCGATGGCGCCGTCCGATCCTGGCTCACCGCGCGTGGCGACGAGGATTGGCGCGAACCGCTCGCCCGCAGGGGCACCCTTCGCGTCGGAAAGCGTGACCGTCGCCATGCGACCTCTCCGGAGTCGATTGGACGCGCGAGGAAACGAGCCCGCGCACGCACGACACGCTACGGGATCCGGAACCCACGCGCTGTCCGCGAATTCACGGACAAGGCGTGGGGAAATCCGAACGTCCGGCGGCAGTAGTGACCGTCAGCTTGCCGTGCCTTCGCGACTCAGACGGTAGCCCGTCTTGAGAACCGTGAGAATGTGCCGCGGGCTGGCCGGATCGGGCTCCAGCTTTCGGCGAAGCTCGGCGACGTGCGTGTCCACGGTGCGGCTCATGACCGAATCGTCGTATCCCCAGACTTCCTTGAGGAGCTCAATGCGCGTCGCTACCTGCCCGTTGCGGCGTAACAGGGCGATGAGCAGGTCATACTCTTTCGGCCGCAGTGCCACCGGCACGCCGTTCCGAGTGACCGTGTGCCGGGCCGCGTCGACGCGCACGTCGCCGAATCCCGACGGTGCGGCTGACGACGACTTGGGCGCATCTCCGTTAGGCCGACCGGCGCGCCGGAGTAGCGCGTCGATCCGGGCGAGCAGCTCCATCAGCCCGAATGGTTTCGTGACGTAATCATCCGCACCAAATCGGAAGCCACGAACCTTGTCTGCCTCCTCGCCGAGCGCGGTGAGAACGAGGACCGGAGTCGTGTCTCCTTCATCGCGCAACGTTCGGAGCACCCGGTATCCGTCGGTGTCCGGGAGCATGAGGTCGAGCACGATGAGGTCGGGATGGCGGTCGCGCGCGATCGCCATCCCTGACGCGCCGTCGCTCGCGCTGAGCACTTCGTAGCCTTCGAACTCCAGGTTGCCGCGAAGCCCGCGAGCGAGCTTCTCGTTGTCTTCGATGAGCAGAACGGTCGGCATAGGCACGGTCAGCTCTCCGACACGTCGCGATCGACCGCAACCTGCCGGCGAGCGCGGTTGACCCACCCGCCGTGCTCGCGGGTCCGCTCGCGCCGCGACGTCACCTGCGTCGCGACGTGCATGGCGCCCTCGGTCGCAATCGGAAGCTCCACCACGAACCGCGCGCCGCCGTCGGTCGCGTCGTCCACGCGTGCTGTGCCGCCGTGGATCTGCGCCAGCTCGTGGACGACGGCGAGGCCGATCCCGCTTCCTTCCAATCCGGCGTTATGCGTACGGCGAAGTCGCACGTACGCGTTCCAGATCCGCTCCCGGTCCGCGACCGGGATGCCCGGCCCTTCATCGTCGACGACGATGCGCGCTCGATCGTCCATCCGGCCGACGGTAAGCCGGACCGTCTGGCCGCGCGGGCCGAACTTGAGGGCGTTGTCGAGCAGATTGAGGACGATCTGCCGAAACGCGCCGCTGTCGACAATGGCTGTCACGGGTTCGCGGACAGCCACGACGACTGACGCGCCTCGCTCGGCTGCCAGCGGCGCGAAGGTGGCCGCAATGGACTCGGCAAGCGGACCAAGTTCGGTGGGTGAGGGGGCGATATGCAGCCTCCCTTCCTTTGTCCGCGCGAAATGCAGGACGTTGTCGACCATCCGCATGAGACGACGGGCTTCGTGTACGATGGTCTCGACGGCGAGGCGCCGGTCGTCGTCCGATCGCACGCGACCCAGTTGCAGCGTCTCACCGAACAGGAGAATCTGCGCGAGGGGCGTGCGCAGCTCGTGTGACACGCTCGACGTGAAGTCCGCGCGCATGCGCGCGAGGTCGTGCTCGCGGCGCAGCTGCAGCACCGCCACGGCCGCGAGCGCCGCGGTGAGGCCGAGGAGGCCGAGGAGGATCGGTAGGCGCGAGCCACGCGGACCCGCCACGAGGAGGCGTTCCGGCGCAGACGGTCGCAGGGCTGCTCTGACCACGAGTGGGAGCCCGGCGGCGTCGAACGCGACCTCGCTCGCGTAGGGCGCCCCGGACTCCAGACTGTCCGGCGCCGATCGGAACCACTCGCGACCGGATGCGTCGCGCACCGTCAGGACGAGCAGCGAGTCGTTCGACGCGCCCCCCGTGACGGACCCGGGCAGCAGGGGGTGCGCGCGCATCACGTCGCGGAGCACCGCTTCGCCGATCGCGCGAGGGCAACTGGAGAAGCCGTACGCGGCGAGCGGCGCGCCGTGTTGCGCATATCGAATCCCGTAGAAGATGACGCGGCCGGGCAAGGTCGCGGGGTCCGCGAGCGCGGCCTGGCGCATCTCGGGGCGGAATCGAAGGCGAGTGTGCGTGACGATCGTATCCCGAAGCCAGCGCACGAACGCACTATCCCCCCGCGCCGGGCCCAGTGCTACCGCCCCGTCTCGAAGGTCGACGCGGAACGCGACGCGCGCGGAATCACCGCGCGCCGGATTGCACGCAAGCACGTCCCTGCCACTCGCGATCATCACGTCCGGCGCTGCAAGCAGCTCGTACGGCGAGCTCGCTCGAACGCTCGTGACGGGCGATAAAACGGTACTTGCCGCCGCGTCGAGCCGTTCCTGCGCCATCGCGACGTACTCCCAGGCCGCCACTGAGGCGTAGTCGCGCAACGCGCGCTCTGCCGTGACCCGGTGCGACCGCGCCGCATCATGGGCCTCGTACGCGAGCATTCCGGCGAGGATGACGGTCAGCGTCAGAAGCGCGACGAGGAGCGTCACTCGCGGCGCGGCGACCCGACGACTCGGCAAGCTGGGCATATCGCACGATAGCACCCGTGCGGGGTGCGGAACAGGAAGCCGAACCAGGTGAGATGACGTCCGCTCGACCGCTGCGCGCCCTATGTCTCGGGCGGGCCGTGCGCCTGACAAGGCTTCTGACAGCGCTCTGACACGCATCGCACCCGCATCGTGCGCGGTGCCGTCGTCCCGACGCCGGCCGCCCGACGTCGCCCGCCTCATGACGGGGCGACCGCGGGGCGCTACTTTCACGGTCGAACGGTCGCATCTCGTCCGCCCGGAGAGTGCCACCCACCGCCCCGCCCGTTACCGAGTCGTGTCCACCCCCGCCCCTGCCCAGAGCCTAACGCCCGTCGATGCCGGTACGCCGGTCGATCGGCACATGCCGCGGAGCGTGCTCCACGACTCACGGGGCCGACTGGCGCGCGACATCCCGCCCCGCGAGCTCGTCGATGCCTTGGCCGACCCCACGACGCGGCTCTGGGTCGACGTCGACAGCGCGAGCCGGCATCAGCACGCCGTGCTCGAGAAGCTGTTCCGGTTCCACCCCCTCACCATCGAGGACACGCTCAACCCGAACAGCCGCGTCAAGATCGAGGCGTACGACGGCTACCTCTTCATCGTACTCCGTGCGGTTCGGTTCCGCGACACCACCACCGACCCCTACGATCTGGAAACCGAGAACCTCTACATCTACCTCGGCCCGAACTACGTGGTCACGGTGCACTCGGGCGTCTCACAGACGGTGGAGGACGTCGCCGACCTGCTTCGGAGGAGCCCGGACCTCATCGATCGCGGGCCGGCGCGGCTGGCACACACCATCTGCGACAACGCGATCGACGCGTACTTTCCGGTGCTCGATCGCGTCGACGACTTCATCGACGGACTGGAGTCGCGCGTCTTCGAGCGGTTCGACGAGTCCGCGCTCCGCGACATCTTCGCGCTCAAACGCACCGTCCTCTCCCTTCGCCGCTACCTGGCCCCGCAGCGCGAGATCTTCAACGTGCTCACGAACCGGCCGTCCCCGTTGCTGCCGGCCGAGTCGCAGCTCTACTTCCGGGACGTATACGACCACGTTCTGCGCATCAACGACTCGCTCGACAACTATCGCGAGCTCCTGAGCAGCACGCTCGACAGCTACCTGACTCAGGTCAACAACCGGCTCGGCTCGATCACCAAGGGGTTGTCGGTCATCGCGACGCTGAGCGTGCCGTTCGTCGTCGTGAGCGGCATGTGGGGCATGAACTTCCGCGTGATTCCGCTGTCCGGCGACCCACAGGGCTTTTGGATCATGCTCGTGCTCCAGCTCGCGATCGGCATCGGGCTGGTGGCGTTGCTTCGGTGGAAGAAGCTGCTCTGACGCCGGGCCACCCGCCTAACGAGTACGTTCAGTCAGGGCAGCGGGCCGCGCCACGCCGCGATCGAGAGCTCGAGCGCGAGGGCGAGCAGCGCGATACTGAGCGGCCAGCGATAGAGCTCCGAGTAGCGTGTGTAGATGCGCGTTCGCACCGGCGTCCGCTCGAGGCGATCGATCTCCTCGGTAATACGCTGGAGTGCGGCCGCATCTCGCGCACGGAAGTACCGCCCCCCCGTGCGCCGAGCGACCTCGGTCAGCAGCGCGTCGTCGATCTCGACCGGTCGGTTCTCGTACCGCAAGCCGAATACACCGCGCCCCACGGGCACGGGCGCCATCCCCTCCGTGCCGACTCCGATCGTGTAGATCTTCACGCCGAACGCCGCCGCTGCCTGCGCCGCGGTCCGCGGATCGATGGAGCCACGATTGTTCACGCCGTCAGTCAACAGCACCATCACCCGCGAGCTACCCGGTGCGTCGCGCAGCCGATTGGCCGCGGTGGCGATCGCCGTCCCGATCGCCGTCCCGTCCTCGAGTTGACCGGGCTGCAGGTTGTCCACTGCCGCCATCACGACGGGATAGTCGGTCGTGAGCGGCACCTGCGTCAGCGCTTCGCCCGAGAATGCCACGACGCCAATTCGGTCGCTGCTGCGCATGCTGATGAACTGCTTCACCTTGTCGCGAGCGACCTCGAGGCGATTCTGTGGCTGGAAATCCTCGGCCAGCATCGAGCTCGAGATGTCGAACGCCACGACGATGTTGATGCCTTCGGTCGTGGATTGCTCTGCCCTGCCGGCCGAACGAGGGCGCGCCAGGGCGATCACGATCCCGGCGAGGACGAGGTTACGCGCGACGAGCAGCGTCGCCGCGATCGCCCGCCCGGCGCGCGGCCCGTTCGCCAGCACGCCAACGCGAGAGAATACGATGGCCGGTGGCCGGCGTCGCCGACGCCACATCCACCACGCGGGCAACAGTAACAGCAGGAGGAGCACCCATGGTGCCCCGAACTCGAGATGCGGGATGTTCATGCTTCGAAATGTGCGCTGATCCGCGTGGCGACGCAGGGGGCGCGCGCGTCTAATGAGCGCGGCGCCGCGGCTCTCGCCGCTCCACCGCAGGACTCACGCACGGCCGGTCCGGTCATTCGTCCAGGCAGTCTCGATTTCGTGCCTCCAATCACCAATTCGCTGGTTCGTACATTCCCCGTAGTCATCGCGTTAGTGCTCGGGATCGGTGGCGTTGCACTCGCCGCCGGCGCATTCGTGACCGGAGCCGCAAGCGGGCTGCTCGCCGCGACGTTCGGAGGGTACGCGCTCGGCTGCTCGGCGTTCGCGCTCGCCGCGGCCCGGATGCGCGCCGCCATGCGCCAGGTCGAGGCGACACCCTCAGTACCCACCAGTGTGCCCCCGGTTGCGCCCGGTGCGGCCGAACCGCCTGACGACTCGCGGTCGCCGGTCGACGAGCGCTGCGCACCCGCCGGAACGCACAATGCCGTTGCCGGCGACGCCATTACCGTCGAGCTCCGCGACCCTCTCACGGGACTCGCCACACGCGCGCTGCTGCGCGACCGCCTGGAGCACGCGCTATCGCGCGCGCATCGGCACGAGCGCCCCGTCGCGGTGATGGTCGTCGACATCGACGGTTTCCGCTCGCTCAACGACGCTCTCGGCTACGCGGTCGGCGACAAGGTGCTCGCCGCGGTGGCCACCCGACTGGCCGCGACGCTTCGTGCCGGCGATACCGCCGGGCGCCTCGGCGCCGACGAGTTCGCGCTCGTGCTCGAGGACATGGCCGACGAGAGCAACTTCGTCCAGGTCAGCGATCGCGTGAGCGAAGTGCTGTCCCGCCCGATCACGGTGAACGGGCGAGAGCTCCCCATCTCCACCTGCACCGGGATCGCGCAGGCGAGGGCAGACGACGATGCGGACGACGTACTGCGCAACGCCGATGCGGCGCTCGCCGTGGCCAAGCGCCGTGGACGCGGCGCGTGCGAGGTCTTCTCGGAACGTGTCCGCGCGTCGCTCGTGGATCGCGTCGATCTGGAGTCGGCGCTCCGCACGGCGGTGGACGCCGCCGCGTTCGAGATCGAATACCAGCCGATCGTGATCCTCCACAGCCGGCGCATTGCCGGCGTCGAGGCACTACTGCGCTGGCGCCACGCGGTTCGCGGCGACATTCCTCCGGCGACCTTCCTCCCGGTCGCCGATGAGCTCGGGCTCTCACCGGAGCTCGGGCGATGGGTTCTCGAGCAATCGTGCCGGCAGGTGAAGAGCTGGCAGGATCAGGTGGCGACCGCTCGGTCGCTGACGCTGACCGTCAATGTGTCACGCGCGCAGCTCCGGCAGCGAGGCCTGATCGACGACGTGGCCCGGGCAATCGAGGTGTCCGGGCTCGATCCGCGTCGCCTCGTGCTCGAGGTATCGGATGCCGTGCTGCTGGACGACGCCGGCACCGCGCTGTCCCGGCTCCAGGCACTCAAGGCCCTCGGCGTTCGGATAGCGATCGATGACTTCGGCGCACGGCATGCCGCGCTGCACCAGCTCCCGCGCATTCCGGTGGACATCCTGAAGATCGACAAGGCGTTCATCGACCGCGTCGGGCGCGGTGGGGTGAGCGTCGCGCACGTCGTGCTTGCGCTCGGAAAGTCGATGCGGCTACGCACGGTCGCCGAAGGCATCGAGGCCGAGGAGCAGGTGACGGAGCTGCTGCGCCTCAAGTGCGAGTTCGGTCAGGGGATGCTCTTCTCACGCCCGCTGTCCGCCGCCGGTGTGAGCGAGCTGCTTCGGGCGAGCCGACGTTAGGCGCTAGCGCGCGGTGTCGGCCCAGAACTGCCGCAGCAAGTTCGCCGAGACGCGCCGCCGGTAATCCGCGGTCGACCGGACATCATCGATGGGACGGATCTCGGTCGCGAGCGCCATCGCGGCAGCCTCGACGTCGTCGCCAGCGGCCAGCACGGCTTCCGCGGCACGCGCCCGCACCACGACCGGGCCGACCGACCCGAGCGCGATGCGTGTCGCGTCCTCACGGACGCCGGCCATGACGACCTTCGAGATGGCCTGCGCGGCACGCGTACCGACCTTCCGGAACCACTGGCGCCCCGCGACGGGCGGGATCTCGACCGCAACGATCAACTCATCGGGTCGCAGTACCGTCGCGCGATATCCGGTGTAGAACTCGGCGAACGGAATCCGCCGTTCGGCAGCGGCACTCCGTGCCACGACCACGGCATCCAGGGCGGCGAGGACGGGGAGCGTATCACCCGCCGGCGACCCGTTCGCGATGTTGCCGCCAATCGTGCCGCGATTCTGGATCTGGACGCCACCAATCTCGCGGGCGGCGGCGACGAGCATCGGCACGCGCTGATTGACGAGCCGCGACCGAATCAGCGCCGTGTACGTGGCGAGCGCGCCAATCGACAGGGTCGCCCCGTACGTCGTTATGCGGCGCAGGCTGCCGAGCGCCCACAGGTCGATGAAGCGCGTCGCTTGCAGGGTGCCGAAGTTGAGCGCCACGTACAGATCGGTCGCCCCGGCGAGCGGCGTTAACGGGCCGTCGTCCCGCAACATCCGGAGCGCGGCGCGAAGCGACATCGGCCGCAGCAGCGTGAGCGGGGTGACAGCCGATCTCATGTCGTTCCGTCGGCCGAGCGCACGGCAGTCGGCATGCGCGGGACGCCAGCCGTCGCCGCGTCGCGCTTCGCGGCACGAATCGCCCGAAAGATCGCCTCGTATCCGGTGCAGCGGCACAGATTCCCCGCGAGCGCCCGCCGCATCTCTTGCCGCGTCGGATTGGCGCCTAACGACATGGCGGCAAGGACCATTCCCGGCGTGCAGATGCCGCACTGGGCGCCAACGTGGTCCATGAACGTCCGCTGGAGCGGCTCCGCGTCCACGCCCTCGATGGTCGTGACCATGTGACCTGCTACCTGCGCGAAAGGCACCAGACACGATACAACGGGCTCACCGTCCACGAGCACGGTGCACGCACCGCACTCCCCTTCCCCGCATCCTTCCTTCGTCCCGGTCAGTCCGCAGTCCTCCCGCAGTACGTCGAGCAGCCGCCGCATGGGATGCGCCTCGACGTCGACCTCACGGCCGTTGAGCTGAAACCTCATGATGACGGGCTCCCGCTCTGGACGAGCACTTCCGGCAGCGCGGGAATCTCGCGGACGTCGAATCCGAGGTGCCGAATCGCGTTCACCAGCGCCGGCGCGGGACCATCCATGGGGAGCTCCCCCAGCCCCTTCGCTCCGAACGGGCCACCAGGGTACGGATTCTCCACGAGCGATACGTCTATCGGCGGCGTGTCCAGCGTCGTCGGGATCACGTAGTTCGTGAGCTGACCGTTGACCATCGCCCCGTCGCGCATCACGACGTGCTCGAGCAGCGCGTACCCGATTGCCTGGGCGGTGCCCCCCTCGATCTGACCGATCGCGAGTGCCGGATGGATTGCTTTGCCGACATCGACGACGACGGTCAGTCGCATCGGCCGGACCTCGAACGTCACCGGGTCCACCTTGACTTCGGCGATGTTACACCCCCAGCCGTATGTCGCGTACGCGTCGCCGCGATACGTATCGTCGTCCCACTGAATCCAGTCAGGCTGCTCATATTCGGCTTCGACGCGCATTGGCCCGTGCGTGCGGAAGTACTCGGCCGGCGACAATGCGCCGATTCGGGAGCGAAGCTCGATCGCGGCACGTTGCAGGATACCGCCCACGACCATGCAGGTCCGCGACGCCACCGTGGGGCCGCTGTCGGGCACGCGCGACGTGTCCGGCTGCGCGACGTCCACTTCCTCGTACGGCACGCCGAGCGCGTCGGCGACGATCTGGGCGTGCATCGTCCGCGTCCCCTGCCCGATCTCCGTGCTCGACGTGAGCACGCGCACCCCGCGATCGGTCAACTCCACCGCGGCGCGGGACGCGAGCCGAAGCTCACCGCTGCCCGTGAACCCGGACCCATGGTAGAACAACGACACGCCGATGCCGCGCCGCGTCGTGCCCGTGGCGGCGCGCTTCTCGTGGTAGCGCGCCCGCTTCACCGCTCGGCGCAACGTGTCCAGCGCGCTGCAGTCGTCGCCGAGCCGCTGTCCGGTGGCCGTGGTGTCCCCAGGCCGGAGCGCATTGAGCTCGCGCAGTCGCACCGGATCCAGACCTAACGCCTCCGCGATCCGGTCCATGTGAACCTCCATCGCGAACTGCGTCTGCGGCGCGCCGAACCCCCGGAATGCGCCGTTCGGGGGCGTGTTCGTCATCACGGCCCGTCCGACGATGCGCGTGTGATCGCACCGGTACGGCCCCGCGGCGTGAATCGTCCCGCGCGAAAGCACGACGGGGCTCAGTGTCACATACGCGCCGCCATCGAGCAGGACGTCGATGTCCATCGCGACGATGCGACCCTCCCGAGTGACGCCGGTCCGGTGCCTGACGATGGACGGATGGCGTTTCGTCGTCGCCACCATGTCCTCGGCCCGGTCGTAGATGAGCTTCACCGGCCGTCGCGACTTGAGCGCGAGGAGCGCGGCATGCGCTGCGATGCTCGACGGAAACTCTTCTTTGCCGCCAAAGCCGCCGCCGGTCTCCGTCTGAACGACGCGCACGTGCGAGACCGACCCGCCAAGCAATGTGACGAGCGCCTTGTGCACGTAGTACGGACACTGGATGGACCCGTACACCGCAATGCCGTCGCCCTCCGGCACGGCGATCACGCCGTTCGGCTCGATGTAGACGTGTTCCTGCGCGCCGGTGCGATACGTCCCCTCGATGACGAGATCTGCCCCTGCGAGCGCGGTGTCGACGCTGCCCTTCTCGATGCGGATGTGCTTGAACACGACCGCCGACTGCTCCGGATCCAGCACGGGCGGGCGAGGATCGTAGTCGATCTCGACGCGCGCCGACAGCAGCCGTTCGCGGTCCTCATGCGCCAGTAGGAGAATCGGCTCGGCCGGGTGCCGTATCTCCCGCTCCACAAGGCACGGCTGGTCGAGCTCGATGAGCGCGATGACGTTCTCGCCGGGGATATCGCTGAAATCGACGACGGTGAATCCCGTCTCGTCGAAGTCGCGGTGGATGGCGCGGACTCGACCGCAAGCGATCTCCGATCGGATCGTCCGCCCCCAGAGCATTCCGGGGAACGAGAGGTCGTCGGCATAGATCGCGCGTCCGGTCGCTTTACCGATGCCGTCCTTTCGCGCCACGCTTCGTCCCACTGCGCGGTCGATCGTGATTGCCATTCGCGAAACCTCCGTGGTCCAGTCCGCCGGATCAAGGTCGAGCCCGAACGTCCCACCCTTGTCGTCGCACGCGCACGGCGTCTAGGATGCAATACCTCCCACCCTTGCTTCGAGACCGATGCCACTCAGACCGCACGCTCACGCGGCGGCGCGGCACCGGGCCACAACGCGTTGGCTCGCGATCGTCGCCGCTCTCACGCTCGCGCCAACCGATGTGCTTTTCGCACAACGTTCGGCCTCCCAGGCCCTCCATGTCCCCGTCGAATATCAGAAGTTATCGAACGGGTTGAAGGTCGTCATGTCGCCCGATTCGACCACCCCGACAACCGTCGTCGCGGTCTATTACAACATCGGATTTCGCAACGAGCCCAAGGATCGCACCGGGTTCGCGCACCTGTTCGAGCACATGATGTTTCAGGGGTCCGAGCACCTCGGGAAGATGGAGTTCATCAAGCTCGTCGAGTCGAATGGCGGCATCCTGAACGGCACGACGCGCTTCGACTTCACGAACTATTTCGAGGTCGTCCCGGCGCACAAACTGGAGACGGTTCTCTGGGCCGAAGCCGACCGCATGCGTGGCCTGAAGATCGACACCACGAATCTCAAGAACCAGCAGGAGGTCGTGAAGAACGAGGTCCGCGTGAACGTGCTCAACCAGCCGTATGGCGGGTTCCCGTGGATCGACCTCCCCATGGCGGCCAACACGAACTGGTACAACGCGCACAACTTCTACGGTGATCTCGCGCACCTCGACGCCGCGACGGTCGAAGACGTCCGCGGCTTCTTCAAGACATACTACGCGCCGAACAACGCCGTGCTCGTCATCGTGGGCGATTTCCAGCCGGCCCAAACGCTCGCGCTCGTGAGGAAGTACTTCGAGTCGATCCCGGCCGTCCAGCAGCCCCAGAAACCTGACCTCACCGAGCCGCGCCAGACGCAGGAGAAGCGCGCCAGCCGCACAGATTCGCTCGCACGACGCCCTGCGCTCGCGCTCGGCTACCACGTGCCACCGCGGTACACGCCCGAGTGGTACGCCTTCGGGCTGCTCGATCAGATTCTCGCCCAGGGACGCGACAGCCGATTCTACGACGAAGTCGTCCGCAAACGTTCGCTCACCTCGAACGTCGCGGCGGGCATCAATTACGGCCTGGGCAACATGTTCGACTATAACGGGCCGATGCTGTGGATCGTCACCGCGTTCCACGATTCCGACAAGCCTGCGGATTCCCTCGTCGCTGCCATGGACTCGGCGATCGCTTCGGTCCGTGACCGTCCGGTGGACCGCGCGACGCTCGACCGCGCGCTCGTGAAGCTGCGATCGCAGCTCTACTCGCAGATGGAGTCACTCGTCGGGTTCGGGAGAGCCAACCTCCTCGCGTCGTTCGCTCTCTTCGATGATGACCCGGAGCGCATCAACCGGCTCGAAGCCGACTTCGCGAAGGTGACCCCGGAGCTCATCCAGAAGACGGCGCAGGAGTACCTGCGGCCAACGAACCGCACCATCTACACGATCATCCCCGCCGCGCGCGCGGCCAGCAACTCCACCACCGGCCAGTGAACTCGGGAGATGTCGATGCGTAGACTGCTCATCATCGCCGCGCTCGCGGCCGCGCCGGCCGGCGGAGCGCTCGCCCAACAGCCGGGCACGCCCCCGCCAGGTGGAACCCCGAAGGACTTCAAGCTGCCCGAAAAGCGTGAATTCACGCTGCCGAACGGGATGGCCGTGACGCTGGTACCGTTCGGAACCGTCCCAAAAGCGACCGTCAGCCTCGCCATCCGCGTTGGAAACGTCAACGAAGGGCCTAACGAGGTCTGGCTTGCCGACGTCATGGGCGACCTCATGAACGAGGGAACGACATCGCTCACCGCCGCGCAGATCGCCGAGCTCACCGGCGGTATGGGAGGCGGCATCGGGATCGGCGTGGGCCCCGATCAGACCACGATCGGCGGTTCCGTGCTCTCCGAACGCGCGGCGGATTTCATCCGCCTCGTGGCCGACGTCGCGCAGCATCCGCGATTTCCCGAGTCCGAGTTGCCTCGCATCACGGCGGCGCGGATCCGCCAGGTCGCGATTGCGAGGAGTCAACCGCAGCCGCTTGCCCGCGAGAAATTCCACGAGATCCTGTACGGCGACCACGCGTTAGGTCGGCTGTATCCGTCGGAAGAGATGCTCAAGGGATACACGATCGAGCAGATCCGCGCGTTCCACGCGAAGAACTTCGGTGCCGTCCGAGCTCACCTGTATGTCGCCGGCGTGTACGACGCGGGCGTCGTCGAGAAGACCATCCGCGACGCCTTCAGCGGGTGGGCGAAGGGACCCGAACCCGTCACCAACGTCCCGAAGCCGAAGAGCGGCCGCCGCGTCGAGCTCATCGACCGTCCGAACGCCGTCCAGAGCACGCTCGTCATCGGACTTCCGGTGCCCAACGCGTCCCACGCCGACTACACGGCGCTCACCGTCGCGGATGCGCTCCTCGGCGGCGCGTTCGGGTCGCGCATCACGACGAACATTCGCGAGCAGAAAGGCTATACCTACTCACCCTTCAGCACGATCACCACACACTACGGGGACGCGTACTGGGCGGAGTTCGCCGACGTCACGACGAACGTCACCGGCGCCTCGTTGAAGGAGGTTTTCGGCGAGATCGAGCGGCTGCGCAAAGAGGCACCGCCGGCCGACGAGCTGCGCGGCATTCAGAACAACATGGCCGGGATCTTCACGCTGCAGAACGCCTCACGCGGTGGCGTCGTGGGTCAACTCCAATTCGTCGACCTGCACGGCCTCCCCGACACCTACCTCACCGAATACGTGAAGCGCGTGATGGCCGTCTCCCCGGCCGAGGTCCAGCGCATGGTGCGCACCTACCTGCGCCCCGAGAACATGGCCATCGTCGTCGTGGGCGACAAGAAAACGGTCGAGGCGCAGGTGAAACCGTATACCTCGCCGGTGCCCTAACGAGAGACGTTCGCCGTTCGACACACAAACCGACCGGGAGACGGAGGGCCTCCCGGTCGGTTTTCGATTCCCCCGCCCGATTCCCGATTCCCGATTCCCGACTCTATACGTCACTCACCGGCCCGGTCGCAGGTCCCGTCGGCGGTGGCGTGTCTGCATCGGGCTTCGACCCATTCCATCCCATGAGCCATCGCAGGAGCCAGACGACCAATACGATCGGGACGACGATCTTTAGGGCCATCAACCCGACCGACAGCACCGCGGACAGGATGGCCAGTAGCGCACCGCCGATCAGGAACACCAGAATGAACGGCATCCCGAACAGTGCGAGCATGATGAGGATGGGCAGCGCGAGCACGCCGAGCACCATCAGGACGGGCAACCCCACCATCTTCAGCAGGAATGCCAACGGGACCAGAATGCCCAGCGAGCCCAGACTCTTGAGAAGCCACTTGAGCATGGCCCACTTGAGCAACAGCCCCTTAATGAGCGCCCACATTGGTGCACCTCGTGTTCGGGATAGGAGTGGCTTTCCCTACGGGACTGGCGGTTCGCAGGGTTTCAGCCGTCGCCGCACGGAGGGCCTCTCCTGGTGGTGACGCCGCCGCGTAGCCTTTCGACACACCACGATCCGGGGCCTGACGCCGCGACTGAACGTGCCGCTGCTATTGGCGACGCGCCAGCCCTCGGAATCGACCTGCGTAGCGGACACCGGATTCGCGTCGGGACGGCCGGCTGGACCGATCCCTCCCTCCTCCCCGCCGGCCGATTCTACCCGCCAAGCGTCGACACGCCCGAAGAGCGTTTGCGCTACTACGCGAGCCGCTTTCCACTGGTCGAGATCGATTCGTCGTATTACGGCCTCCCCGTCCGCCGTAACGCAGAGCTCTGGGTCGCGCGCACCCCTGACGGCTTCACGTTCGACATCAAGGCCTTCGCCCTCATGACGGGGCATCCTACCGAAGTCGCGCGCCTGCCGCGTGCGTTGCGGGAAACGCTACCGCCCGCGGTTGCCGGGCAGCAACGGGTCTATCCTCGCGACCTGCCGCCCGAGGTCTATGACGAGGTATGGGCGCAGTTCCGCGACGCAGTCGATCCGCTCCTGCGCGCCGGGAAGCTCGGGTCCGTTCTCTTGCAGTACCCGCAGTGGTTCGTTCCGACGACGGCCGCACGCAACGCCATCCTCGAGGCGCGCGATCGGCTCGAGGGCGTGCCCTGCACGATCGAGTTTCGCAACCGGCGATGGTTCGATGGTCCCGCGGCCGCGCGAACACTCGCATTCCTTCGCCAACACGACTTGCCGTATGTCATCGTCGACGAGCCGCAGGGGCTGCCCAACAGCGTGCCGCCCATCGCCGACGTCACGGCGCGACGCCTCGCGATTGTGCGCATGCATGGGCGTCGCGATGACATGTGGGGCCGGCGCGGCGCCAGCGTCGCCGACAAGTATCGCTACCTCTACGATCGCGACGAGCTCGCGAGTTGGGTACCGCGCGTGCTCGAGGTAGCGGAGCGCGCGGACGAGACACACGTCGTGTTCAACAACTGCTATGCGAACTACGGTACCACGAACGCGCTCGAATTGAGCGCGATGCTGGCCGCCGCGGCCGGGCAGTAGCGACCGCCGCTGCGGAGCGACGGCATGATCCGCGCAGCGCGGTGGTGGCATGGTCGATCACACCAGGCTCGTCCGCGAGCACCTCGAGGACGGCTCGCCGCTGCCGAACTTCCCGCTCATCATCACCGAGCCGATCGTGATGCGAGATCGCGACGATCTCCCGGCCGTGCGCGGGGAACGACCCAACCAGCGGATCCGCTTCGTGTGGCGAGGGGCATCACCTGACCCGATGTTCGTGTTCCAGAACTGTCGCGAGCCGAGCTGGGAGCGCGTTGACGTTACCGTGGAGCGGCCACTGGAGGCTGCGTTCGTGATGGAGCGAACACGCCACGGCCCAGGCGTGATCCCGAGCACCATGCACCAGTGGCGTGACGTGCGCGTCTTCGGGAATGCCGTGCTCGAGCGCGGTTTCTGGCATCGGATGCATGATGTCGATCAGAACAACGAGCACGCGCGATTCGATTCGGTCTCGGTCTACGGCTACACGGACTGCGGCTGGCTGATCGAGGGGACGCAGTCGAAGGAGCACCTCTTCACGCACTGTCGCGCAAATGGGGATGCCACGGGGCGCATGGGTGTACGGTCGTTCGGGTCGTTTCAGTGGCTCGGTGGCGCGATGAGCGGGCACTCGGAGAGCTGCTTCGCGCTCGGGCCGCCCTGCGACGTCGTTCGCATCGTCGGCACGGGGTGCGAGACATCGAGGCGCTTGCTCACGTCCCAGGGCCCCACCGGGAACGTGTACCCGGTGCTCCTCGAGCAGGTGCGGTTCATGACGGACCAACTGCACCCTGACGGCGTGATGATCGACTTCCGCGCTCCCGGTCCCCTCACCATTCGCGGCGGCCAGTTCGGCAACGGCCATCAGCCGATCCCGACTATTCGGATTCGCACCGTCGCCGACTACGCGTTCATCTGCGAAGGTGCCGCCTTCGACGCGTGGGGGTCCCACGAACGCGGCGATCAGATCTTCGATCTTCCAACCAACACGCGTCGGGACGTGCGCATCTCGGCGAATCTGTTCGCCGACTCGAACGGTCTGGCTCGGCGGCGCTAGCGCGGCCGCGCGGCGTCGCCCGGGTGCTTCCCCGCGCCCGCGTGCCCTTCGCGGTACGTCGGTCGTCGTCATCGCGATGGTCCGCCTATCGATTCGTCGCGTCGCGGACCGCCCGCTGCCCCCGGGGAGGGTCGATGAGCGAATCCATGAATCGAACACCGACACCGCCATCGGTCACAGGACGGAGGCGCCGCTTCACGGGCGCGCACCCGTACCCCGCGCTACCGCAGTCCCGCCTGCCGCTCGTCCGCGGCGTGCTCTGGATCACGTGGGCGGGGTTCCTCGCCGTCGTTGATTCCGTGCGTGACGCACTGCCGGGTGGTCGGAAGCGCCGGCCCGCCAGCAGTGTCGCTTCGTCCAGCCAGAGCGGCGCGCGTCCCACCCGCGTTCCCTCACTGACACCAACGGGATGATGGCCGCGTACGGCCTGAAAACGCTGCGGCGCCGCCAGCACCGCGATGCCTAACACGTTATCGGGTTGCTAGCTTCGCGGCCGCGGTCCCGATTCCAATCGCTCTCGACTCAGTAGTCGCGTTCCGCACATGCGTCGTTCGATTCCCTTGCTGATTCCCGTCTACATCGGTGCCGCATTCGTTGGTGTGAACGCGACCGCGTTCCCGACGTCACCCGTCGCGGCCGCCGCAGACGTGACGAACGTGGCGGCGCCAGTCCGCGCGCGATGGGAGCGCAGCCCGGACCGGCCGTTGCGGGTTTTCATCCGACCGGCACCGAAGGCCGTCGGCTGGCGCCCAGCCCTGGCCCATGCCGTCTGGGCAAGCTTTGCTCGATGGGCGACCGGTGACATCCCGATCCGCTTCGTGAGGGTGGCGAGCGCGTCGGCAGCGGATGTCATCGTCGAGTGGGTGGATACCCTTCCCGGCAAGAGCATTGGGAAGACGTGGCGCGAGGACCTTGGCGGCCAGATCAATGCGGCGAAAATCACGCTGGCCCTGCGTGACCACCGAGGCCGCACGTTGAGCGCCGATATGCAGCGCGGCGCGGCGCTGCACGAGATCGGTCACCTGCTCGGACTCGAGCATACCGGCCGCCGCGACTCGATCATGTACCCGCAGGTTTGGGTAACAGACGTGAGCGCGACTGACCTCTGGGCGCTACGCGCTCTCTACCGCGACCGCTCGCACGGGGCTGGCGACTGACCATCACCACCGTCGATGGCACCTGGCGCGTAAGCGCTTCAGTCGTCGGCCGTCAGCGACCCGCTGTCCACTGGCAGTCCGCTGCACCCACGACCGATGACTCCTCGACCGATGACCGACGACTCGCGACTGCCCAGCCGCCCCGCGGCCTTCGCCGGTCGTCGTTTGCGTCCCGGTACCTACCAAACCCCTCGGTGAGTCAGGACTAGCGGTCCCAGATCGAGAACGTCGAGCCGCTTATCCGGCTCGCGACGTTCAACTCGAGACGCTGCCCCGGCCCCAGCACGATCGGCTCGGACACGTAGCCGCGATTCGACCCGATGGGATCGGCGACGATGCGTAACGGGCTCGCTCCCGCGGTGGCCCCGTCGTTGACGCGAAACGTCTGGGTGGACGTGCCCGTGACGGTGCCAAGCCGAAAACGCGTGGCGCCGCGAACGAGGTACACAACGACATCGAGCCAGTTATCGTTGCGCACGGTAACCGTGGGCGCCGACGAAGCGCCCCACGTGTTTGGTCCGAAGCGCTGCTTCGGTGCACACCCCGCGGTCGTTACGGCGACCAGGGACGCCAGCGCTGCTACGGTGGCGAACTTCATCGACTTCCTCCACGTGCCGATTTTCGGGGACGAAAAGAGCGGGTGTCGTGCCAACCGGCGAGTTGGAAGGACGTGTCTCGACGTTGGAGTTCAGCGCCCCGGCAGCTCCGCGCGGGCTGGACGTCCGTTCGACCACTGAAGTCGGGCGCGGAAGGTCGGCCGCGGCGCCACGGGTCGACGGCGCCTAACGAAAACCCCCCAGCGGCGCTAGCGCCGCTGGGGGCTTCGATATATACAGATGGGCCTGGGTAGAGTTGAACTACCGACCTCACGCTTATCAGGCGTGCGCTCTAACCACCTGAGCTACAGGCCCGGAACGCAGTCGCGAAAAGTACCTAGACGTGAAACCCCCGTCAACCGAACGACGAGCGTCCAAGTGAGCCCAGCAATACCGGGAACAGAAATTGCCCCGCACTTTTCGCTTACAGGTGGCGCGCCGGCGCGGCGCCATTCTCGTCGATGAGGAAATCGCGCGACAGGCGCGGCGGAGGAACCCCGCCCCGGTCTCGCGAGTATGGCCTCGTTTGAATGACGGTCTCTCACACGGTTCTGCATGGCTGATCGATTCGGATTCGGAGGCACGGCCGTGATCACCATTTACATCCTCTCGCTTCTCGTCGTGACGATCGCCGCATGGTGGACGGTGTCGCGGCGCCGCCGCATGGCGCAAACACGCCTCGACAGCCTTCCATTGCTGGCCGTTCCTGCCGTCCCCGGGCACATCGCACGACCGTCGCACAGCGCCCCCGTCACTCGCGCGCACGCGACCACGGCACCGGGTGTCGCCGCTCGCGAGCCTGCGCCGTACTACGCGGGGTCCAGGTCTTCAGCGTCCGCGACGCATACGCGGGAGGGCGACGTCGCCACGGTCGCACCCGCGCTCCGGCCGTTCGCGGCGACCGCCGCGGAGGACGACGAAGGGCATGAGGTCGACGGCGCGTCCGTACGCTACTGGCGCGCGGCCGATGGAACGCTTCAGTTCCTCCCCGGCCGGCTCGAGCTCGCCGCCGGGCGAGACGCCGGTCAGGAAATTCGCTTCGTCAGAACCGCGGGGCCGGACGGCACTACCGTGACCTTCGGACGCGCCGAAGGCGAGCCGTATCGCCACGTACAGTTGCGGGAGCCGACCGTCAGCCGGTCGCACGCACGAATGTCGCTCGAGCAGGGCAACGCCTCGTACGGCACCGTCGCGGCGGGTCCCCCCCCCGGCGCTCAGTGGCGCCTCGAGAATCTGTCCGCGACAAACCCGGTCATCGTGAATGGCCGCGCGCTCGCTGCGGATTCCGGACCGCGATCGTCGGTCATTCTGTCCGATGGCGATCGGATCGAAATGGGCGAGGTTGCTTTCATCTTTCGCGCACGCTGACACGCGCGGTAATGTTGGGCATCGCGGCGGCGACCGCGCGATGCGCGCCCACCGCCCCGCGGCGTCACGGATGACGGCGTCAGGCGATTGCGACGACAGTAAGGTGTTCGTTGATGCTTGGTGATACCGAAGCACAAGTCGCCACTACCGATCTCGAATCGGAGTACGAGATCCTCGGGGAGCTCGGCCGTGGCGCGACCGCCGTCGTCTATCGTGCGCGCGACCGCGAGCTCGGCCGAGAGGTCGCGATCAAGGTCATCCGCCCACGCTTCGCCGACGACGACGAGACCGTCGCGCGACTCGCGCGCGAGGCTCGCACGGTCGCCCAGCTGCAGCATCCGAACATCGTCACGCTCTACGCGGTCCGGCGGCTTCGCGACGGCGGTCTCGCCCTCGTTATGCAAATGGTTCCGGGGCGAACCTTGCGGGACATCCTCAACGACCGGGGCGCGCTCACGTTCGGCATCGCCGACCGGGTACTTCGCGATGTCGCGGCGGCGCTCGCGCACGCGCACGAACGCGGCATCGTTCACCGTGACGTCAAGCCCGAGAACATCTTCATTGACGAGAATACCGGTCACGCGCTCCTCTCCGACTTCGGCGTAGCACGCTCGCTCGAGCCCGACTCGCAACTCACGGCGACCGGGACGGCGATCGGGACGCCGACGTACATGTCGCCGGAGCAGATTGACGGCACGCACCTCGATGGGCGCAGCGATCTCTACAGCCTCGGGCTCGTTGGCTGGGAGATGATCACCGGGCGCCGGCCGTGGGAGGGGGAAGGACTCTACAGCGTCATCTTCAAGCAGAAACGCGAGGAATTGCCGGCGATCGATGCGCTGCGCGCGGACACCCCCGACCGCCTGATCTACCTCATCGAGGGCGCGACTCGAAAGGATCCGGCGGAACGGTGGTCGAGCGCGGGACACTTCCTCGACCACGCCTCGACCATAGCGCCACACGGCGGCTGGGCGCGCTGGCGTGCGGAGCGTCGCAAACGTCGCCGCGCGATGGTCTACACCGCGGCTCGTCAGCGCGGCGAGTCCGTCGTCTCGGCGGCGCTCGAGACGATGCGATTCCGACGCGATGAGCTTCCGCCGCCGGGACGCGGACGCGAGCACGAGCTCGCCGGTGCCGGCGCCGCCGGCGCGCTGGCGCCGGTCCTCGTGGGTGATGGCGCGGCCGACGACGACGACGCTGACGCCGAGACGCACGCCGCACCCTTCGACCCTCCGGAGCGTCGCCGCTCAGTCGTCCCCGTCTTCGTTGTCACGGTGCTCGTTCTCGCGATGCTCGTCGGGGCACGTCAGGTCATTCGCGGACGCGATCAGCCCCCATCGGAGCTGGCGTCGACCACCACGTTCGCCGACAACGGGGGCGTCGAAGTGCCGGTCGCCAGCCCGCCGCCTAACGCTGGGCTCCTGCCCGCGCCGCCGCCCGCGGTTCCGGCCGGAGCAACGGCGCAGGATTCGGTCAGGGCTTCCGACACGGTCGTGACCGATTCCGGCCCGGCGGCATCACGCGCGGACACCGCGCCGGTTTCTGGAACGCCCGTCCCTGCACCGTCGGAACCGACTCGCGACCGCGGCGTCGCGACGCTGCCGGCGCCACGCGTTACGTCAGGTGCCGACGCACCGCGCGGAGGGTCGTCCACGAGCGCGCCGATCCCACCGACCGTCACGCCGACGCTTCCACGCGCGGAGGACGTGATTGCCGGGCCGCCCGTCACCCCCGTTCCAGCACGAAGCACAGTCACGCTGGCGACGGAGCGCGGCGTTGTCGCCGCCGGCGGCCGTCACTCGTGTGCACTCAATGACGCCGGAACCGCCTCGTGCTGGGGGGCGAACGACCAGGGCCAGCTCGGTGACGGGACGCGCGAAGATCACGTCGGCGCCGCGGTCGTGGCTGGTGGGCTGTCGTTCGCACAGATCAGCGGGGGGACGTCACACACCTGTGCAATCACGCGCGACGGGGCCGCCTACTGCTGGGGAAACAACGAGCGAGGCCAGTTGGGGGACGCCACCACGCTCCAGCGTGACACGCCGGTTCGCGTCAGCACGGGGGCGTCGCTCCGGATGGTACGCGCCGGCTTCGCGCACTCGTGCGCGCTGTCGCGCTCGGGCGAGGTGCTCTGCTGGGGCTCCAACGCGTACGGCCAGCTCGGCGGCAGTGCAGGCCAAACGAGCCCGACACCCGTCACCGTGTCCGGCGTCACGTTCGGCGCCGTGACCGTGGGGTGGAATCACACGTGCGGCATAACCCCCACGGGTGAGATCTACTGCTGGGGCTCGAACAACGCCGGCCAGCTCGGCGACGGCTCTCGCGACGACCGGCGGACGCCGGCCCGCGTCGTCACGGACACGCGCTTCGTCGCCATCGCCGCCGGGAATCAACACACATGCGCGGTCTCGACCACGCACGACATCTACTGTTGGGGGCGAAACAACTTCGGGCAACTCGGAACGGGGCCCGGAGATCGAACCGTTCCCACCAGAGTGGATCTCGACGCGAGCTTCGCGGCGGTGGCCGCCGGCGCGGTACATACCTGTGGCCGCACGTCGGCGGGGCAGCTCTTCTGCTGGGGACGCAACACGTTCGGTCAACTCGGCGACGGGACCACCGCTGACCGGCCGGCGCCCGTGCGCGTGGCCGGCATCCCGCCCGTCGCAGTGGTGCAGGCGAGCGGTGCACACACCTGCGCCGCGACCAATGGCGGCGAGACGTACTGCTGGGGATACAACGTCGAAGGTCAGTTGGGTGACGGAACCCGGAATCACCGGTCGCGGCCGGCCCGGGTGTCGTCGCCGTCGCGTTAGGCTTCAGGAGTACCACGCACATGAGATCACCGTTCTTGCTCGCCCCACACCGGCGATGGCGGCAGCACGCGTTTCGCGCGATCGCGATCGCCGGCGCCCTCTCCTGTAGCACCGATGCGCTCGACCCCGACCGCGCCACCGTAGCGTCGGTCGTCGTCACCCCCGATCGCCTGACGGTCGGCGTGGGCGCGTCGGCCACGCTCGCCGTGGAGTTGCGCGACGCTGCGGGAAACCGCATCGACGGGCGAAAGGTAGTGTGGGCTTCGAAGGATCCGAGCGTCGCCACGATCTCCGGCACGGGAGTCGTCACGGGCGTGAGCCCGGGCTCGGTCCAGATCGCCGCGACGGCCGAGGCCAAGACCGCCGTCGTCGACGTGACCGTCAACCCGAAGGCCGTCGCGAACGTCCGCCTGACGCCGAGCGGGAACCTCGGCCTGCTCGTCGGGGAGGTCCGTCAGATGACGGCCGAACCCCTCGCCAGCGACGGTGCGGTGCTCGCCGACCGTCCCGTGACCTGGTCGAGCAACGCGATCGAGATCGCGACGGTGAGCGAGGACGGCCTCATTACGGCGGTGGCCCCTGGGGGCGCGGTGATCAGCGCGTCGAGTGAAGGCCAGTCGGCCGTGGTCGCGGTAACCGTGTCGTCGGTCCCCGTCGCGTCCGTGTCGATCACGCCCGACCACGACAACCTTGTCGTGACGCAAACGCTGCAGTTGACCGCCGTCGCGAAAGACGCCGACGGCGCGGAGCTACCGGGACGCGTCATCGCCTGGTCGACGAGCGACGCCGCACGCGCAACCGTCTCGTCGACCGGCCTGGTGACAGGTGTGACGCCGGGCGAGGTCACGATCACCGCCGCGTCCGAGGGAAAGACCGGGACCGCGTCGCTTACCGTCATCCCGAAACCGGTCGCCGCCGTCATCGTCTCCCCTGGCCAGTTCAGTGTCGAACCGGGACAGACCCGCCAGATCACCGTTCAGGTCACGGACGACCAGGGGAGCGTCCTGACCGGTCGCCCGATCGAGTACAGCTCCGCGAGCACGGCGATCGCCACGGTGTCATCGAGCGGTGTCGTGACCGGTGTCGCGTTAGGCTCGACCAGGATCACCGCCACGAGCGAGGGCAAGACTGGCACCGCGGACGTGAGCGTCGTGCCAGTGCCAGTCGCGTCCGTCGAAGTAACGCCGCCGCAGGCAGACCTGACCGTCGGACAATCGGCGACACTCAGGGCGGTCGCGCGGGACGCTCGCGGGAACGTGATCACTGGACGCCCCGTCTCGTGGACCACCGGCGCCCCGTCCGTTGCCACCGTGTCGTCCGGCGGCGTCGTCATCGGTGTCGGTACGGGCAACGCCGTGATCTTCGCGCACATCGAGGGCCGCACCGGGTCGGCGACGATCGACGTTAGGCCAATCGCTGTCACGAGTGTCACGGTCGCGCCGGCGTCCAACGCCATCGCGGTCGGCGCCTCGGTCCAACTCTCCGCAACCGTGCGCGCGGGCACCACCGAGCTCCCCGATCGTGTAGTCGGCTGGAGCTCCAGCAACGAAACGATCGCCGTCGTGTCCAGCACGGGACGGGTCACCGGGCTCAGTCCGGGCGCCGTCACGATCACCGCGACGAGCGAAGGGGTTGCCGGCACCGCGTTCGTCGCCGTGGGTGTCACGAGCATCGCGGTCTCGCCCGCCGCGTCCGGTCTTCAGGTCGGGCAGACGCGGCAACTCACGGCAACGGCACGCACGGCGTCGAACACAGTCGTTTCGGGCGTGCCGTTCGAATGGACGACGAGTAACGCCAGCCGAGCCACGGTCAGCCCGACGGGGCTGGTCACTGGCGTGTCCCCGGGAAACGTCACCATCCGGGCGTGGGCTGGAGGTATTTCGGGCGCGGCGACCGTCTCGGTGACCGCCACCACGGTGGCGAGCGTGACCGTAGAGCCCTCGAAGGCGGACGTGATCGCCGGCCAAACGATTCAGCTCTCCGCCATACTCCGAGATTCACAGGGTAACATTCTGACAGATCGGTCGGTGACGTGGTTGTCGAGCCATCCACTCACGCGAGCGTCCGTAAACAGTCAAGGGCTGGTAACGACGTTCCTGACGGGTAAGGGGAGAAACGTGACCATCACCGCGACGGCCGATGGACGGAGTGGGAGCGCTATCATCTCCATCAAGTAGGGCATGAATCATGGCAGGTAGGGCACGACGCATCTGGCATAGGGCCAGGCATACCCTTGGCGCATTCCTGTTCACGGGCGCGGTCGCGACCGTCACGGCACCACGGGAGGTCGCAGCGCAGCAACTGACGCCGAAGCGTGCGTTATCCCCCACGAGCGTGCTCCCGTGCCCCGCGCCGCCTGCCGGCCCCTCGCCGGCACGAAACGACTCACCCGACGTTAGGCGGCTCGTCACCCTCGGGCACGAGGCGGCGATCGTCGGAGACCACCGGCAGGCGCGCGACGTGTTCCTCGACGCAGCGCGCTTGAGTCCCGGCGACGAGCGGATTGCGTACCAACTCGGCCGCGCGTTCGAGGAGCTCAACGACCGGCCCGCCGCGATTCGGGAGTACTGCCGCTTCCTCGTCCTCGCACCGCAGGCGACCGATGCGGCCGACGTGCGCGCCCGTATCGGCGCGCTCACCGCACCAGCCGGCGGCGGGGCCAGTATCGCCGACCAGGCCAACGCCAACTTCAGAACCGGCCTGACGCACCTCGATCAGCGCCGGTGGCGAGAAGCGTCCGACGCCTTCGGGCGAGTGATCCAGGCGCTGCCGCGCGCCGCAGAGGCCTATTACGATCGAGCGATCGCCCTCGCCGAGCTGGGGCAGCGTGACGCTGCCGTTCGGGATCTCGAGCAGTACCTGAGCCTTCGGCCCACCGCTGAGGACCAGACCATCGTTCGCCAGCGCGTCGGGGCGCTGCGTGGGCCGACATGGAACCCCACGACCGCACTGGTGACCGGACTGGCACTCCCGGGACTCGGGCAGGTCTACACCTCGCGGCCGTGGATCGGCCTCGGCGTCGCTGCTCTGGCCGGCACGTCCCTGTTCTTCGCGTTTCGCGAGAAGGACGAGCAGGAGATCCGCGACTACTCGGTGATCATCCCGGGATTCCCGCCGATCATCAACATCGACACCGTTACGGTCACGAAGCACCCGTACTATGCCGTCGGGCTTTCCGTGTTCGCGGCAGCGACAATTGGTGCCGCGTTCGAAGCCACGCGATACGCGCGCCGGTCGCGCGGCGACCCGGTCCGAAGGGGACGTCCAGCCGCGGCCACGCGGATTGGCGCGATCGATCTGTTTGCACCCGACGTCGTGCCAAGCCGGCACGGGCTCGCATTTCGCGTGACCGGGCGCTGGACCCTCGGGCAGTGACGGGCACGCAGCCCCGGCAGGGTGATCCGGAGACTGGCGCGGGTTCTGCCTCTGCCTAGCTTTCGCGTGTGACGCGGCTCAGACGCTGAGCCGTTAGCGTACTCGCGCCGGCGAGAAACCCACGCGGCGCCCGGCGTTCGCGACCTGTTGCGGTGCCGGCTCGAGACGCGGGCTTCAGCACGTTCGTGTTATCCATCTCCGATCCCAGCTGACCAGGTGGAGGACCAGAGAACAGTCGTACTCGCCGGCGCGGCGATCGTCGTCTTTCTCATCATTGCTACGATCGTGTGGCTGCGGGTCCGTCGGCGAGCGCATTCGCGCGGCCATCACGACCCCCTGCCGCTCATTCCCGTTGCGGGCGGACGCGGGGGAGCGCCTGCGCCCCCGCACCGGTCAACGGCTCCGTATGGGCGCGTATCGCCGCTGGACCGTGCGTCGCCGCCGGCGGCGGAGTCGCCTGGGGTCGCCGCGTCCAACGGACGTGGCGACAGCCTCGACCGGTTCGCACCGCCACCTGTGGATCCGTCGCGCGCCCCGGCTCGCGCGCACGCGAGCGCGCCCGCGGCAGGAGGGTCGGGCGACGTCTACGAGGACCCGGCGCACGGGGCGCTTGCGGAAACCGCGCAGCCCTCGGGATTCGCCGCCTCGGGCTCGGCGGTCGACGGCGCGTCGGTTCGTTACTGGCGCCCCGCCGACGGCACTTTGCAATTCCTTCCGGGGCGCCTCGAGGTCGTGTCTGGTCGCGATGCCGGACAGGAGATCCGGTTCGTTCGCACGCCTGGTCCTGACGGGACGTGCGTGACGTTCGGCCGCGCGGAGGGTGCTCCGTACCGCCACATTCAACTCCGCGAACCGACGGTGAGTCGGGCGCACGCGCGCATGACACTCGAATCGCGGAGCAGCGCATCGCCCGCTGGCCGCGCGGGGGTGATGGGCGCGCGGTGGCGCCTGGAGAACCTGTCAGCGACGAACCCGGTGGTCGTGAACGGTCGGCCACTGGCCGGGGATGGCGGTGAGGCCGCGGGCGTCGAGCTCGACGACGGTGACCGGATCGAGATGGGTGAGGTCGTGTTCCGGTTTCACGCGAAGTAGCACGACGCAGCGACGCAGTCGTCGGCGCGCTGGAGGCAGGCCACGCCACGATGACGAAAGCCCCGGTGTACGCGTGGATACACGTAGACCGGGGCTTCGTTATGCCTAACAATCGAATGTGACGTTCGTGGACGGCGCGACACGTGAGTGGTTTTCGGCGGGTGGTGTTTGCCACGCGCTTACTCGCCGACTCCGTTAAGGAGGTGATCCAGCCGCAGGTTCCCCTACGGCTACCTTGTTACGACTTCGCCCCAGTCACTGCGCTCGCCTTCGGCCGCTTGCCCCGGGTTGCCCCGGTTGCTGCACGGACTTCGGGCGCTCACAGCTTCCATGGCGTGACGGGCGGTGTGTACAAGGCCCGGGAACGTATTCACCGCGGCGTAGCTGATCCGCGATTACTAGCGATTCCAGCTTCATGCCCTCGGGTTGCAGAGGACAATCCGAACT
>DAINRQ010000045.1:0-50473 GCA_036741775.1 Gemmatimonadaceae bacterium | reverse complement strand
AGGGCTTGGCGAGGTAGTCATCGGCGCCCGCCGCGAACCCTTCGATCTTGCTTTCAATCTCGGACTGCGCCGTGAGCATGAGCACGGGGATGCGCGCCGTGAACGGGTTCCGCTTTACGTTGCGACACACCTCGAACCCCGACATCCCTGGCATACTATGGTCGAGGATGACGAGGTCGGGCTCGCGTTCTCGGATGGACGCGAGCGCAGCGAGCCCATCTTCGGCCAGGCAGACCTCGTGTCCCGACGAGCGGAAGAGGTCACGCAGCATGAGACGCATGTCCTCGTTATCGTCGGCGAACAGCAGGTAACTCACTATCGGACAGCGGCCTAGCGGAGATTTGACGGAAGGAAGGACGGCCCGGTAAGTTCTCTCGCTTCACCCGACATTGTCAATGCGCATTCGCCTCCTCTTGCTGGTCGCGACCATCGCTTGCCGCGGAGGCGAATCGGCTCCGCAGCGCAACGCGCTGGTCGATTCGCGCGACACGTACGATCCGCGGTCGCTCGATCCCGCACTCTCTACCGACGTTCCGACCGGCCGCGCCGTCTCGTACCTCTTTGACGGGCTCACGCGCTTCACCCCGGATGCGCGCGTCGAACCGGCGCTCGCCGAGCGCTGGGAGGTCTCGCCGGACGGCCGGACGTACACGTTCCACCTGCGCCGAGGGGTGACGTTTCACAACGGCGAGGCGTTTACCGCGCGCCACGTGGTGCGCACGTTCCAGCGCGCGCTCGACCCCGCCACGAAGGGCGGTCGCGCCGAGCCGCTCATTCCGATTCTAGGCGCCGAAGACTTCGCCGCGGGGCGCGCACGATCGGTCGCGGGACTCACCGCCCCGAACGACTCGACGGTCGTGATCACGCTGGCCCAGCCGCTCGCGTCGTTCCCGAAGCTGCTCGCCATGCCTGTCGCGTCCATCGTGCCCGACTCGGTCCCGACGGACTTCGGGCAGCGCCCCGTCGGGACGGGCCCCTGGAAGTTCGTCGAGTGGCGCCATGACGACTACCTCAAGTTCGCGAAGAACGAGAACTATTGGAGCGGCCCGCCGGCGACCGATACGCTCATCGCGCGCATCATTCCGGAGCCGAGCACCGCGGTCGCGGAGTTCGAGGCGGGGAACGTCGACATTCTGATCATCCCCCAGGGCGAGACGGCCGCGTGGGAGCAGACCGACAACAAGCGCGCGCGGCTGCAGAGCGCGCCGGCGCTGATCCTGTACTACGTGGCCATCAACGCCACGCGCGGCCCGCTGTCCGACGTTCGCGTGCGTCAGGCCATCAACCATGCGGTCGACACGAGGACCATCCTCGAGCAGCTCATGGGCGGGCGCGGGTTTGTCGCCGGCGGAGTCATTCCCCCGATTCTCGATGGCGCCGACACGACGCGAGCACGGTTCACATACGACCCGGCGAAAGCGAAGGAGCTGCTCGCCGCGGCGGGCCATCCGAATGGCATCGATGTCGAGCTGTGGCACTCGCAGGACGCAACGATCTCGCGGTTGTCGCAGGCGGTGCAGGGGTACCTCAACGCCGCGGGCATTCGCACGAAGCTCGTGCAGCGTGACGCGTCGTCGGCACGCGAAGCATCGCGAAAGGGCGAGACCGACCTCACGCTCAAGACGTGGTACGCCGACTACCCTGACGCGGACAGCTTCCTCTACCCCCTGCTCTACTCCGGCAGCAAGGGCCCCGGCGGCAACGTGTCGTTCTACGCGAGCGCCGAGTTCGACAAGCTCGTGATCGCCTCGCGTCGCGAGCAGGATGATACCAAGCGCGCGGAGCTCTACCGCGCCGCGGACTCGCTCGCGTACTTCGATGCGCCAATGGTGCCGCTTTTCTTCTACAACGACCTGTACGGCGTCCAGCCCTGGATCCGCGACTTCCAGGTTCCCACGATCTTCAACGGCCAGCGCTGGATCGACGTGAAGATCGTTGGGTCCGAGCAAGCGAGTCCGTAGCGCTTGCCCCAATTCATCCTCCGCCGTCTCCTCCTCGCGATCCCGACGCTCGTCGGGGTGCTCGTGGTCGTGTTCCTCCTGCTGTACGTCGCCCCCGGCGACCCCGTGCAGGAGATGGTCGGCGAGCGTGCGGACGCGGAGACGATTGCGCGGCTGCGGCGTGAGCTTCGGCTCGACGACCCGATTCACGTCCAGTTCGGCCACTACGCCAGCGGCGTCGTCCGTGGCGACCTCGGCACCTCGTACATCACCGGGCGGCCGATTCTGAGCGACATCGCGGAGCGATTCCCGAAGACCTTGCTCCTCGCGGCGTCGGCGATGGTGCTCGCGGCCGTCCTGGGGATCACGATCGGCGTGGCGAGCGCTCGGCGTCCCGGCGGATGGTTCGACCGGTTGTCGTTAGGCGCCGCGTACCTCGGGATCTCGTTTCCGGTCTACTGGGTCGGGTTGCTCCTCATCCTGCTGTTCGCGGTCACGCTGCGCTGGCTGCCGCCGTCGGGCTACGGGCGGATCGAGTTCCTCATCCTTCCCGCACTCGCCCTCGGCTCACGATCGATCGCGTTCCTCGCCCGGGTGACGCGATCGGCGATGCTCGAGGTGTTGGGGAGCGAGTTCGTGCGCACGGCCCGCGCGAAAGGGCTCGGCGAGCGTGGCGTCGTCATTCGCCACGCCCTCCGGAACGCGCTGATCCCCGTGATCACCGTGCTCGGCCTCGATTTCGGGTACTACCTCACCGGCAGCATCCTCACCGAGACGATCTTCAGCTGGCCGGGCCTGGGCCGCTACGTCGTGAACGCGATCTCGCGGCGCGACCTTCCCGCGATCCAGGGGTCCGTGCTCTTCCTGAGCGTCGTGTTCGTGACCGTGAACCTTCTCACCGACCTCGCCTACGCGAAGGCGGATCCGCGGGTAGCCTATGAGTGACGCCGCCAGCAACCGCCCGCCTATGGGCGACGTGCGTTCCGGAACCGCGGAGCCTTCCACCGTTACGACCCGGTCGTTGACGCTCTCCGAGTACCAGCAGGCCGCCTCACGGACGGTGAACCGATCGCTCACCACGGGCGAGCGGTTGGTCGACGCCGCTGCCGGACTCGCCGAGGAGGCGGGTGAGGTGCTGGGCGTCGTGCGCAAGCACATGTTCATGCACCACGAGCTCGACCGCGCGCGACTCGTGACGGAGCTTGGCGACGCGCTGTGGTGCCTAACGGGAGTCGCGGCGGCGGTCGGCGTGTCGCTGGACGAGGTCGCGGCCGCCAACCTCGAGAAGCTCCGGCGCCGCTATCCCGACGGCTACTCGGATAGTGCCAGCGCTCGGCGACGCGACACGACGCCCGACGCGCGCTGAGCCCGACATCTCCGCCTGCTCGGCGCCGTCACTGTTTGGCCATGACCACCTGAACGCGGACGCCATCGAACACGCGGTCGCCCACCAGCGTGTTCCCACGCACCTCGAGCTCGAGATCCGCGAGGAACGTGTCAACGCCCGGCACGTCACCGATGTCCACGGTGTTCCCCTGCAGGCTCCACGTGCCGAGCAGATGGCTGATAGCTGATAGCCGATGGCTGATAGCTCCCCGTCAATCGTCTTTCTGCCCGAAGATTGCGAGGTTCGAACTGTGCCCGGGGTTCACTTTCTTGTCCGGGTAAATCCAGTGGACCGCCTGATTCACCGCAATTGCTGCTTCACCAAACCCCGTCGCGATGAGCTTGAGCTTGCCCGGATACGTGGTGATGTCGCCCGCGGCATAGATCCCCGGGCGCCCCGTCTCCATGGTACTCGTGACGACGATCTCGTCGTTGACGATCTGGAGCCCCCACTCCGTCAGTGCACCGAGATCGCTCACGAAGCCCAGCATCGGGATGATCGCATCCGCCTCTACCGCGCGCGTCGACTTGGCCTTGATGTCCTTGAGCACCACACCGGTGAGACGATCGTCGGACGACATGATGTCCGCGAGCTCGTGGAACGTCAGCACCTGCGCTCGCCCCCGCTCGGCGGCGGTCTGCACTTCGGCCACGGTGGCCGCATGTGCGCGGAACTTGTCGCTCCGATGCACGAGCGTCACGGCGGCCGCGCGATCGAGTAACTGGTGCGCCCAGTCGAACGCGGAATCACCTCCGCCGATGATCACGATCTTGCGGCCGCGAAACACCTCCGGGTCCGTGACCACCTCGTGCACGCCACGACCATACCACGGTTCCGCGCACGGCTGTGGAAGTCGCCGCGGTGAGAAGGCGCCGATGCCGCCCGCGATGATGACCGCGCGCGACGGAAATTCCGAGCGATCGGTCCTGAGCACGAAATGACCATCGACGTGCTCGAGCCCCGTGACGCGCTCGTTGAGATGCGTCTCCCCGCCGAACTGACCCGCCTGCGCGGCCAGCTGATTCACCAGATCCTTCGCGAGAATCTTCGGGAAGCCACCGACGTCGAAGATGTATTTCTCGGGATAGAGCGCCGTGAGCTGCCCGCCAAGCTCGGGGAGCGCGTCGACGATGCGCGCCGTAGCGCGTCGCATGCCGGCATAGAACTGGGCGAACAGCCCCGTCGGGCCGCCGCCAATAATGGTGAGGTCCGTGATGTCGTGAGTGGTCATGGCGTGGAAGAATAAGGCGTCCCGTCACCGCGAGCGAAACGCTCCGGTCGCCACTACCTTTCCGCCATGACGACGAAGATCTACACCAAGACGGGTGACACCGGCGACACGGGGCTGTTCGGTGGAGGGCGCGTGGGGAAGGACCACCCGCGCGTTGCCGCGTACGGGGACGTCGATGAGCTGAACGCGGTGCTCGGCGTGGTGCGTGCGGTGGAGCTGATGCCTCGCATCGACGAAGTGATCGTCCCCGTGCAGCGCGATCTCTTCGCCATCGGCGCGCTCCTCGCGACGCCGCACCCCGAGAAGATGCGCGAGCAGCTCGCGAAGGCGCGCGTCGACGATGAACGCATCACACAGCTCGAGCGCGCGATCGACGACTGCGATGCAGAGCTCGAACCGCTCAAGGCGTTCATCATCCCGGGCGGAACGCCAAAGGCCGCCGCGCTGCACGTCGCGCGCACCGTCTGCCGCCGCGCGGAACGAAGCGTCGTCGAACTGCGCCGGAGCGAAGACATTCCGCAGCTCGTCGTGATCTACCTCAACCGCCTCTCGGATCTGCTCTTCGTCCTCGCGCGCGTGGCCAACCGGCGCGCGGGCGCCGGCGAGGTGACCTGGTAGTTTCGATGGCGGTGATTGACGCCCTCGGGTATCCGATCGTCGTCGACGCCGGAGCGCTCGATCGACTGACGGCGCTCGTTCACGACCGCGCCGGTGCGCACCGCTACGCGGTCGTCACTGACGAGAACGTCGGGCCGCACTACCTGGGTCGCGTGCGCGACGCACTCGCCGCGGTGACTGGTGGAGATCGTGTCCACGAGGTCGTCGTCCCGCCGGGCGAGCGATGTAAGACGCGCGAGCAATGGGCGTCGATCACCGACGTGCTCCTCGCGTCAGGCTGTGGCCGCGACACCGTGATCATCGCGCTGGGGGGTGGCGTCGTTGGCGACCTCGCCGGCTTCGTCGCGGCAACGTACATGCGCGGCGTACCGGTCGTTCAGGTCCCGACGACCCTGCTCGCGATGGTCGATGCGTCGGTCGGCGGCAAGACGGCCGTTGATACGCCAGCGGGAAAGAACACGGTAGGCGCGTTTCACCCGCCCGCGCTCGTGGTCATCGACCCGCGCACGCTGGCGTCGCTCCCGGCGCGCGAACTGCGCGCCGGACTCGCCGAAGTGATCAAGCACGGAGTGATCGCCGATTGCGATGAGCTGGAGCGCGTCGCTTCCCTTGGCTCGGCACTCGACGCGACGGGCGCGATCACGGTGGACCGCGGACTCGAGTCACTCATCGAGCGGAGCGTCCGTATCAAAGCCGCGGTCGTTGCTGCCGACGAGCGCGAGCTCGGACTCCGAAAGGTGCTCAACTTCGGGCACACCATTGGTCACGGCGTGGAGGCAGCATCGGACTACGCGCTGCTGCACGGCGAAGCGGTCGCGATCGGGATGGTTGCCGAGGCTCGGCTCGCAGAACGCGTGGCCGTCGCGGAAAACGGCACTGCGGCCGCGGTCGAGCAAGCGGTGTCCGCGGCCGGTCTTCCCGCGCGGCTCCCTCCCGGGACCGCTCCCGCCCACGTCCTCGAGCTCATGCAGTCGGACAAGAAACGCCGTCACGGCGCCCTCGAGTACGCGTTGCCGTTGCGGGTCGGAGCAATGGCTGGCGAGTCGACTGGCTGGGCGATCCCGATACCGAACGCCGAAGTCGAGGCGGTGTTGCGGGAACTGGCGAGATGACGCCGAGATCGCTGGGAGCTGGGACGCCAGCTAGGAGCTGGCCTCCCAGCCACCGCCCCTTGCGAAGGCGTACGTAGTTGCTCATGCATACTGCTGTTCCTTCCGGAGCCAGCAATGTCCTCGTTCGGCACCTACCTCGTCGGGTTCATCATCCTCATCATCGGGCTCGGCATCGCGGCGTACCTGCTGAACGTCCCGCCGATGTGGATTGTCGTCGGTGCAGTGGTGCTTCTGGGTTTGGGGATTCTCATGGCGACGTCGCGGACGAAGCCGCGCGATCCGCCGGCGACCTGATCCATTCAGCGGCGGTAATGCCATCAGGGGAGGCTACCTGCGTCCCCGATCCGCGTCGCGCTGGTGATATCACAAATCATTGTTCACCAACGAGATCCCACATGTATTGGCGAGCTCTGTCGCGCAACGCCAGAAGTCACCGTCAAAAAAGCTGTTGACCTTGTTCGTACCCGCGTGTTAATGTGCCGCCTCTGCTGACCAAGCCCGCGAGCAATCCCTCCGAGCTCGCATCACCTTCCGCATGGTAAGGGGCGTGTATGCAGCAAGTGACCGAGAGCAGGTCTAAAGGGTTCTTCCGTTCCTCCCCCTCCACCGCTTTCGATCAGTACTTACAGGACATACAAAAGCTCCCGCTGATAACCGATCCAGAGGAAGAGAGGCGGTTAGCACGTCGCGCTCAAAAGGGCGACGAGAGAGCAGCAGAAAGGCTGGTGACGGCCAACCTTCGGTTCGTCATCTCCTATGTGAAGAAGTACCAGGGACACGGCCTCGACCTGAGCGAGCTCGTCGCCATCGGCAACGAAGGACTCCTCAAAGCCGTCCGCAAGTTCGATCCCGATCAGGGCGTCAAGTTCATTTCCTACGCCGTCTGGTGGGTCCGCCAGGCCGTGCTGAAGGCCCTGGCCGAGCAGACGCGCTCGGTACGCATTCCGCTCAACCAGAACTCGCAGCTGATTCGTCTCGCGCGCGCCGAGACCGTCCTCTCGCAGGTTCTCAAGCGCGATCCCACGGACAGCGAGATCGGCCGCCTCCTCGAGGAAACTCCGGAATCAGTACGTGCGGCGAAGCAGATGTCCGCCACCGAAGTCTCGCTCGACGCGCCAATCGATCGCTCCGACCGCGAAGCGTGCACCCTTGGCGAGCGGTTCGCGGGAGTCGATGGCACCGAGATCGAGGAAGTCACCGATTTCAAGCTGATGCGCGAGTTCATCGACCGCGTCTTCAGCAAGTACCTGACGCCGCGCGAGCGGAAGATCCTGTACCTGTACTACGGTCTCGACGAGGGGTCGGAGGCCATGACGCTCGAGAAAATCGGCGCGCTCATGGGTGTGACTCGCGAGCGCATCCGCCAGATCCGCGAGCGGGCGTTCGAGAAGCTGCGAGAGTCGCCCGATGGTGCAGCGCTCGCCGGCTTCTGGACCGCGGCCTGATCTGCGCTTCGTTGCTTCGCATTCCGGGGCCCGGCGCAATGCCGGGCCCTTAGTGTCTGTGCGGGCGCGACAGTCGGCGGCTCGCGCTCCATGACCGGTCGTGGTCCGCCGTTCGCATTCCGTGATTTCGCGTAAGCCTCGCCGTTCCGTTCGCTGTTCCGCTCCCAGGTCGCCACGTCTCATGGATCGAACACGAGATCCGATGGACGACGCCACCGCCGGCACCGACCGCAGCCTGACGCCCCCGCGGGTCCTTGTCGTCGACGACGAGTCCACCATTCGCGTCGCCCTTCGCCGCTTCTTCACCCGTATGGGCTGGCAGGTGGACGAGGCAGGGGATGGCACCAAGGCACTCGAGATGATTCTCGAGGATCGATCGCAGCGAGCGACGCCGCCCTACTCCCTCGTCGTCTCGGACCTCCGAATGCCGGGACTGTCGGGCATTGAGCTCCACCACCGCATCGAACAGGACGCCCCCGAGGTCCTCCCGCACCTGGTCTTCTCTACCGGCGACCTGGTGTCCGGCGAAGCGGCAGACTTCGCCAGGGAGACCTCCTGCGAGATCATCGAGAAGCCGTTCGAGTTCTCGAAGCTCCGAGCCACCATCGACCGCGTGCTGGGGCGTTAGGCGCGTTGGCGCCGTTCCGTATTGGCGCTGGCGCGCTTTTCGCCCACAGCTATGGCCGAATGCCCTCGTCGTCATCCATGCGCGTGAGCTCCCGGCCGATTCCGGCCTTCGTGAACCCCGACGCCGGCTCCGGGCCAGCCGCCCTGGCCGCCCTCGAACAGGCCGGGACCTTCGCGGTCGAGCGATGCGACCCGCAGTCGCTCGGCCCGCTGGTCGACCGCGCAATCGCCGACGGAGCCGAGCGCGTGGTCATCGCGGGTGGCGATGGCACCGTCGCGAGCGCCGCGGCCAGGCTGGCCGGAACCGACACCGCGATTGCCATCGTGCCTGGTGGAACCTTGAACCACTTCGCGCGCGATCACGGCATCCCGACGGACCACACGGAGGCTGCCCAAGCGGCGACCGACGGAGTCGTTTCCGCAACCGACGTCGCGTTCGTGAACGACCGACTCTTTCTCTCCACCAGCTCCGTGGGTGCGTACGTGATATTCGTCCGCACACGCGAGCGGCTCGAGCGATGGTTCGGCTACCGACTCGCGACGATGCTCGCCGGGTTCCGGCTACTTGGCCGGGTTCGCCCGTTCACGGTCGAGCTGGAGCTCGATGGCGTCGCGAAGCGATACCGGAGCGCGCTCGTGTTCGTGGGTGTAGGAGAGCGAGAGCTACAGTTGCCCGCGATCGGCACGCGCGCCAAGGACGGGCGCCGCGGACTTCACGTCATTGTCGTCCGCGGAGGAACCTGGGCTCGGCTCGTCGCGGCGGGACTCACGGCCGCGTTCCGCGGCAACGACGCCATTGCCCGCGGCCAGCTCGCCGACACATTCGTCGTTGACCGATGCTCGATCGAGCTGCGTCGCCGCCACGGTCGCGTGGCCGTAGACGGCGAGGTGATCGAGATGACGTCCCCGCTCGAATACCGTATCGAGCGCGATGCGCTGCGAGTGGTGGTGCCCGGACAGCGGCCGTCATAGGGAGCACCGTCGCGGGCGCCGAGACAGTACTTTTCGCGGGTGCCCGTTTATCTCCTACCGGTTTTCCCGCTCCCGCTCGTACTGTTCCCCGGGGCGCCGCTTCCGCTGCACATCTTCGAGCCGCGGTACCGCCAGATGCTCGAGGACTGCGCCGGTGGGGATTCGCGGTTCGGGATCGTGTTCCGCCCGGAAGGAACAGCGGAGACCGACCTGGAGCCCGGATGCGTCGGGTGCGTGGCCGAAGTCGACGATGCGCAGACTCTCCCTGACGGGCGGTCGAACATCATCGTCCACGGAGTGCGACGGTTCGCGCTTCAGCGTTTCGTCGTGACACCCGCGCCGTATCACGTTGCCGAGGTCGCCGAGTACGACGACCTGCCCGAAGATTCGGCTGCGCTCGACGTGATGGCACAGCGCGTTCGCGCGTTGTTCGCGCGCGTCGGCCGTGCGGCCCGCTCTCTGGCCGACGACAACGACCCACTGCCGCCGCTGCCGGACGAGCCGGATTCGCTCTCGTTCGGCATCGCCGCGTTGATCGACATCGAGCCGCCGCGGCGTCAGGAGCTCCTCGCGTCGCGGCTCGCGTCGGAGCGCCTCACGACGATCGAGGCATTGCTGGCAGGCGCGGTCGATTCGCTCGAGGCTCGCGCCCGAGTCCACACGCGCGCGAAGAGCAACGGACGCGGCCCGCACGCATCCGCCTGACCGTGCCCCCCGTGCGCCCTTCACCTCGCACCGCGTCCGCTCACGACGGTACCGGGACATCGCTCGCCGCCACCGACCTCCCCGACCGCCTCGCCGACATCGTCGGTCCGCGCGGTGTTCTGCACCGGCCGAGCGAGCTCGTGGTGTACCGAAGTGACGGGTTGCCCGGCTACTCCAAGCAACCACGCCTCGCGGTCTTCCCGCGCACGCGCGACGAGCTCATCGCCGTCGTTAGGCTTCTCGCCGAACGGCGCGTGCCGTTCGTGCCGCGGGGCGCGGGCACCGGGCTCTCCGGCGGCGCCCTCGCCGACGACGTCGTGCTCGTTGGCCTCAACCGCCTCACCCGTATTCTGTCCATCGATCCCGTCGAGCGCGTGGCAGTCGTCGAGCCGGGTGTCGTCAACGTCGCGTTGACGCGGGCCGCGACGCCGTACGGGTTGCACTACGCCCCCGACCCGTCGAGCCAGGCCGCCTGCACCATCGGCGGGAACGTCGCCGAGAACGCCGGCGGTCCGCACTGCCTCAAGTACGGCGTCACGCTGAACCACGTCCGCGCCGTTACCGCCGTCCTGCCCGACGGCGAGATCGTTCGACTCGGCAACCCCGCTGGCGAGACCGATGGCTACGACCTCCTCGGTGCCTTCGTCGGATCGGAGGGATGCTTCGGGATTGCACTCGACGTGACCGTGAAGCTCTCACCGAACCCGCCGGCCATTCGGACGCTGCTCGCCGACTTCATGTCGATCAACGCGGCAGCCCACGCGACGTCCGCGATCATCGCGTCCGGCATCGTCCCGGCGGCGCTCGAGATGATGGACGGCCCGACGATTCGAGCGGTCGAGGCCTCGATCTACGCAGCCGGTTACCCGGTGGATGCGGAAGCCATCCTGCTCATCGAGCTCGATGGCCTGGCCGCGGGGCTCGACGCCGACGCGCGACGCGTCGAAGCCATGTGCGCCGACGCCGGCGCGCGCACGATTCGCATCGCGCACGATGAGGCGGAGCGCGCTCGCCTCTGGCAGGGGCGGAAGAAGGCGTTCGGTGCGATGGGCCGCGTCTCGTCACACCTCGTCGTACAGGACGCCGTCATTCCGCGCACGCGCCTGCCCGAAGTGCTGGCCTCCATTCGTGAGATCGCCACACGACAGCGCATCACCGTGTGCAACGTGTTTCACGCGGGCGACGGCAATCTCCACCCGAACATCGGGTACGATGCCAACGACCCCGACGAGCAGGCGCGCGTCCACGCTGCGATGCGCGAGATCATGGGGGCGTGCGTCGCGGCCGGAGGCACCATTACCGGCGAGCATGGGATCGGGCTCGACAAGGTGGACTACATGCCGCTCATCTTCTCGGACGAGTCCCTCGCCGCGATGTGCCGGCTCCGCGACGTGTTCGATCCCGACCGGCGCGCGAATCCCGGGAAGGTCGTACCGATACGCAGTTGCCGCGAGTGGCATGGCGCGCCGAAGTCGGCGTGGAGCGCGTGACGGTGACCGCGCCTAACGTGTCGCGGCTCGGCGCGGTGCCGGAGACGGCGGCGAACGTCGCCATGCCGGCTCCGACGACGACGTCCGACGTCCGAGACCTCGTGCGCGCGGCCGTCGAGCGGCGCACCCCGCTCCGCCTCGTCGGGCGTGGGACCTGGCTGTCAGCCGGAAGACCCGTCATTGCCGCGGAGTCGCTGCACCTCGCCGGGCTGACCGGCATCGTGGACTACACCCCCGGCGACCTCACACTCACGGCCCGCGCGGGAACGACCCTGGCCGAGATTGCGGCGGCGACAGCGGCCAACGGACAGTGGCTCGCGCTCGAGCCGTGGGGCGGCGACACCGGAACGTTAGGTGCTACGGTCGCCACCGGCACCGCCGGCCCCGTTGCCGGATCGCTCGGTACGCCACGCGACGTCGTCATCGGGGTCGAGGTCGTCACCGGCACGGGCGATGTCATTCGCGGCGGTGGCCGCGTCGTGAAGAACGTCGCCGGGTTCGACCTGACACGCCTCACGGTCGGCGCCTGGGGAACGTTAGGCGTGATTACCGAAGTGGCCGTCCGGCTCCGGGCATTGCCCGAGCGCGATGTGACCGTCGCGCTCCGTGTGCCGGCCGGATCTACCACGCTGGCCGAGCTGCTCACCAACCTGCGCGCGGCGCCGGTCGCGCCGCTGGCGCTCGAGCTCGTGTCGGCCGCCGCCGCACGCACGTTGTCACTCGGGACGTCGACGGTACTCCTCGCACGCTTCGCCGGGAACAGCGAGCTCGTGGACGCGCAGCGCGAGGCCCTCACAACGATCACCGACGTGACCGATGTTTCCGCCGACGTGTGGAACGCACTGCGCACGATCGAGCCCGCCGACGCGACCGTTGTGCGGCTGTCGGGCCCGGTCGCACGGTTTACCGAGACCTGGGCAGCCGCCGAACGCATCGCCGGCGCGGCGGACGGAATCGCGCACGCGTCCGTGCTGCGCTCCGTTGCGCGGGTGATCCTTCCCCAGCAGGGTAGCGATCTTCCCGACGCGGCCGTCGCCGGGCTGCGCGATGAGTCGCGCGATACGCGAATCTTCGAGCGACTATCGGCGGCGCTGTGGCCAGTCCTGGCGCCGAGTGCAGTGTCGGATCGGCTGTCGCGCGGCGTGCGGTCCGCCTTCGATCCACATCGACTTCTCAACCCGGGCATCCTCGGCGAGCCGGCGGAATGACCACGACACCGACGCTCCCCGGACGCCGCTCCCTCCCCTGCGCGATCCCCGATACGCCGCTCGCCGCGGCGCTACCGGGCATCGAGACGTGCGTCCACTGCGGCTTCTGCCTGCAAGCCTGTCCAACGTACGTGAACCTCGAGGACGAGAACGACAGCCCGCGCGGGCGCATCGTCCTCATGCGGGCGCTCGTGGAAGGCGAGTTGGCCACCGACGATCCGAGCGTGCACACGCACATCGATCGCTGTCTCGGATGCCGCGCCTGTGAGACCGCATGTCCATCGGGTGTACCGTACGGTCAGCTGCTCGAGGCCACGCGCGCGACTCTTCGCGAGGTGCGGCCGACGCCGCTCATCGGGCGCATCGTGCTCGCCGTCTTCGCCCACGTTCGCGCACTCCGTGTCGCCATGCTCGCATCCCGAGTGCTGCGGGCAACGCGCATTCCGTCGTTGTTCACCGCCGTCGCCGGCCGTCTGGGATTCGCGTCGGCGATGCTTGCGTCTACGCGCGTGTCCCTCCCGGAACGCGACTACGACGCCGCGGGAGACGAAAGCCGCGCGCGCGTCGCGCTCCTCGATGGCTGCGTGATGGACGGGCTCTTCGCTCGCACGAATCGCGCGACACGCCGGACGCTGCAGGCGAACGGCTATCGAATGACCGACGCCACGGGTCAGGTCTGTTGCGGTGCGCTGCACGCACACGCGGGCGACCTCGAGTCGGCACGCGCACTCGCGCGGACGAACATCGCCGCATTCGGAACCAGCGGCGCCGAGCTCATTGGCGTGAATGCCGCCGGCTGTGGCGCGATGATGAAAGAGTACGGGCACCTGCTCGCCGACGACCCCGAGTGGGCCGCCCGTGCGCGCGACGTATCCGAGCGTGTTCGCGACGTCAGCGAGCTTCTGGCTGCCGCCGGCCCGAAGCCAGGCGCACCGCTCCCGCTTCGCGTCACATACGACGCGCCGTGTCACCTGTTGCATGCACAGCGCGTGGTGGCTCCGCCGCTCGCCGTGTTGCGGGCGATTCCAGAGCTCACCTTGCTCCCGCTGACCGACGCGGAGCAGTGCTGCGGCGCCGCCGGGATCTACAACCTCATCGAGCCGGAGACGTCCGATGCGGTGCTCGCGCCGAAGCTCAGGCACATCGTCGCCACGGGCGCCGATTGGGTTGCAACGGGAAACCCGGGATGCCTGATGCAGATCGGCGCCGGCCTGCACCGTGCGCGTGCGCGCGCCCGGGTCATTCATCCCGTGGACCTGCTGGACGCGTCGTACGCGAAGCTCGCCGACAGTCCGAGCTGATGGCTGATGGCTGATGGCTGATGGCTGCCACCGCTTATAGTTCTCTTATGCTGCACGCCGTACTGCTGGAGTTCGAGGGCGTGATCGCCGACACGCGCGACGCGCGCACGTCGGCGCTGTTCGCGAGTCTGGCCGACGAGGGTATCGTGCTCACCGATTGGGAGTACGCGGAGCACTGCCTCTCGCTGCCGGTTCGTGGCGCCGCGCGCGCGGCGTTGGCGCTGCGTGGCATTCGCGACGACGAAACACGCGTGGACCTCGCGACGCTGCGTGCGGAGCGTCAATTCACGGAACTCGTGGAGACCGGCCTGTCGCTCGTGCCCGGCGCGGCGGCGCTCGTCGAGTCGCTCCACGGCCATGCGCGACTGGGGCTCGTGTCACGAGCAACTCGGCGCGAGATCGAACCCTTGCTGTCGCTGGCTGGCGTCGGTGACGCCTTCGAGTTCGTCATCGCCGACGACGACCCGTTCACGCCGAAGCCGTCGCCGGCGAGTTATGCGGGTGCGCTCGAGCGGCTCACCCGGCGAGGCACGGTTGTCTCGCGGAACGTCGTCGCGCTCGAGGACGGTCGCGCCGGCATTCGCGCCGCGAAGGCCGCTGGCCTGCGTTGCGCCGCCGTCGGGCCGGTTGCGGCGCACCTCGCGATGGATGCAGACGCCCTACTCCCTACGCTCGTCGGCCAGACGGCGGCGTCCATCGATGCGCTCACCTCGGGCGAGCGGACGGCCGAACGATGACGTCGTCGGCGCTGAGACCGGATGCGGCGGTGGGTGAGATCGAGGGGCGGCCCGTCACGTTCCGCTACGGCTCCGTCGAATCGGAGTACACGGCACTGCGCACCGGCGCGCTCGTGATCGATCGATCCCACAGAACGCGCATGACGTTCGAGGGGGACCGTCGCTCCGACACGCTGACGGGACTCGTCACGAATGACGTCGGCAGCCTCGGTCCTGGGTCCGGGATGTACGCTGCGGCATTGACGCCGCGTGGGAAGATCATCGCGGACGTCCGCATCTTCGCGCGCCAGAGCGACCTCCTGGTGGACGTTCCCGTCCGGGCCGCGGCGGGGTGGGTCGCCATGATTCGGAAGTACGTGAACCCGCGAGCGACGCGGTATGTCGATCGCACGGGGGAACTGTCGGACATCGCCATCGCGGGCAGTCGTGCCCGCGATGTGGTGGCGCGCCTGGCAGGAATCTCGCCCGACACCCTCGCCTCGCTCTCGCCCTATTCGCACGTAGCGTCAACGATTGGGGAGAGCGAGGTGCTGGTGGCACGTGTCCCCGACGTGGGGGTCGAGGCATACGAGCTCATTCACGACCAGGCCGCTCGTGCTGCCCTGTGGCAAGGGGCAACGGAGCTGGGCGCGGCGCCCGGTGGGCTCGATGCCTGGGAGATCGCGCGCGTCGAAGCGGGACGTCCCGAGTGGGGGCTGGACATCGACGAGTCCACCATCCCGCAGGAGGCGAACCTCGATGATCTGCACGCAATCTCGTACACGAAGGGGTGCTACACGGGGCAGGAGACCGTGGCCCGGGTGCATTTCCGCGGACACGTCAACCGGCATCTCCGAGGGATCCGCTACGGGGATGGGGAGGATGTGCAACGTGTACCGCGCGGCGCGCAGCTCTTCGACGCTGCGGACAAGTCGGTTGGCGATGTGCGGACGAGCGTCATGTCGCCGCGCCTCGGTGGCATCGCGCTCGCGATGGTTCGTCGAGAAATCGCCCCGGGCGGCTCGGCGCGCGCGCGATGGGACGGCGGCGAGGCCGTGGTCGGCGTGGTTGCGCTTCCGTTTCCGGCGGCATAACGCGTGTAGCGCTCTGTCAGCGACCGCGTAATGCGCGAAGGGCGCGACTCGAATGTCGCGCCCTTCGTGACTGCGAGAGGAATTCCTTACGGCTTCTTGGCCGTGGTGTCTCTCATCGCCGAGTCCATCTTCATGCCAGTGTCCATCGTCATCCCGGTGTCAGCCGGCGCGGGCGCCATTGCGGGAGCGGCAGTCGTGTCTACCGGGGTCTCTTCTTTCGTCGTGCACGCGGCGAGGGCCAGCACAGCGGCGACAAGGGCCAGGCGCTTCATCTACATTCTCCTTGAGGGGGGGAGTGATCAACGGTTGCCGTGGTCCGCGCTCGCGGTACCAGGATCGGGGGCAGAATCTACGGTCTCATACGCGAGAGTCAAGACCGACAGATGTTGTCCAAGTCCAAGGACACCAATGTGTTTCCTCTGATGTGAGGTATCCGCCAGGCAAATCGGGCGCGAGCGTGCAAGTTCCGCGCGCGCAGACGCGGATTCTCACGGCCACGAGCTCGGTTCGTCACAATGTTCGCCCGGTAAACTCATGACGTCGAAGACATTACGAACCAGCGCGTCGGCGTGGCTCACGAACCGCCCGTGGCGTACCTTATCGGAGTCGTACGGTAGCCTCCCCGAACGTCAACACCAGCCGTGACCGCAGCGTCCCTTCCCTCGCCGGCGTCGCATATCGTGCGCGGCGCGTGTCCGCATGACTGCCCCGACACCTGCGCAACGCTCACCACGGTCGAAAGCGGTCGCGCCGTACGAATTGCCGGCGATCCCGACCACCCGTTCACCAGCGGCTTCCTGTGCGCGAAGGTGAACCGGTACCTCGAGCGCACGTACCACCGTGAGCGTCTCCTCCACCCGCTGCGACGCACTGGCCGTAAGGGGAGCGGGTCGTTCGAGAGAGTGTCGTGGGATGAAGCGATCGCCGAGATCGCCGACCGGCTCGCCGCCATCGCTGCCTCGAGCGACGGCCCGCAATCCATCCTGCCCTACTCCTACGCCGGCACGATGGGGCTCGTTCAGGGGTCATCCATGGACCGCCGGTTCTTCCACCTGCTCGGCGCGTCGAAGCTCGACCGCACGATCTGCTCGATGGCGGGAACGGTCGGCATGCGCATGACCGTCGGCGCAAACATGGGCGCCGACGCCGAGGGGATCCCTGAGAGCGATCTCGTGTTGCTCTGGGGGACGAACACGCTGACGTCGAACCCCCATCTCTGGCCGTTCGTACTCGAGGCGCGGAAGCGAGGTGCGCGCATACTCGGCATCGATCCGGTGCGGACGCGGACGATCGAGCAATGTGACGAATGGTTGCCGATCCGCCCGGGTACCGACGCGTCGCTCGCGCTGGCGATGATGCATGTCCTGTTCGCCGAAGGCCTCGAGGATCGCGACTACCTGGAGCGCTACACGCTCGGCGCGGATCAGCTCCGCGAGCGCGTTCGTGAATACTCACCCGAGCGCGTCGCGACGATCACGGGTCTTCCGGCCGAGCGCATTGTGGAGCTCGGCCGCGAGTTCGGGCGCGCCCGCGCCGCGTTCATTCGCGTGAACTACGGGCTGCAGCGACACTACGGCGGCGGCATGGCGGTTCGCACCATTGCCTGCCTGAGCGCCGTTCCCGGCCACTGGCGCCGGCCGGGTGGCGGCGTTCAGCTCTCGACGAGCGGCACGTTCGCGTTCAACAAGCCCGCTCTCGAGCGTCCGGACCTCTCGCCTCCCGCTCGGACCATCAACATGATCCGACTGGGGGACGCACTCGGCCTTCCTGACGCCGGCGTCGGTGGACCGCCGGTCCGGGCGCTCGTCGTGTACAACTCCAACCCGGCCGCCGTCGCGCCCGATCGCAACGCCGTCATCCGTGGATTGGCTCGCGAGGACCTATTCACCGTCGTTCTCGAGCACTTTCAGACCGACACGGCTGACTACGCCGACTTCGTGCTCCCGGCCACGACGCAGCTCGAGCACTGGGACGTACACTTCGCGTACGGGCACCTCTACGCGTCGCTCAACCGACCGGCCATCGAGCCGCTTGGCGAGGCGAAGCCGAACACCGAGATCTTCCGCCTCATCGCCCGGCGCATGGGGCTCGCACACCCCGCGCTCGCGGATGACGACGTGACGCTCATTCGTCAGGCAGTCGATACGTCCCACGAGCGTATGCAGGGCATCACCTTCGACGCGCTGGCGGACCGTGGTTGGGTTCGCCTCAACGTGCCGCGGCCGTTCCTCCCGTACGCCGAGGGGAACTTCCCGACCCCGAGCGGCAAATGCGAGTTCTACTCGGAGCGACTCGCGCAGATGGGCATCGACCCGCTTCCAACGTACACCCCACCGCTCGAGCTTCCCGAGACGGCTCCCGAGCTCGCGGCCCGGTTCCCGCTCGTGCTCATCTCGTCGCCCCGTCACTACTTCCTGAACTCGACGTTCGTGAACATCGAGTCGCTCCGGAAGAACGCCGAGCCGGAATGCGTCCTTCACGTCCGTGACGCCGAGCGCCGCGGCATCGCCGACGGCGCACGCGTAGTAGTGTTCAATGACCGGGGCGAGTTTACCGCGGTGGCACGGGTCGGCGAGCAGGTGCGCGAAGGCGTCGCGTGGGCCCCGTCGATCTGGTGGGGGAAGCTCGCCCCTGACGGCACCAACGCGAACGCGACGACATCCCAGCGCGAGACCGACCTGGGGGGCGGCCCGGTCCTGTACGACAACCTCGTGGAGGTCGCACTCGCCGACTGATAGCATCGTCACGCCGGCACGACTTTCGAACGTTCCCGTCGCTGCGTTCCACGGCACACATTGGCGCACATTTCTCGTTCGGTAGTTGGCAGGAACGATCGTTCTCTCGCATCGAGCAACGGAGTCCAAGTTGCAGTCCTATCCCACGACTCTCGGCGCGTTGAAGCGCTCACCCTGGGGCACGCCGGAACGGCAGCGGCGGTCCGTCAAGGATGAGCTTCGTGATAACCTCCTGAACCGCATCTGCACCGGCAACGCGCTCTTCGAGGGCGTGCTCGGTTACGAAGACACGGTGATGCCGCAGATCATCAACGCGGTGTTGTCGCGTCACAACTTCATCCTCCTTGGCCTGCGCGGGCAGGCGAAGAGCCGGATCCTTCGGTCGCTCACGACGCTGCTGGACGATGCCATTCCGATCATCGACGGGAGTGAAGTGAACGACAATCCGTTCGCGCCGGTGTCGAAGTACGGGCGCCAGTTGTTGAACGAGGCCGGCGACGATACGCCCGTCGCATGGCTCGATCGCGCGAGCCGGTATGTGGAGAAGCTCGCGACGCCCGACGTGACGATCGCTGATCTCATCGGCGACCTCGATCCGATCAAGGCCGCGCGCGGCGGCCACGTGCTGTCGGACGAGCTGACGATGCACTACGGCATGCTCCCGCGAGCGAATCGGGGGATCTTCGCGCTGAACGAGCTGCCGGACCTCGCCGGGAAGGTGCAGGTCGGGCTGTTCAACATCATGCAGGAAGGCGACGTCCAGATCAAAGGCTACCCGGTTCGCCTTCCGCTCGACGTGCTCTTGTGCTTCACCGCGAACCCCGAGGACTACACGGCACGCGGGAAGATCATCACCCCGCTCAAGGACCGGATCGGGAGCGAGATCCAGACGCACTACCCCGAGACCGTCGAGATCGGGATGTCCATCACTCGGCAGGAAGCGTGGACCGGACGGAACGATCGGCCGGTCCGTATCCCCGATTTCATCGAGGAGCTCGTCGAGCGTGTGGCGTTCGAGGCGCGCACCGACAAGCGCATTGATCGACGGTCCGGTGTGTCGCAGCGTATGCCGATCACGGTGACCGAGAACATCGTCTCGAACGCGGAGCGTCGGACGCTGCGTACGGGCGAAGCGGAGATCGTGCCTCGCGTGGCCGATGTATATGCAGCCATGCCGTCCATTACCGGTAAGATCGAGCTCGAATACGAGGGCGAGCTGGTCGGCGGCCAGGCGATCGCACGCGAGCTCATTCGCCGTGCGGCCGACGCGACGTTGCGCGAGCGGGCGGGCGTGGTGAACGCGGACGAGGTCGTGATGTGGTTCGACGTGGGGGGCGCGCTCGAGGTCACCGAGGACGCGTCGTCGGAGGCGCTCGTGCAGGGGTTCTCGACAGTGCCGACGCTGCTCGACATCGTACGTGACGTGGCGTTGGCCCCACCCGGCGACGCGGCGATAACCGCGGCGGCCTGCGAGCTCGTCCTCGAGGCGCTCGTGGCGCGCAAGAAGATTTCTCGCACCGACACCGGGCGATATGGACGCGCGGTGCAGGAGCCACGGCGTCGACCGAACCAGGACCTTTTCGGCGGTGGAATGTCCGCGTGAGCGACCGATCGGGAACCGGCAGGCTACCTGACGAGAGCGGGCGGCGTCATCGCGACGCCGCGACGGCGGAGCCGCCGGTTGCCGATGCCGCGGTCCCGATTCCCGGGTCCCGGCTGACCACCCGGGACGCGCGCCGTACCGATGCGGCGTCCCGCGTTGCCATCCGCAGCGCGACGATGTCGGACCTTCCGGCCATCGTCGCGCTGCGGATCGCGCTGCTCAGGGAGCACGGGCAGAACACGATTTACGCGCGCCTCCGTGACGACGCGGAAGCGCGCGCCGAACGGCTGTTCGCGGCACAGCTCAAGTCCCAGAACGAGATCATCTTTCTCGCCGACATCGGTGGGGAGACCGTTGGCGTGCTCCGGTGCATTCAGTCCAGCGGGTCTCCCCTGCTCGAACCGGCGCAGTACGCGTACGTATCGTCGGTATACGTGGTGCCGCGGGCACGCGAGCAGGGCGTGCTGCGCGCCCTGCTGGCTGCGGCCGATCGGTGGTGCGTCGAGCGTGGGCTGGACGAGATGCGGCTCCACAACGCCGCCGATAACCCGCTGGCCAACGCCGCGTGGGAGGCGCTGGGTTTCGAGATCGTCGAGCATCTGCGCGTCCGACGGCTTCCTTAACGTTAGGCGCCATGCCTGTCATCACCGTCTCGCGTACGTTCGGCTCTGGCGGATCGGAGGTGGCAGCGCAGGTCGCGAACGGCCTGGGCTGGACGTTGTTGGACAACGCCCTGGTCGAGCGCGTCGCGGCGCGTCTCGGACGCACGCCCGTCGAGGTGAAAGCCATCGAGGAACGCGTCCCGTCACTCGCCGAGCGGCTGGCCGACGCGCTCGCGCTTGGGTCGCCCGAGATCGTGTCTCCGGGGTTGTCCGCGCCGCTGCCCCCCACCGAGGAGCGGCTGCTCGAGGTCACGGAGCACGTCATCAACGACGCAGTGGCGCGGGGCCCGGTTGTGCTCGTTGGTCGTGGCGCCCAGTCATACCTCGCCCTGCGCGCCGATACACTCCACGTCTTTTGCTACGCACCGAAGCTGGCGGCCGTCCGCCGCGTCATGGAGCGCGAGGGGATTTCGGAGGAGGACGCGACCCGACGCGTGGATGAGACGAACAAGCGGCGCGAGCAATACGTGCGCCGCTACTGGCACCGCTCGTGGCTCGCGCACGAGAACTACCACCTGTGCGTGAACACCGATTGGCTCGGCATCGACGGCGCAGCGGGACTCATCGTTAGGGTTGCGGAAGAAAGGCTCAGATAGAGCTACCAGCCATCAGCTATCAGCTATCAGCAAAGCACAAGCCCTCGGGACGCCCCTCCATTGCAGAGAGGCATCCCGAGGGTTCTCCGTTTTGCTGATAGCTGCTAGCTGCTAGCTGATGGCTACGTTTCTTCTACAATCCAGCTCGACCCGCGCCGGAACGCGTACATGGCGTAGCCCAGCATGACGGCCGCGCCGATGCCGATCGCCCAGTCGACGCCGATCGCGCCGGCAACCGCACCGGCCGCGAACGAACCCACCACCTGCCCGAGCCCGACCGAGATCAGCGAGTACACCGACATGAGTCGTCCGCGGAAGTGATCGGGAACGAACGCCTGCAGCATGCTGTTCGCCACGGCGCTCGTGATGATCATCATGAACCCCGTCACGAGGAGGATCGGGTACGCGAGCCACGGCCAGCGCACGAGCGAGAACATGATGAGGAGGAAGGCGTACGTATACGCTGCCCCAACCAGTAGCTTGCCGCGCGGAATGCGACGCCCCACGGCGGCGAGCGCGAGCGCCCCGCTCAATCCCCCGATGCCCAGCGATGACAGCAGCAGCCCGTACCCGCTCGCGTCGAGACCCAGCAGGTCGCGCGCGACAACGGGCATGAGTGTGATGTACGGCACACCGAGAATCGAGAACACCGCGATGAACCGAATCAGCGTGCGAACCTTGTGCGCCGATCGAACATAGCGGAGCCCTTCCATTAATCCGTGCAGCGGCGAACCCGTGGTGAGCGGCGGCTGCCACGCCGGCAAGCGAATCATCCGAAGGCCAATCAGCACCGTCAAATAGCTCACCGCATTCAGGCCGAAACACCACGCGATCCCGGCGTGGGCGATCACCGCCGCGGCCACGCCAGGACCGAAGATGCGGGCGAGGTTGAATCCGCTCGAGTTCAGAGCGATGGCGTCGCGCAGGTCGTCGCGCCCGACGAGCTCGATCATCATCGCCTGCCGCGCGGGAATCTCGATCGCGACGATCGCGCCGTTGATCGCGGCGAGGATGAGCAGCCACTCGATCGTGATGCCCCCCGAATACGTGAGCCACCACAGCGCGACGGCCTCGATGAGTAGCAGCGTTTGCGCGATGGTGACAAGCCGGAGCTTGTCGTGACGGTCCGCGAGAACGCCGGCCGGAAGCGACAGCAGGAGGATGGGGAATGAGCCGATCGACGCGACAAGACCGACCAAGAACGCGTTGTTCGTGAGCTCGAGCGCCAGCCACCCCTGCGCCATCGTCTGCATCCACGTGCCGACCAGCGACACCGTCTGCCCGATCCAGAACAGCCGGAAGTTTCGATGTGTGAGCAGGACCCGAAACGGGTTGATCGACGCAGCGCTCGGCGGGGCCGAGGGGTGCGGCGCCGGGCTCACCGACGACGCGGGCGCGGTACGAGTCGTGCGCGGCCGGAACACGGGCAGTACGTTTCGGTAGACCGCGTACAGCGAATCAAGACGAGCCCGCGGATGGACACTTGCCCTCCGCCGGACCCGCTCCCCCCGTTCCTGCTCGTCACTCGCCACTCGTTTCCTCGCCTTCGAGGTTATGCGCTTTCACACGTATTCGAAGTTCAGCCCCGAGCTGGCGGATGCGGTCGACCTGCAGTCGCTGCTCGAGAAGCTCGCCGATTTCCTGCTCCAGTCCGGCTTCGCCGGTGGGCGCATGTCACACCCCTACTGGGGCGACTTCGGGGGTGACGCCGACCGTTCGCTCGATGCGCTCAAGGAAGCCATCCTCAACGCATTGATCGAAAGCGGCCAGTTCACCCCCGAAATGCTGCAGGCCCTTCGCGGCGAGGGCGACGAGGAAGCGCAGGCCAAACTCGCCCAGCTCCTCGACGAACTCGTGCAGCGGCTCGCTGCGGAAGGGTACCTGAATATCGACGCGCCGCCCCAGGTGGCGGATACACATCAGCCTGTCGAGGGGCGCGGGAGCCTCGCGCACGCGGCCTCCCGTGACGTGCAGTTCAACCTCACGGATAAAGGCATCGACTTCCTCGGATACCGAACCTTACGCAACCTGCTCGGGTCACTTGGCAAGTCGAGCGTGGGCGCGCACGACACGCCGTACCTCGCGACGGGAATCGAGTCCGACGGATGGAGCAAGCAATACGAGTTCGGCGACGTGCTCAACCTCGACGTCAACGAGACGCTGAAGAACTCGCTCGCCCGAACCGGAACGATCGGGATACCGATCGACCTCGAGTACTCCGACCTCATGGTCCGCCAGGCGGAGTACCGGTCATCGTGTGCGACGGTGCTCATGCTGGACACGTCGCACTCGATGATCCTGTACGGCGAAGACCGCTTCACGCCGGCGAAGAAGGTGGCCCTGGCCCTCACGCACCTCATTCGCACGCAGTTTCCGGGGGACACGATTCGCGTTGTGCTCTTCCACGACTCCGCGGAGGAGATCCCGCTCCCGACACTCGCGCAGGCGCAGGTGGGGCCGTACCACACGAACACCGCCGAGGGGCTCAAGCTCGCCCGCCGCATTCTGCTCGCGCAGAAAAAAGACATGCGGCAGATCATCATGATCACCGACGGGAAGCCGAGCGCGTTGACGATGCCGAACGGCCAGATCTACAAGAATTCCATGGGGTTGGACGCGACGGTCATCGCGCAGACGCTGAAGGAGGTCGCGAACTGCCGGCGCTCGGGCATCGTGATCAACACCTTCATGCTCGCCCGCGATCGCGCGCTCGTGGAGTTCGTGAAGCGCGTGTCCGAGATCAGTCGCGGGAAGGCCTATTTCACGAATACGATGACGTTGGGGCAGTTCATTCTCATGGACTTTCTGCGACGGAAGACAAAAACGGTGAGCTGAGTGGGGGGCCAGGTCGCCCCACCGGGACGGTTGCGAAAGAGCGATGGACCGCAGAGGGCGCGGAGGACTGCTTGTTGACAAGCAGTCCTCCGCGCCCTCTGCGCCCTCTGCGGTTCATTCTGTTGTTACCGTGCCTGGGCGAGAGCTGTGCGGGGAACCGTTAGGCACGCTGCAGCGCCGCTCCTGTACGGGGGCTTGCGGAATCGCCCCAACCCGCTTACTCATACCTTCACAATCGTACACTCGTGGTGATTTGCGGCGTATTGCGGCCACGTTAAACAAACAGCTAAAAGGCCACGCGTCCCCGCGGCTTTTCTCGCCTCGGGGATTTTCTCATCCTCGGGCGACGAGCTCGGGACGGGTGGAAGGAGAAGCAGCATGGCACCACCCGTCGAGCTCCGCCTCGGCCTCATCGGCCACGGCACTGTTGGATCCGCGTTCGCGACATCGCTCGCCGAACGGCACGCCTCCGTCGAACGACTGACGTCGGCCAGACTTCGGCTCGTGGCCGTTGCCGTCGCGCAGCCGCACCTGCGCGACCCGCGCCGCGCGCCCGCGCCACTCACCGACGACGCCGCCGCGCTCGCAGCGGATCCGTCGATCGACATCGTCATCGAAGCGAGCGGCGCGCCGAACGCGGGTGATTGGATTCGGACTGCGCTCGAGCGCGGCGCCGCCGTCGTCACCGCGAACAAGCAGGCGCTGGCGCGCGATCCACACCTGCTCACCGCCCTCGCCGAGCGCGACTCGCGCCTGCATTGCGAAGCCGCGGTCGCCGCCGCCATCCCCATCGTTCGCGCACTGCGTGAGTCGCTCGCGGGCGAAGAGATCTACGGCCTGCGCGGGGTCCTCAACGGAACGACGACCTTCGTGCTCGGGCAGATCGAGCACCAGCGATCGTTCGCCGATGCGGTGCGTGACGCACAGACCGAAGGGTTCGCGGAGCGCGATCCCACGAACGACCTGAATGGCGCCGACGCCGCAGCGAAGCTCGCGATCCTCTGCTCGATCGCCTGGCGCGAGCCGGTCACGGTGAGCCAGGTGCGCGCGCGCGGGCTCGACGCGGCCATCGAAGAGACAGTGAATGCGGCACGCGTGTACGGCGGACGCGTCCGCCTCGTCGCGCACGCCACGCGCAACGGCCGCATCCAGGCGACCGTCGAACCGCGCGTGCTCGACGGCGCCGACCCGCTCGCGGCCGGAACAGGGGTGCATAACGTGGTCGAGGTGCGGACCGCGCTCGCCGGTACACTCACCTGGCATGGCGCGGGTGCAGGCGGTCGATCGACAGCGTCCGCGCTCCTCGCTGACACCATCTCAGCCGCCCGCGCACTCGCTGGTGCAGGCATCAACGCGCACCGGCATCGATCGCGCGAATCATCCCGAGCGACCCGCCCGGCGTGGGGAGCGCTCACCGCGACGGGACGAATCCTCGACCTCACCACGGGAGACACCACTCATACTGGAGGACATTATCGATGAGCGCGACCGCCTTCGACATCGTCGGCGCCGGCCCGAGTCACGCCGCCACTGGTGCCGCGCAGCCGCTCCCGCTCGTGTGCACGCATTGCGGCGCCCGTTTCGATCCTGATCCCGCGGCGATCTGCCTCGAGTGCCTGGGCCCCCTCGTCCCCGAGTACGCCGCCACGCGGTCACTCCCGGACCGCGACACGATCGCCCGGCGCGCACCCTCACTCTGGCGGTACCGGGAGTGGCTCCCGTTCGCGGGCACGCCGTCGCTGTCCCTGGACTCGGGCTTTACGCCGCTCGTCGAGGCGCCGGCGCTCGCGACGCGCCTCGGCGTCGCGCGGGTCTGGGTGAAGAACGACGCGGTTTCCCACCCCACGCTGTCGTTCAAGGATCGTGTGGTCGCCACCGCCCTCAACGCCGCGCACGCGTTCGGTCTGGGAGTCGTGGGGTGCGCGTCCACGGGGAACCTCGCGAACGCCGTCGCGGCGCACGCCGCACGGGCCGGGCTCGAAGCCTGGATCTTCGTGCCGTTCGATCTCGAGCCAGCGAAGGTGCTCGGCACGAGCGTGTACGCGCCCCACCTCGTTCGCGTGCGCGGAACCTACGATGACGTGAACCGGCTCTGCGCTCAGGTCGCCGACAGCTTCGGGTGGGGGCTCGTGAACGTCAACCTGCGCGCCTATTACGGCGAGGGCTCGAAGACCATGGCGTTCGAGATCATCGAGCAGCTCGGGTGGCGAACCCCGACAGCAGTCGTCGCCCCCATGGCGGGAGGCGCACTCGTGACGAAACTCCACCGCGGGTTTCGAGAGTTCGCCGACGCCGGGCTCGCGAGCGGCCCGGCGCCGCGGATCCACGGGGCGCAGGCTGCCGGCTGTGCACCAATCGTTAGGCTCGTCGAGCGCGGGGACACGCGCATCGCGCCGGAGATTCCGTCGACGATCGCCCGGTCGCTCGCGATCGGGAATCCGGCGGACGGGCTGACGGCGGCCCGCGCCATCATCGAGAGCGGCGGGTGGGGCGCGGCCGTCTCTGACACCGAGCTCGTCGTCGGCATCCGGCTGCTCGCCGAGACGACGGGTATCTTCGCCGAAACCGCGGGCGGAGTGACGACGGCGGCGGCGCTGGCGCTCGCGCGACAGGGGCGCCTGCGCTCGAACGACGAGGTGGTCCTGTGCATTACGGGCAACGGGTTGAAGACACTCGACCCGCTCGTCGACGCGCTCCCCGCCGCGCCGGTCATTCAGCCGCAACTTCGGTCGTTCGCCGCGCTCGTGGAACACGGCGAACAGCGTGAAGCCGCAACTGACTCGTCGAACGTCTCCTGATCTCACTCACTCGCCGCGCTTCGCGGGCAGGAACCATGGCCATCAGCATCACCCTCCCAAGCATTCTCTCGCGCCTCGCCGACGGGCACCGCGCGGTACCAGCCGATGGGTCGACCGTCGGCGAAGCCGTCGCGGACCTCACGCGCCGATTCCCCTCCCTCGCGACTCGCCTGGTCGATGACGGGGGCGCGCCGTACCCGTTCGTCACCTACTACCTGAACGATGAGGACATCCGCTTCGCCGGAGGGTTCGCTGCTCCAGTCAACGACGGCGACGAGATCACCATCGTCTCTGCCGTGGCAGGAGGGTGACATGATCGACGCCCTCGACACCGGTGCGCGCGTGAAGCGCTCCGCGCCACCGCTCGAACGGGAGGAGCTCCTCCGATACGGTCGCCACCTCCTTCTTCCGGAGGTCGGCATCAACGGCCAGCGCCGGCTGAAGGCCGCGCGCGTGCTGATCATCGGCGCCGGCGGTCTGGGCTCGCCCGCGGCGCTCTATCTCGCATCCGCCGGCGTCGGCACCCTGGGGCTCGTGGACTTCGACCAGGTCGAGGTCACGAACCTGCAGCGGCAACTCCTCCACGGTACGCGCGATGTCGGTCGCCCCAAGCTGGATTCGGCGCGCGATCGCCTTTTCGACGCGAACCCGAACGTGAAGCTCGAGCTGCATCCGACGCGGCTCACGGCCGCGAACGCACTCACGATCATCGATCAGTACGATCTCGTGCTCGACGGCACGGACAACTTCGCGACCCGATATCTCGTCAACGACGCCTGCGTGCTCCTCGGCAAGCCTAACGTGTACGGGAGCATCTTTCGCTTCGACGGGCAGGCCTCGGTGTTCGCGACCACGGATGGCCCCTGTTATCGCTGCCTCTACCCCGAGCCACCTCCGCCGGGCCTCGTGCCCAGTTGTGCCGAGGGCGGCGTACTGGGTGTGCTTCCCGGGCTCGTCGGCACCATCCAGGCCACCGAAGCACTCAAGCTCATCCTCGGCATTGGAACCCCGCTCGTGGGACGGTTGCTCCTGGTGAACGCGCTCGATGCGCAGTTCCGCGGGGTGAAGGTGCGTCGCGACCCGGCGTGTCCCGCGTGCGGCACTCGCGAGCTCACCGCGCTCGTGGACTACGACCAGTTCTGCTCGACGTCCGGCGGCGCGGACGCTGGGTTCGACGCGGTTCCGCAGATCGAGCCCCGTGACCTCGCCATTCGCCGGTCGGCGGGCGAGGCGATCCAGATCATCGATGTGCGCGAACCACACGAGTGGGAGATCGGTCGCATCGACGGCGCCCGGCTGATTCCGCTCCATCGTCTCGAGGCGGCCATTCCGAGCATCGACCGGACGGTGCCCGTCGCGGTGTACTGCAAGGCCGGCACGAGGAGCGCGCTCGCCGTGCAGGATCTCGTGGCGGCCGGATTTCGTCAGGTCTGGAGCGTGAGCGGCGGGATCCTTCGCTGGTCGCGGGAGGTGGATGGAACAGTCCCGGAGTACTGAGTTATCATCACCCCCATGCCCCGGAAACGACGCCTAGATCGCGCTGCGCTGCCGGCCATCGAGATCGAGCCCGAGCGACTGCGCGCCTTTTCCCGGCGACTCCGCGCCTGGTTTCGGCGCCACGGCCGCGATCTGCCGTGGCGCCGGACGCGCGACCCGTATCGCGTGCTCGTCTCGGAGCTCATGCTGCAGCAGACGCAGGTCTCGCGCGTGATCGATTACTACGCGCGCTTCCTCGAGCGGTTCCCGACGCTCCAGCACGTCGCCGAAGCGCCCCCGCGGCACGTGCTCGCGTCGTGGGAGGGCCTCGGCTACTACGCCCGGGCGCGCAACCTTCATGCGTTGGCCCGCCGTGTGACGCGCGACGGCGGACCGCTCCCGTCGGACCCGACCGCGCTACGCGAGCTCCCAGGAATCGGCGCGTATACCGCAGGCGCGGTCGCGTCGTTCGCGTACGAGCGTCGGGCGCCGCTCGTCGATACCAACGTCGCCCGAGTCCTCCATCGCGCGTTCGCCCCGGAGCTCGATCCCAAATCGACTCATGCCGAGCGGTTCGGCTGGGACATCGCCGCGCGCCTGCTGCCGAGGACGGGTCGGGCCTCGTGGGTGCATAACCAGGCACTCATGGAGCTCGGCGCGCTCGTCTGCACGGCGCGCGTTCGCCACTGCGATCGTTGCCCCGTCGCTCGGCTCTGCGCGACACGCACCGCTGAAACAAGCCGAGGGGTCAGCGCGGCCGCACGGAGCTCCGTGCGGCCGCGCTGACCCCTCGTGTCCCGCCGCTAGGCAGCTACGGTCGCTTTACCGGCTTCGCTGGCCTCTTGCGGTGGTCGAGGCTCGCCTGGTAGGAACGTTCGTCGTACCCGATATAGATCTGCCGGGGCCGGGCGATCTTCTGCTCCTTGTCGAGCAGCATCTCCTCCCACTGCGCGAGCCAGCCCGCCGTGCGGGCGACGGCGAACAGCACGGTGAAGAAATCCGTCGGGAACTTCATGGCCCGGTAGATGAGGCCAGTGTAAAAGTCCACGTTCGGATACAGCTTGCGCTGCACGAAATAATCGTCGCTCAACGCGATACGCTCGAGCTCGAGCGCGATCTCGAGATCCCGGTCCATTCCGACCGACTCGAACACGTCGTTCGCGAGCTGCTTCACGATCTTCGCGCGCGGATCGTAGCTCTTGTACACGCGATGACCGAAGCCCATGAGCCGGCCACCCTTCCCGCTCTTCACCTCGTCGATGAACGTCGGAACGTTTTTCACGGTCCCGATCTCCTCGATCATCCGGAGCACGGCTTCGTTCGCGCCGCCGTGCAGCGGCCCGTACAACGCCGCCACCCCGGCTGCCACCGCCGAGAACGGATCGACGTGCGACGAGCCGACCGCGCGTACCGCATTCGTCGAGCAGTTCTGCTCGTGGTCAGCATGCAGGATGAACAACACCTCGATCGCGCGCGTGAAGACGGGATTCGCGTCGTACTTTGGCTCGCTCATGCGAGCGACCATGGACAGGAAATTCTCCGAGTACGAGAGGTCGTTGTCGGGGTAGATGAACGGCAGCCCCTTGTTGTGCCGGTAGATGAACGCGGCCAGCGTCGGCACTTTCGCGAGCAACCGGATGATGGAGATGTAGCGCTGATCCGGATCGAAGATGCTCTTCGCCTCCGGGTAGAACGACGAGAGCGCCGCGATGCTGCTGCAGAGCATCGACATGGGGTGCGCGTCGTAGCGGAACCCCTCGAGGAACCGCTTGATGTTCTCGTGCACGTACGTGTGGAACGTGATGTCGTGCACCCACTGGTCGTACTGTTGCTGGTTCGGCAGCTCCCCATTTCGGAGGAGCCACGCGACTTCGAGGAAGCTCGCCTTTTCCGCGAGCTGCTCGATCGGGTACCCACGATAGCGGAGAATACCCTTGTCACCGTCGATGAACGTGATGGCGCTCCGACACGACGCCGTGTTCATGAACGCCGGGTCATAGCTCATCACGCCGAAATCGTCGGCGTCAGTCTTGATCTGGCGCAGGTCGCTGGCGCGAATCGTACCGTCCACGATGGGTGCGGTGTACGACTTTCCTGTGCGCGTGTCGCGGATCTCCAACGCGTCGGTCGCCGCCGGTGCGACGGCCGCTTCGGTCTTCGTCATGCCACGATCTCCCTCGAGCGAGCCGGAGTCAGGGTGTGCGGTGCGCTGAAAGGTAGCCACCCCGCGAGGTCAACGACATTGCTCGGGTGTCACGACCATGCTTTCTTCCCCGCCCCATGCTGACCTCGTTCGTGTCGGACCCTGGACGCCTCGCACTCGTCATGCTCGCGGCTGTCGTTGGCGGCGCCGTGAACGCCATCGCGGGCGGAGGCACGTTGCTCACGTTTCCCGCACTGGTCGGGCTCGGGATTCCACCCATCGTCGCGAACGCCACGAGCACGGTGGCGCTCTGGCCTGGTGCCGTCGCCAGCATGTGGGGATATCGCGACCTGCTGTCAGGCATGCGCGGCTGGGTTACACGGTTCGCGATCCCGAGTCTGCTGGGGGGGTTCCTCGGAGCGGTACTCTTGCTCGCGACGCCGGCCAGGCGATTCGACGAGATCGTCCCGTGGCTCGTGTTCGGCGCGACGCTCCTGTTTCTCATCCAGCGTCCACTGAGCGAGCGCCTCAGGCAGCGCGCCGAGCGACACGCAAGCGTGCCGAACGTGACCGACGACCATGCCTTCGATCGCGCGGTTCAGCCCAGCATTCGACTGCTGGCCTATCAGTTCGGCGTGGCCGTGTACGGCGGGTACTTCGGCGCCGGGATCGGGATCCTCATGCTCGCCGCGCTCGGGTTCATGGGGTTCCGAAACATCCATCGGATGAACGGCCTCAAGAACTGGGGCGGCCTGTGTGCGAACGCCGTCGCGGCGGGCACATTCGCCTTCAGCGGATTGGTCAGCTGGCCCGTCGCTCTCGCGATGGCGATTGGCGCCACCGTCGGCGGCTACGGCGGATCACGACTCGCCCAGCGCGTCCCACAGACCCGCGTGCGCCAGGCGATCGTAGTGATCGGCTTCGCAAGCACCATGTGGCTTCTGACCAGGACCTGACGGGAGATTAGAAGTCTCCAGAATAGCGGGGCGGGTGCCGACACTCAGGTGAACCACTTCACCCGACGAATGTTTTTCACCCGGAAGTCCAGCGTTCCGCCAGCGCGGAGCACCCGCGAGAATGTTGCACCCACCGCCACCGACGGGGATGCCACGCTCATCCTCGACGCGCTGGGGACGATACTCCAGCTCTACGCGCGGCACTCGCTCAACAGCGGACAGCATGACGCGGAGGCATCGCGCGCCGCGATTACCGAGTGGACGCGCCACGTAACGCTCGGCGCCCCACACCCGGTACACGCCGGCGAGAGCGTGCGCGGGCTCGCGAAGCGCGATTGGCGCGGCCTCGTGCAGTTCTTCGGCGAGCATCGCCGTGGCGAACAGCAGAGCGCCCAGCAAGGCATGCGTGAGCTACGGGACACGGTGTGGGCGGTCGTGACCTCGACGCATCGCATCGCGCAGTCCGATCTCACCTGTGGGCAGGCCATCTCCGACCAGCTGGAGCGCGTGAAAGCCGCGCTGGACGGAACCGACCCGGCAGCCGTTCGGCGCGAGGCACTCGCGGCCGTTCAGGTCGTGGGTACGCTCATGAGCCAGCAGCGTGAAGCGCATCGGCGCGAGCAGGCAGCGCTCGCGCAGCGCCTACGGGCACTCGGCAGCCAGCTCGAGGAAGCCCGCCGTGAGACGACTGTCGATCCCCTCACGCGGCTGGCCAATCGCAAAGGGTGGGACCAGGCCATCGAGCGGTCGATCGCGCTCCACTCACTGTCGGGCGAATCGGCGTCGCTCTTGATGATCGACATGGATCACTTCAAGGTTGCAAACGATACGTACGGACATCAGGTAGGTGACGCGGCCCTCCGCGCGGTGGGCGATTGTCTGTCGCGCGTGTTTCTCCGGCGCTGCGACCTCGTGTGCCGCTATGGCGGGGACGAGTTCGCCGTGTTGCTCGCGGAAACCAACGTCGACAAGGCCGCCATTCTCGCGGAGCGCGTGCTCGCCGCGGTGCGCGGCGTCGAATTCGTGGAGCGCTCCAAGCTCGATCTCGACCTCTCGGTGGGCGTGGCGGGATTCGTGAACGGCGATTGCGCGGCGTCGTGGGTGGAACGCGCGGACGCCGCGCTCTACGTCGCGAAGCAGAACGGTGGTGGCCAGGTGGTCGTGGCAGCGTAGCGAACCCAGCTACCAGCTATCAGCACCGCCGTTTACCCACTCCTGGCGAGCGACTGGGTCGATAGCGCCTGCAAGACCATGTCGCCGAAACGATCCACCTCGTCCAGGGTGGTGTACACGTTAGGCGTGATGCGCAGGCCGTGGAACTCGTCGAAGATGATGGGCGTCGTGATGATCCGATGCTTCGCCCAGAGCCATCCCTGGAGCTTCGCGCTGTCGATCCCGTCCACGTTGAACAGCGCGATACCGCCGGCGTGGGTATCGTCGAGTGGGGTGAGCACGTGCACGCGCGAGCTCTCCGACAGGAGACGCTTGGCCCAGCGATCCCTGAGGTAGCGAAGTCGCGCGACCTTCCGCTTGCCGCCGATCGCGCGGTGGAACGCCAGCGCCGCCGCGATCGCGTTGTGGTTCGCCGCCGGATGCGTGCCGATCTCCTCGTACTTGCGAATGTTCTCATCCATTGTGGCTGGCGCCGCCATCAACGGCCACAGCGTCTTCTGGCGGTCCTTCCGCACGTAGAGAAATCCCGTGCCCACCGGGGCGAGCAGCCACTTGTGAAGGCTCGTGCCGTAGTAATCGCAGCCGAGCTCGTCGCGCGTGAACGGAAAGTGCGCGAACGCGTGTGCACCGTCGACGAACACGGCGATGCCCCGTGGCCGCGCCATCTCGACGACCTTCGCCACCGGCAGGATCTGACCGGTGAGGTTGGTGATATGCGTGATCTCGATGACGCGCGTGCGCGGCGTGATGGCTTCGCGGAAGCGTTCCACGACATAGTCGTCCGATGGCGGTGGGACCGTGAACTTGATCCGCTTGAGCACGATCCCGTCGCGCCGGGCCCGCTGCTCCCACGCCGTGATCATCCGTGGATAATTCTGCGTCGTGATGATGACCTCGTCGCCGCGTTCGAGGTCGAGCCCGAAGATCATTGTCTCGTTCGACTCCGACGCGTTCCGCGTGATCGCCATCTCTTCGGTGTCGCAGCCGAACTCCTTCGCAAGCTCCCGGCGAACGCTCTCGATCCGTGGCTCGAGCACCCCCCACATGTGCTCGACCGGCACTTCGTTCGAGAAGCGAAGATCGCGGATCATCGCCTCGAGCACGTGCGACGGTGACGGACTCACGCCACCGTTGTTGAGATTGATCAGCGTCCGGTCGGCATCGAATGCGCGCTGGATCTCACCCCAGTACGCCTCGTCCTCGGCGAGCGACGAAGCCGACCGCTCGCCGGCGACCGCCTGCGCCCGCAGCACCGACGTGAGCGCCGTGGACTTGAACACGGGCACCGCGAGACCGGCGCGGGCCAAATGTGATACGAAAGCTCGACGGCTGTGCGTCATCGGGAATCGGGAATCGGGAATCGGGAATCGAACATCCGAAGTCCTCCGTTCAACCTGCGCTCACCGGACACGCAACGTCCAGCCCTGATAATCGGGAGTTGGGCGGTCGATTCCCGATTCCCGACGCCTACAGGCGCGACCCCTGCGGCAAGTCCAGCACGAAGTGAAATCGCGTCCCTTTCTCGAGCTCCGTTTCCACACCGAGCTCACCGCCCATCGCGGCAATCAGCTTCTTGCAAATCGAGAGGCCAAGCCCCGCGCTCGAGAATGCGTAGTCCCCCGTGATCTGCCGCTGGCGGAACGCCTCGAACAGGTTCGACATGACGTGCGGCGGGATACCGCGGCCGGTGTCCTTCACCGAAAACTCGACCCGCGTGCGATCGAGCTGCCGGCACATGACATCCACCGACCCCACGTTCGTGAACTTGATGGCGTTCGTCGCCAGGTTCAGCAGCACCCGGTTGAGCGCGGCCTGATAGCCAACGCGAAGGTCCGCTTCAGGACCGACGCACCGCATGGTCAGGCGCTTCTCTTCGGCCATGGGCCGGAGAATATCGAGGATCGACTGCAGTACGTCGGAAACGAGGAACGGCATCGGCGACTGATCCATCAGCGTCGTGCCGCCGCGCGCGAGCTCGATCACGTCGCCGGCAAGCGCGCTCAGTCCGAACGCCGCCGAGTACACGAGACCGAGTTGTCGCTCCTGAATCGGCGTCAACGCCCCGCCCGACCCATACCGCAACCGCTCGGCGAGGATCAGAATGGACCCGAGGGGCGAGCGCATGTCGTGCGCCATCTCCACGACGAGCTGCTGGGCGTCCTGGCCGGACAGGCGCGACGCGAATCGATGCGCCGCATCCAGATCGATCGTGTGCTGCACGCGCTCCATCGCCTTGACCACGTCGAGGACGGCGGCATCACTGCCCGGCTCGTGCTCGATCGTGTCCGCCCGCTCGAGGAATGCGCGACGCATCAACTCGAGTGCGCGACGCACCGGCACGAAGGGCGGGAACGCAGTCAGGGCGATCGAGTCTCCGACGATCGCCTGGCGAATGTTGTCGCTCAGGGCCGTGACCGTCGCGCGCACATCCGCCGGGGACATCGCCGCATGTTCAGTGTGCGCCCACTCGGCGCATACGTCGCTGCCGGCATCGACGAGGGCCCGCCAGGTCGCGCCGGCGAGTAACGCGTCGGGGTCGCGGGCGCCGGGTTCGATGACCGCCGAGGGGGCCGCCGCCGTGGTTCGTGGCGCCGACTTGTGTGTTCGCGATTGCGGCAAAACGTCCTACTCGAAACTGGAGCTCACTCGTCGCCCGCGCCGCCGAACTCGTCACGGCGGAAGCCGTGCTTCTCCATGAGCCGGTAGAGCGTCGTGCGATCGATGCTCGCCAGACGAGCCGCCTTCGACATGTTCGAGCCGGCTCGCGCGATCAACTCTGTGAGATACTCCTTCTCGAAGTGCGCGACAAGCTTCTCCTTCGCGAGGTGAAAACTCTCGGTCATGATGCTGGACGGAAGCCCGGCCGGGCCAGTCGGGGGCGGAACAACCGCATCATCGTACAACGGCACGTCGTCGGGCTGGACGGCCTGTCCCGGCTCCGCCAGCACCGCGAGCTGCTCGATCACGTTCTGCAGCTCTCTCACGTTGCCGCGCCACGGCCGCGAGCGCAAAAAGTCGATCGCGGGCTCGCTCAGACGCGGCGAGGGTTCACCTGGCTGGCGGTGTCGCTCCCAGAAATGCGTGAGGAAGTGATTCGCGAGCAGCGGAATGTCCTCGAGCCGCTTTCGTAACGGCGGCAGCTTGATCGGGACGACGCGCAATCGGTAGAGGAGATCCTCGCGCAGCGTCCCCTTCGTGACGCACTCGGCCGGATCTCGGTTCGTCGCCGAGATGAACCGAACGTCGACGACCGCGTCCTGTTGTTCGCTGCCCACCCGGCGTACGACACCATCCTGCAAGACCCGGAGCAGTTTCGCCTGCAGCGGGAGCGACATCTCGGTGAGCTCATCGAGGAACAGCGTCCCGCCGTTCGCGATCTCGAGGAGGCCGGCCTTCTCTCGGTCCGCTCCCGTGAATGCCCCTTTGCGGTGCCCGAACAACTCACTTTCGAGAAGTCCCTCGGGCAGCGCCGCGCAATTGATGGGAACGACCTGGCGGCTCGCGCGACGACTGTGCTGATGAATGAACTGCGCGATGAGCTCTTTCCCTGTTCCACTCTCCCCCATGATCATCACCGACGCGTCGGTGCTCGCGACGCGGCGCGCGAGCTCCACGGCCTTGCGAAACGCGGGTGAGACGCCGAGCAGTGTGATCTTGTCGCTGTTGCCTGTCTGCTTCAGGAGCTGGATGCGAAGGTCACGCGTCTCGCGGGCGACCATGACAGCGTGCGAGGCGCGCCCGATCAACACCTGCAGGTGGGTAGCCGAGAAGGGCTTCGGGAGATAGTCCCAGGCGCCGGCACGCAGCGCCTCGATGCTCGTGGTGACGCTCGGGTTCCCGGTCATGACGACGACGATGGTTTCCTTGTGCGCCGAAAGCGTGGCGCGAAGGATCTCCATCCCCGAGACGGGTGTCATGTACAGATCGACGAGCACGATGTCGAACTTGCGGCGCCGGACGAGCTCCAGAGCTTCGTCACCGCGACCGAGCGTTGTCACGTTGAAGCCGTCCATCTGGAGGACGCTGGCGCAACCCTCGCGGAGCGTGCGGTCGTCGTCGACGATGAGGAGGCTGAGACTCGACTTGACTTCCGCGGAGATGGACAGCGGGTCGCGGGCTGCTTCCGCATCTCCGGCGAGCGAGCGCCCCGAGTCCCCGAGTACCGCAGCAGAAGACGACATCAAACGGACTCCTTCAGAGTGAACAGATGGTGCGAGTGGAAGCGGTCAGCCCGGTGCGGCAAGGGAGGTCCAGGGTGATGGATGTCCCGAAGGACAGGTGTCGAGAATTCCGCTGGGCGTGGATCATCCGGCTGACTCATCCGTATGACGATCAAGGTTGGATCGATACAACGAAAAACTGCTGCCATTAAGCTACAGCATCGCGGCCTGGCAACAGGGGGTGTGTATCACAATCAACAGGTTGTGCGGCATCACACCGACAGCGCGCGACTCGGTCGAGTCCAGCCGCCGCGCTCGCCTCACGGATTCGCCGTCAACGGGGCGCGCTGGGTGGGAGTTCCTGGGCCCGAACTTGCTAAACCGATCGCCACTGTGTCACCGTAGCCACGCCATAGGAGTCCTTAAGTCAGGATGTAGCGTCTCGAGCGAGCTACGTCACACCGGCGTTGACAGCTTCGTTGTAGACTTCAGTTAGACCATTCTCACGCCCTCCCGTCACGAATGTCCGGTTCTCTGGTTCCGTCGCATCCGTCCGACGTTCCCGCCTCCATTGACTCCTCGGGCGCCCTGCAGAGTTGGGGTCCGCCGGCCGCGCCTGCCGCGGCACAGCCCGGTGGCCTCAACGTCGGCCGATATGTCTCCGCGCTGAAGCGGTACAAGTGGCTTATTGTCGGAGGTGTGATCGTCGGCGCCGCCGCCGGCGCGCTCGCCACCAAGTTCGTCACGCCAAAGTATCAGGTCGAGGCGACCGTGGTGATCGCAGAGCCGCCGGATCCCAAGGGTCCGATTCAGGCCGGTCAGGTACTCAATGAACAGGCATGGCGGGAGCTCCTGAAGAGCTTCGCCATTCTCGACCCGGTGGCCCGTCAACTCCGGCTCTACGTCGTGCCGGGTGAGCTGAAGGACTCGGCGGTGTTCGCGGGCTTCGAACACACCACCGACCTTCGCGCGGGGATGTACACACTCGCGATCGACCCGCAGGGACGCCGGTACACGCTCACACGGAAGAGCAACGGTTCCTCCGCCGTCGTCGAGCGCGGCGCCGTCGGCGACTCCGTCGGTCGGACGGTCGGCTTCCTCTGGCACCCCGCGCTGAGCGGCATGGCCGACCGCGACATCGAGTTCGAGGTCAAGACACCGCGACAGGTCGCCGGCGAGATCCAGGGACGGCTCGACGTGTTTCTTCCGATGGACAGCCGGTTCCTCCGACTGACCCTCAAAGGCGACCGCCCGCAGGAACTCGCCACGACGATGAACGCGATCCTCCGCGAGTTCGTCCAGGAAGCCGCACTGCTCAAGAAGAAGAATCTGACCGATGTGCGCCTCGCGCTCGAGGAGCAGAAGGATCAGGCCAACGCGAATTACCAGGCGGCGCACAGCGCGCTGGAGCAGTACAAGATCGCGATCGCCACCCAGCAGACCAATGCGCCTGTGGCCGTGCCCGGCGGCGTGACGATCACGACCAACCCGGCGCTCACGGCGTTCATGACCATGCGCGTGGACCACGAGAACGCGCGGCGTGATCGCGAGGCGCTCGAAGCGCTCCTTGCACGTGCAAAGGCCGACGGCCAGGGCCTGACGCCGGAAGCCGTGCTGAGTCTCCCGCAGGTGGTGGAGACATCGCCGAACCTCAAGTCGGCGATCGATGCCGTCACCGAGAAGCAAACGGTCCTGCGGACGTTGACCGAGCGGTACACGGAACAGCACCCGCTCGTCAAGGACGCGCAGGCGGAGCTCAACCGCCTTCAGACGCAGGCGATCCCATCGATCGTGCAGCAGTCGCTCGCGCAGTTGCGGACGCGCGAGTCGGAGCTCGACCGCCGGATCAACGCCGCCTCGACCGAGATTCGGCAGATCCCGCAGAGAACGGTGCACGAGCAGGCGCTGCAGCGCGATGCCGATCTCGCCTATGCGCTGTACGCGGACATCCAGACGCGCTACAACAATTCGAGGATGGCGGAGGCATCGGCCATTCCCGACGTGAGCGTCCTCGACTCGGCGCAGACCCCACTGCGGCCGTCGAGCAACACGGCGCCGGCGCTGTTCGGGATGATCGTCGGTGCGAGCCTCGGTCTCGCGATCCTGCTCGCGCTCTTGCTCGACATGACCGACAAGCGGTTCCGGTATCCCGAGCAGGCGACGAACGAGCTCGGCCTGGACATTCTCGCGACGATTCCGACGATCCGGCGGGGCCGGAACGCCGTCGTCCGTGTCGAGGACCAGGCACAACTCGTGGAAGCGTTCCGCGGGCTGAGGTTGGGCGTGCGCAACGCGATCGGAGAGGGCGGACCCGTCACACTCTCGGTCTCGAGCCCCGGGCCTGGCGACGGGAAGTCGCTCGTGGCGTCGAACCTCGCGCTGACCTTCGCCGAGGCAGGGTACAAGACGTTGCTCATCGATGGTGACATCCGCCGCGGCCTGCTGCATCAGACCTTCGCCGTGTCCCAGCGGCCGGGCCTCGTCGATCACCTCTCCGGTGACGTTGCCCTCGAGGACGTCATTCGCGAAACAGCACACGAGAACCTGCTCATCATTCCGTGCGGGAGCCGCCGCCATCGCGGCCCCGAGCTGCTCGCGTCCGATGGCACCGCGGATCTCATCCGATCGCTACGCAATCGTTTCGACGCGATCATTGTCGATACCGCTCCGCTTGGCGCCGGCATCGACCCGTACGCCCTCGGGACGGCCACGGGCTACATGATCCTCGTGCTGCGGACCGGCCAGACCGATCGAAAACTTGCGAGCACCAAGCTCGCGACGCTCGATCGCATGCCCGTGCGTGTCATTGGCGCGGTCCTCAACGACGTTCGTGCCGAAGGGATGTATAAGTACTACTCGTACATCGACGGCTACGGCACGCTCGACGAGGACGAGCCGCCTCAGATCGCGGCCGGAGACGGCCGGGCGATGGTGAGTACGCGCCGCTGACGACAGGCGCCTCGAGAATGAAACGAAACCGCGCCGGGCTCGAGCCCGGCGCGGTTTCGTTTCGTTAGGTGGTCAGGTCAGGCGTGGCGACTGCGGCTACAGGCGACGCGTCGTGGCTCAGTGGAGCTCGCGCGTCGGCACGTCCTCGAACGCCGAGATCGGCCGGGTGGGGTCGCTCGCTTTGACATGCCGCAGCGCCGTGGCCGCGCGCAGGAGGAGCTCGACGGCATCGACCGAGGAGTGCGCGAAGTCCGCAACGGCACAGTATCCCGCCTGCACGTTTACGTGTCCCGCATCGCCGCCATCGATGGTGATGCGAGCGTCACCTACCGAAGCTTGCAGGCGCTCCGCGAGGCGCACTGCGCCGCTCGCCTCCGTTGCAGGCGCGATGATCGCGAACTCCGACCGGCCAAGGTGGCCGACGGCGTCGGAGACGCGGGCCACGCGACGGACGACCTCGCCCAAGTGCTGGGTCAGGTGCCGGGTCGGCTCGCCGTTTCCACCGGGATCTGGTGGAAGGTCCACCGCCGGCGCAATGGCCACGCACGCCAAGGGAGCTCGGCGGCGGGATGCGTCCGCGCCCAGCTCGCGGGCGCGTCGCGCCAGGCCACGAACGTTGTAGAGCCCCGTCATCGGATCGAGAAGACTCTCGTCGAGGCACCGATCGAGCTCACGCTTGGAGCGGATGAAGTTGCCCAACTTGAGGAGGAGGGCTTCCGCGTCCAACGGTTGGCTGCAGTACTCCCACGCTCCAGCGCGATAGGCTTCGAGCCGCTCGGCTCGCGACGCGGGACCAGCCGTGGTCACGACGATGGGAATGCTGGGGGCGAACCGCGCGTCAGCGCGGAGCATCCGGCACACCTCGATGCCGCGGACGTCCGTGAGGTCGGCGTCGACGATCACGGCATCAGGCCGGGTGCGGTGGGCGAGCTCCAGAGCGTGACGCCCGGTGTGGGCCTGCACCACAGCAAACCCATTCGGCCCGAGGATGCTCTCTATCGATCGCGACAGCCATTCCTGATCGTTCGCGACCAGCACCAGCGGCGGCGGCGCCGCTGGTGTGACGTTCTCGGGCTCGAACATGCGTCCCTGGGACCCTAGCGGGTCGTGCATGGTGGGTTGGGTAAGCTGGCTGGTAGGCACGACCGGCATCCCTGCAGAACTCATGCGGATGCCGGTGTTTCGAGCAACGTGTTTGTCGTGTGCGGGTTAGACGTAGTGACCGTGATGCAGGTCACTTCGATTGCGGCGCGGGTGCGACAGAAGTGATCCTCGCATGTGGCCCGCCCTCCACAACGGCGGCCGAGAATGTGCGGGGTGATCCAGTCCGGTTCACGGATGGGGAGAGATGCCGCGTGAGCATTGCTGATTCGTCTCGAAGTGCGCGTGTCCTGGAACGACGGCCGGGCTCTTGCACAGAGCAGACTCGACCGGGCGAAAATCGCTCGGCGACGTTAGGTTAGCCTCTGCACATGATTCGTACGCCGCCTCTGGTGACGCGCGAGAACCCCGTTCGACCCCGAAACTGTCGCTGCGGTACCACACCATTCTCCCTGTCGGGTACAACACATGAGTCGCGGCTGACTCGTGCAACTTGTTGTCTTCCGGTGACTTCGCCGCTCTCGACGCGAGACGTCACTCCTAGCACGGTGGGTGCAGCGGGATCACGGAACGCACACCTCAATTCCTTACGGCTTTGCGATCACTCGTTCACACAGACATTCTGACGCGCCTGCCGCGCGCAACTCGCCTCGCCTTCGTGGCGTTGCTTGTTGCGACACCGGCGCTGAGCGCGCAGTCGCCGTCACGACAGCCCGTATCTCGGGCCGAGCTCGAGGCAGCCGCGACGCGGCTCGAAACGTCCGCCAAGGCCACCCGCGACGCAAAGACGCGTGAGCGGATGCTGGAAGTGGCGAAGCGTATGCGCACCCGACTTCAGGAAGGAGACTTTCAGCCGGGGCACCGCATCCTGCTTGCGGTGTACGCCGACTCGTCCCTGACTGACACCTTCACCGTCCGGGCCGATCGGCAGCTCCACCTGCCGAACCTCCCGCCCATTTCCGTCGCTGGCCTGCTCGACTCCGAGATCGAGTCGTTCCTGCAGAAGGAGCTTGGAAAGTACCTCCGGAATCCGACCGTTCGAGCGCAGGGTCTATTGCGGCTGTCGATTCTCGGAGCAGTCGGGCAGCCTGGCTTCTACTCGTTTCCTATGGACTTCCTGGTCACCGACGCGATCATGGAGGCAGGAGGGCCGGGCGGGGACGCGAAGATGAACAAGTCGGAGATCCGTCGAAGTGGAACAGTCGTAGTGAGCAAGGACGCGATGCAGGAGGCGTTTCGACTCGGTCTCACACTGAACGATATCGGTGCGCGGCCCGGCGACGAGTTGCTCGTTCCGGGGGAGAAAACGGGATCGAAATGGCAGTCCGTTGCCACGGTCATCGGTGTAGTCACGGGATTAGCGTGGAGCGTGTCGCTCCTCGTCAGGTAACCACGTCAGACCGAACTTTCGCGCGCACGAGCACTCCGCGTTAGGTAACGCGTTCATTTGGGAGCAAACGAGGGAACATGGAGTCGCTTCCGACGGTCGCTGATCAGCTGACCGCCAGAGTTCCAACGCCGCCGGCTCGGCCGGCACGGCGCCCGGCGGCGCCCGGCGCCGATGCCGGGCGGTTCGTCGATCGCCCTCGACACATCGACACCGTGCGCGAAGCCGACACGGCGGTCATGGTCGAGAACATCATTCCGGCGGCACGGTCGGATCGGCTCAACCGCGCGGTGAACCTCACCATTTCCCTGCTTGGCCTGGTTCTCCTGTCGCCTCTGCTCCTGGCAATCGCGCTCGCCGTGAAGCTGACGTCGAGAGGCCCGATCTTCTACACGCAGACGCGCGTCGGCATCGACCGCCGGTGGAGACGAACGCTGGCAATGCACGAGCGTCGCCTGCAGGACCTCGGCGGCGCCGCGTTCACGATCTACAAGTTCCGCTCGATGTACATGAACGCCGAGGGGCCTGGCGGCGCCGTGTGGGCGACCGTGAACGATCCTCGCGTCACTCCGGTGGGGCGTGTGCTCCGGAAGTTCCGGCTCGACGAACTGCCGCAGCTGATCAACGTGGTCAAGGGTGACATGAACATCGTCGGCCCACGCCCCGAGCGGCCGCTCATCGTCGCGCGGCTGCGGCAGGATATCCCGGAGTATCCAATGCGCCACCGCGTCAAGCCCGGCATCACCGGGCTGGCGCAGATCAACCGCGCTTACGATTCCTGCCTCGACGACGTTCGCGAGAAGGTGCGCTACGACCTCGAGTATCTGCGCACGCAGAGCATGCTCGCCGACATCGCGATCATGCTGAAGACGATGCCGACGGTGCTGCTCAAGATTCGGGGATGGTGAGGCGAGGAGCGAAAGGCGAAGCGCGAACGGCGAAGTGCGAAGCGCGTCAGCTCGCCGCGGCGCGCCCCGCTCGCACCTGCTCCTCGATCCAACGATAGGTAACGGCGATTCCCTCACGCAGGGACGTTTGCGCGTGCCATCCGAGGGACTCGATCCGCGCGTGACTGAAGTTCCGTGATTGCACGCCGACGGGCCCCGGAACGCTGCGGATGCCAACGCCCTTCCCGCTCACCTCGCTGACGGTGATCACCAGCTCGCGAACGCTCACGTACTCCGGGCTCCCGATGTTCGTCGGACCGGTGAGTTCCGAGTGCATGAGTCGCACGATACCGTCCACGAGGTCGCCAACGTAGGTGTACGAGCGCACGGCCGAACCGTCGCCCCAGATCTCGATCGTTCCACCGTCCACCGCTTCGGCCACCTTTCGACAGATCGCCGCTGGCGCCTTTTCTCGGCCGCCGGTCCAGGTGCCTTCGGGTCCGTAGCAGTTCTGAAAGCGCGCGATGCGCACCTGCATCCCGTATTTCCGTTCGTGGGCCAGCGCAACGCGTTCGGCGTAGAGCTTCTCCCACCCGTACTCGTTGTCCGGCCGCGCCGGGTAGGCATCGTCCTCGGTCAGCGCTGCCTCGCCGATCGCCATGTCGCGATAGACGCAGACCGAGCTCGCGAAGAAGTACCGAGGCACCTCGGCGTCGACGGCAGCCTTGGGCATGTTGATGTCGATCAGCGCGCTGTGACGCATGATGTCGCACTCGGCGCTGCTGATGTAGCCCATCCCGCCCATCTCCGCGGCGAGTTGGTAGACCTCGTCCACGCGCGCGCCGTCGGGCAACTCGAGAGCGCGGCGGCATTGATCGGGGTCGCGAAGGTCGAGGAGAAGGAAATCATCCGCGGCGGTATCGGAAAACTCGGGGCGTTTGAGGTCGACCCCGCGTACCCAGAACCCATCCTGCTTGAGCCGCTTGACGAGGTGGCTCGCGATGAAGCCCCCGGCACCGCAGACGACAGCGCGCTTCACAGCCTGGGAATCCCGCATTCGAGAGTGTGAGTGGAAGTCTTCACGACGATCGGCGGTCATCGCGAGGCGACGAGCGTCGACAGATACCGTGCCGCACGCCACAGCTGCGACGCGTTCTTGCCGGGCGGACGCACAGTCCCGTCGCCCGCGGCCGGCTGGAAATGTGAATCGTGATTCCACGGTCTGGCAGCTCCGTGGCCGCTCTGAGCCGGCAACATGCCCAGATCCCAGAGCGCGCGATCCAGCCGAACCGACGGGCAGACGCGTGCCACGGGGAAGAGATTTCGCGCGTAATGCTGTTCGAGGCCACGGAGATATGCCGCCGGCCGCGACGGGCGAAACGCTTCGATGATCTCCGCCGGTACCGGAACATCGGCAAGAGTCCTTGCGAGACGGAACGTCCAATAGCAGGACGTCGCGGCTCTCGTTTCGAGCGCCAGGGACGTGAACGCGTCCCAGTCGATTCGCCCCGACGCGATGATCGCGTTGACGTCGCGGACGGCTCGCCAGGCCCCGAACCGCATCACGTGCGACCACGCGAAGTGGAGGCAGACGTGCAGGAGCTGGTGGGCAATTGCCGGTACGTACGCGCTGCGTCGCTCGCCACCCGGACCGCCGGCTACCGACGGCAACGACTCGGCGCGCGACCACACCAACTCGGGGGTGAGGCCGAACGGGTGCCCGTCGGCGAACAGCGCCGTGTGAATCTCGAGGCGCACGCGCGAGCCCCGGCCGTCCCGGAGTGGGGGCAGGTGGTGGTGCTCGCGGTAGGCCGTCGTTCGGTCGGGCGCGACGGTCTCACGCCAGCCCGCTGCAACCAGTGCCTGCCAGACGTCGGTCGCGCACGACGGGTCAACGAGCACATCGATGTCGGCCATCGGGCGCCGTCCGAAGTCGCCACCGTAGACCGTGTGAACGAGGGCCGTACCCTTGAGCAGCATCACCCGCGCGTCGACCGCACTCACCGTCGACAGCGCAGCGAGGAGGCATTCACGCAGCTGCGCCATCTCGAACTCCGACACCATCGCCATTCGCTGGAGCGCATCGCTGACCGGCCGGGGCAATGACACCCCGGCGAGTCGCCTAACGCGGCGATGAAGCTCGGCGCCGGCCCGTTCGGTGGTGGCCAGGGCGAGGAGTGCCTGCCAGTCCACGCCGCGCAACGCATCGGCCACCCCGTCGTCGCTCGTGGCGCCGCCGAGCATGAGCAGCACGGCCTGTTCGGGCGGCAGGAAACGGCGAGCCCCGACGGCCCGCGGCATTACCGAACCAGGCACCCGACGGACGAGCGGGGCCGGGTCATCGCTCCGGTGCGCGGCCCCGGCTTCGCACGGGAGGCCACATCTCGACACCGACCTCGGCGTATGCTTGCGTGAGGGCATCCGGTGCCGGTTCGCCGACCGTGTGGTGCACGAGCCAGCCGTACGCGACGGCGAGTCCGTTGTTGAGATAGTAGAGCATGTGCAGCGGGATCACGCCGAGCGCGAACAGGATGCCGCGCTCGCGGCCGAAGAACGCGTAGAGCGGGATGTTGACCACGACGACGAATGCCACCGCGGCCACCGCGACCCACGCGAGCTCGCCCGAGCGCCAGATGCCGGCGGCGACGAGCAGCACCACCGCGACCCAGAGCAGGATCGTGTTGAGCTTCTCGACGTTCGCGAGATTCAGCGTCGTCGTTCGCGTCATCGCGCGGAGCTGGATCAGGAGCCGCGTCCAGGGAACGCCGCGATCCTTGAAGTCGGCGCGGATCACGTCCCAGAGGCGCCATCGCTTCATGTGGGAGCACTGGATCGCGGGCAGCAGCAGGATGCGGTGTCCGAGCGCACGCATACGGTGGCCGAGCTCGACGTCCTCGATCTGCGGCCGGGTGTACCGCCACTCGTCGTACATCCCGGCGGCGAGAAACGCGTCCCGCCGTACGGCTCCACAGCCCGCCCAGAACGTCTCGGCCTCACCCGCGCTGCGCCAATGGACGTAGTGGTGCAGGAGGTTCCGGTACTGGGAAACGAATCCGGGGGCCGTCGGGTGTGTGTCGTACGCGCCGAACACGGCGCTCACGTGGGGCTGGGTCGCGAACGACTCCACCATGCGACGCAATGCATCGGCATGGGGACGGACATCCGCGTCGAAGAACACGATGATGGCGCCGCGACTCACTTCGACGCCGCGGTTGCGCGCATACGCTGGCCCGTGGCGTGCCGGGAGCCTAACGACGCAGTCCGCGTACTCCGCGGCGATCATTGCCGTGTCGTCGGTGCTCGCGTCGTCCACGATGATCAGCTCCCACATCTCGCGCGGCAGATCGCTCGCCGCGATCGCTGTCAGGGCGGCGCGAAGCGTCGAGCTCCCCTGATGGACCGGGACGATGATCGAGATGAGCGGGTCGGCGGCCGCCATCACTCCCGACCTGGATGGGTGCGCGACGCCGGCAGGGTCACGAACGCCGTGCGCCACGAAACAAGCGACCCACGCCGGCGAGCCAGCTACGCAGTCTCGAAGTGTTTTCCGTGCCGCCCACCTGCTGCGGCCGCGGCGCCGGCGTACCTGCCGCGTCCGCGTGTCCCACCCCCGCGGATCCGACGACGGTCGCCCGCACGCCATAACGCGCGAGGCAGGCCGCCCAGTCGATCTCCACGCGGCGACCGTTCTCTCCCGCGGGCGCCTCGCCGTCATGCTGCGATTCGCGCACGCAGGCGGCGAGCCGCTCGGCATCGAACGCCGTGACGTCCTCGACGAAAACCACAATGTCGCCGGCGGCCTCGCGCATGCCGATTGCTCGAAGCTGCGCGATCGAGGCGGTCGCAGGGCCTTCCACGAACCCGACCGTCGGGTACGATCTCACGAACGTATCGATGTCCGATCCCATAGCGGCGCGCGCGACGACGACCTCGGCGCGAGTACGCGCACACTCGTCGACGATCGTGCGCAGACAGCTTGCCAGCCGCTGCGAGTCCCCGTTGGATGCAACGACGACCGACACGAGCGGCGTGGAGCCTCGCCGCGGGGCTCGCGCCGAGCGATGCCCGTCGACGTTCGCGAAGCGACGACCGGGCGACGGGCTCGTCATCGGTCGGCTCGCGTCGACGGGGACCGCAGCGGACCTCCGGGTCGGAACATTAGAAGATCGTGTAGATGAATGGCGCAAGCACGGAGCCCTGTGCAAAGACGAGCAGCGCGCCGACGAGCAGCATCACGGCGATCACGGGCAGGAGCCAGAACTTCTTCCGCGCCCGCATGAACGCCCACAGCTCACCGATCAGTCCCCTGCGCTTCCCCATAACCGGACTCGTCTCAGAATTGGTGTTCCAGTGAGCTGCGTTCCCCTGCCCGTCGGGACTTCCAGAATCCCGCGCCGTTCGACGGGTGAACGAGCGGGTTCCGACCGAACCATCGTCGCGCCAGCCCCGTCGGCGTGATGACTCCAAAGTACACGAATCCGAGGAACACGGGCGTCGTTACCTTCGACAGCAGCACGGCGAGCGTCATCCATCCGCGGTAGACCGGACCGAGGCGCCCCGGAACGAGCAGGCCGCCCATCACGAGCGCGGCGCCTAACGTCGCGGCGATCGTCGGGGCGAGACCCTGCCCACGCCACCGAAGGACGGCCGCGAGAACGAGAAACGCACCGCCCACGACGAGCCCGAATCGTCGAAGCTCCGCCCGACTCAATCGAGCTGGAATTCCGCTTTCCATCGCTCGTCATCCTCGTAGACGGGTTGCGTGGCCTTGTCGAGCAGGAATGGCCCCAGCACCAGATAGTCGATGTGGGTGCGCATGAAGCAGCGATACGCGTCCTCGGGCGTGCACACGATCGGCTCACCACGCACGTTGAACGACGTGTTGACCACCACCGCGCACCCGGTGAGCCGCTCGAATGCGGCAATCAGATCGTAATACTCGGGGTTGGTGTCGCGACTGACGGTCTGGATCCGCGCCGAGTAGTCGACGTGCGTCACCGCGGGGATGTCGGAGCGCACGACGTTCAGCTGCTCGATCCCCCACAACGCCTGCTGTGCGTCGGTCATCGGGACCTGGCGCGACGACTTCACCGGCGCGACGAGGAGCATATACGGCGAGTCGGCGTCGAGCTCGAAGTACTCCGCGACCGATTCCCGCAGCACGCTCGGGGCGAATGGGCGAAACCCCTCGCGGAACTTGATCTTGATGTTCATCTGGGCCTGCATGCGTGGGCTCCGCGGATCGCCGAGAATGCTCCGTGCACCAAGCGCCCGCGGGCCGAACTCCATGCGGCCATTGAACCAGCCGACCACCTTTTCCTGCGCGAGCAGACTCGCGACGTACTCGAGTAGCTCGTCGCGTTCCATCCGGTGATACCTGGCCCCACGACGATCGAGGAACTGCGCGATCTCCTCTGGCGCGAACGACGGGCCCAGGTACGCCCCTCGCATGGAATCGCGACACGGCGTGGGAGTGCGCGCTGCCCCGAAGTGACGATGCCAGATGAGACTCGCAACGCCGAGCGCGCCACCGGCGTCGCCGGCCGCGGGCTGAATCCAGACCCGCTTGAACGGTCCCTCACGGAGGATGCGTCCGTTCGCGACGCAGTTCAGCGCGACGCCACCAGCCATGCAGAGGTTCTCGGATCCCGTTTCGCGATGGGCGGACACGGCCATGCGGAGCATGATGTCCTCGCACACCACCTGCACGGATCGGGCGAGATCCATCTCACGCTGCGTGAGCGGCGACTCCGGCACGCGTGGCGGCCCACCGAACAGCTCGTCGAACGCCGGGCTCGTCATGGTCAGCCCGCCGAGGTAATCGAAATACCGCTGGTTGACCTTGAATGACCCGTCCTCTCGCAGGTCGACCAGATGCTCGTAGATGCGGTCGACGTATTTCGGCGTCCCGTACGGGGCGAGCCCCATCACCTTGTACTCGCCGGAGTTCACCTTGAAGCCGGTATAGTACGTGAACGCCGAGTACAGCAGGCCGAGCGAGTCGGGCCAGTGCAGCTCGCGCAGAATCTCGATCTCCGGACCGCGCCCGACCCCGATCGACGCCGTCGCCCACTCGCCCACGCCGTCGACCGTGAGGATCGCGGCCTCGTCGAATGGTGAGGGGAAGAACGCGCTCGCGGCATGCGACTCGTGATGCTCCGCGAACATCAACGGGCCGTCCCATCCACCGAGCGAGCGTCGGATGTCGGACGCCATGAACAGCTTTTCCTTGATCCAGAGCGGCCCGGCCAACCGGAACGAGCGGAATCCCCTGGGCGCGATCGAGAGGTACGTCTCGAGGATCCGCTCGAACTTGAGCAGCGGTTTGTCGTAGAACCCGACGGCCTGCGCGTCGTCCAGCGAGATGCCGCCTTCCCGCAGACAGTATTCGACGGCGCGCGAAGGAAACGCGGCGTCCCCCTTCTTCCGCGTGAAGCGCTCCTCCTGGGCGGCGGCGACGATCTCCCCATCGCGCAGCAGGCATGCGGCGCTGTCGTGGTAATACGCGGAGATGCCGAGAATGTGCGTAGGCGGCAATGGGGTTTCGTCAGCAATGGATGGCGCGCTCGCAAGGCGGGCGACGCCAGGAGTGCAACGTCAGAGTCTGCTCGGTCCGGCCGCAGCCTCGCCTCGCAGGCTGCGCTCGAGGTCGATGGATACCGGCGAGCCCGTCCGCGCCGACTCGAGCATCGCGAGGCATACCAGCGTCGAGCGTGCGCCATCCCACACGTTGACGTCTGGCGGATTCCCATGACGAATGGCGCCGATGAACGACTCGAGTTGTGCGCCGTACCCCTTCTCGGCAAACCAGCGGCTCCGCGTTTGGCGCACCGCCTTGCGATGCTGGAGCCACTTGAAGTCCTCGACGATCGAGCCGACGCCGACGGCGAACGCCTCGACGCGCTCGCCACCCGACGTTCGGCTGCCGACAGTGCAGTACGTGATGTTCGCGATCGAGCCGTCGGCAAACGACAGGCTCGCGACGAGATTGTTTTCCCCCACCGGGTCGGGCACGTCGCGCGGTAAGCACATTGCGCTCACGCGCACGGGCTCCGACTCGAGGAGCCAGTAGAGCAGGTCGGTGAAGTGGCACGCCTCACCGAGAATCGCGCCGCCGATGGCGGGATCGGCCATCCAGTAGCTGCCCGAGATGCCCGGTGAGTTGA
>DAINRQ010000044.1:46503-51243 GCA_036741775.1 Gemmatimonadaceae bacterium | reverse complement strand
GGTTTCTTCCTGCAGTCTGGTGCCGTAGCCGCCGGAGAGGATTACGACCTTCATTCGCGAAGTGTAGGGTCGGACGCGGTCATCGCGTCGCGGTAATTACGCTGCACAGCTCCGCGCGGTCAGAGCGCTCTGGAGCATCGTTTCTCGACGGCTGGCACAGCTCCATGCTGTTTTCGAGACGCGTGAGCGGTGCTTCGGTCACAGCGTGATGTCGCTCACGGGCCACGACTGATTCGGTACACCGAGAGCTCGTAGGGGCCACGGCGATGTCGTCGTTCCTCGCCGACGTCGTAGTGCCGAGCGATGGCGGCCAGGGCGCGCGATGGCGTTGCGTTAGGGAGGGCGACGAAATAGGCAGCAGGGATGTCGGATTCGTCCGTCAGAAGCTCATCGCTTTCCAGAACGACGGGGGCGACGGCACCCGTTCGTCGAACGGTTCGCCGATGCGACGCGGGATCGATGCGGGTTGCGATGAACCAGTTCGTGGAATCGGGCACGACGATGACGGTGGAATCGTGCATCGCGATGGCCGCGAGCGCGTCGCTCGTCAGCGCCTCGAGCGTGGTGAACTCCAGGTTGTAGACGAGTTGATCCCGCCCGGCGCCGCAGCATTCCCGCGTAATGGACGTCATGTGCAGCAGGTCCCGTTCGCCGACCGGGAATGTCCCGTACACGGACCTCGATACGGGGTCCACGGTCCGCACGGTCGATACCAGGAGCACCGCGGCGAATGCGCCGAGGATCGATCGCCGGACGTTGGGATGGCCGACCAGCGTCACGAGTGACGCGTAGAACAACACGAAGAGAAGCGCGACGAACGGCAACACATAGCGAGGGTTGGCGTACGTCGCGAAGCGTGTGAGCGCGAACGCGACCGCAGCCGTGAGGAGGACGAGGAACCCGGGTACGGTGCCCGCGTCGCTCACGAGGGCGCGCCTCCTGTCAGGCCAGTGAGCCTCGCGTAGCAATCGCCGCACGTACGCCACCGTGCCGGCGACCGTGAACCCTGCCGCGATCCACGAGAAGTTGAGGATCACCATCATCGCCACGAAGCTCGCGACGTATCGATCGATGCGCGGTACGAGGAGCTGCCTGACGAGTGACTGGTTGATCATCGCGGTGCCGGCGTTCCAGACGACGGGCTCACCAGCAGGCGCGGACAGCATACGCCACGCGAGATAGAGCCCGAACGCGATGCCCGGAGTCACGAGTGGCGCGAGTCGGAGCACCTGAACGATCCGTGTGCGCGGCGACCCCGGTGTGCGAACGAGTGTCCAGAGCGCGTAGGCGGCGAGCAGCACGGCGTACAGCAGCACCGCCGTTTCCTTCGTGAACGCCGCGATGGTCCCCACGATGATCGTCGCGACCCAGCGACGCTCGAGCATCAGCACCGTGCACCAGATGAACGCGGGCACCACGGGCAAGTCCAGCCCGGGTTGAACGACGGAGGCGAGCAGGCTCGGTTGGAGCGCGAACCCGGCGGTGAGGAGCGCACGTTCGACCCGTTGCGCCGGTTCAGGAAACGCGAGCCGCAGCAGGCGATGAAATCCGACGCACGCGAGCGCGAACAACGCCGCGTTCAGCAGGAGGAGCGGCCAGAAGCTCCCGGGTGACAGCGCCTGCAACGCCACGGCGACGGTGGCGTACGCCTGAGACGCATGGCCGGCGAGCCGCAGGGACTCCGCCGAGGGCGGCCACCGTGTGGCGTCGTTGATCGCTTCGGCGTAAATGAAGCCGTCCCACATGGGGACGTAGCCCACCCGCGATACGAGGAGCCACGCGACGATGACGCCCGCGGCCGCGAGCACGGCGGGGGCGGCGAACCGCTCCGATACGCTCGCGGTTGTGCGGGAGATCACATTCGCGGGCTGCGTGGTCCAGCCTAGCGGCGAGGCCACGCGGGCATCAGGAATAGTCTGCGCATCGCAGCGCCGGAGTGCGCAAAAGCCAGACCTGGCGGTCAGCTATCAGCTATCAGCTATCAGCGAGGACCAGCTCGCGCGTCTTTGGCTCGCCGCGGCGGGCCGGTCGGAACTGCGATTGGGCGGATGACGAGAAAACGGCCGGATGACGGCTCTGCATCGACGCCGTGGCGCGCAACGAGCCGGATTGAACGGGGGACGGCCGCCCGGGACGCCAACGGGGCCAGCGACCTCGCCCCACTCTCGATTCCCGACTCCCGATTCCCGATTCCCGATTCCCGACAACGATCCGGCCGTTTCCGCCTCATCCGCGTCATCGCAGTTCCGACCGGCCCGGGCGCGCGGGGCCCGGTCTTCCTAATTCGTCCGCAAGGCTTCCACTGGATCGACTCGCATCGCCCGTCGCGCGGGCATCCAGCTCGCCGCCGCGGCGATCGCCACCAGTACCACCGACACTATCGCGAGCGTCAGCGGGTCCGCTGGATCGACCTCGAAGAGCATGGACTGGAGCACGCGCGTCGTTGCGAGCGCGGCCGCGATTCCGACCAGCACTCCCACCACCGCCAGGCGCACCGACTGCATCACGATCATCCGGCCAACGTCTCCGCGCTGGGCGCCCAGGGCGACCCGGATCCCGATCTCACCTCGGCGCTCGCCGACGACGTACGACACCACGCCATACAAGCCGATCGCGCTCAGCAGCAGCGCCATCGCCGACGCGATCCCGAGCAGCGTCAGGGTGAACGTGCGCTTCGCCATCGAGCGCGCGACGACCTGTTCCATTGAGCGCTCGTTCGCGATCGGGACCGTCGGGTCGAGCTCCGCGATCGCACGACGTACCGCGGGCGCCAGGGCGCTCAGGTTGCCGCTTCGCGAGCGTACGATGACCTCCAGGTAGCGCGGCGTGCCTTCGAGCGGCGCGCCCTCGATCGCGATCAACGGAAAGAACACCGCCGGCGTCACCGGCTGATCGAATCCGTTCCCCCGCACGTCCTCGGCGACACCGACGACACGATACCAGTTCGGACCATTGAAGCAGCAGCGAATCCCCTTCCCGATCGCGCTTTCGTTAGGCCAGAGCTGGTTCGCGAGCGCTCGCGTGACGACGACGGGGCCGGCGCCGCCATTCGTCTCGGTCCATGTCGGCGTCCGCCCCTCGACGCGCATGCCGAGCGCATCGAAGTAACCGGGGGCCGCGCGCAGCGTGACGATGCACGCGCTGCGCATCTCCTCACGCGTCGCGGCCTGCGCGATGACGCCGGTGCATCCGGTGGACAGCTCCGGTGGGACCTGCTCCCCGAACCCGACCACCCGGACCTCGGGCAACGCTTGCACGCGATTCGAGAGCTGTTCCGCGAACCTCGCCACGGCCGCGTCGTCTGCATAACGAGCCGCGGGAAGCGAGACTGCCATGGTGAGAACGCCGTCGGGAACGAAGCCCGCCTCTACGGCACGGAGATTCTGGAAGCTCCGCATCAGGAGCCCGGCCGCAGCGAGCAGGACGAGCGCGAGTGCCACCTGGCCGGCAACGAGCGCGCCGCGTATCGCATGCCGGCGACGGCTCGCGGTGAGCGTTCGCGAACCTTCGCGCAACGTGTTCACATCGACCTTCGCGTGCGCCATCGGGATCAAGGCGAACACCACACCCGTGACGATCGCGAGCAGAACGGCCACGGCAATGCCCGAGCCCGTGAGGTGCACCTCGACGAGTCGTGGAATCCCCGCTGGCGCCGCTGAGACGAGACCGCGGAGCCCCGCGTACGCGACGAGCACGCCAATCACGGCCGCGGTGCACGAGAGGACGAGTCCCTCGACGAGGAAGTGCGCGGCCATGTGCGAGCGTCCGGCGCCGAGCGCCATGCGCATGGCCATCTCGCGCCGGCGGGCGTCCGTGCGGACGAGAAACAGGTTCGCGACGTTCGCTGCCGCGACGAGGAACACGAGTGCGACCGACGCGAGCAGAATCCAGAGCGCCCGCGTCACGACGTCGCCCACGACCCACTCGCGAAGCGGCGTCACCGCCGTGGTGAACCCCGAGCTCTCCATGAACCGCTCGGAGTACGCCGTCGGGAAGACCTCGGGGAACCGCCTGACGAGTGGCACGAGCTCGCGCTCGAGCGCCACGGCGGTGTAGCCGGGCCGCAAGCGCCCGATGCCGAACCACGTGTGGTTGTTCCGCGCCGGCATCGCGGGGTCGATGTGGGCGGGGATCCAGACGTCCACGCGCTCGTCAGGCAGGTGGGCGCCAGGCTTCAACACGCCTACGATCTCGATCGGGAATCCCTCGACGTCGAACGTCTTGCCAACCATCGCGCGATCGCCGCCGAAGCGTCGCACCCAGAACTCGTAGCCGAGCACGGCGACCGTCGGGCGATCGGGATTCAGGTTGTCCTGCGGCGTGAGGAGTCGCCCCGCGTGCGGCCGGAACCCGAGCACGTCGAACAGCGAAGCACTCACCATCGCCGACGGGACGCGTTCAGCTCGCGCACCCGCGTCGCCGAGGACGTTGACGTAACTCTTCTGATACAGCCCGAGGTCCTCGACGCCCCGCGCGTTCTGCTTGAAGTAGAACATCTCGTGTCGGCCGAGCCACCACCGCGTGTCGGCGCCGAGTCCGGGGACCGGCGAGTCGATGTACACGAGGCGGTCGGCGTTCGCGTACGGGAGCGGGCGCAGGACGACCGCGTCGAGGACGGTGTAGATCTCGGTGGTCGCCGTATCATTAAAAAAAAAAAAGAAAAGAACAAAAAAAAAAATATATAAATAAAAAAAAAAAAAAAAAAAAAACAAAAAAACAAATAGAAACAAGACAGAAAAA
>DAINRQ010000044.1:43038-46493 GCA_036741775.1 Gemmatimonadaceae bacterium | reverse complement strand
CCAGGGCGAGCGTGAGGATCGCGGGCACGGTGAACGCCGGCTGTCGGGCCAGCCGCCGAAGCGCGTGGCGGATCTCGTCCCTCATGACACTCCTCCATTCCGTACGGCCACGGTTGTCGAGGATGCGCTGGTCGATGTCGCGGAGGCTCGACCGCACGGCGTCCACGTCGCCGAACTCGTCGAGCGCCTGCCGGCGCGCCTGGACTGGCGTTAGGCCGCTCGCAATGAGATCGGCGGTGCGCTCGTCGAGGTGAAAGCGGAGCTCGTCATCGACGTCACGTGCGACGTTGGCACGCCAGAACGTGAGATAGCGGCGCCAGGCGGGAGTGGGCATTGCCGGTGTGACAACGTGACGCTGAGGACGGTTGCGCGTTGCCTAACTAGCGGACATCACGCCCGCGACCGCGGCGACGTACTGGTTCCAGCTTTCGGTTTCGGCGCGGAGCGCGCGCCGCCCCGCTGTCGTGATGCGATAGAACTTCGCGCGCTTCCCTTTGTCGGAGAGTCCCCACTCGGCCTCGACCCACCCCCGCTCTTCCATGCGGTGGAGCGAGGTGTAGAGCGCGCCGTCGAGGACGCGGAAGGAGTTGTTGGAGCCTTCGCGGATGAAGCGCGCGACGGCGTAGCCGTGCTTGGGGCCCCACGAGAGGGCGCGGAGGACGAGCACGTCGAGCGTGCCTTGCAGGAGGTCGAGCTCGCGGGCGGTCATACGGGCGAGTATAGCCTCAACTGTTGATTCAATCAAGTGTTGAGGGAATGAACCGTGGGGAACCGGGGAACCGGGGCTGCCAGTTGGGAGGCCAGCTGGGAGCTGGCAGGTTGCTAGCTGCAGCTCCGAGCTGGAGGGCTACTGACAGCGGCTGGCAGCTGGCTGACAAGCGATCAGCTCCCAGCCTGGCAGCCTGCCACCAGCCGCCGTTGGTAGCGAGCAGCCACCAGCCTCAGCCAGCAACCTGCCAGCCACCAGCTGGCCTTCCGGCTCGCAGCCTGTTGCCACTCGTCCCACGAACCGTCCCGTTCGTCCCGCCTGTGTTCACTTGGTGTCGCTAACCTCGCCGCTCCCCTGCCTCGGACCCAGCGTGGCGCATGCGATTGGGCCGGATTGCGTGGGGCATTGCCGCCGCGGCGTCGATTGCCGCGAGCGACAAGGGAGCGGCGCAACCGGCCAACGCCGTCGTGCGCGGCGAGCTCGGCGCGCGCGTCGACTCCTTCTTCACCCGCGCCGCGTACCACGGGTTCAGCGGCGCCATCGTCGTCGCCCATCGCGGCGAGGTCGTGCTGGCCAAGGGCTACGGGCTGGCGGATCGCGAACGCCAGGTCCCCATCACTGCCGCGACGCCGTTCTTCGTTGGGTCGCTCGCGAAGCAGTTCACGGCCGCCGCCGTGTTGCGCCTCAGGGCCGACGGCAAGCTCTCGCTGGACGACTCGTTAGGGCGGTTCTTCGCCGACGTGCCGGCGGACAAGCGGGCGATCACCGTCCGACAGCTGCTCTCGCACACCGCTGGCCTCCCCTACCTGCCAACGTCGGGGTTGTTCGGGCGGGCCACCCGCGACTCGGTCATGCGGGAGATGCTGGCCGAGTCGCTGCTGTTCCAGCCAGGGACCCGTTGGGAGTACTCGACGGCCGGCTACATCCTCCTCGCTGGCGTGATCGAGCGCGCGGCGGGCACGACGTACGAGCAGTACCTGCGGTCCATGTTCGAGCGTGCCGGCCTGAGGGAGACCGGGTTCGCCGGTGAGCGCGCACGCTGGAGCGCATTCGCAGTCCGTTCGTACACCGACGGTAGCGCTGAAACGACGCTCGGCGACATCCCCGCCCTTCCCCGTTTCGTCGGTGCCGGCTCGATCATCACGACGGCTGCCGATCTCCATCGATGGTACTCGGCCCTTCTCCGCGGGGACGTCCTGCCCCATACCGAGCGCGACACGCTGTTCGCCCCGGTCTTCTCGCCGCGCGTTAGGCTGCACCAGGCCCTCGGGTGGATGCTGATCGACCTTCCCACCGGGACGCTCCGGCAGGCCGCGGGGGACATCGGGGGCTTCAACGCGGAGCTGCGCCACTACGCCGACGAGGACCTCGTGGTGGCGTTCGCGTCGAACGTGAGGGTTCGCGGGCGCGGCTATCGCGAGATCATGCTGAACTACGTGGCGCGCATCTCGCGCGGCGAGGACGTCCCGCTGCCACCCGCCGTGACGTCGCTCGCGGCCGCGGAGCTGGAATCCCTTCCCGGCAGGTACGAGCTCGCGAACGGCGGGCTCATCGATCTCTGGCTGTCGGGCGACACGGTGCTGGTGGGTGCCGCCGACGCGGCGGGCGTCGCCGCCCTGGCGGGGCACGACTCGCTCGCGGCGCAGCGTGCGCTGGAAGTTGACGCGCGCGCCGAGCGCTTGCTCGCGGCGGTGGAAGCGAGTGATGGCGCGGAGTCGTTCATGCACGCGAGCATCCCGGTTGACGCGCGGCGATCGTTCCTCGGCAGGCTCCGCGAGACGCTCGGCGACTCGATCGCGCAGCGTGTCTCGGTCGTCGGGACGGCCGTGGACTCCCCGACGGACTCACGGAGTTACGTGCGCGTGAAACGTGGCGACAGCAGCGAGGTCGTATCGCTGGTGTGGAGCGGCGGGATGCTCGTGGGACTCGAGCCGAGCGGCCGCGCGGCGTACACGCTTCGTTTGCGCGGCGAGGGGCCGGAGGCGCTGGCGTCGTTCGACCTCTTCACGGGGCGCCTCCTGCGCATCGCTCGTGTTCACGCCGGGGAGCTTGCCGTCGAGTCGAACGGGGTCACGAGACGCGCGGTACGGTAGACGCCGCGTAACTCATTGGAGGCGGCGCGCGTCCATCACGCGGTGGCCGCCTCAGCGATAGACCCGCCTTTGTCGTTCCGAGCGGAGCCGTGTTGAGTAGAATTTACCTCCTCTCGCCGTCGATCAGCGCCCGACTCCCTGCGCCATACAGATCAGATGAAGCTGATTACCGTATTGACGCCCTGTTATAACGAAGAGGAGAACGTCGAGCCTCTGTACCGAGCCGTGAAGGAGGAGTTCGCGAAGCTACCACACTATCGCTACGAGCACCTGTTCATCGATAACGCGTCGACAGACAGAACCGTCGCGATCCTGCGATCGCTCGCCGAGCAAGACCCCAATGTCAAGGTCATCGTCAACGCGCGGAATTTCGGGCCCGTTCGATCCTCGTTTCACGGGTTGTTGCAGGCTCACGGCGACGCGGTGATCGGCATCGTGGCCGATTTTCAGGACCCTCCGGAGCTGATCCCGGAGTTGATCGCCAAATGGGAGGAGGGGTTCAAGGCGGTGATGACGGTAAAAGAGGCGAGCAAGGAGAATCGTCTCATGTACGCGATACGCGAGCGCTACTACAACATGCTCGCGCGGATCTCGAACGTTCGGATCGTTCAGAACGCCACAGGGTCCGGCTTATACGACCGCTGCGTCGTCGA